>NZ_JAWDIW010000002.1:0-567795 GCF_032464805.1 Rhizobium sp. 10PS4 | reverse complement strand
CTGGGGAGAAGAGGGAGCAGCACGATTCTCGCTTTAGAGGAGGTGGCGCTCCCGCTAATCAGTCCGCCACGCTGCCCCGGCACGCCCACGCCACCGACGCAAACGACCTTGGCCCATCGGGCTCGCCCGCCTCGTAAGCGGCCCTGACGGCGGCATCGACCGCTTTTCGCTTCGCCGGATCTAGCCCCGCGACATATTTGCCGAGCGGTCCCTCGCCGGCGGCGATCGGCTCCCAGTAGTCCGCGAAGGAGAGGTATTCCATCCGGATCAGCAGCGAGGTTTCCTCGACATCGGCAAGGCCCTGCGCGATGAAGCTCTCCTTCATTTCCCCCGGCCGCATCATCGGCTGGAAACAATATTTGCGGCGCAGGGGCAGCGCGCCCTCATCAAGCATCACCACCGTATCCCACATCATCCGCATGCCGGACATGCCGCCATAATGATCCCAGACGGCTGCTGCGACTGTGCCGCCCGGGCGCACCACACGGCGCATCTCGGATACCGCCTTTCCCGCTTCCGGCACGAAATGCAGCACGAGCAGCGACATCGCCCTGTCGAAGCGGTTATCCTCGAAGGGAAGCGCGCAGGCATCGGCCTGCCGGATCGATACGCGCGGATCGGTGTTGCGCCGCGTTGCCGCCTCGACGAAGACCGGCGAATAGTCGACGGCTGCGATCTCCTGCAGGCCCGGCGTTTCCGCCAGCGTGAACGCCAGACTACCGGTGCCGCAGCCGACATCGAGCACGCGATCGCCGTCTGCAAGACCGACGAAATCGATCAGCATCGGCGCGAGCTTCCTGCTCCACCGCCCCATCAGCCGTTCGTAACCATCCGCACTTTCGACATTGAAACTCGACGGCATCGAAGCCTCCCCTCAAGAACGCTGGCCTGCCGCCAAACAATAAGGTGTCACGGCGACGGTCGCAAGCGGAACAGCCGTGCCAGGCTTAGTCTACATCGTCATCCGTCCGACCGCACAGACGAGAGCGTGCAGTCGGCGGCGGGTGGCCATCGGCCACCCGCGTCTCGAATTGCCCCCCGCTGACGTCAGAGCCGAGCCTCCAGCACCATGTTGAACGGGGTCTCCGTTGCACGCCGCACCTTCGAAAAGCCACCCGCCTTGAGCACCTCAGTCAGCTTTGCCTGGCCGGCCTGCGCGCCGAGGGCGGCACCCACTTCCTGGCCGAGCGAGGCCGGGACGCAGGTGTTGGCCGAGGCGGCATAGAAGACGCGGCCGACGGGGTTGAGGTTTTCGGCCAGGCTGTCGCCCGCCATCGGCTCGACCAGCATCAGCGTGCCTTCCGGCTTCAAGGCCCTGGCGATATGTCTGACGGCGCCGACCGGGTCTCCCATGTCGTGCAACGCGTCGAAGATGGTGACGAGGTCGAAGCCCGCCCCTTCGAAATCCTGCGCCCGGGCGGTTTCGAACCGGACATTGCTCATGCCCTTTGCGTGGCGGCTCGCATGCTCGATCGAATGGGCGTGAAAGTCGAGGCCTGTAAACTGCGACTTCTGAAACGCCCTGGCCATCAGCAGGGTCGACGAGCCGAAGCCACAGCCTATATCGGCGACCTGCGCGCCGCGCTCCAGCTTCTCGACGACACCTTCCAGCGACGGAAGCCAGCTCTCGACGAGATTGGCCTTGTAGCCCGGCCGGAAGAAGCGATCGGTGCCGCAGAACATGCAGTTGCACCTATCCGTCCACGACACGCCGCCGCCATGGCGGAAGGCATGGGTGAGCTTGGCGCGATCGGCATAGATGGCGTCGAGGGCGACAAAGCCGCCGATCATGTTGACCGGGCTGTCCTCGACGGCAAAGACCGCCGCCTGTTCAGGCGAAAGCGTAAACCTGCCGGTCGCTGCGTCATAGTCGACAAATCCCGACGCTGCCTGGGCGGCGAGCCATTCCCTCACGTAGCGCTCTTTTGTGTCGGTCGCTTCGGCAAGTTCGATCGATGAGATCGCTCCCCTCTCCGCCATCTTGCGATAAAGACCCAACTCCTCGCCGATGATGACAAGGGCGGAGTTCTGCGCCGCCCCGAGCTCATTGACCATGACGCCGAGCAGCGTCTGCAGTTTCTCGATATTCAGTTCCATTGATGCGATACCCTCTCCATCAGGCAGCGACATGCCACCCGTTTCGAAGCGCCTTTTACGTGTTGCTAATGGTTGGCAGCAGAGGCAGGATGGCCGCTATGAAGCCGATAGAGCCACATTCCGCCAATGTGAAGCGCCCCTTGCGGGTTAGCATCGTCGCATTTCCGGAGTGCGACCCCTCGATCATGTACGGCATCTTCGACACGCTGTGGATCGCAGGCGCCAACTGGAAGAGCAGCTCGAACGAGCCGACGAGCGAGGTGATGTTCGCGCCGCGCCTGGTCGCCGCCGAGCCCGGCCCGCTGAGGCTGATAACAGGCGTGACGATCATGCCGCAGGAAACGATCGATGACATCGAGGAGACTGACTACGTCCTCGTTCCGAACGTGCTTGTCGACACGCCAGAAACTATCAGGGCACTCGACCGGCGGCTGCTGAACTGGATTGTCGAGATGCACCAGCGCGGCGCGCGCCTGCTGGCCGCCTGCGGCGGCTCGATCGTGCTGGCCGAGGCGGGGCTGCTGGAAGGGCAGTCGGCAACGACGCACTGGATGTATGCGCCGCTGTTTCGCAGCCAGTTTCCGAATGTGGAGCTTAAGGAAGAGCGCATACTGGTCCAGGCCGGCGCTGGTCATTCCATCGTCTGCGCCGGCGGCGCATCCTCCTGGCAGGACCTGACGCTCTTTCTCATCGCCCGGCATGCCGGAACGGCGGAAGCAATCCGCATATCGAAGATCTTCCTCTATCAATGGCATCGCGATGGCCAGCTGCCCTACGCCTCGATGATCGCCAATGCCGATCACGGCGACGCCGTGGTGAAGAAATGCCAGGAATATGCCCCCCTGCACTACCAGTCGGCGGATATCGTCGCCGAGCTGCTCAGGCTTTCCGGGCTGCCGAAGCGGTCCTTCGACCGCCGCTTCAGGAAGGCGACGGGTTATTCGCCGCTCGAATATGTCCAGTGGCTCCGCGTCGAGGAAGCCAAGCAGATGCTTGAGATGGAGGATGGGCCGATCGAGGAGATCGCGCTCGAAGTCGGCTATTCCGACCTCGCCTCGTTCCGCCGCCTATTCCGCAAGCTGGCAGGCCTGACGCCCGGCGAATATCGCCGCCGCTTCCGGCTGCCCGCCAATGTCGAGGCGGCGCTACAGGCAGTGGCGCCGACGGCGCGTGCCTGAGCACGATGCCTCGCTCGACGACATCGGGAAGCGGACTCGACCGGCCCACCTCCATAGAATGTCACCACTCGGTGACCTCGCTGCGACTCATCCGGTCTTGTCGAGCACACTCCAGTTGAAGCCCTTCGCCCATTCGGCATAGCTGTGCCGCCTTTGGTTAACTGGCAATCAGACGGCTGAACGCCACGGGAACCGGCGGCAGCGAGGATTTCGCGATCGTCTCGCGGTAGCTCTCGCGCCCCTCACACCTCTTTCAGCACCACCTTGCTGTCGAGGCTTCCGATCAAGGTTGCGCTCGCCTGGTTGAGGCCTGCGACCTCCACGGCAATGCCGTGCGCTCCGAACCGATGCACGACCTTGTCGAGTGCGGCAACGGCGGTGATGTCCCAGAAATGCGCTTCGGACACGTCGATCAGCACGGACTTGCCAATCGCGTCCTGAACGTCGAAGGCTTCGACGAAGACGTCGGCGGAGGCAAAGAACACCTGGCCGGTCACGCGATAGGTCAGCCGCCCGACAGCTTGGTCGGGCGCCACGTCGACGCGCAGCAGCCGGGCAACCTTGAAGGTGAAGAACACGCCGCTGAGCAGCACACCGACCGTCACCCCGAGCGCCAGATTGGCGGTGAAGACGGTGACGAGGACGGTCGCCACCATGACGGCACTCGACATCCTGGGATGGATGATGACAGCTCGAAGCGACGACCAGTCGAACGTATCGATCGACACCATGACCATGATCGCCACCAGCGCGGCGACCGGAACCTCGGAGACCCACGGCTTCAGCAGCACCATCAGGATCAGCAGGAAGGCACCGGCAAACAGCGTCGAGAGCCGGCCGCGCCCGCCATACTTCACATTGCTCACCGTCTGGCCGATCATGCCGCAGCCGGCGATGCCGCCGAACAGGCTAGCGGCCGCGTTGGCAAGGCCGAGACCGGTGCATTCGCGGTTCTTCGAGCTCGGCGTATCAGTGAGATCGTCGACGACGCTCGCCGTCATCATCGATTCAAGCAGCCCGACCATCGCAATGGCAAGTGCAGGTGCTGCAATGATCCGAAGCGTTTCCAGCGTCAGCGGCACGGCCGGCCAGCCGAACACCGGTAGCGAATCCGGCAGCTTGCCGAGATCGGCGACGGTGAGAACCGGAAGCCCGAGCCCAATCGAGGCGACGGTCAGGATCAGGATGCTGATCAGCGGCGACGGGATCGCGGTGGTGATCCGCGGCGTGAGATAGATGATCGCGAGCCCGGCGATCAGCACGGCATATTCCATCCAGCCGGCGCCGATAATATGCGGCATCTGCGCGGCAAAGATCAGAATGGCGAGTGCATTGACGAAGCCGGTGCGGACGGATTTCGACACGAAGCGCATCAGCACGCCGAGCCGCAGCAGGCCGAACACGATCTGCATCAGCCCCGCCAGCAGCCCGGCCGCAAAGAGATAGGGCAAGCCGTGAGCATGCACCAGCGGCGCGGCGACCAGCGCCACCGATCCGGCGGCGGCCGAAATCATCGCCGGGCGTCCGCCGGTAAACGCAATGACGATGCCGAGGACGAAAGAGGCGAACAGACCAACCTCGGGATCGACCCCCGCCACGAAGGAAAAGGCGATCACCTCGGGAATCAGGGCGAAGGTCGCCACCGCTCCGGCAAGCATTTCGCGCATGGGATTGGCGGACCAATCGCGACGGATGGAGGAAAGCAGCATCTTGAAGTCTCGCAAAGCATGGCCGGACCCGCTCTGTCGAGTGGTCGCGTGATGGCATGCAGGTTTTGCGTTGTCTGGCGGATCGGCGGCCAGAAGAGCCACCCGGGATCTCACCGGGTCCGTGGTGAATGCCTGCGGTATAGCCGATCTTTACTGCAGCGCAACATTCAATTGCGAAGGACGAAGGCGAAAACGCACGCGCCGTCCGCCTCTCGCCGGACGGCTGCTCACCCCTTCGCTTTGGCGCTGAGGAACCGAAGTCCTCACTGCCAGAGGAAGTCCGGCCCCGTGCTCTGTGAGGTAAGCTTCAGCGTCCCGTCCGGCTGGACGACATAGGTCTCGAACACACGGTAACCGAAATCGCCAAGAAAGGTATTCTTGACCACCGTTCCCGGACGATAGGGCGAACGGAGAACCTTTCCACCATAGGTGAGGCTGCCGGGAAGAGGCTGCGGATCCCCTGCGCTGGCGCAGGCCGAGAGAGCGAAAAGAACGGCAAGGAGCGCGTGTTTCATCCGGACTTCTCCTCGGGCAGGCGCAGCGGCCTGAGCGACGTCGATTTCCTTCTTATAACACGCAGCCTTGATGCTGTTCAGAACGCAACCTTGCTGCTGTCGAAGTCTTTGCGTCGGGCCTCCGCCCGCGAGAGCGCGCCGGCGATCCTCTCGTCGGTGAAGGGCTTGGAGATCACATCGAGCGCGCCTTCGATACCGTGACCGACATTCTCGGGACTGCCGGTCACGAAGATGACGTCAACTCCATGGCGGTCGATCAGCCGACGCGCCAATTGTGCGCCGCTCAGCCCATCGGAGAGACTGAGATCGACGAGTGCGACATCGCTTCTTTGAGCGTGGGCGAGTGCCTGCTCCACCGTCGAAACCGGCCCGATGGTCTGGTGTCCGGCCTCTTGCGCAATACGCTCGAGTTCCAGAGCGATAAAATTCTCATCTTCGACGATCATCACCTTCATGGATAAGCCTCCTCATAGACGGCCTGTCAGGCGCACTGCGGGTAGCGGCTACAACGCAACCGTCCCCGGAATGTTTCCACTTTGAGAAGAATATATTGGCGACCGACGGGCAGCGCCGCGTTATCGGTCCCGCTACCGGTCCTTGTGGAGGAACCAGCCGATGGCGAGGTCGCTCCGGCCTGTGCCGCAGCGGTCGTGACCGCGACATTACTCCGCCCGGGCAAACAACTCCCGGTCCCGGGCGCGGATTGGGTCGGTCCAGTCGCGTTCGAACCAGGGCGTGCCGCCGGGCTGAGGCGGGCGTTTGAGTTCCAGCGGACGGGCCGGGCCGCCGCTCGCTCCGGAGGCGACGCGGAAGATGTAGTGGTCGTACATCCTCAGCGCCTCGATCATGTAGCTGGTCGTAACCCTCCGGTCGCGCACGAGGACGAGGTTTTCGCCGTTCTCGTCATCGGCGGGGTTCGAGAAATTGTAGGAGCCGAGATAGACCCGCGCCGTCGGCTTGTCGAAATCGAGCACGAGGAATTTATGGTGCATGCGCGTGCCGCGCTGGTTGCCGTCGACGCCTGACAGGCCTGAGGGTTCCGTCAGGAAGGGCGGCGGCACGTTGCCCGTCAAGGCGGCCGCCCGCACCACCCTGCGGCGATTGTCCGGCGTCAGCACGTTGAGGCCGAGATTGCCGGCGCGCACCTCGGCATCGGCGATGCCCATGACATGCATCTCGGGGCGTTCGAGCGCGCGGCCGAGCGCCGGACCGATCGCTCCCCTGGTCATCTGGCCGAGGAAAGCGAGCGAGAACAGCACGCTGGAATGGGCGGTATCGATATCGGCGCCGATCTCGTCGAGCCGGCCATTGGCATCGCTGTGCGGCGAGAAAGCGACCTTGGCGTCGACGCCGTCAAGGCCGAGATCGATCCAGCCGGCGGAACTTGGCGAGTCGCGGAAGTCTTCGGCGCGTTTGGCGGTGAAATAACTCTCGAAGGCGGTGAAATAATCGTCGATCGCCTTTTCGCTGTGGACGGCAAGGCTGTTGTTCGACTGCACATAGAGCCCGCGCCAGCTGAGGTTGGTCGAGCCGTAAAGCACGGTCGAAATGCCGCTGCCGCGGACCGCAATGGACTTCTGGTGCTGGAGGTTGGCCATGTGCTGGCGCTTGACATTGGCAACACCCGCCGAGGCGATCAGCCGCTCCGCCGCCCTCGTCTCCGGCGAATTCGGGCGGCCATGGCCCTTGGTGCGGTCGCTGTCGTCGATGATGATCTTGAGTTTCGGCCCCAGCGCCTCCAGCCGGGTGACCACCTCGGGCAGGTTGAGATCATAGGCGATGACGCGCACCTCGGCGCCGGCCTCGCGCGCTTTGTCGAGCAGCGCAAGCGTTTCGGCCCGCGCCTCAAAGCCCATCCAGGCGAGCGCCCGCTCGGCATCGGCGTGGGTCGGCACGAAGTCCAGCCCCTCATCGCCAACAGGCGGCACCAGCGTGATGATCGTCGGCGCGTCGGGGGCAAAATTGCGCACGAAGGCCTGCGACGAGACGAAGCCGCGGGTGAAGGCGACGTTGAGCTTGCCGGGAATGGTCTCGCGCATCAGCGCCAGCTCCGCCTCCTGCGCCTCGCCCGATGTCAGCGCGCCCGCCGCATCCATGAACTTCGGCGTGACGCGATAGAGAAACTTGCCGGGCAGATCGGCATTGAAGGGAAAATGCACCCAGCGGAATTTCTGGATCGGCGCCTCTGTCGTGCGGATGCCGTCGTCTGGAACCGGCTGGCCGGGAAAGCCGATACGGTTGCGCACGTTCTTGAAGAAGTCAGCACCCGGCTCGCGATACTGGATGGCGAAACCGACGAAATCGATCGGCGGCCGGCCATTCTTCCAATCCATGCCGAGCAGCACCATGCCGTCACCGCGATGGATGGTCAGCGCAAAAGGCGCAGCCGCATTCCTGCCGGTCACACGAAAATCCGTATCCATGCCCGCCTCCCCTGGAAATCGGGCGAAATCTAGCATGGTTCCGTGACAGTAAGGAGATATGTCGCTGAAATTCTGCGCGCAAAAGGTGCAGGGAGGCGAAGCTACGGCGCAAGCGCGTTCTGGGACACTGCCGCGTCGCCCAGCCGTCAATCATTGACCCGATTGTCGACGACCGCCAGTTCGCCAGACTTTCAGACGGACCGCCGTACCCTCCTGCCCCGGCGGGACGGAGGATACGGCCGGACCGAACCTACGGTCTCTCGTTTGCGCTCTCGGCCCTGAACGCCGCCTCGCCGGCGTCGGAGACCTCGACCCATTTCTTGTCGGGCTCGGCGTCCGGCACGTAGCTGTCGTGCCAGTTCCACCACTTGTAGGTCGGGGTCTGCGGATAGCCCTCGGGCGAATCCTCCCAGACTTCCTGGCGGCCGAGCGGCGTGATGTCGAGGTAGTTCCAGGTGCCGCCCATCTGCTCGTCGCCGCGGTTGTTGATGAAATAGGTGCGGAAGATGCGCTCGCCGTCGCGGTAGAAGACATTGGTGCCGTGCCACTCGTCGACGCCGAAGTCCTTGTCGAAGCTGTCGGTGATCGTCACCCACGGCATCGTCCAGCCCATCCGCGCCTTCAGCCGTGCAATGTCGGCCTGCGGGGCGCGGGAGGCGAAGACCAACGTCGTGTCGCGGGCGTTGAGATGGGCGACATGGGCAACCTGATCGGCCACCATCGAGCAGCCGCGGCAGGCATGCTCGGGCCAGCCGAACACGCCGGGCTCATAGAAGGCGCGGTAGAGGATGAGCTGGTGTCTGCCCTCGAACAGGTCGAGCAGGCTGACCTTGCCCTGAGGGCCCTCAAACGCATAGGCCTTCTCCACCGCCATCCACGGCATGCGCCGGCGCTCGGCGGCCAGCGCGTCGCGGGCACGCGTCTCAGCCTTCTCCTTCACGAGCAGTTGCGCGCGGGCCGCTTCCCAGGCTTGCGGCGACACGACCGGCGGTTTGTGCATGGCTTGTCCGCTTTTTCCATTCTCGGCTGAAGCAGTCATGGCTTTCAATCTCCTCATTGGGGCGATTTCGCGGGGCTTGGAAGCCCCGTTCATCGCGCATTGGTTTGAGATAGTTTCGCATCGGAAATCGAACAGGGGGAGTAACAAGTGTGACCGTATTCCCTGAAACCGCCGGTCGCAGCCGTAGCGCGCAAGTGGGGTTGGCCGGAAGCGTGTCCATTAGCGCAATCTTGTTTACGAATTGCACACGTGCTAAAACGCAACAAAACGGCGCATACGAACCCTGATCAAACCGAGATCGTGCCCGTGAATATTTTTATCGCGACTGTTGCTACGCTTGTCATTGGCGTCCTGCCGGCATGGGCAGGTCCTTTGCATCAGGCGGCCAAGGACGGCGATATCGCCCGCGTCACACAGTTGCTGGACCAGGGCTCCGATCTGTCGGAGCTCGATGAGGCGGGCGAGCCGGCGTTGATTATCGCGTCATTGGCGGGCCATGCCGATGTCGTCGTTCTTTTGCTGGATCGCGGCGCCGACATCGAAATTCGCAACAAGGGTGGGCTGACGGCGCTGCATGCAGCAGCCTATGCAGGAAATCTGGAGGTGGTGAAACGGCTTGTCGCCGAGGGAGCTGATGTCAACGACAGGAAGAATTTCTATCAGATGTCGCCGCTGCACGGCGCCGCCGAAGAGGGCCGCACCGACGTGGTCGCTTTTCTGCTGACGAAGAGCGCGGATGTCGAAGCGACGGAAAGAAACGGGTACACGCCTCTCACTCAAGCCGGGTGGCGGGCGCATTGGGATACGGCCAAATTACTCATGGAAGCCGGTGCTGTTTGCCAGAAAGCCGAGCTTGTGGGCGAACCGCTCTACAAGGAATGCACCAAACGGCAATAGCATTTCGCTGGAGTAACGGACCGCGTCCGGGAACGGAGCTTGTTATGTCTTATCATGTGCAAAAATGCGGAACGCGGATGGGCGTGGCTGTTGGCGCTGCGGTGATGTTGCTTTCCTTCCTTCAGCCTGCGGGGGCCGAGGAACTCGTCAATACCGGCTATTTTGGCGATGTCGCGATCAAGGGCTACGACCCGGTCGCCTATTTCACTGAAAACCAGGCCGTCGAAGGATCCGAGACATATTCCCACCACTGGCTTGGCGCGACTTGGTATTTCGCCAGCGCTAAAAATCGCGACCTCTTTAAGGGCGATCCATCCAAATATGCGCCGCAATATGGCGGCTATTGCGCTGACGGCGTGTCTTTCGGGACGGTGACCACCAATATCGATCCGAAAGCTTGGCGGATCATCGATGGCAAACTGTACCTGAGCTATGATCCCGGGGCAGCCGAAGGCATGGAGAAAAATCCGACCAAGGTGACCGACTCGAAGAAGCATTGGTCCGAAGTTCAGCAGACGCTGATTTCGGAGAAGATGCATACCGTCTGGCAGCAACCGGATACGAAATGAAGCCGCAACGCCCGACCCGTCAGGGTGTGGGTGAAAAGAAGGTCAAGGCGCGCGGCGTGACATGGACGTATGGCCTGTCGCGCTGTTCACCTGACGTGTTGCGGTAAACATATCCGCACACCATCCGGTCTAAGAAATAGCCGTCGAATTTTTCGCAGAGACTGTCGCCTCGCACCTCGACGATACCGGTGATGTTGGTATTCGCGCTGCGATAGGCAGTGTTTCCAGCCTTGTCGAAATATTGGGTGAAATCCGTGCCGTTTTTGTGCTTGCCGGTCCAGCTCTTGCCATCGACAAGATTGCGCAGGTCTGCCTCGCCCAGCCTGTCGGCTTGACTGCCTGTAAAGCCGAAGGGCCATTCGGGAATGCCGGCCTTTCGCAATGCGGCCAGATGGCGCTGCAGATCGCCGTCCCGCCAGTAATCATAGAGATAGCCGTAATAGGTGAGATTGCTTTCTGGGAAGAGCTCCAGCAGCTTTGCCGTCTCCGCTGCAGCCTTGGTCTCATTGCCCTGGTCGGCATAGGCGGCCGCCAGGTATTCGCGTGCCGGCTCGACCTTCGGCAGGCTGTCGAGCGTCGGCTCTATCAGCGAGATCGCGCGCTGATCATCGCCCGCGGTATAAAAGACGATCCCCGCCAGCAGTTGAAAGCTCGACGCCGGCGAAGGGTCGAGTCGCAAAGCCTTTTCCATCTCCGTGATCGCCTGCCCGCTGCTTCCGGTATGGACCAGAATGAGAGCGAGGTTGGCGGCGGCCTCAGCATCGTTCGGCTCCATCGCAACCGCCATGTTGGCGGAATTTTTGGCCTCCGTCTCGCGTCCATCCACCCATTGCAGCAGGGCAAGCACCGTGTGCGCCCTGGCATTGTTGGGATCGAGCTTCAGGGCTTGCCCAGCGGCGTCATAGGCGATCTTGCGGGCGACGGCGGCCGACCAGAGGTAATTATAGTCGTTGCGCCAGACATCGACGGCCACGCGCGCGATTCCCGCATGAGCATTGGCAAAGCCCGGATCGAGATCGATCGCTTTCTGGTAGAAGGACAGCGTCCGACGATAGGTGTCGACATCCCTGAGAATGAAGCCCTCCTGCTCGGCCCGCATGTAATAATCGTATGCTTCGAGGTTTTCGGTCGGGATTCGGGCCAGTTGGTCGCGCTCGCGCGCGCTGAGTTTGACCGACAGGGCCGAGATGATCTTGCCGATCACATCGTCCTGCACCGCAAAGAGGTCGGCATACTGGCGGTCGTAGCGCTCGGCCCAGAGCGACAGGCCGGTGACCGCATCGATCAGTTTGACATTGATCCGCAGCCGCGGTCCGGCCCGCTGCAGGGTCCCTTCGAGCACATATTTGACGCCGAGTTCGGCGGCCACATCCTGGATCTTGCCGACGGAGTCCCGGATGGCGAAGACCGAGTGGCGGGCGATGACGAAGAGACCCGATACTTTGGACAACTCGGTGATCAGATCGTCCGTCAACCCCTCTGCGAGATGGTCGTGCTCGGTGTCGCCGCTGACATTGATGAAGGGCAGAACCGCGACGGAGGGCCTGTCCGGCAGAGGATAGGCGAAACGTTCGCCGGGCCCCGGTGGTTTTGCCGGCATCCATGGCTGCCACCAGAGTGCTGCGCCCGCGAACGCGAGGATAACGGCCGCGGCTACGCCCGCAACCAGGTGGCGTCTCGGCAGGCGCCTGCGGGTCTTGAGGGTTTTGCCGGCGGCAGTCGGATCAAGCAGGACGCGGTAGACCCGGATCGGTTCGGTGATGCTCTTCAATCGCTGTTCGCCGAGCGAAGCAAAACCGACCGGGACTTTCGATTTCACCTGGTCGTATGTCGTGCCCGATATGGCGATGCCGCCCGGTTCGGCCAGCGCCTGTATTCGATCGGCGATATTGACGCCGTCGCCCTGGATGTCTTCGCCCTCGACGATGATATCGCCGAGATTGATGCCGATCCGGAATTCGAGTCGGTGCTCCTGGAGCGCCGCGGCACTCTGCGTGGCTTTCAGTTGCTGGACCTCCACCGCGCAGCGCAAGGCATCGACGACACTCTGAAATTCGACCAGCAGACCGTCGCCCATGGTTTTGACCAGCCGGCCGTGATGACGCTCGATCGCCGGCTCGAAGATATCGTTCTGGTCCGCCTGAAAACGCGCACGGGTGCCCTCTTCGTCGATCTGGCTCAATCGACTGTAACCGACGACATCAGCGATCAGGATTGCTGCAAGACGGCGCTCCATCCCCGGGTCTTTCCTGGAGAGCGAATGTATTACTAACAATATCCTACAGTATGTCCCACCGCGATGCTATCGTCGGGCCGGGCGATATTCAACTTAGTGGCGACGTGTCCGATAAGGATGGAGCCGGACGGAATATTTCGAGTTATCATCGCCCTCGACGGTCGGGAGAGTTGCCAAAAGCAGGCGAGTGTCGGAAGCTTATTTTCAGCTATCAGGCGATGGATTGCGAGATATGACGACAGCCTCCTCTACGGAGCCAACCAGGCACGGCAGCGCCCGGATCTGCCGCGGCTGCTGGGACCAGATGCACATGCCGATCCCGATCGGCGGCCCGCTCGCCTTACCCTTCCGCGCCTTAGGCATCACCCGCAGCAAGATGAATCCCGATATCTGCACGATCTGCGAACGCTCCTTCCAATATGTCAAGAAGCAGCGCCAGATCACCGTCGACGCCACCATCCTGTTTGCCGATATCAGGGGCTTCACGGATCTGTCGGAGCGCATCGAAGCGGTGCAACTGAGCGAGATCGTCAGCCTGTTCCAGGATCGCTGCGCGCAGGCGATCTGGGCGCATGACGGCATCGTCAATAAGCAGATGGGCGACGGCCTGATGGCTATCTTCAACTTCCCGATCGTCCGAAAGGATCACGCCGGCGCCGCTATCCTGGCCGCGCAGGAGATCCAGCAAAACTGCGCCACAGCGCTGAACGGTCTGGCGCTCGAGGCATTGCCCGGCCGCACCCTCGGCGTCGGCGTCGGCATCCATTCCGGTGAGGTCCAGATCGGCGAATTCTCAAGCTTTCGCAGCGATTTCACCGCCATCGGCGGCGTCGTCAATCAGGCCGCAAGGCTGGAATCCCAGGCCGCCGCCGGCGAGATCCTGATCTCGGCCGAAACGGCGGCGAAGGCTGCTGATCTCGCCGCAGGCGCCGAAACTCGCATGCTCGTGCTCAAGGGCATCGAGCAGCCGGTGCAGGCACGGGTGCTGGCCAAGCGCTGAGCGACCGCGACCACGCCACGATCTCTTCGAAGCGGATGCCGGCCGCGTGAAGCCTGAATGTAGCCGGCGTCGCTCCAGCTATATCGCAGGGTTCAAGGCGGAGGCTTCTGCGCCGTCTTCATCATCATTGATCGTAACGCCTGCTTCCAGCGCGGCCAGGATGAAAGCCTGCCGCACCGTCTCGGCCGGCATGCGTCCGGCAAGCCAGGCGCGGCAGAAATCGATCGCCCTCTGCTGGTGGACGCCGCCATTGACCGGCCAGTCCGAGACGAGTGCATAAAGCGCATCCTGCGGTGAGCGCAGAACCAGCCGTTCGCCGGTATCAAGGTCGATCGAGATGGGGGTTTCCCAGAAGGCAGAATGGTCGCTAATGGCAGTAGCACCTGAAGCTGAAGTGACAGGAAACTAACTGCGGAAGACCGATTCTGGTTCCAGTGCGGAGCCGGATCATCGCTGCCCGGCATTCGACGGTCGCCGGTAATCCATGCGAGGAAAAACAATGGCTGCCAGCAGCCACGCTGCGGCGCGTGCTTCGAGGCTTCGCCCTGCGGGCTGCGCACCTCAGCATGAGGGGCGTTAGAGAATGCCGTACCCGAATAGCCGGTGCTGGAAGAATCCCGCGCGAACGCTCAAGAGAGCCTCACTCTGAGGTGCCCCGCAGGGCCTCGAAGGGCGGGGCGGGTGCGCCGGCTTCGCAGCGCCATTAAGCTTGGGAACTATTCACACTTTCGAACAAACAGTTCGTTTCCCTTTTGTACTCTTTCCCTCTTCACTTTCGCGCTGACTCTCTCCATATTCCCGCCATGGCCAAATCTCCGAAGAAATCCCCCGCCCCGAATGGCTTCGAGGAAGCCCCTCAATCGTCTTTTGAGGGAGCCCCCCTCTCAGGCTCGGTTGCCGATTGGGTGAAGCAGCTGGAGGCCGATGCCGAAGCCTCGGGCGTTGAGACCCAGCGCCAGATCGCCTCCAAGGCCGGCAAACATCGGAAGAAGGTGGAAATCGCCGCCAGGACGAAAACCAGCGACGGCGGCGTCAGCGCGTCGAAATCGGCGCGCGGCACCTCAATGGGCGGCTCGACCGACCCGAAGACGCGCGCGGCCGCCGGCCTCAATCCCGTCTCCGGCATGGATACGACGCTGGAGGAGGCCTCGTCGCTGCAGGCCGGCACCGCCGTCACCGCCACGGTCGAGGCGCTGTCGGCGCTGATCGAGAGCGGCAATCCGCTGCACAAGAACGGCAAGATCTGGACGCCGCATCGCCCTGCCCGGCCCGACAAATCCGAAGGCGGCATCGCCATCCGCATGCAGTCGGATTACGAGCCGGCCGGCGACCAGCCGACCGCCATCCGCGATCTCGTCGAGGGGCTGGAGAATGGCGACCGCAGCCAGGTGCTGCTCGGCGTCACCGGTTCCGGCAAGACCTTCACCATGGCCAAGGTGATCGAGGCGACGCAGCGCCCGGCCGTCATCCTGGCGCCGAACAAGACGCTGGCCGCCCAGCTCTATTCCGAGTTCAAGAATTTCTTCCCCGACAATGCGGTGGAATATTTCGTTTCCTACTACGACTATTACCAGCCGGAAGCCTATGTGCCGCGCTCCGACACCTATATCGAGAAGGAAAGCTCGATCAACGAGCAGATCGACCGCATGCGCCACTCGGCGACGCGCTCGCTGCTCGAACGCGACGACTGCATCATCGTCGCCTCGGTCTCCTGCATCTATGGTATCGGCTCGGTCGAGACCTATACGGCGATGACCTTCCAGATGTCGGTCGGCGACCGGCTAGACCAGCGCCAGCTGCTGGCTGACCTTGTGGCCCAGCAATATAAGCGCCGCGACATGGATTTCACCCGCGGATCCTTCCGCGTGCGCGGCGATACGATCGAGCTCTTCCCCGCCCACTTGGAGGATGCCGCCTGGCGCATTTCGATGTTCGGCGACGAGATCGACGCCATCACCGAATTCGACCCGCTCACCGGCCAGAAGGTCGGCGACCTGAAATCGGTGAAGATCTACGCCAATTCGCACTATGTCACCCCGCGCCCGACGCTGAACGGCGCCATCAAGTCGATCAAGGAGGAGCTCAGGCTTCGCTTGGCCGAGCTGGAGAAGGCCGGCCGCCTGCTGGAGGCCCAGCGCCTCGAGCAGCGCACCCGCTACGATATCGAAATGCTCGAAGCCACCGGCTCCTGCCAGGGCATCGAGAACTATTCGCGATATCTCACCGGCCGCGACCCCGGCGATCCGCCGCCGACGCTGTTCGAATATATCCCCGACAACGCCCTCGTCTTCATCGATGAAAGCCATGTCACCGTGCCGCAGATCGGCGGCATGTACCGGGGCGACTTCAGGCGCAAGGCGACGCTGGCTGAATACGGCTTCCGCCTGCCCTCCTGCATGGACAACCGGCCGCTGCGCTTCGAGGAATGGGACGCCATGCGCCCCGACACCATCGCCGTCTCGGCCACGCCCGGCGGCTGGGAGATGGAGCAGTCCGGCGGCGTCTTCGCCGAACAGGTGATCCGCCCGACCGGCCTGATCGACCCGCCGGTCGAGGTCCGCTCGGCCCGCACTCAGGTCGACGACGTGCTCGGCGAGATCCGCGAGACAGCGGCCAAGGGCTACCGCACCCTCTGCACCGTGCTGACCAAACGCATGGCCGAGGACCTGACCGAATATCTGCATGAGCAGGGCGTGCGCGTCCGCTACATGCACTCCGACATCGACACGCTGGAGCGCATCGAGATCCTTCGCGATCTCCGCCTCGGCGCCTTCGACGTGCTCGTCGGCATCAACCTTTTGCGCGAAGGCCTCGACATTCCCGAATGCGGCTTCGTCGCCATCCTCGACGCCGACAAGGAAGGCTTCCTGCGCTCGGAGACCTCGCTGATCCAGACCATTGGTCGTGCAGCACGCAACGTCGACGGCAAGGTCATCCTCTATGCCGACCAGGTCACCGGCTCGATGAAGCGGGCGATGGAAGAAACCAGCCGCCGCCGCGAAAAGCAGATGGTCTATAACCAGGAACACGGCATCACGCCGGAATCGGTAAAAGCCAGGATCTCCGACATCCTCGACTCCGTCTACGAACGCGACCACGTCCGCGCCGATATCTCGGGCGTCTCCGGCAAGGGCTTTGCCGATGGCGGCAACCTCGTCGGCAACAACCTGCAGACCCATCTCAACGCGCTCGAAAAGAGCATGCGCGACGCCGCCGCCGACCTCGACTTCGAAAAAGCCGCCCGCCTCCGCGACGAAATCAAACGCCTCAAGGCTGCCGAGCTGGCCGTCATGGACGACCCTATGGCGCGCGAGGAGTCAAAGGCGATGGAAGGCGGAGGAAGAAAGAAGAGCGGTGCGGCAAACGCAACCGGCTCCCTCCCCCCTGTGGGGAGGGTTGGGGAGGGGAATGCCGTAAACTCGGCACCCTCCTACTTCTCAAGACCCAGCCTCGACGACATGGGCCCGGGCACCGACACCACCACCCCGCTCTTCCGCAAACCCACCCTCGACGAAATGGGCCGCGACACCGCCGACCCCACCAAGAAGACCCTCTTCCGCAAAAACGACCTCGACGAAATGACCGTCGGCCGAACGGAAAAACCGGTCACCGGCGCATTGCCGGAAAAGCCGGAGGCCGCCAAAAGCACGAAGCGGTTTTCACCGCTGCTCGAAGGCCAGCCGGAGCGCGATGACGTGCGGCCGGTCGTGCGCGGGAAGACGGGCGTGGGGAGCTATGAGGATCCGGGCGAGCAGAAGCGCAAGGGGCGGACGAAGGGGAAGACTGGGCGGCCGGGGCGGTAGTCAGACACATTCTCGACTGTTGAAGTCAATCCGCACTATGACCAGTTCAACGTCAACAGCTTTCAAGTTATAAACGTGGCTATTCGGCGGGCTGGCTGGCCATTTCTGGATGCCACTCTCCCTCACCTTTCAGTCGTCAAAATTCGTTGCAGAAGAGCCTCCTCATCACTATCCGATCGCGATCGGCCCTAGCCTTCTGTTAACAAGTTTATCAAGTACTCAACAAAATTGACGCAACCTACCATTGCGCAAGATCCTGTCTGTTGATACGCCAGCGACAGGAGAAGGATATAAGATGCTTCGATTCTTACGCGTCCGAAACTTTCGGGCTTACAGAGATCATAAATTTGATTTCAAGAGGATAAATATATTTATCGGAGCAAACAACTCCGGGAAATCTACTGTGTTGAGCGCTATCAACCTGCTCGCTCAGACTCATACTGAATCCAGAGGTCGAGCAAGCCCCCTAGTATTAAATGGTCCATATGAACAATTAGGAACCTACCAGGACGTAGTTCACGGCAACAATGTAAGAACGTCTTTAGGGTTTGATATAGGATTTGAGAAGTATGAGGTATCCTTTGATATAAAGTACCGAACTCAGCGAAGAGAAATAGAAGTCTCAAGATTCTCCCTATTCGAAAACGGGGATGAATTATACAGTTTCCAGAGCAGAAGCTCGAAGAACGATATAAAACTCCAGAGAGTTAACATCGAGGAAATATTTGGGCAAAAAGCTTTGAGAAGACCTGAATTTATTGGTTTTTGGCCATACCAACCGGAGATAAATAGATTCGCACCAGGAGAGAGGCTAGCTGATGAAAAATCAAGAAAAATAGTTGAGCGAGTTTCAAGAGGACTGAGGAATTCTGAGATATTACTAAGAAATATTTTACGTCAATTTGATACCCTCTCTCCCTTTAGAGATCAGCCCCAGCGCACTTACCTGCACACAGGAGAAACCCCGCGAGAAATAGGAAGAACGGGGTCCAGCGCAATAACACTTCTCGCTAACGATTCTTCGCGACGTGGAGCGATGAGGATTGGCATCGAAGATCAAGTCTCGGAATGGTTACGGGTTAACGGTATTGCAAAAGAAATTCGAGTTAAGAGTCTGACGCCAAGGCACTTTGAGATATGTATTGTGGATTTTAAAGGCAAAGAACACAACATATGCGATGTTGGATTCGGATGCAGCCAAGTACTACCCGTTCTTGTCGGCGGACTCAATCTATTCCTTTCTCCGGAACGGTCTCGGCGGCAACCTATTTTTGTTGTACAAGAACCTGAAATACACTTGCATCCGAATGCGCAAGCCTCCCTCGGCTCCTTTTTTGTTGGCCTGTCACAATCAGGCGGACAGCAATTTATTGAGACTCACAGTGACAATCTGGTTCTAAGAATTGCCCGCCATGTCGCACATGGTGAAGTTGATATTGACGATGTAAAGATTTTCTTCGTCAAAGATGAGAATGGCGACAAATATGTTACGGACATAAAGATTAATTCTAAAGGTATCTTTGAACCCGAATGGCCAGGCGGCTTCTTTCCTCAACGGCAATTCGAGTCTTTGCAACTCGCCAGGGCTAGAATTTCCGGCGAAAAAACCTCCAGCGACGAACAGCTTCGCTTCAAATACTTGGATTGAACATGCCATATTTCCTGGATGCGAATTGTTTTAAAAAATATATCGACGAAACAGTACGAGATGACGCGGGTGACTATAGTGCCGTGGTTTCTTATATTCTTGAGGAGGATATGCTTACCGTCGATGACCAAGGAATATTTGTTCAAGAATGGAAACAGACCACCGGAGGCGCCTACAACCCATTCGTTGACGACTTGATATCAAGTTGGCTTGCGGAAGGACGCATTACGCTCAGCGAATTCAAGCGAGATGTCAGAGTTAAGAGGAAGCTACAGCAACAAGGAATACCGAACATAGACGCGAGAATTGTAGAATTCTGCGCCGGCGCCGGTGTTTCGACTATCGTATCTGAGGACATTGACCTTTACGAGCCCACTCAAAAGCAATGCTCGCCACAGAAGCGCAAGAAATATGTATGCGATAAGATGGGGTCGGCTGTTAGATTCATTAGAAAGCAGTTTCACATAGAGGTTACTTGTTGCTGTCACTTTGCGCCGTAGACAGCCGGATTTTTGCAATAAAAGTGCCCTAACCTGCTTCCTCGTCTTTCTAAAACGAGCTGGGGGCATCGCCGACATGTTCAAGACCCTTCTCTCGAAAATAGGCCTCCGCTCCGAAGCGCAGCCCATCTCTGCCGCACCGCCCGAAACCATTGCCGACCTGCGCGATGCCGTTGCGGCGCGCCTGCGCAGCGAGCCCGAGGTCGAAGAGGTTGCGATCGACCCCGGCAATCCCGCCGCTCTCCGCGTGCGGCTTGCCAACGGCGGAGGTGAAGCCGTGACGGGAACGGTCGATGTCACCAACGTCTACGGCAGGCTTTATACGCTCCGCAGCGGTGGCGCCCGCGAGGCCGCCGTCGAAAACCTCGTGCAGAGCGTTCTCGTCACGGTCCGCAGGCCGGAGCTCGACCTGCAGCATGTCTTCGCCAATATCCGGTTCCGGAAGCCTGGGAGTGACCAGGATGCGGCAACCTCCCTGGCGAAGGAACTTGCCGGCGACGTGGCGATCGTCTTGCAGCTGGACACGCCGCAGAGCCTGGTCGGGCTCTCGCGCGCCGATCTCGGCGAACGTTCCGTCGCGGAGATCCGCCAGGCCGCGCAGCGGAACATTCTGCGGGAAATGTCGAAGCTCCAGGAAGAACGGGTCAACGATCACGTGATCGCCTACCGGATCGACGACAACCCGCCGCTGACGTCGGCCATCATGCTGACGGATGAATTCTGGGCGATGGTGGACAAGAATTTCCCGGATGGCGCCTTCCTGATCCTGCGCCAGCGTGACGAGGTCGCCGTGATCGACCGAAAAGCGCCCTCCGCGCTGAATACGGCCAGGCAGCTGATCGACATGGCGAAACACTGCGGCGTCGATTTTCTCTCCGACAGGATTTTCGAAAGACGCGACGGTCGGCTCGTCACCGTGACGGAATGAGCCTGCGTCCGCCCTTGATCCGGAAGACCTCATGCCCGCTGAAGGAAAGGAACCATCCATGGTGGACCTGCGCATCGACCCTTTCCCGTCCGCCGCCGAACTGAACGCGCTCTTTTCCGCTGCCTGGGACAGCCCGCACAACCGAGATTTCACCCCCATCCTCTCCCGCAGCCTCGCTCATATCGGCGCCTATCAGGACGACCGGCTCGTCGGCTTCGTCAATGTCGCCTGGGATGGCGGCATCCATGCCTTCATCCTCGATACCTCGGTCCATCCCGAGATGCAGAGGCAGGGGATCGCCACGCGGCTGGTCAGGGAAGCGACGCGGGTTGCGCGGGAGCGCGGTGCCGAGTGGCTGCATGTCGATTTCGAACCGCACCTGACCGGCTTCTACCGCGCCTGCGGCTTCAGACCCACGGAAGCAGGCCTCATCAAGCTCGTGTGACACCTCCCGCGTGGAAAGCCGGACAAGTCGAAGCCAGCACCAACCTGCGATAGCGACGGGATGGTCGCGCGGCGCGGCACCGCCGAAGAACTCACTGAAAACACAATTTTCGCGAGAGCATCCCACCCGAAAATGAAAGATAATACTATTTACGAAACCAAAGTATGACTTTGAGTTCCCAAATTAAAATCCGTTTCCCCAGTATTTCATCCTTAGTTTTTCATTAAAAAAGCAATGAAAAGACACAATTTTGCATTGAAAAGTTAATCGAGGATTGGCATAGATCCCCGAGGGGTTGTCGTCCGCTGAGCAATAAAACAGTTCTTTCGGGGATGTCTCATATTGCCGAGTACAAAGCATCTTTTGGGGAAAGATATATATGGCCTTGAATATTCTGGACACGAACGGCGCCACAGTTACCAAGACCGGCGCTGAGTTCGAAGCTTACGATGTTATCCGCCATTCCGCCGCTAATCCTCTCTCCGCCGTCGCCCTCACCGTCTCAGATTCCAGCGTGGCAGACCTCGCCGACGAGTTGGGCTCGGTTTCCGCGAGCGTCAGGGGCTCGAGCGGCCCGAATACGATCACGACGGGCGCCGGCAACGACACCATAGTGAGTGGTGGTGGCGCAGACACGCTGAGCGGCGGCGCCGGTAACGACTTGCTCAATGGTGAAGCAGGCAATGACACGCTGAATGGCGGCGACGGCAATGACGAGATTTACGGCGGCGTCGGCAATGACGTCCTCAAGGGCGGCGCGGGTAATGACACGATTAGCGACGGAGATTATTTTTCCGATGTCGCTGAAACCTTCAATATCGATGCCGGCGATGGCAACGACAAAGTGATTTTATTCACCGGCTCTTTCGCCAAGATATCGGGAACGATAGACGGCGGGGCCGGCACCGACACGCTGCAAGCCAATGATCTGACAGGCCTGACGATCAAGAACGTCGAGATTCTCCAGCCTGCGACATCCAGCGTGACCGCATCGACGGCACAATTCGAATCCTTCGATAAAATCATCGGTACCGGCTCCGATTCTTCCGTGCAGCTGGTCTTGACAGACGGCGCCCATGTCGATCTTTCCGACGAGTTGGCAGGCAAGCTAAACTACATCTTTGGCGGCCCTAACGTTTCCGGCATCGATGTCACGACCGGGAGCGCTCGCGACCTTCTCACCGGAACTGCCGGCAACGACATCTTCGACGCCGGCGACGGTAACGACTACATCAACGGCAATGGTGGAAATGACCGGTTGATCGGTGGCAAGGGCGACGACGTAATCGTCGATGGTGATGTTTCGAGTCTTTCATCAGAAGTCTTCAACATCGATGCCGGCGACGGAAACGATATCGTAACCCTCCAGACACAGTCTCAGGGGCTTTCCGGCACGATCGATGGCGGTACCGGCATTGATACACTGCGCGTATCCAGGCTAGCCGGGCTGACGATCAAGAATTTCGAAATTCTTGAAACGAATGAGTATGGCTTTACCGGTTCATCCGCGCAGTTAGAAAGCTTTGACAAAATCTCGGGAACGAAGGACGCTTTCGGCTCCTCCATCGCCATCTTGAGATTGACGGACAAGGCCCATGTCGATCTTTCCGACGAGCTTGGAAACAGTCGGGCTAGTATATTTGGCACGGTCTCCGGTATTGACGTCAAGACTGGCGGCGGTGACGACATATTTACGGGAACCGACGGCAACGATATTTTCGATGGTAGCGGCGGCAACGACACGATCAACGGCAATGCCGGCAACGACAAATTGACCGGCGGCGATGGCAACGATCAGATCTTCGGCGGCGTCGGAAATGACGTCATCAAAGGCGGCGCGGGCGACGATAAAATCACCGATGGCGATAATATGTCCACCGCCCCTGAGGCCTTCGATATTGATGCCGGCGATGGCAATGATGCCATCAACTTGCAGTCACACTCTTCCGCGCTTTCCGGAGTAATCGATGGCGGCGCCGGCACGGACACGCTGCAGGTCATCAAACCTACTTTAGGCCCTGGGCAGGAATCCATCGGGCTTGCCGGTTTCACGATCAAGAACGTCGAAATCCTCGAAACGACAGGAGCCGAGGTTCTCGCTTCGGCCGCCCAATTCGAAAGCTTCGACAAGATCGTCAAATACGACAAGCCGGGCTACGAGAATGATGTCCTGGCGCTGACATTGACGGACAGCGCCCATGCCGACCTCTCCGACGAACTGGCAAACCGCCACGTCGACATCTTCGGCACCGCCTTCGGCATCGACGTCAAGACCGGCGGCGGCGACGACTACTTCTTCGGGACCGACGGCAACGACAGGTTCGAAGGCGGCGCCGGCAACGACGTGCTTTTGGGCGGTGCGGGCATCGATACGGCGGTCTTCTCAGGCAATTTCGCCAAATACACCTTCGCATTGAACAATGGCAGCCACATCCTGACGAGCGCCCTGGAGGGCAAGGATACGCTGACCGATGTTGAATTCGCCCTTTTTGCCGACGGCGTCTACGATTTCGCCAAGGGAAAGTTCACGCCCGACGGCAGCAACATCGCGCCCACCAATATACAGCTCTCGAAAACTTCCCTGTTGGAGAGCACACCGATCTGGACCACGGTCGGCCTGCTCAGCGCCAAGGACGCCGATGGCGACGCGCTAACCTATACGCTGATCGACGGAGCCAACGACCACTTCCGGATCAATGGCAACCGCATCGTCACCTCGAAGGCGCTGGACTACGAGACCGCCAAATCACACACGATCAAGGTCGCTATTTCGGATGGCAAGGTCACGGTCGAAAAGGACATCACCATCAACGTGCTCGACGTCAACGAGGCCCCCGTCAACAAGGCGCCGACCAATCTCGCCTTCTCGCGCAGCTCGGTCTCGGAGAACGTCGCGATCGGCACCTCGGTCGGCCTGCTCACGGCAAAGGATCCGGAAGGCGACACGGTGAAATGGCGGCTGACGGACGATGCCGACGGCATCTTCAAGCTCGTCGGCAACAAGATCCAGACCAAGGCGGCGATCGACTACGAAAGCGCCCATAGCCTGACCTTCACCGCCGAAGCCTATGACGCGGCCGGAAACGTCACCAGCCACGATTTCACGCTCGCTGTGAAGGACGTCTTCGAGCCGTCATTTGCGCTGTCGCATGAGGCATTGATCTAGCCGCGACAGAATTGCCGGGCACCGAGGTGGGACTTGCAGTCGTGCAAGCCCCACCGATGGGCGGCCGCGCGAAATCAGGCACGCATCAGTCAAACCGCTCGTCGATATGCTCCACCTGAGCGGAAATCACATTGTCGATAACGACATGCGACAGCAGCGTCGGGCCGACGGCCCATAACTCACGCATGTGGTCCGTATCCTCGTGCCGGCGATGCGCTTCCTCGCTGGTGAAGGCCTCGGCCAGCAGGATCTTGTCGGGATGCTCGGGCATCGGTACCAGCTCGATATAGAGACAATCCGGGTCGAGCCGGCTCTGATCGAGATGGTTCTGCGCCGCGGCCAGATAGGCATGGCGCTTTCCAGGCTTGGTCATGAAGAATCCGACGATGCATTTCATCTCACCCTCCCCAGCTTGATTGGAAGTCTCGCCCGGGCGCCTGCCACAAGCAAGCGCGAAGCCTTTCATAAGCAGCGATGGCCGAGCCAAACCCTGATACCCCTCCAAAAATGCCGCTCCACCTCAGCGCCTGATTCCGCTATGATTCACCGCTTATCCGAGGAGAGCCCGCATGCGCCTGCCCACATTCATCCTCGCCCTCGCCGTGTCGGCGGTCGCAGCCTTGCCCGCATCGGCACAGACCTACAAGACGCCGAAGGCGCTGCTCAAGGCACTCTATAGCTACGACACCGACAACAGCGACGCCGAGGCGCCCTCACCCTATTCGACCTTCTTCTCCGACCACCTGAACGAACTCCACCAGACCGATCTCGACAACACGCCGGAGGGCGATGTCGGCGCGATCGACTTCGATCCCGTCATCGCAGGTCAGGACGGCGCGGCCAGCGACGTCAGGATCGGCCAACCGATCCTGCTGGATGACAAGGCCGAGGTGGAGGTGGAGTTCGAAAACGGCGAAGAGGTGACGCTCTTCTACACCCTGGTACGCGAACACGGCGGCTGGAAGGTCGACGACATCGCTAATCAGAAGGGTGATAATCCGTGGAGCCTCGGCGCGTTGCTGGGTGACGCGCAGTAGGCGGGAAGCCTTTGGGGGTCTCGCCTACGACGAGGATGGAGCGGACAATTGCACTAGCTGTAGAATAAAAGCCGCAGGCGCCAAAGAGAGCCCTCATGGTGAGGAGGCCCAAGGGGCCGTCTCGAACCACGAGGGCGGGCGTGGAAGCTCCTGCATTCCACAAAGCCCCCTATGCAAAATCTAAGGTTATGGCGCCGGTGGCCGCCCCCGTCCTTCGAGGCTTCAGCCTCCGGCTTCCGCACCTCAGGATGAGGGCGGAGCAAAGACGGCGCGAGGAACACCGGAGAGCAGACTTTGCGATCCTCATCACAATGAATGAGACTGATCGGTGTGCCTGCCGCCCCAACCACTTCCTACATATCCCTGTCCGGCTATCGAATCCGCCGCTCATCCCGTTTCGGCACAAAATCCCGATATGGCACAGCCGTGCAAGAATTCGTTAACCTGTGGTCAAGTATCTGAATCTTCGGCATTTCCCGACATCGATGCGGGCATGCCACAATAATCCCGCTTGCTTTTTGCCCGAAATGCTGGCACGAATTGACTTACTCGGGCATTTGCATGCCGGTGACTGGACTGATGTGGTAATCCCTTCCGTTTGGAAGGCGGCGCGGGACTACCCGCCTACGTAGACGTTCTTTCCCCGTACGTGACTTCTCCGACTGACCCTTCGTCCCAATCGATCGGGGCGAAAGCTAAAGCCGTCCGCTTCCTCTCGGGGGCGCGGATACTACACAGACTAAGGGAAAAGGACGATCCCAATGGCCACCAAGGGCACCGTAAAATTCTTCAACCAGGACAAGGGTTTTGGTTTCATCACGCCGGACGGCGGCGCAAAGGACGTTTTCGTCCATATCTCTGCGCTGCAGGCTTCTGGCATCCAGTCGCTGCGCGAAGGCCAGCAGGTTACTTTCGACACCGAGCCGGACCGCATGGGCAAGGGCCCGAAGGCTGTCAACATCTCGGCTTCGTAAGTCAGACATCGCTTCGGCGGCATGAACGGCGCTCCGTATGGGGCGCCGTTTCTGTTTGCGGTACTCGATCAATTTGTCGATCGTATTGGCAAGTGTTATATGCGCGGTAATGGATTAGCGGCGGTGACGGCGCCGTGCTTGCCTCGGCAACAAGGAACAATGGAACATCGATGACGCAGAAGAGGCCGATTTTTGCGGTCGCCCCGATGATCGACTGGACGGATCGGCATTGCCGCTATTTCCACCGGCAGATCAGCCGCGAGGCGCTGCTCTATACCGAGATGGTGGTGGCCGATGCGATCATCCACGGCCCGCGCGACCGGCTGCTCGGTCATGACGCCGCCGAGCATCCGCTGGCGCTGCAGCTCGGTGGATCGGACCCGGCAAAGCTTGCCGAGGCGGTGAAAATCGCCGAACCCCACGGTTATGACGAGATCAACCTCAATGTCGGCTGCCCCTCCGACCGCGTGCAGTCGGGCACCTTCGGCGCCTGCCTGATGCTGACGCCGGAGACGGTGGCCGCATGCATCGCGGCGATGAAGAGGGTTGCGACTGTGCCGGTGACGGTGAAATGCCGGATCGGCGTCGACGAGCAGGAGCCGGAACAGGCGCTGCCCGAGCTGATCACCCGCGTTCTAGACGCCGGCGCCGACGCGATCTGGATCCATGCGCGCAAGGCCTGGCTGAAGGGCCTGAGCCCCAAGGAGAACCGCGAAATCCCGCCGCTGGATTACCAGATTGTCTACCGGATGAAACAGCGCTGGCCCGACGTCTTCATCGGCATCAACGGCGGCATCCGCACGCTCGACGAAGCCGCCGTCCATCTCGACCATGTCGATGGTGTCATGCTCGGCCGCGCCGCGTATCAGAATGCGGCGATCCTAGCCGACATCGACCAGCGCTTCTTCGGCGCGCCTGCAAGCGAGCCGGACTGGGAGGCCCTGCGTGACCGGATGATGGCCTATGCCGAACGCCACATCATGAGCGGCGGCCGGTTGCAGCACGTGGCCCGCCATATGGTCGGCCTCTTCACCGGCCTGCCCGGTGCCCGCCGCTACCGCCAGATCCTCTCCACCGATGCCGCGAAAAACGGCGCTGGGCCGGAGGTGCTGGCGGCAGCCTTTGCGGCGGTGGATTTTTCGGGGACCGAGCAGGAGCCGGTCAGCGCCTGACGCGAAGTGGTGTATTGTCGTCACGCTCCGCTCTGGCGGTTCGCGAGGGCCGCGGATGATCACATCGGCCACCACCATCTCGGTATAAAGCAGCGACCGCCCGGCTGATCTGCAGGTGGAAATACCGGCAATGCCGATCCGTCCAGTCGATCATCGGGCCTACGGCGAAAAGCGGAAACGCCGCGTGCGCCCCGCCTTTTCTTGCGAAATCTGCGACGAGTCACGACCTGGCCATCGGCAACAAAATCTTCTTCTCGATCCGGCCCGCCACCGAGAACACCAGGATTTCCGTATCCCTGCCGATCCTGCTGCCATCCATCAATCGGACGATATCATCGACACCGCCGACCGGGCTGCCGTCGATGGCGAGGATATAGTCGCCCTCCTGCAGGCCTCCCTTCGCCGCCGGCCCGTCCGGCTCGACGCGGCGGATGCGCACGGATGTCGTCTGCACCGTGCCCGCCGCAAGGGCCACCCGGCGCGGCAGCACGATCGTATCGCCTGATATGCCGATGAAGGCGCGCCTGACCTGCCCGTAACGGAGGATTTCCGAAACGACGAAATTGGCTGTATTCGACGCCACCGCAAAGGCGATGCTCTGCGCGCCCTGGATGACGGCAGTGTTGACGCCGATGACCTCCCCGCCCGAAGACACCAGCGGCCCGCCCGAGTTGCCGGGATTGAGCGCCGCATCGGTCTGGATCACATCTTCCATCAGCCGGCCGCTGGCCGCCCGCATCGACCGGCCGAGCGCCGAGACGATGCCGGCGGTAACAGTCCATTCGAAGCCGAGCGGGTTTCCGATCGCGATCGCGATATGGCCCCTGCGCAAGCGCTGAGAATCTCCGAGCTTCGCCCAGGCGCCGGTGCTTGTATTGGCGCGAATGAGGGCAATGTCGGTATCCACATCCCGGCCGAGCACGCGGCCCTCGGTGACGAAGCCGTCAGGCGTGGTGATGCGGACGACCTTGGCGTCATCGACGACATGGTTGTTGGTGATGATCAGGCCGTCAGGCGAGACGGCGAAGCCCGACCCGTGCCCCTGCCGGCCGCCCACCCTCTCGATCCGGCTGACCGCCGGCCCGACGATGTCGATTGCTGCTGCGATCGATTGCGAATAGGCATCGATCAGCGCCCCATCATTCTGAGGCGCTATGTCCTTATCCATGTAACCCATGATTTATCCTCAGGCGGCAATAACGGCCGTCCCGCCGCCGGCAAAGCCGTCGCGGTTGCGACGGTCTGCCATGGCGCTGTTGTATGAAGATTAGATGGTTGGGCGATGAACCGCGTTCAAGTGAGCGCCGGCAGCAGCATGCACGCGGCGGCAGAACGGGAATACACCTACCCCGGACAGATATATTGAACTACCCGGACGGATATATTGAACGAATATCAAAAAAATGGCTCATTACAGACGTTCGCCGCGTCCCTGACGGACTAGCCTGAGGTGGCCAACAGCCGAGATATCGTGGATTAAAAGAATGTTCGCAGTGCAAAGCAGCCATGCGAAATGGGCGGGTTCACACCCATCCTCTCGGAAACATACAAACTTCTGTCATGTCAACAGAATAGAAAGAAGCATTCAATAAGCACATCAACATATTCGGGTTGATCAGGCGCGACCTTCTTGCCCCTGGCCTCCGGCCCAACGGCGCTCGTGGCCTTGTCAATTCTGCAGGCAACGGCGCAAACTTCTGACCGCATTAATCCAACCAACCCCAACCAACGGAGCCAAAAGATGAGCACGGTTACCACCAAGGACGGCGTCGAAATCTTCTACAAGGATTGGGGGTCGAAGAGCGCCCAGCCGATCATGTTCCATCACGGCTGGCCGCTATCCTCCGACGA
The DNA here is from genome assembly GCF_032464805.1 of Rhizobium sp. 10PS4. NCBI lineage: Bacteria > Pseudomonadati > Pseudomonadota > Alphaproteobacteria > Hyphomicrobiales > Rhizobiaceae > Rhizobium > Rhizobium sp. 10PS4. The sequence continues at coordinate 538,647 of NZ_JAWDIW010000002.1, read as the reverse complement.
CTGGGACGCCCAGATGCTGTTCTTCCTCGAGAAGGGCTATCGGGTCATCGCCCATGACCGGCGCGGCCATGGCCGCTCGACCCAGGTGGGCGACGGTCACGATATGGATCACTACGCCGCCGATGCCGCAGCCGTCGTCGAGCATCTCGATCTCAGGAACACCGTCCATGTCGGCCACTCCACCGGCGGCGGCGAAGCGACCCATTATGTCGCCCGCCATGGCCAACCACAGGGCCGCGTCGCCAAGCTGGTGATCATCGGCGCCGTGCCGCCGATCATGGTAAAATCCGAAGCCAATCCCGGTGGCCTGCCGATCGAAGTCTTCGATGGCTTGCGCAAGCAGCTCGCCGCCAATCGCGCGCAGTTCTATTACGATCTGCCGGCCGGTCCGTTCTACAGCTTCAACCGGCCGGGCGCGAAGGTCCTGGAACCGGTCATCAACAATTGGTGGCGCCAGGGCATGATCGGCGGCGCCAAAGCGCATTACGACGGCATCAAGGCCTTTTCGGAAACCGACTTCACCGAAGACCTGAAGATCATCACCGTGCCGACTTTCGTCATGCATGGCGACGACGACCAGATCGTGCCGATCGCCGACTCTGCCCTGCTCTCGTCCAAGCTCCTGCAGAACGCCACGCTGAAGGTCTACGAGAAATTCCCGCATGGCATGTGCACTACCCACGCAGACATCATAAACCCCGACATCCTCGCCTTCATCAAAGGCTGATCCATGCTGTTGCCGGGCGCCGATCAGGCGCCCGGTCGCCACAATGGCTTGCCATCCTCCACGCCGGCGTTCTGGCCACGTCGATCGATTGACAGCCAGTGACGCATTTTCCCATGAAACCGTTTTCGCCCATTTGCGTTTAGCGGCCATGAAAAGAGAACGTGAACCCTCATCAAAGGCTTACCGGCAGGATCGTTTCGAAAACACCGAGCGAGCCGCCAAGGAAACCATCGAGGCGGAGCAGCGGGCCCGCCGCGAAAAAACCAAGCGGCTGAAAGAGCTGCGCCTGGCGCAACAAAGCGGCCAGGATCCCGCAACCAAGTAGATCTCACGCTCACACCATCCGTCCGGCCGACGCCTTGATCGGTCTCATCTCGTGCCGCCGCCCTCGCCCGCATCTTCTCGCGCGGCCAAAATTGTTTTTTGAATTTCGGACCTTCGCCCATCTTGCAGAGCAAAGATCGCGAAATTATCTTTTTTTTCACGAAAGCGATTCACGGCATCCAAAAAGGGCAGATTGCGATGTCAGACAAGCTGTTTAGCACACGTGACGAACCGCTCGCCTCGGAAGACCTCGATGTGTGCAGGCGTGTCCATGAATCTCTCTGTAGCGGTCTAAAGATCGACAGAGCAGGCAAGGAGGCCGACCGTCTTGGCGCCCTCATCATCGAGCTTTACCGCCAAGGTGTGCATGACGAAAGCCAGCTCCGACTGCTGGCCGGCGGAAGGTGAGCCTGATAACGCGCCTTCAGGTTCAAAAGGCCTTTCACCATCCCGTTCGCTCGCCAATGCTTTAGCCATGGACCTGTTGACAGCCCGCACCAGCGCCGTCCGGTGAGGGCCAGCAGGTTGTTGGCGTAGGCGGCGAGTTCGAGGGGGCCGACATACATACGCAACGGCCGGCAACGAAGCCGGGTCTGGAGCCGCGGGCAGTTGCACGGCGGCAGTGGCCTGATCCAGCGCCATGTCGCCGACGACAAGCAGCATTGCCCCGTCGTCGAAGGAGCAATGAATTCGGCAAATCCCAAGGTTCCTCAAGGAGGATTACGGGTTCGTTGTCGTCTCGGTGCTTGTGGCAGAGGTCTCGGTTTGGTCAATACTTTGGGCGGCTTCAGTGGTGTCCGCTGTGACTTCCATTCCAGTCTCAGAGGTTTCCTCAGCCGCGACCGGGTCTGTCGTCGCGCTCCCGTCGGCCGTCTCGCCGGTCGCTGTCTCGGTCTCTGCTGCCGGGGTTTCCGGTGTCGGGGCGGCTGCCGCCAAGGCGTCTCTCATCTGGTCGATCGTTCCGATAGCTGTTCCGACACCGAGCGTCTCCTGTGCCCAGCCCAAAGCCTCCGGCGTGACCGTGCCTGTCTTGGTTGCGGCGGCCAGCGCCGCAGTCAGGGCGGCATCGCCCAATACCGGATCGTCGGCCGGTGGCGCCACCCCGTTGGTGAGTTCATATTGAGCGTACGCCGTGCTGAACGCGGCAATCGCGGCCATCCGAGGATCAGCCGTTTTCATGAGAGCATGGAAGTTGCGCTTCAGCGAATTGAGACCGGCAAGCTCTGCTGCTGGCTTCTTTGCAGGTTTTGTCGCCGGCGCTTTGGCGATGGTCGTCTTTTTGGACGTGCCCTTCGTACTGACAGTCTGCTTGGCCGATTTCGTCTTGGCGGCCTTGCCCATGCTTCCGGTCCGGCCACTTTCTGTCTTCCCCCTCGAGCTGGCGCTGCCCTTTCCGCCGCCGCTATTGCTGCTGCCGCCTCCATGACCTCCGCCGCTGTTTCCGCCGCCGTGGCCACCACCACCGCCACCGCCACCGTTGCCACCACCATTGCCACCACCGTTGCCGCCTTTCGCGAAAGCAGGCGAGAAATCGGTGAAGGTGATGTTGAGAGGTGCAATCGCGAAGCTCGTCGAGAGACAGAGAACACCGAGAATTCTGGAGAGCCGCATGCTAATCCTTCCGACATGCACAGGAGTGCCGTTACATCTCGGTCATTGATGCGGCCCATCCATAAAGATCTAATTGACTATCTACTTTCAATTTGAACTTGTTGCTGAATTTCCCAAAATGAACCATTCCCCTTCCCCTGCGTTATCCCCTCGATACATCCGTTTACCCAAGGTGAGTGAAATGAACAGATTCGCCATCATTGCCCTGTCGATAGCGACGGCCTTCTCCGGAATGCCGGCCTCGGCAGGCCCGGCGTTCATGCCGAGCCCGGTGCAATCGGCGCAACCGGCGCCGCAAAGCGCCGATGCCCGCATCATGACCGTTGGCTGCAATAACTTCACGAACTGCCCGGGTCAGTTCAGCAATAATCGCAGGTGGTATCGCAACCGCCACTATCGCAACCGGGACTACTACCGCGACCGAGACTACTACCGAGACGACCGCTATGGCTGGGATCGTCGTTACGATCGCCGGTATCGCCGCCACGACAACACCGGCGCCATCATCGGCGGTCTGGCCGCCGGCGCCATCATCGGCGGCATCCTCGCTTCGCAGCCGCGCGCACGTGCCTATAGTTCGCATGCGGACTATTGCTACAGCCGATATCGGTCCTATCGCGCCTCGGACAATACCTACCAGCCGAACTACGGCCCACGCCGTCAGTGCCGTTAACCGGTCCACCATTTAGCAACAAGCCTCGCAACAAGATGCGGGGCTTTTTGATGCCTGTGCCGAACCAACTCGCCCGCTTCCCTCCGACAGACCCGATCAGATCAAGCTGTATTTCTGGCTGCGGCCTGGCGTCGTCGTCTGACGTGAAGCGCGACGGATTTCTAGACGGACGGAGCACAAGCCTTGCCCGCCTTTGCTCCGTCCGTCCCCTCAGCCTGGGGCGGGCTGAGTGCTGATCGCGACGGCTTGTCGGGCGCCGCCACCGGATTCTCTCAATAGGTCGCGGCCGATTTTGGCTTCTTCTCGGTCCATTGCGGCGGCGCGCCGTATTTGGCGGCCACGGCGCCCATCAGTCCGGGCGGGCGGCCGAAGGCGTCGCAGGCGGCGTATTTCGGTTTGCCGCCGAGCCAGGATTTCATCCGCTGCCCCGAGGGCAGCGAGACATCCAGTCCCTTCGGCTCCTTGCCTTTGATCAGCATGCGGGAAAACTCGCTGCTGAATTTCGAAGCCAGGCTATAGGCGTCGCCGACTTCGGAAACGCGGGGATTGTTCTGCAGCGAGTTTGCACCACGCGACCAGACGATCGCCGCCCGCTGTACGCCACCGCTGTCGACTGCCTCCGCCTCGACCGCCAATCCGCCGAGGCCAGCCGGCAGGCGGGGCACGCTGACCGGCAGCATGAAACCGGTGCCGACGGTCACCACGGTCGAAACACCCGCCATCGCCTTGTTGGTCGGCACGATGTCGGTGACGACGGAGCGGATTGTCAGGTCTGCCGGCTGGCCGGCAGAGACCAGCTGGTATTTGTCGCTGAGCGAAATGCAGAGTGCCCGGTCCAGAGCATTCGCCACCATCACGCGATCGGCGTCCGACTTGACGCGGGTCGCGGCGTTGAAGGCGAAGGTCGTCGGCACGATGCTCACCGTCTTTGCCGGGCTAAGGCGCGTCCCATCGACATAAACGCGCGATTTCGACAGCTTGCCCTTCGGCGCGCCGAGATTGCCATAGGAAGAAAGCGTGCCGGCCTCCTTTAGCGGCACCGAGCTGCACCCGGCCGCGGCCATGGCGAACGCCACCGGCAGAGCGAGGCACAAACCTCTCGACCCCACGGGGAAGGAAAATGGGAATGGATTGCTGCGCACGCTGTCTGGCCTCCGTCGACGATGAACTCGAGCGAAAGTGGCCGTCGAGAATTGCCGCAGCATTACATCGTTTCCGTGAACGGTGCCGCCGGAGCAGGCGGGCTTATCCGAGGTCGATCGTTACCCGCGTCCCGACAGCGCTGCTCTCGATGCTGACCTCACCGCCATGATTTGCGGCGACCTGCTTGACGAGGCTGAGGCCGAGACCGGCGCCCCTGCTCTTCGGGGTGACGCGATAAAATGGCTCGAACACCAGCTCCCGATGTTCGGCCGGAATACCCGGCCCTTCGTCGGCGACCGTGATCGACCCGCCGCCGGAAGGTGAGCCCGACACAGAAACCGTGATCATGCCGCTGTTGCCTCCGTGGTCGATGGCATTGCGCACGAGGTTGCTCACCGCCCTCGGTAGCGCCGACGGGCTGCCCTTGCGTTTCAGGCTCTTGACCTCGCTCTGAAACGAAATCTGATAGCCGGCGGCAATCGCCAGCGGCGCCAGATCGGCAACCGTCATTCGGGCGATCTCGACGAGATCAACCATTTCGTCGAGATCGGCCGCCTGATCGTTGCGCTCGAAATCGAGCAGTTGCTCGGCCGCTTGCGCGAGCCGCGCGACGTCGTCGAGCAGCCGCTGTCGCTCGCGCCCGTCGGGCATGCCGTCGATCCGCGTCTGCATGATTGCGATCGGAGTCCGGAGTTCATGCGCAGCGTCGAGCAGGAAGCGCTGGCGTTTCTTAAACTCGTTCTCAAGCCGCTCAAGCGTTCCGTTAAAAGCAATCACCAATGGTGCGATTTCCGTGGGAATACCATCCACCGGCAATCGGGCTCCTTGCCGGCGGGGTTCGATTTCCGCTGCCTTGCTCGCTATATCCTTCACGCCCGCCAAAGCGCGCGCTACGACGCGGGGGATGGTTAGAAAAACCCCGGGCAATGCGATGGCCAAAAGTGGTGTGTAAATGAGGTAGGTTTTGCCGAGTATTGCCAGAAATGCGGAGCTTCTGCTGGCGTTTCCGCCGTACATAACTCTGTACTCGCCTTCTGCCGTGTCGACACGGTCGATGGAGGCGACCTCGGTCGTACCAGACGCCCCTCGTATGTCGGCGTCTTTGATGAGGTAGACGTACCGGGCTAGGTCCGCATAGGGCGCCGGTATTACGCCGTAGGAGGCCGTTTCTCCACTGGGTGTTGCGACGAAAAACCAGAGCCTGTTGTTCTCAGTCTTGAACGACCTGAGACGCGGACTATCAGCTATGACGATCCTGCCCTGCGAGTCACGCGTAAGAGCTTCCTCGAGGGCTGCAGTCAGCTGAACCTGCATTCCTTCATTGGGCGAGAGGATGCTGGTGGCGTAAATGCAAAGCCCGATGATGACAGTCGCAACAACAGCCACGAAAACGATACTGAGCTGCCAGCTGAGCGTCCACCAGAGTGAAAGGTTCGACTTGGTCGCCTCGCGCATCATTCTTCCTTCATGAGATAGCCGACGCCGCGGATATTGTGGATGGTCACGCCGGCGGAGGCGTCGATCAGCCGCTTGCGCAGCCGCGAGATATGCGCGTCGAGCGCGTTCGACTGAATTTCCTCTTCGTAGTTGTAAACCGCCGCTTCCAGCGTCGAGCGCAGCACGGTCTTCTCCTTGCGCCGGGCAAGGGCTGCAAGCACCAGAAGTTCGCGCCGGGGCAGATCGAGCGGCACGGCATCGACGGTGACGCTGAGATGCAGCGGGTCGATCACCATCCGCCCAGCCGTGATCTTGAGTTCAGCCAGTTCAGGCGATCGCCGCAGCACGGCCCTGAGCCGCGCCATCAGCTCCTCGACCAGGAACGGCTTTCCGAGATAGTCGTCGGCCCCGAGGTCGAGGCCCTCGATCCGCTCCTTCGGTTCGTTCAGCGCCGTCATCACGATGATCGGCGTATCCTTCCCCGTCCGCCTGAGCTCGGGAATGAAGCTCAGCCCCTCCCCGTCGGGCAGGCGCCGGTCGAGCAGGATCGCATCATAGAGGTTCTGCCGCGTCAGCTCGACCGCATCGACCAGATGCACCGTGTGGTCGGTAACGATCCCATGTTTGCCGAGTGCGACCGACAGCGCCGCGGCCAACTCCCTCTCATCCTCTATCAGCAGTATCCGCATCGCCCGTCCATTACCTCGCTCTCCCCTCTGTCCGCCACAAGGGTTGCGGCAGCATTGCGGAGCTTGCAAGGCGGCCGGTCATGCTGCTGCAATTGTTGAGGTCCAGCACAAGAATATTCGCGGCAGCTGGAGATCAAGATGATCCGACATATCCTTCGTCTCCTGACGAGACACTTCCTCTCCGCTTTCATCCTCGCCGCGCTGCTCGCAGCCCCGCTCGTCATTCTGCACACGCTTCACGAAAAGACGGCATTCGAGAACGGCCTGCTGATGGACGTCCGATGATGCAGCGAGCGGACCCTCAGGCGGTCTTACTGTCTGCCGTGCAATAGGCCGAGAATGCCTGAAGATAGGCCTGCACCTTGGAACGGTTCTCCGCTGCCTCAATGGTGTTGAACACCTCGGCCGGCTCCAGCTTCATCAAAGGAAGCCTGAGGAAAATATCGCCCGCGAACCGGTCGGTGATGGTCGCAAGAACGGTGCGAAGACCCGTCAGCATGCCGTCGCCGCGATGGGATGCGTGCAGCAGGGCGATCGGCTTATGGACGATCTCATCTCCCGATACGAGCCAGTCGATCGCATTCTTAAGGCCGCCGGGGATGGATCGGACATATTCCGGGCTGGCAATGATCACCCCATCGCTCTGAGCGATCGCATCGATGAAATTCCGCACTGCCTCCGGCAGATGCTCTCCCTCGAGATCGGGCGAGAATACCGGCAACCGCCCCACGCCGTCGAAGATCGAAATCTCGATCTCATTTGGCGCTACGGCGCGAACAGCCTGCAGCATGGCGGTATTGGTGGAATTGCGCCGGGCGCTGCCGGATATCGCGAGAATCTTCATGACCCTAACAGGAAATGATTGATCATGGCTGTCAACGCAAAAGGCTACGCTAGACCGATTGAGTAACGCCCCCAAAAGCGACTTTTGCTTGAACTGGCCGAGCCTCGCGTTAGCCTGGATGCTGCTGCCGAATCGGCTGGAATTACCCCTTGAGGAAATACACATGTCGGCTTTGATCGAGGCGCGGGGCGTCAGCAAACGCTTCCGGCAGCACAAGCGATTTCCGGGCCTGCTGGGCGCCTTGAAGACGCTGGTGACCAACGAATATACGGAAGTTCTGGCCGTTTCCGACATCGGTTTCGACATCGCGGCCGGCGAAGCCGTTGGCTATCTCGGCCCGAATGGCGCCGGCAAATCGACAATGATCAAGATGATGACCGGCATCCTGGTGCCGAGCGACGGCACGCTCTCGGTCCTCGGCCGGACACCACATCTGCGGCGGATGGACAATGCCCGCGAGATCGGCGTCGTTTTCGGCCAGCGCAGCCAGCTGTGGTGGGACCTGCCGCTGGTCGACAGCTTTACCCTGCATCAGCGCATCTACGACATTCCCACCGCCCGCTATGCGGATAATCTCCGACGCTTCAGCGAGTTGCTTGATTTGACGCCCTTTCTCGACCGCGCGGTGCGCCAGCTCAGCCTCGGTCAGCGCATGCGCGCCGAGATCGTGATGTCGCTGCTGCACGACCCCAATATCCTCTTTCTGGACGAGCCGACCATCGGGCTTGATGTGGTCGCCAAGGACGCCGTGCGACGTTTTCTCGCCGAGATCAACCGTGAGCGCGGCGTCACCATCATCCTCACCACCCATGACCTGCAGGACATCGAGACCATCTGCCCGCGGCTGATCATGGTCGATCATAGCAGGCTCATCTTCGACGGCGAGTTGAAGAGCCTGCGCGCGGCATTGGGTTCGGCCCGGCGGCTGACACTTGAATTTGCCAGCGACCCTGGACCGCTGCCGTTGCGCACCGCGGCACTCGTCAGCGATGAGGGCCTGCGCAAGAACTATCTCATCGAGCGTGAAGACGTATCGCTGGTCGCAATCCTGTCGGAGGTCGGCAGCGGGCGCGGCCTCAAGGATGTGGCGCTGCACGAGCCCGACATCGAAGAGGTTATCCGCACCTTCTACCAGCGGCGCAATGCCAAGGCTCTGGCATCATGAGCGCCTATTTCGCCTTCGCCCGCAGCTCCTTCCATTCGCAGCTCGCCTACCGCAACGAAGTATGGGCCAATATCTTCGGCAAACTCGTGCAGGTCTTTGCGCGTGTCGCCATCTGGCAGGCGGCCTATGCCGGCATCGGCGGCATCGTGGTCGATGGCGTGTCCCTGCAGCAGATGGTGACCTATGCCCTGCTCGGCGGCGCCGTGATGGGCGCGACCCGCCCTGAAAGGATCATCGGCGAAATCGGCCGGTCGCTCAAGACAGGCGATATCGCAGTCTGGCTGCTCAAGCCCTTGTCCTATCCGCTCTATCTTTTCGCCAACGAATGCGGCAGCTTTGGTTACCGCCTGATGACCCAGGTCATTCCGACCATCGCCTTTACCGCGTTGTTTTACGGCATGCTGCCGCCGGCGACCCTGTTCGATGGCTTGATGTTCATCGCCTTCTGGGCGCTGTCCTTTACGCTGCTGTTCCTGATGTCGGCGCTCTTCGGCCTCGTCGCCTTCTGGCTGATGACGAGCTTCTCGCTGGACTGGATCCTAGGCGCCCTGCTGCAATTGTTCTCAGGGCTACTGATACCGTTCTGGTTCTTCCCCGAACCGCTGGCCACGATTGCCCGCCACCTGCCCTTCGCCTGGGTGGTCTATTATCCCAATGCGGTCTATCTAGGCAGGCTGTCCGCGGCCGATGTCTGGCTGCATCTCGGCCTGGGCCTTGCCTGGGCCGCGCTGTTCCTCGCCGGCGTTCTCTGGCTGTGGCGCAGCGCCTCCACCCGCATCACCGTGCAGGGAGGTTGATCGTGCTTATTCATCACCTTCGCGTCCTGCCGCTGCTGGTGCGGATGCATGTCCGCTCCCAGATGGAGTATCGCGGCGCTTTCTGGCTCGACCGTCTTGCGCAGATCCTTTCCTATGGCAGCGTCTTTGCCACCATCGGCATCCTGCTCGCCCGCTTCGATACGCTTGGCGGCTGGACCTGGCCGGAACTGGCGCTGCTGTTCAGCTTCCAGCTGCTGGCTTACTCGCTCGGCGCCGCGATGAGCTTCGTGCAATTGCGCGACCTCGAAGAACTGGTGCGGCTCGGCACTTTCGACACGCTGTTGGTCAAGCCTTTCAGCCCCTGGGCCTATCTGGTTTTTTCCGGCCTCAATATCGGCTATGCCGGCCACGTCATCCTGGCGGTCCCGCTGATGGGCTGGGCCGTTCTGTCCGTCGACTTCGCCTGGTCGGTCTGGTCGGCATCGTTCTTTATTGCCGCGCTCCTCAGCGCGACGCTGCTGACCGCGGCGCTCATCACCATGATCGGCGCCACGGCGCTGATCTGGGTGCGCTCCAACCACCTGTTCTCGATCTTCTTCGGCTTTTGGGAATTGACGCGCTACCCGCTCAACATTTTCCCCGGCAGCATCCAGACCATCCTCATCACGGCGGTCCCGCTCGCCCTCACCAGTTCGGTCCCCGTCGGCGCCCTGCTCGGCAAGCCCATCCCGATCCTCGGGGACTGGGCCGGGCCGGTGGCTCTCCTCGCCGGCCCGATCTGGGTGTTGATATCAATTGCCTACTGGCGATATGCCACCAGCAAGTACCAGGGTGCCGGCGGCTGATCGAGCCGACCGACTTCCTCGATATCAGTATGCCTGCGACAACGATCTCGCGCGGACCTCGAGGAATGCCGCAGTCAGCTTAGCGAGCACCGGCGAAGTGCATGTACCGTTGGCGCCGCCGATCGGGTCGACGATGTGGATCTGCCGGAGATCCTCCATAAATTCGTCCCACAGCGGCGGCCCGCCTTCTTCGAGAAGCTGCGCACGGATGCTCAGCTCCTCGCTCACAGGCAGATGCCGCCGTCCCCAGGCGCCGATCATGGCAAAGACCGGCACGAGCTGGATCGCTGGCTCCGCCAGGCTGTAGATCGCTTTCTGGCTGTGGCTCGGGTCGTCCCGCTTGCTGATGAATCCGAGCGAAAGCAGACGCTTCAGCCTGGCAGCCAGAATGTTGGAGGCAATGCCCTCCTCCGAATGGGTCAGAAGATCGCGGAAATGGCGGCGGTTGCCGAACATGATGTCCCTGATGATGATGAGACTCCACCGATCGCCCAGCACTTCCATCGTCAGATTGATCGGGCAGCCCGAACGCAGTTCAATATCCACGAATTCTCTCCTTAAAACTGGTTGCAATATAGGATCACTTATGCGCCAATGCAACTAGTTTCGATCCGCAATCAGATGGAGGAGAGCAACATGTCCAAGGTCGATTCCTTCACGCCAGCGCATGCCGCAGGATGCCCGCGGCGGCAATGGCGATGATGACATCAAGACGGAAATCCCAATGCAAAAGATCCTGGCAGGTGCCGCTCTGAAGGCTGCCTGCGAAGGGGGTGTAAGTTTTGGGAGTGCCCCGAATACCTCGCCCGCGTGCACCTGCCTGCAGCCGGCTACCTCTCAACGCCATTCGAAGAGGATATCGAACTGTCGATGCGGACCTGATGACGCCAGGCCGTTGCCCGGCCGAGCGCACGTGCCGGCCGGGCGACGGCCTGTTTCATCGGCACATCTTCACCGCTGTACGGCGCCGTAGCGCAGCCCATCGACCAGCAGGGACACCATACGCCGGGCATGTTCGGACCCTTGGGCGTAGGCGTGCATGCTCAGGCTTGCGGCCGCATTCAAAAGATCCTCGGCCGCGATATCGGTGCGGACCTCGCCGGCGGCAGCGGCGGCGTCGAGAAGCGAGCGAAGGGCCGGCTGCAGCCGCTGCTGGAAGTAGGCGGGCAAGGCATCGAAGGCTGGGTTGCCGGAGTGCAGGGCCGCCGCAAGCCCGCGCTTGGCAGCGATAAAATCCACGAAACGCTGCATCCATCTGGCCAGCGCTTCGCCCGGCGCATGTTCGGCGGCAAGGATCGGCGCAGCGTCAGCGCAGGCGTCGATTTCGCGGCGGAAGACGGCAACGACGAGGTCGGAACGCTCGGGAAAATGCCGGTAAACGGTGCCGATGCCGACGCCGGCCTTCTCCGCGATCTCACGCACCGGGGCATCGACGCCGGAGGTCGCAAACACCGTCAATGCCGCCTGAAGCAGCCCGTCGAGATTGCGCTTGGCGTCGGCGCGCACACGCCTGTCCGCCCTTTCCCCGGGCTTCAGGCCGTCCTCCTGCTCTTTTCTGTCGTCGCTCATCATTCACTCACTTGCAAAACGGAACATTGTTCCGTATATAAACGGAATACGGTTCCGTTTATGCAAGCTAACACAGCGTGACGATGTTGGCCACATCGATGCGCACGAAGTCCGCCTCCCCAATAAAGGAACAGACATGCAATACCGCACGCTTGGAAGAACCGGCATCAAGGTCAGCCCCTATTGCCTCGGCGCGATGATGTTTGGCTCTGCCGGCAATCCCGACCACGAGGATTCGATCCGGATCATCCACAAGGCGCTCGATGCCGGCATCAACTTCATCGACACCGCCGATATCTACAGCCGCGGCGAATCCGAGGAGATCGTCGGCAAGGCGCTCAAGGGCCGGCGCGACGAGATCGTGCTCGCCACTAAAGCACATCTGCCGATGGGCGACGACCCGAACCGGCAGGGCAATTCGCGCCGCTGGCTGATCCGCGCAGTCGAGGATTCGCTCCGCCGCCTGCAGACCGACCATATCGATCTCTACCTGATCCACCGGCCGGCACCCGATACCGACATCGAGGAGACGCTGTCGGCCCTCACCGACCTGATACGGGCGGGCAAGGTGCGCGCCGTGGGATCGTCGACCTTCCCCGTCTCGGAAATTATCGAGGCGCAATGGGTTTCCGAGCGCCGCGGGTTGGCACGTTTCCGCACCGAGCAGCCGCCCTATTCGATCCTCAATCGCGGTATCGAACGCGAGGTTCTGCCCGCCTGCGAGCGTTACGGAATGGGCGCGATGGTGTGGAGCCCGCTGGCGATGGGCATGCTCACCGGCAAATACCGCAAGGGCGCGCCGCAACCCGACAGCGCCCGCGCCAAACGCTTCCCCAGGCAGATGAACGACGAGCGCCGGCTGGACGCGGTCGAACGGCTCATCCCGCTCGCCCAGCAGGCGGGGCTTTCGCTGGCGCACATGGCGATAGCCTTCACCATCGCCCATCCCGCCGTCACCTCGGCGATCATCGGCCCGCGCACGATGGAGCACTTCGACGATCTGCTTGCCGGCGCCGGGGTGAGCCTGACGGACGAAATCCTCGACCGGATCGACGCGATCGTCCCACCCGGCACCGACACCGGCCCGCTGGAGGCGGCCTATAACCCACCTGCGGTAACGCAGCCGAACCTGCGCCGCCGCCCGATAACGGAGCGCTTCGCCGCCTGACCGGCAGGGGTGAGGCCCGGTCCTGCAAAGCAGGAGCGATCGATCCAGTGAATCGATCGCAGGGCCGAACGCCCTGAGCCATGCGAAGGGCTGGGCAACGGCGGTGCCTCGCCCTCCCTCATTCCTGTGCCTGTCACATGAATCCAGCCACGGCGCGTCGGCGCCGTGAATGACTCTCATCCAAGCAACAAACTCTCTCGCGCCCAAGGACTTGGGCGCACTGGATTCCTGCGACGAGCACAGGAATGACGGAGGAGAAGTGGGACAGCTCAAAGCGAGCGTCACTTAAAGCCGCTTCTCAAAGAACGTGTCCGGGTATGGGTCGTCATTGAAACGCTCGATCTCATTCCAGCCGGTTCCGCGATAAAGCTGTGTTGCCTCGGGCAGCGCGCTATTCGTATCCAGGCGCAGGAGCTTGATGGATAGCTCGCGGGCGATGTTCTCGGCGGCTGTCATAAGGCGCCTTGCGAGCCCAAGGCCGCGCGCGGATGGGGCGACCCAGAGCCGTTTGATCTCCGCGACCTCGCCACCATTACCCTTCAGCCCGACACAGCCGATCGGCAAGCCATCCGACATGGCCACCAGGAACGCGCCGCGCGGACGGATCATATCCTTGGCGTCGGGATCGCGAGAAAGCGATACGTCGAAACCCTTCTCGAAGCGGCGTGCTAGTTCGCCATAGTATTCGCGGAGACAATAGCTGACGTCCTCGTGCCGCGGGTCTTTCTCCTCGATCACGATCTGCTCACGCCTCAGCGAGGAAGCGACGATATCCATGGCGCACAGCAGTTCGTCCGGGCGCCGATGGCGCGTCAGAAACGACTTCGCCTGCGCATTGGAAAGCGCTTCATAAGCCTGAAACTCGCAACGGCCGGTTTCGGTCAACCGGGCAACGCGGCGGCGCGCATCCTGAGGGTTCGGCACCGTCTCGATGAGACCCTCCTCTTCCAGACTGCGCAGCAGACGGCTCATCAGCCCCGAGTCAAGACCGAGATAATCGCGGATCACCGCAACATCCGATTGCCCCCGGCCGATCGAATTGAGGACGCGGGCAGCACCCAGCGGACGGCCGCGTCCGAGGAAAGACGTATCGAGAGCGCCGACTTCGGAGGTGACTGCACGGTTGAAACGACGGACACGAGCGACAGGATCATAAGTCATATTATCTGACTTTAGTCAGATAATTTCTCCTGTCAATTCGGAGCACTCAAAGGAAGGGCATAAATGAGCCGCGAACTTCCCCCGCCATCCGCCTTGCGCAGCAGTATCGCCTCGCCTATGGGAACGACAACGTCCGCAAGGCCTTCCCGTGTTCCGTTTTGCCCTTCACGCCCTGATCGTTCTCATTCTGACGTTGCTGACGCAGATCGGCGGCATCGCCTATCTCGTGGCGCTGGCCGCCTCACGCGCCTGGGGCTTACGGCGATTTCTGGCAAAGCTTGCGATCTTCCTGCTTTGTTATGCCGGCGCCACCTTTGCCGCAGGCCTCGCCGCGCCGATCTTCGGGCGAGTTCGCCTCTCCTGCGTCGCCGGCGCGACGGACCGGCTCGTGGTCCGCTCCCCGATCTATTGCCTGCTGAACCGCAACTACGTTACACCCGAGCTGCGCGATCTGGCAAAGGCGCTTGCCGCCCACATGGACAAGGAATTCCCCGGAACCGTCACCGTCGCGCTGGATGCGAATTTCCCTTTCATGAACGGCTTTCCGCTACTGCCGCATCTGTCGCATGCCGACGGGAAAAAGCTCGACTTCGCCTATTATTACAAGAATGAGGACGGTGCCTTCCTGAATGGCGCCACCCGTTCTCCGATCGGCTATTTCGCCTTCGAGCAACCCGCCCCCGGCGACGAACGGCCATGCGAAGGGCGCAATGACTGGCTTACCACCCGCTGGGACTTCGATGCGCTGCAGCCTCTGTTTCCGGCCTATTGGATCGAGGAGCAGCGCACATCGGCCGCGATCGGCTGGTTGACGAGCGAAGGTGTGACGCGCTTCGGCCTGCAGAAGATCTTCATCGAGCCGCATCTGAAGAACGCGCTCGGCATCGCCGATAGCCATATCCGCTTTCAAGGTTGCCGCGCCGCCCGCCACGACGACCATATTCATATCCAGGTTGAGTGATCCTCTCTCCCGCCCCTCTCGCCTCGACTGTCACGAACGGCGGCGCGCCGTATAGATCGCCGTCGTCATGTTGCGTTCGACGTGTCCGCCAAAACGTGATGCGGCAATGTCTTCCAGAGCATCGAGCAACGCGCCGCGCTCGGCCGGTGGCAGCGCTGCGACGTTGGAATAGGTTGCATACAGCCTGCGGACGGCTGCCGGATCGAGCGTCAGCGTCCACGAGAGAAATTGCGGCTCGTCGGCAATGAAGCCGGTGGCGGCCAGTTCCGCGACACGGGCGCCAGTGTCCAGCCCGTGAGGCAATCGCTCCGCATCGCCGCTCGACAGGCTCGATGGATGACTCGCGAACAGATGCACCGTTTCGTCATGGAAGGCATCCGGCCGGCCTGCATCGCCGAAGACGTTCCACCACAGGGCGACCGCTCCGCCCGGCCGAAGCAGACGATGGATCTTCTTCAGCGAAGCTTTCGGATCAAGCCAGTGAAACATCGTCGCGGCAGCGACCAGATCGAAGGAGGCCGGCTTGAGATCGGCGGTCTCGAAAGGCGCCTCGACGATATCAAGACAGGGATCGTCGATCGAGACGCGAAAGTAATCCGCAAGCCGGCCATCGGGCTCGACGGCAACGAGGCTGCGCGGCCGGTGACCAAGCAGGGCTCGCGTGGCCAGCCCCGAACCAGCGCCGATCTCCAATATGTCGATGCTGGCCTTGAGACCGGCGCGCTCGCGCAGGGCCGCCCAGGTCGCCTGCGGATAAGGCGGCCGCGCGCTGTGATAATTGGCAGGATCATCGCCAAACGCTTCGCGGCCAAACCACTGGTCAAGCTTTACCCTTTTCATCGCGGACTCCATTCGGCCGAGCCCTGGTGCACCCGGCATCTCAAGAATGACCGATTTCGGCAAGGAGCCAATCACGAAATGCTTTGAGCTTTCGCTGCTGGCAAATGGTGGCTCGGAGCGCGCGGACGGCTGGCTGCCGGAGAAATTCGGTCCGCCTTATCGGCGGCCGCGACCGCAAGAAGGCAAAGCGGGTGGTCCAGGCCATGTACAGGATGAGGAAGATCATCATCGCCCATCTAGAAGCGGCCTATGCTGGCTAGTTCCTTTGAACTCTCGGCTGGCATTGGCAATTGCACCACGCACAAGCATACTGCTACCCGGCATGCCCGATTGGAATTGAGGGTGATCGATGGAGACTGCGGTCAGGAACCTGTTCGCGCGATATCAGCGGTTCTTCAATCGCGCGCTGAATGGTGATGTGGATTTGGATGCGAGCACGTCGTTCTACGCTTCCGCGTTCATCGCAGCCTCGCCCGCCGGGGTCATGGCCGGAAAAAACGACGATCAACTCGGACGGATCATGGAGCAGGGCTATGAGCGGTATCGGGCGACAGGGACGAAAGAGATGCGGATACGCGATCTCAGGCTCTCCCCGATCGATGAGTGTCATTGCGTGGCTCACCTTGCCTGGACGGCGATCTACTCTCGACAGGACGCACCGGATATCTCGATAGATTTCGATGTCCATTATCTCGTTCAGAAACTGAATGGAGAGCCGAAGATATTTGGTTGGGTTTCCGGCGACGAGCAGGCGCTCTTGAAAGAATACGGAATCGTCTGACACAGCGCGTCCCCAATCGCGCAAAAATAAAAGTTAGACCATCTCCGCGCCACGGAGAAACCAGGAATGATCTAGCCTCCGCGACGACGATACGATCCCTCGCCCGTCAGTGCCCGCCTTCGGTCTTGGCAAGCAGCCTGGCCATCTCTTCGAGCTCTCCGGCCGAAAGGTGCCGCAGTTCCGCCGGCGGGCGATAATGCTCGGTCAACAGCTCGTCCTTGGTGACTGCGCCCTTGTCGGTCAGCTGTACCAGCTTGACGCGGCGGTCGTGTTCCGGCGTTACGCGTTCGGCAAGACCCGCACGCTCCAGCCGGTCGACCAGCCACGTCGCGGTCGAGGCGTCGCACCCCCATTGGCGGGCAAGAGCGCTGATCGGCTCCCCCTCGTCTTGCAAGGTGAACAGAGCCCTGGAATCGTTTGGCGTCAGCCCCCTCGCCTGAAGGCTTTCCAGCCGCTTCGGCGCCGTTTTCGTCAAGAGATCGAACATCATCCGCCACGCCGAGGCGGCGGCTCTGGCATGACGGTCGGAGGCGGAAGGCATCAAATGTCCTCGCAACATACTTGAAAATAGTTTTATTATTCAAATTATCGTATCGATCAAACCTTATCGGCGACTTCCCCGGAAGTCCATTGGGCGTCCACCTTGCCAAGGAGCCATGCCATGCGTTCAGCCGTCGCGATCCTCTTCCTGATCGAAACCTGTTTTTCTGCCATTGCCTCGCTCACCCATGCCGGGTTCATCCTCGAAGGCCACGAACACCGGCGGGCGATGATTGCCGAAGCGGTGATATCAGCCGTACTCATCTCGGCCTGATCTCGCTCGGCCTTGACCGATCGTGGAGCCGAACGGCTGCGATCCTCGCCCAGTCCTTCGCTCTCCTCGGCACCCTCGTCGGCGCCTTTACCATCGCCGTCGGCGTCGGCCCGCAAACCACGCTCGATTACATCACCCATGCCGCGATGATCCTGCTCCTGGTCACAGGCCTCGTCTGGCTGGCAAGGAGCCGGAGTGCCTCCTCTTCTCTCGGATAGGGCACGAAGCCTATCTCAACGGCAGTTCGAAACTTCGCTTCAGCGTTTCCATCGGCACGTCGGTCTTGACGCTGAGAACGCTCGGAATGCGCGTCAGGTGATCGGCCTGAAAACGCCAATAGCTGTGCAGATCGGCGGTGACGATCCGAAGGACTGCGTCGCATTCCCCTGTCGTCAGGTAGCATTCCATCACCTCGGGAAACCGCCTGACCGCTTCAGCAAACCGGAGCGTGACCTCGGCGTCCTGGGTCTTGAACCAGACGCGGGCAAAAACCGTCAGCCCCGCCCCGACCTTTGCAGGGTCCAGCACGGCGACGTAGCGATCGATGATCCCGGCCTCTTCCAGCAGCCGGACACGACGCAGGCACGGCGACGGCGACAGGCCTACCTCCTTCGCCAGATCGACGTTCGAAATACGCCCGTCACGCTGAAGCACGCGCAGAATATGGCGGTCGATCGGGTCCAGGACGACTGGCATTTCATAGCTCCGATTGATGCTGCAATGGCATGATATGCCAAACTTTCGCAATTTTGCGGATGTTTCGCAAGCTCATTGCGCAGGATCTGGCCTATTGTTCCAGATTGAGAACGGAGATGG
This sequence comes from Rhizobium sp. 10PS4, assembly GCF_032464805.1. NCBI lineage: Bacteria > Pseudomonadati > Pseudomonadota > Alphaproteobacteria > Hyphomicrobiales > Rhizobiaceae > Rhizobium > Rhizobium sp. 10PS4. Next base: position 520,321 of record NZ_JAWDIW010000002.1, on the reverse strand, counting down.
CTTGATGAGCAAGATAGAGAAAATTGTACTTTCTTATTCGGGCGGGCTCGATACCTCGATCATCCTCAAATGGTTGCAGGAGACTTACGGATGCGAGGTGGTGACGTTCACCGCCGATCTCGGCCAGGGCGAGGAGCTCGAGCCGGCGCGAGCCAAGGCGGAGATGTCAGGGGTCAAGGACATCCGCATCGTCGATCTGCGCGAGGAATTCGTCCGCGACTTCGTCTTTCCGATGCTGCGGGCGAACGCACTCTATGAGGGGCAGTATCTGCTGGGCAGTTCCATCGCACGGCCGCTGATTGCCAAGCATCTGGTCGGCATAGCCCGGGAGGTCGGCGCGGATGCCGTTGCCCATGGTGCGACCGGCAAGGGCAATGATCAGCTCCGGTTCGAGCTGGCCGTCAATGCGCTCGACCCATCGATTAAGGTCATCGCGCCCTGGCGCCAATGGAACATCCGCTCCCGCATGCAGCTTCTGGAATATGCCGAAAAGCATCATATCCCGGTGCCGAGCGACAAGCGCGGCGAGGCGCCATTCTCGATCGACGCCAACCTGCTGCACACCTCGACCGAAGGCAAGATTCTCGAAAATCCGGCGGAGGTCGCACCCGATCATGTCTATCAGCGCACGGTCGATCCGGTCGACGCGCCCGATGCCCCCGAGATCATCACCATCGGTTTCGAAAGGGGCGATCCGGTTTCCGTGAACGGCAAGGCCATGACGCCGGCTGCATTGCTGACCGAGCTCAATGGACTGGGCGGCCGGCATGGTGTCGGGCGGCTCGATCTCGTTGAAAACCGGTTCATCGGCATGAAGTCGAGGGGAATATACGAAACGCCGGGAGGGACAATCCTGCTCGCAGCCCATCGTGGCATTGAATCGATCACGCTCGACCGCGCCGCGGCGCATCTGAAGGACGAGATCATGCCGCGCTACGCTGAGCTGATCTACAACGGCTTCTGGTTCGCGCCCGAGCGGGACATGCTGCAAGCCCTGATCGACCACAGCCAGGCTTTCGTCAGCGGCGAAGTGACGCTCAGGCTCTACAAGGGAAGCGCCTCGGTCATCTCCCGCGCCTCCCCCTGCTCACTCTACTCCGCCGACCTCGTCACCTTTGAAGAAAGCGCCATCGCCTTCGATCATCACGACGCGGAAGGTTTCATCAGGCTCAACGGATTGCGGCTCAGGAGCTGGGCCGCCCGCAACGGCAGATGACCGCCCGATCTTATGTCGGCCAGCGCACCTAACGCTCACGACGCTCCAAGCGCCTTCCCCTCCGCACTTCGACCTGCGGGAACCGGTCGAAACGGGCCGGTTCGGATCCCATAAGCTGCAAGGGTCAATGACCGGATAGGTCAATGCCCACATTGACGGCATCGTCTCTGGCGGCTGGGCGAAGCAGTCAAGGCTTCCATGGAGAAGCCCCAAATCCAATTTCAAACGATTTTTAAAATGGTTGCTCCGAAAGCTAATCGATTTTAATTTTATCGTTAAAATTTTCTTGTTGCAGTGCAAAAGAATTTAGACATTAATTTGTGCGGATGCTCAGTTTATTCGTTGGAGAATTCGCATGACTGTGACATTTCCGCTAACCGAAAAGCGCGACGCCGAGACATTGCTGAAACACTTGACGTCGCACAATCTCAGCGTTCCGGGAAACTGCGTCGTGTCGCTCAAGGCGCACGTCGCCCAGGTCTCATCCTCTCATACGACCGCGCTCGGCACCGCCCGTACCGCTTGGTAGTCTCTGAGACGTCGAATTGCGGCAATCAAACTGGCCTCAGCCGTCATAGACGACAGCAATCTTGTTTCCGGCGGGGCCACGCACGTAAGCGGAATACCAGTTCGGCCCGTAGTGCGGACGTAGACCAGGCGCGCCCTCGTCCGTTCCGCCGTTGGTCATGGCAACGTCATAAAAAGCATCCACCTCGGCGCGGGACTTGGCCATGAAAGCAACCATCGAGCCATTTCCGGCGCTCGCGGGTCTGCCGTTGAACGGCTTGCAAACCCATAGAACGAAACCGTCACCCTTCCCGCCTTCGGAATAGGCGCTCCATCCGGGAAATTCCCGATGTTTGCTCCATCCGATCGTTGCCAAGGTCGCATCATAAAACCCATTCGATTTGGCGGAATCGATTGCACCGACTGTTGCGTAGACACTCATGATCTTCCCTTCCCTGCCACAGGATCTGCGGAACTCATATCGCGCCGATACGAACATACAAGAACGATGAGTTGCGGTTTTCGCGGTAAATCAGCGGATACCAATCACGCTGTGAACCAGCGATACCGGAGCCGGCGACTCCGGCATGCATCGCTGGAGTAGTCATTGATCGCAATGGTCGGTGGGCGTCTCCAATCGCATATCCTATCGATCTTCAGGCCGTTTCTTGTTCCGTCGATGTGATCGGAGAATTTGTTCAGCTTTTTCAACAGATGGAAGTGGCCGCTCTGTTCTGATGATATGAAATGCTCCACAATTGTCATCGGGGCAACCGCAAGACACCGCGTCAACGTGATACCTGGTTTGCCCAGTTCGTTTTTGCAGAGCGTTCGTTCTCTCTTCGCTCTTCCTCGTGTCAATGATTGCACCGCGCTTTAGAAACTTCCCAACCATCGCTTCTGCCTCGTGTTGTCTTGTCAGCCTCATAATACAGCATCGTCGAGCGTCGCAACGAGCCGGAAGCCCCGCATCAAACTATTGCAATCTCACAATTAAACGCTTCATTATCGATATGAAGAGAGTCCTGCACCAATGACCTATCTCAAACACAGCGTGCTCGCCGCCGCCATCATGCTGGCAGCAACGATGACATTCCTGCATCAGGCGCATGCCGAACAATGTGAGCAGGAAAGCTTCGAAGAGGCAAAATACGTCGTCTGCACGCTGGAACCGGGCAAAGCCGACCTGCGATTGTTCTGGAAGAACGCCGATGACGCACCGTATCGCACTTTTTCAAGCCTTGCCGAAGCCGTTCGCGCCGAGGGGCGAACGCTGACATTCGCCGTCAACGCCGGGATGTACCGGGCCGATTTTTCGCCGATGGGACTTTATGTCGAAAACGCCAGGGAATTGCAGCCCGCCAATACGACCAAGGCCGAAAGCTCCGCCGGTCAGGTGCCGAATTTTTATAAGAAGCCGAACGGCGTGTTCTTTCTGGGTGAGGCAGGTGCCGGGATACTCCCGACCGATGAATTTCTGAAGCGTCGGCCCAAGGTGCGGTTCGCCACGCAATCCGGCCCGATGCTTGTCATTGCTAACAAGCTGAACCCGATCTTCATCGTCGGCTCGACAGACCGAACCCGCCGCAACGGTGTCGGCGTCTGCGAGCATGCCGCGGTTCGTTTCGCGATCAGCGAAGACGGCGTGAATTTCCACGATTTCGCACGGCTCTTCCGCGACCATCTGAAATGCCCGGATGCCTTGTTTCTTGATGGCGGACGCGGTGTCGGACTTTACAATCCGGCAATGGGCCGCAACGACCGATCCTGGCACGGCGGCTACGGCCCTATCTTCGGGCTCGTCGAATAGCGCACTCGCATTTGGCCAAAGGCCCGACAGCAGCAAGTCACCGTTTGCGCAGCGAGACTAGTCCCTCCCCGCACGTGCCATTTCGGCGCGCATCCAGCTCGAGTCTCCCCAGGTCGAGAGCCAGATCATCAGGTCGGTCAGGGCGCCGACGACGGGCAGGAGCAGGGCGTGGCTGAGGCCCCGCCCCTTCTGGCTGCTTTCGGCCGTCCTGAGATGTGCCAGTTCCTGTTCCTGGATCGACGCGATGAGGGCATGAAGCTCGGGGTCGCGCTTCGCAAGGAAAGCCAACTGGTCTTCGAGATGGCGATGGACCGTGCTTTCGACCGCTTCAGTGCAAATCCAGATCAAGTTGGGCCCGCCTAGCGCCGCCAGAAAGCCGAGGACTGAACCGCCAAGACTCCAGAATGACATGACACGACAGGGCTTGGCGCTCCTTGCAGGCATCGCCTCGCGAAACAGGCGGCAATGGTCGATCTCGTCCCGACGCATCTCTTCAAGCGCCGGCACGATGTCGGGGAACAGTCGCCGGGCCACCAGGATCTGGGCGCCATAGATCCTGATAGCGCCGAATTCGCCCGCATGGTTGACCTTCAGAATGCGACGGATGGTGACATCGGGGTCGCGCCTGCCCGACCTGCTCGACGGATTGATCATGACCACCCTGCCCCCGGTTCCCTTGCCGGCAATAGGCAGGACGGTCGCCGCCATCGTCAAGGGGTGCGGCGATGGAGAAGGTCCCCGTCGCATGCTTCTAGTCCGCTGATATTATCCCGGTTTACGTGAGGACCGGCCGCTCAGGCCGCCGGCGAGCCCGGCAAGAGTTCGTCGATCTCTTCGGGAATGAAGCCGCCGGTCTGGCGTTTCCACAAGCGGGCAAATAGGCCGTCTTGCTCGACCAGTTCGTCCGGCCTGCCCTCCTCCACGATGCGCCCGTGGTCGAGCACGACGATCCGGTCCATCCTGGCGATGGTCGACAGCCGGTGGGCGATGGCGATCACCGTCTTTCCCTCCATGACGAGGTTGAGCCTTTTCTGGATGGCGGCTTCGGATTCGCTGTCGAGGGCGGAGGTCGCCTCGTCGAGCACCAGGATCGGCGCATCCTTCAGGAGAACGCGGGCGATGGCCACGCGCTGGCGCTGGCCGCCTGACAGTTTGATGCCGCGGTCGCCGACGAAGGCGTCATAACCCCTGCGGCCTTCGCCGTCGGAAAGATCGGCGATGAAGACATCGGCGCTTGCCATCTTCGCCACCTCTTCGATCTCGTCCCTCGTCGCCTCCGGCCGGCCGTAACGGATATTGTCGCCGACCGAACGATGCAGCAGCGCGACGTCCTGCGCGATGACCCCGATGGCACGGCGAAGGCTTGCCTGCGTGACGGCACGGATATCCTGCCCGTCGACGAAGATCGCGCCGTCCTTGATGTCGTAGAAGCGCAGGAGCAGGTTGGCGAGCGTGGTCTTGCCGGCGCCTGAGAGGCCGACGAGGCCGACCTTTTCGCCGGATCGGACCGTCAGCGACAGATCATCGATGACGGGCTTGCCTGACTTGTAGGCGAAGCGGACGTTTTCGAAACGGATCTCGCCGCTCTCGACCTTGAGGTCTGCCGCATCCGGCCGGTTGGTGATCGCGGGCGGCGTCGTCATGACCGGCATGGCATCCCTGATCGTGCCGATCGCCTGGAAGATCTGCCGGCCCATTTGCAGGAAGGTGAAGGTGTGGCCAGACAGCCGTTGGAGGACATAGACGGCGCCGGTAAATTCGCCGATCGTCACGCCCCCCTCGACGAGGCCGGTAAAGCCGATCGACAGAATGGACAGCCAGTGCAGCACGTTGAGGACGACAACAGTCAGCTCGGCTGTGCGATAAATGCGTTGTTCGCTTTGCTGGGTCTCGATCGACTTGCCGATAATACCGCGGATAGTGCCCGCCTCGCTGTCTTCGGCGGCGAACTGCTTGACCATCTGCATGTTGGTGTAGAGATCGGTGATGGCGCCGGCGATCAGGCTGCGCCGCTTGGCGGAGCGGCGAGCGCGCTCGGTAAAGATCGGTGCCAGCCTGACGGCGAGCAGGACGTTGAGCGTGATCCAGATGACGGTCGGCACGGCGAGCTGCCAGGACAAGGCGCTGAGCAGGATCACGGAGCCCACCATCTGCATCAGGAAGCGTGGAATGGACTGGAAGGCGGAAATGAGCTGCTGTTGGACAGCAGAGGCCACCTGCTGCAGGCGCGAGGTGACCTGGCCGGCATAGAGATCATGGAAGAAGCCGAGATCCTGCCGCTCCACCGCCTTGTGACCCTGCCACTGGATGGCGGCCGGCATGCCGATGCCGAGCGTATGCGAGGTCAGCGTGTTGACGAGGAACGAGGCGATCGGCATGGCCGGAAAGAGCAGCAAGCCGAGGAAGGTCAGCAGCGGCCATTCACTCGCCAGGAAAGCGGATGCACCCTGTTGCGTAACACCGTCGACGATGACCGACAGCCCCCAGACAATGCTTAGATTCATGGCCTCGTTCGCCATGGTGCAAAGCGTCACCACAATCAGCACGCCGCGAAACATCGAGATGAAATGCAGGAGTACCGCCACCGGCCCCTTCGACGGCAGCGGCCGGTAGGGGATATCGAGCGGCCGGATCAGGCTTTCGAAAGGACGATAGATCGCATCTGAAATCGACATGGGCCACTCGGATTAAATCGGGAGGAGGCGTGGACTCAGCTACGCAAGGTCGCAGAAAATCATCTTCATGCTGCAATCTCAATTATAAATTTCAGAAAGCCTGACGAAGCCTGACGTATCGCGAACGCCGGTTAGGAAGCCAGAGAAGCAAGCGGAGCCGGATCGCCCAATTGCGGTCATCGCGCGACTGAGGCAGGATGCCGTCCTCGAATAGCAAGCAGGATCGAACCGACGCTCATGCTGACGGGCTCATGTCATTGCGGCAAGACAAGCTGGACACTCGAAGGTGAACCCGGCTCGATCACCGCCTGCAACTGCACGCTCTGCCGACGCTACGGTACGCTGTGGGCCTATGACTACGAAGGAGAGCGCATCGCTCTCACCGGTGAGACCGCCTCCTATACCCGCGCCGACAGGGACGAGCCGTCTCTCGAAATCTTGTTCTGCTCATCCTGCGCCTGTGTCTTGAGCTGGCGCGGCCTGCGGCTTCCAAAGGATGGCCGCAGGCGCATGGCCGTCAACATGCGGCTTGCGCCGCCGGATCTCGTTCATCATCTGCCTATCGATCATTTCGACGGCCTGGACACATTTGAAGATCTTCCATCCAAGGGGCGCTGCGTGCGCGATCTCTGGTTCTGAGCCGACTGCGAGGAGCGACACGGACCGGATCGCGCGCGAGATGCTAGCCCTGGTAAAAGATCGTTCTGCGCGAAGCTGCCTCAGCCGCGCCTGGCGGCCTCGATCGCTGCAATGTCGATCTTCCTCATGGTCATCATCGCGTCAAAAGCACGCTTTGCCTCGCCACCGCCTGCCGAGAGCGCTTCGGAGAGGACCCTCGGCGTAATCTGCCAGGACACACCCCACTTGTCCTTGCACCAGCCGCACTCGCTTTCCTGGCCGCCATTGCCGACGATGGCGTTCCAATAGCGATCGGTTTCTTCCTGATCGTCGGTTGCGATCTGAAATGAGAAGGCTTCGTTGTGTTTGAACGCAGGACCGCCGTTCAAGCCGATGCAAGGAATACCCGCAACGGTGAATTCCACGACCAGTACGTCTCCTTGCTTACCGTCAGGATAATCTCCCGGTGCCCGAATGACGGCACCCACGGCGCTGTCGGGAAAAGTCGCGGCATAGAAGCGGGCAGCAGCCTCAGCGTCTTTGTCGTACCATACGCAGATCGTGTTCTTTGCCATTGCGTGATCCTTTCGCTCTTCGTTTCGCATTGCCCACTGAAATAAGAGGCAAATCGTCTTTCTCCAGTCCAGTCCGAGTGATTTCACGCGGACGACTGTACAGCGTTGCTAAATGGTCGAGGTCCCTGCGGTGTTGCCATCGTCCGGGTTCAATGACTTCGGGACAAGCGGGTATGAGGAGATTTGCGGAACCGTGCATATAGCATCGGCTGCATTCACTTTGCCGGAATGCAACCGACGCGACCCGGCTCTAAAACATATCCCGCCCGTCACTGCGCGGATCGCCGGCCACGCGGTGCGGCTCGTAGAGGCCGCCCAGCGCTTTGCGCCGCCACGGCCGGGCAATATCGCCGTGATTGTCGTCGATATCAGTGAGCGATATCGCGGCCGTTCCATCCGCAGGGCATTGCGCTGCCCACCGGCCACCGGGCGCGACGATCCCGGAAGACACGGGATCGGCTAAACCGGGATGTGCGAGTATGGAGAAACTCACCCAGTACCTGTTGCTCGCCGCATACCCCTGCACCTCGGCGGCGAAGGAGGTATCATTGGCCGACGTCCCCCCAGTGGACGAAAACAGCACGCAGTGGACATCGAGCCGCTCGTATTCAGTGAAAATTTGAGCAAAGTTGCACTCCATGCCGAGCGCACAGCCAAAACGGATGCCGTCGACCTCGAAGGTCACGGGGATCGAACCTGGCGTGTACATGAAGGAGATCTTGGTGTTCGACAGCAGCCGCTCATCGTAGCGCGTCACCAGTTCGCCGCGATCGGAGACGACATAAAGGCTGTTGTGCGGCCGGTGCGGCGGCGTCAGCGGATGCACCGAGCCGATGACCGTCCAGAGCCCGAGTTCGCGCGCCAGTCTGCGCGTTTTATCCAGCTCCTCACGCAACACGGCCCATTCGAACCGCCGCCAATCGGACGGCCCGATCTCTCCCGGCCCGATTTCCGACATGATCCGCTTGTTCGGCGATGATGTCGTTCCTTCGGGAAAGTGGATGAGCCGCGCCCCTGCCTCTCGCGCCTGCCGCATCAGCAGGCGTATCTCCTGTCCACTCTGGCGAAGCTTGTCGGCATCGCGGGGATCGTCTGCATGGGTGGTCTGGGCCACGGCGAGACGCAAACGTCTTGCCTCAGGCTGTGCATCGTTCGCCGACCTGGGAAGAACATGCATGCGGGCGGCGGTGTAGGATTCACCCGTCTTGGCGGCGCGTGCACGCACCCGTCGCTTGAAATTTCCATTCTCAGTCATATCAGGGCCTCTCACGTTCCGGACATCGTTCCCCAGCAACAGGCCCGAAACATCAGGACCAAGGATCACGACCCGAGACGAAAGTCCCTTTGCCTCCGGTTGAAGACCCTGCTGGGGAAGGTCCTGGGAGGTTCGGCGTTAGGCCACGCCGACACAAAGATGCCGAGGCGACCGCGATTCGTCAATTCGGGAAATGGCCGGGATAGGCAGGCGCCGAGGCGCCCTACGTCGGGCGCTCCGCCTTATCCATTCGCCACGGCGGATCGGTGCGGTTCGATCCGGCGAAATAAAGGATGATGCGGTTGCCGCCGGGGTCGAACAGCTCCGCCTCGCGCCAGAGCCAACTCTTGTCCTCCGGTCCGGTGACGAAACGAAGACCGGCCTCGCTGAGACTGCCGACCGTCTCGTCCAGCTTCTCGCACTCGAAATACACCGTGGTGCCGCCACCGCCACCTTCGCCCTGATGCAGGGAGAAGGTGCTGTCCCCGTCCGGGCAGACGAAGCGCGCATAGCGAGGACGAGCGTCGACGACCGGCGTGAGACCGAGAACGCAGTAGAAGTTCCAGCCCGCATCGAGGTCAGGCATCGTAACGGTTACTTGATTCAGGCGCATGACCTATCTCCTCGGCTGAGTTCGCCCAAAACGGTACGGCGGCTTGGCACCACTACATTCATAAAAACAAAGACCTGAAGCCATCAAATGAATCAAATTCTAAGCGAGCAGTTTTAGTGTCATCGACACAAAACTCGTGTCAGACTGCGCAAGCCACGCACACGCCGGCGCACCGATCGAGAGGGCCGAAGCCATGCACAAGTTCACCGTATCAATCACTCGGGAGATCGAGGCCGACACCGCCGAGGAGGCCGCCTTGCTCCTGTATCAGGAACTATCAAGGGGACCGATCCCCGACCGCTACTCGGTCGTCGACGAGACGAAGGCTGGCACGGAGGTGAAGCTGGATCGGCAAAAGGCCGACGAATTCGCCAGCATCGATCACACCGCCGACCCCGGCAACTGGTAGGCACCAGACGACCAGAGGAGATCGCTGCTTTGCCCCGGGAGCGCAAGTGCGGTAGTGGCAGATCCCATTCGCCGGCGTAATGCCGATGCAAACAGCCGCCCGTTGGAAATATCGCGAGCCAAGGAAAGTCCGTGACCTCACCAATCAAAATAGCCGTCGCCGGCGCGAACGGCCGCATGGGTCGCGCCATCATGCCGCTGCTGGCGGCCGATCCGGCTTTTGCGTTCGTCGGCGGCATCGGCCGAGAAGGCTCCATGAGCGCCGGGCTGATCGACCGTTCGGCTGCGATCGGAGCGACCGACGTGATCCTGGATTTCACGACGGGACGTGCTGCCGCCGAACTTGCCGGTTTGTGCGCTTCGGCCGGCGGACCGGCCCTGGTGATCGGGGCGACGGGGTTCGAGCCGGATGAGCTCGAACGGATCGCGGAGGCCGCCCGCGCGATTCCGATCCTGCGCTCCGGCAATTTCTCCATCGGCGTCAACATGCTGGTTGGCCTAGTCGCCCAGGCCGCGCGCGCCCTTCCCGCGCATAGCTGGGATATCGAAATCCTCGAAGCCCATCACAACAGGAAGATCGACGCGCCGTCCGGTACGGCGCTGATGCTCGGCGAAGCGGCGGCCGAAGGCCGCGGCGTTTCCCTTTCATCTGTCGAGCGGCGCGGGCGTGACGGCATCACCGGCGAGCGCCCGCCCGGCGAAATCGGCTTTGCCGTCCTTCGGGCCGGCGGGCTCGTCGGAGAACACAGCGTCCTGTTTGCCGCCGCCGAGGAAGTCGTGACGCTCTCGCATTCGGCTCTCGATCGCGGCATGTTCGCCCGCGGCGCGCTTGCCGCCGCCCGCTGGATCGCAGGGCGCGCACCCGGCGAATACGCCATGGGGGATGTGCTGGGCCTGGCGTGAATAAGGAAAACGGGCTCACAGCATATCGAGGATTGCCGAGGCGACGACGACCTCGGTTCCAGCCAATCCGACGGAGCAAAACAGCGTCGTATCGCCAGGCGACCCTCGCCCGGCCGTTTTCCCGGCCATGATATCGGAAAGGTCGGCCATGCGGTGTTCATTGCCGCAGCCGGTCAGGAAAAAGGGCGAAGCATAGGCGCGCGTCTGTTCGGGTGAATCCGTCGCGATCACGGCGGCGACATCGGCAAGATCCAGGCCGAGTTCGTATCCCTCATGCGTTTTCGGGCCAACGGTGTTGACGTGCACGCCGGGCTTCAAATCCCGCGCATGAATGACGGGCGTTCGGCTCGTCGTCGCACAGATGACGATGTCGGCGTCATAGACGGCTTCAGAAGCGCTGCCGGCAGGCTCCACTTCAATACCCAAGGCGTGCTGCATCTCGGCTGCAAAGGCGGCGCGATTCTTCTCGTCGCGGCTATAGACGCGGGCGCGGTCCAGCTTTCGAACGGCGGCGGCCGCGGCAAGCTGGGTTCGCGCTTGCCCTCCGCTGCCGAGGATCCCGACGATCTTGGCGTCAGGCGCGCTGAGATGCCGGATAGCGAGCCCTCCGATCGCACCGGTTCTGAGATTGCCGAGACGATCTCCGAGAATAATGCCCTTGAGCTTCGCGTCGTCGGCCGACCACACCGCGACGATCTGCGAATGCTCCGCCCCGTCGAATGTTTCATAGACCCGAAAGCCCGCAAGCGGTTTCTCGCCAAGGATACCGCCGACGGTGAAGACGAGATCGCCTCGACCGGGAAACGAGACATGGTGCCGGGGTGGAGAAATCAGTCGATTGCCGGCGCTCGCGAGAAAAGCGGTATCGAGCGCATCGATTGCGACCACCATCAGCACGCTGCCGACCAGATCCTCGTCTTTCAGAATTTTCGTCACGGCCAAATCTCCAACCCATGCCGGCATGCTGCAACCCCAACCCCACTTGAGGTCAATAGATTGGGCAAGCCGACATGCGCTGAAACATCCGCGTGAGACCTAACCGACCAGACGGCGAGCCATCATGACGTCGTCGATCTCCCTGCCCTCCTCCAGAACCCCGCCGGGAATCCTACCGATCTCGGAGAAGCCTTCCCGCTGATAGAAGCGTATTGCCGCCGGGTTTTCTGCGCTGACGAAGAGTTCCAGTTGCAGGATGCCGATATCGCGCGCGTGATCGGCCACCGCGCCGAGCAGCTTGCCGGCAAGGCCCGTTCCGCGCAGGCTCCTTCTCACGTAAACCATGATGATCGTCGCGCGATGGGCCATCTTGCTCGACCGCTGCCGAACTAGGCCAGTTATGCCGACGGGTTCGTCACCCTGAAAGGCGATAAAAACTGGCTCATTCAGGCGATTGCGCCACTCCTCGAGAGAAAGAGCCTGCCAATCCTCGTAGCGGCTTGCAAAGAGGGACGGTTCGGTGCGAAGCGCTTCCAGACGGATGCGCCGGAAGGCCTCCACTTCGTCTGCCCTGACATGCCTGATCGTCGTGCCACTTCCATCCATCGGGACCTCCTGCGAGATGAGAGGTACTGTCAATACAGATGGCCTCAGCCGATGCAACCGGTGTCAGGACGCTTCGTAGTCCAGCATATGCTCAAAGTGACGAAGTCGAACGGAAATCCGTCGTCTCAGGCGCCGGTCACTGCGCCGGGCTCCCCAGCCGGCCACCCTTCCGGACGACCGGTTCACCGCTCGGACCGACCACCGATTGATCAGTCGGCCTTGCTGCCGGTTCGCCAGTTGGCCCGTCGACCGGCTGGCCGGTGGATCGGACGATCAGGGGATCGGCTGGCTGGACGGCGGATTGATCGGTTGTTCGCCCCGGCACCGGCTTGCCGGTTGCCCCCGGCACCGGCTTGCCGGTTGCCCCCGGCACCGGCTTGCCGGTTGCCCCCGGCACCGGCTTGCCGGTTGCCCCCGGCACCGGCTTGCCGGTTGCCGCGCTCAACGGCTCACCGGTTGGCCCGGCAACCGGCTCATCTGTTGAGCCGGCCACCGATTGATCGGTTGGCTTGTCGATCGCGAACGGTACAACTTCACGGATGATGAAGAGAAGAGCTATCCCGACCAACGTGCATGTCAGCGCGTAGAGAAGGAAATATTTCAGTGCATATCCCTCGCTGATTGGCGGCACCAACTTGACAATGGTGCAAATGATATTTCCGCATCATTGAACGATACTTGCAACGAAGGCAATCATTTTCAACAAGAGCCGCGAAGTTTCAAAAATGCACAGAACGGGATAAGGTAGTTATTGTAAATATTTAGGAAGCGCCTCCCCCGATGCTCGATTTGTCTTGAGGTCTCGGCAAGCCCAAGGAAGGCCCCGGAACCCAGATTCGAGATCTGCCAGGCGAAGACAGCCTCGGCGATATGGGCTAGATTGCGTGTGCCGGCAGCCTGCTTTCGAGGGTGAGGCCCTCCAGGATCGGTGGCGGCAGGGGGATCCGCATGACGGCAATTGCATCTCTGTTTCAGGAAGCCGCCCGCCTTGCGGCCGCGTTCCGGCAGGCAGCGCCCGCCCGCCATATGCCCACCCACGACTACGCAGCCTCGCTTGCCTGTTTCGAAGAGCCGCTGCCGGCTGCCGGTTCCGATATGATTGATGTCATCAGGCGTCTCTCGGACGGCGCCGAACCCGGGCTGCATGCGACCACTGGGCCGCGCTTTTTCGGCTGGGTCATCGGCGGCTCCCATCCGGTCGGCGTCGCGGCCGATTTCCTCACCAGCGCCTGGGGCCAGAATGCCGGAAACCATGCCGCCGCCCCGGCCGCGGCCGCCGTCGAGACCGTCGCGGCGAGATGGCTTCTCGATCTCCTGAAGCTGCCGGCCGAAAGCTCGGTCGGCTTCGTCACCGGCGCGACGGTGGCGAACTTCACCTGCCTCGCCGCCGCCCGCGGCGAGGTGCTGCGCCAGGTGGGCTGGGATGCCGACGCAAAGGGCCTGTTCGGGGCGCCTGAGATTACGGTGCTGATCGGCGACGATGCCCACACGACCGTCTTCTCAGCGCTTCAGTTCCTCGGCCTCGGGCATGATCGCGTGCTGCGCCTGCCCGCCGACGCGATGGGACGGATAGACCCGGCCGCGCTGGCGGGCACGCTCGATACTTTCTGTGGACCGGTCATCGCCGTTCTCCAGGCGGGGCAGATCAATACAGGCGCCTTCGACGATTTCGCCACCATCATCCCGCTGTTGAAGGCGAAAGGCGCCTGGGTGCATATCGATGGCGCCTTTGGCCTCTGGGCGCAGGCATCAGCGAAGACCAGCCACCTCAGCCGCGGCATCGAAGCGGCCGACAGCTGGGCGACCGACGGCCACAAGTGGCTGCAGACGCCCTATGATTGCGGCTATGCGATCGTCCGCGACGAGCTCGCCCATCGCCGCGCCATGACGATCGCCGCGAGCTACCTGCCGCTCGCAGGCGAAGGCGAACGCGATCCCTCACTCTACGTGCCCGAGCTTTCGAGACGGGCGCGCGGCTTTGCCACCTGGGCGATGCTGAAACATCTCGGCCGCGACGGCATCGCCGCCCTGATCGACCAGTGCTGCGCCTCAGCGCGGTTGGTGGCCGATCTCCTGTCGCAACAACCGGGCATCGCCATTCTGAACGAGGTGGCGCTGAACCAGCTCGTCATCCGCTTCGGAGCCGACCTGCCGAACGAAGAAGGCGACGCACTGACGCGAAAGACGATCGAAAAGATTCAGGCGGACGGCATCATCTTCGCCGGCGGCGCCAAATGGCGCGGCCGCGACGTGCTGCGCCTCTCCGTCACCAATTTCCAGACGACGTCAGATGAGGCGCAGCTCGCTGCCCAAAGCATCATCGCCGCGTTCAAGAGTGTGAGCCTGGGGTGATGCAGCTCAAGCGGCTTCTATTGCAGCACATCAAGTCCATGCGTTCGGCGAGAGTAAGGACGGCCATCCCCTCGCCCTCATTCCTGTGCTTGTCACAGGAATCCAGTGCGCCCAAGTCCTTGGGTGCGAAAAACTCTTTCGGCTTGCGGTACCGCTTCATTCACGGCGCCGACGCGCCGTGGCTGGATTCCTGTGACGAGCACAGGAATGAGGGAACGTGGGATGGACGTCCTTGCTCCAATCTTCCGCAGGTGCACGTGAACGCCCACCTTCCATCCGGGATCAGGAGAGGAGCTGTCCTCGTCAATCCTCGCGCTTCAAGCCGGCCGCCCAGTTCCTGACCCTTTATTTGTGCCATCAGCGGCAGATGCCGGCGGAACGGCAGGATTCGGGAGAGATGCCAAAAGTGAACGGAAAAGATTCATCAAAGCACCTGCTGTCGGAGGAATCGTCGACTTCAACCAACGCAAACCATCGCCCTGAGCTTCTGGTCGGATAATAATACCTTGAGAAGCATTGACGCGGCTGTACTCCCTTCGGTGCGACGCGCTGAACACACCGGCCTTTCTGAAGGTGCTGCCGCCGGTGGCAGGCCTTGCCGGGCTTGATCTCGGCTGCGGCGAAGGTTCCAACACCCGCGCCGTCGCCCGCCTCGGCGCCCACATGACCGTGCTCGACATCGCTCCGACCTTCATTCGCTATGCCCGCGAGACCGAGGCGCAAACGCCGCTCGGAATCGACTATGTGCTCGGCGACGGCCAGGGCATCGATTTCCCCGAAGCGAGTTTCGATTTCGTCACCGCCTTCATGTCGATGATGGACATGGCCGATCAGCGCCAGGTGCTGAAGGGCATCCACCGCGTCCTGAAATCGGGCGCCTTCCTGCAGTTTTCGATCCTGCATCCCTGCTTCGTGCCGCCGACGCGCCGCAATATCCGCAATGAGGCCGGCGAACCCGTCGCCGTTGAGATCGCAGATTATTTCGACGAGAGCGACGGCCGGGTCGAGCGCTGGATCTTTTCCTCCATCCCCAAGGAAGAACGAGCGACGCTGACGCCGTTCGCCATTCCGCGTTTTCACCGGACGCTGTCGACCTGGGTGTCGATGATCGTCGAAGCGGGGTTGACGATCGAAGCTTTCGGCGAGCCCATGGCGTCAGTCGAGGTGGCGCTCGCCGAGCCAATGGTCGCCGACACCCGCATCGCGCCGATCTTCCTCCACATCAGGGCGCGCAAGGCGTAAGGCCTGTTTTCCCGCCGCCACCGAGGTTTGGAAGGAGGGTGAGTTCTCACCCAACATCATCGTCGCACGGCGACCACCGAGCTGGCGCGATAGCGCGACAGCTGGACCCGGTTGGATTGGTTGCCGCCGAACAGGTAGACGTACTGCCGGCGCTGGTCGATGTGATCGAACAGGCTCACATGAAAGCGCCGGCCGGAGCGGATCACCACGACATCCCCTCGCCTGGCGGAGCGGACACCGACCGGCTTGCCGAACTTTCTCCAGGACGCTGCCATGTTGGGGTTGGGCGGCGGTTGCCGCGAAGATCGCTTGGCGACAAAGGCCAGGAACGCCCCGCACCACGATACCCTGCGCGGATTGATGCTGAGGAAGGAGATGGAGCGTTCGTGCATGCTCTTGTACTTGGACGCCGTGCCGAGCATGTCCGCCTCACAGGGCACGGCAAGCGCCGTGAGGACGATGACGAGAATAACCTTCATAGTTACCCACCATTGTTTGTATAATGTTGAAGATCCGAAATGTGGCGAAGAATAAAACAGGCGGGGCAACGTAGATGCGAATTATGGCGCGAATTAGAAACAACTAATACTGGCATTTTGGTGGCAGAAATTCGTCCGAAGCGAGGCGCGGAGCTCCATAGGCGAGCCTCTCTTTGAGACCGGACGCGGCGATCGAAAACCCCGAAAGGGCCTTTATACAAGCCAGACAGGCTGCAGTTCGCCATCCAAACCAGGTCATTCAGATGAAGATGGACGGCGCCTGCAAGTGCCTGAGGGGTAAGACCATTTGCCAGGAGTGGACCACAGCGCGCAAACGTAGGTCATCACCTGTACGAGATATATTACTGACGATCATTCGTAATACTTCGACGCGACAGAAAATACATTGCGCTCGCTTCATTCGCCGGCGAAAGCCGGGGGTTACTTATGGCCGGTTGCGGACATGAACGGCTTTGGGATAGCAGACGGACGGTGCGGCGTATCAACCGTGGGGTTGCACCGGTTCGGGCTGGCCCATGGGGGCAGGATCAGCGGCAAGCGCCCTGGTGACCAGGAGTGCGGCACCGATAACCGGGACGACCATCCCGTACGAAAAGCGGATGCCGAAATGTTCGGCAACGAAACCGAGCAGCGGCGGCCCGGCGAAAAACACGAGGAACGTCGTCTGCGCCAGCGCCGCAACATTCACCGGTGCTGGCCGATCCGCGCGTCGGGCCGCCGCCGAGATGGCAAGCGGATAGACCGAAGAACAGCCGATACCCGTCAGGCCAAAGCCTGCGAGCGCGAAAACAGGATGTGTCGCCGCCGCAACCATAACGAGGCCGATGGTCGCGATCCCGAGGAGGGTTATTGCGACCGGGCGTGGATTGAAGCGGTCGATGACAGGGTCCATGCCGAGCCGTCCGATGGCGATGAACAGCGAGAAAATGGTCACGCCGAGCCCGCCGATGAAGGGTTCAACCGCGAATACGTCACGCATATAAATCGCCGACCAATCGACGCTCGCGCCTTCGGCGAGAAGTGGAGCTGCGCCTATCAGGCAAAGGGGCAGCAACCCGATCGTCGGAAAAGCGATGGGCGGACTATCTCCCGGGTGCGCGTCCTGCCGCTGGGGCGCGTTCTCGATCCCGGCGAAAACGATCGACCCCGCAATCAAGACGGCGACGAGGATGATGAAGCTATGCAGTTCGATGGAGACGGCAGCCTGCCGCATGCCGGCGGCAACAAGGGCGGTGATGCAGAAGCCGAGGCTCCACATGCCGTGAGCCCGGCTCATGATGCGGTACCCAAGCAGCGCCTCACGGCGATCAGTTTCGATATTGGCATTGATCTCGAACGCGCCGGTGAAAATGCCCGCAATGAAGAAGAAAGGCACCGCCGCGAGAGCTGAAGGCATCCAGGGGATCAACGCGAAAAACAGCGCCGCACCAAAGACGGTGGCGAAAGCCGTGGTGCGCGCACCAAGCCTCTCGATGAACCTCACCGAGAACGTCAACCCGCAGAGAACCCCGGAAGACATGACGGCAAGCAAAAGGCCCAGCTCTCCCTCGGTCAGGCTGAACTTGACCTGAAGGTCGGGCAACCGCGAAACAAACGCGCCTAAGGAAAGGGCCACGGCAAACTGAATGAAGAAAATGCGGTGGTGCGGCTTCATCTCGACACTCTGCTCCGATTGGAGCGGGATCGAAGCAGAGCGATCCCGCAGATAGCCGGAATCTCCGACGAAATGGCGACTGGCTCAAAAGCTGCGTTCTCAGGATTGTCAACCACCCTTGCTGACAGCCCCTGTCAGCATCATGCAGCCGCGGCCGATTTCACCGGTGCTTGGCAGCAGCTGGTATTTCTGTGACGCGCAGCTGCTCCGTCCACATCCACTCCCCTTTCTCACAAAAAGTCACACTCGCCTCAATTTAGTTGCCGTTTTGCAATCGACATATGTTTGTGCCCATAGGCAAGTCACAGGAGAAGGGAACTATGGCGTCGACGCATATGAACAATACGGGTGCACGTGCCGGCTGGAAGGGCTTTGTCGGACTGGTCGTCAGCCCGGTGATCGGCTTTGCCTTGATGCCGGGCATTGCGCAGGCGGAATCCTTTTCGAAGCTTGAAAAGCAGGGTTATGCCGTCGGCAGACTCACGAAAGGCCGCCCCCCGAATTGAACAGACCACGCTAAACCGGCTGAAGCAGGACGTGTCGCTTCTTGCCGACCGACAGCCGGATCACCCGTCCTGGACGTCGGAGTCGCCAAGCCGCATTGCCTCGTCGCTCACGCTGCCGCCGGTCACCCCCGCACACCACTGCTTCCACCCCCCACAAAAAATTTAGCACCCGCATCAATTTGCTTGCCGTTCTGCAATGCGGCATATGTTTGTGCTCATGGCAAATGGCATGAGCGGGGAACCATGACGGCGACGCATTTGGATAAGACGGGGGATGCCGCCGGCCGGAAGGGCTTTGTCGGATTGGTCATCGGCGCGGTCGGCGTCGTCTATGGCGATATCGGCACCAGCCCACTCTATGCCCTTCGCGAGGCGCTGAGGCCCTTTGCCGCCGATGGCGTACACGAAGCCGAGGTCATCGGTCTCATTTCGCTGATGGTCTGGACGCTGACGATCATCGTGACCTTCAAATATGTGCTCTTCCTTCTCAGGGCGGACAATGACGGCGAAGGCGGCACGCTTTCGCTTCTCGCCCTTCTGATGAAGAAGATGGGGCGAAACGTGCCGGTGCTCTTCTTCGCCGGCCTGATCGGAGCGGCTCTCTTCATCGGCGATGCGATGATCACGCCTGCTTTGTCGGTCATGTCGGCGCTAGAAGGCCTGAAACTGGTCACGCCGGCCTTTGCCGAATACGTCCCGCTCGCTTCAGCTGCGATCATGATCGTTCTCTTTGCTGTCCAGTCGAAGGGAACCGCTGCCGTCTCGATCTTTTTCGGGCCAATAACGGTGTTGTGGTTTCTGGCTATGGCGGCAGGCGGCCTGATCCATATCGGCGACGATTGGAGGATTCTGGAGGCGCTCAATCCAATCAATGCATTCCTGTTTCTCACCCATGCCGGCAGCGTCGGCCTTATCGTGCTCGGCGCCGTCTTTCTGACGGTCACGGGCGCCGAAGCGCTCTATGCCGATCTCGGGCATTTTGGGCGCCGGCCGATCCAGATGGCATGGTTCGTACTGGTTTTTCCCGCACTACTTCTGAACTATCTCGGCCAAGGCGCACTCGTTCTCGCCCATCCGGAAGCCGCCACCAATCCGTTCTTTCTGATGTATCCCGACTGGGCCTTGCTGCCGGTGGTTATCCTGGCGACAATGGCAACGATCATCGCCAGCCAGGCGGTGATCACAGGCGCATTTTCGCTGGCCCGCTCGGCGGTTCACCTCGGCTTCCTGCCGAGGCTCAGGATCAAGTTCACGTCGGAGACCAACACCGGCCAGATCTACGTGCCAAGCGTCAATCTTCTCCTGTTGGTCGGCGTCTTGATGCTGATCTTTTCCTTCGGCGACTCCGAGTCGCTGGCGACGGCCTATGGCATCTCGGTTACCGGAACCATGGTGATCTCGACCATGCTGGTCTTCCAGTTCCTCCGGGCCGTCTGGGGCTACTCCCTCGTGCTCGCCGCCGTCCTGCTGCTGCCGCTCTTCATCATCGAAGTCCTGTTCCTGGCGGCGAACCTCTTGAAGATCCACGATGGCGGCTGGGTTCCGGTCGCCCTTGCGCTGGCGATCATGGTCATGATGTGGACATGGACCCGAGGCCAGGCCTATCTGAAGAGATTGCGGGCCAACAACGAGATCCCGCTCGATTCCTTCATCAGGTCGATCGAGCGAAAGTCGGAGCATTCGCCCGTCACCGTTCCGGGAACGGCCGTCTTCCTGACCAGCGTCCCGGATCGCACGCCGAACGTCCTGCTCCACAATCTCAAGCACAATCACGTGCTCCACGAACAGAACGTTATCCTGACCGTCTGGACCGAGGACGAACCTTATGTCCCCGACAGCCGTCGCATCAAGGTCAGCCAGCTCTCGCCGCGTTTCGTGCGCCTCGACATCACCTTCGGCTTCATGGACGACCCCGATGTCACCAGGGCATTGGCTCTCTGCCGGGAAAGCGGCTTCAAGTTCGAGATCATGAGAACCTCCTTCTATCTCGGCCGCCGGAACCTCGTCAGGACACCAAACACCGGCTTGCCCGCCTGGCAGGAGCGCATATTCATGGGGCTGGAGGGCTTGGCGATCGATCCCTCCGATTACTTCAACCTGCCGTCCAACCGCGTCGTCGAACTCGGCGAGCAGATCGCCATTTAGGAGCACGGCTTCCAAGCCGCTCGCTGCTTGCATCAGCCTCGATATCGCAATGCATTGACGATGATATCGAAGGGCGTAAGGCGCTGAACCTTACGCTTTGGCAGAGATCGCGCTCAACTCCTCGAGATCAAGATCGCGTTCAAGCTCGTCCAACGTTTCGTCGTCGATGTCGCCGGCGCGATGGAGGCGAATGAGCTCCCGGCGTCCCGTAGCAACCGCTTCGAGAACGACGTCGAAGTGGGCATGGAGCACCGGTTTGTAATGCTCCGTTCTCTCGGCATAGTCGACGATTACTGTCGCCCTGCGCTGGTATCGGTCCAGCAGTTGCGGGTGGATGAGTTTTCCTTCCGCGTCGTATGCCAGGCTTTGGACGGTGCCGAGCTGCGCCTGCACCATGGCGACTTCGGCCTGGCTCATGGTGAGGCGCGCTCTTTCCGTCTCCGTCTCCACCAGCCGCGCCCAGGCAATTACCCGCCCCAACGTCGTGCCCTGCACGAGCACGGTTCCGAGAATGACGGCGAAGGACGTGGCGAGGATGAAGTCACGGCCCGGGAACCCCTCCGGCAGGCTGAGCGCCAAAGCGAGCGTGATCACGCCGCGTACGCCTGCCCAGCTGAGAACCGTCGCGCCGCCGGCGCCGAGCGGCTGAGCTCGCGTCACCCCCAGGACTGCACAGAATCTGATGACGAGATCGGAGGCGAAAACCCAAGCAAAGCGCGCGACCACGAGTGTGACGAGGATCGCCAGCATCGGCAGCCCCATCGTCGCGATCACGGTGGTCAGGCCGCCGCCGCGTTCGACGACATCCCGCAGCGACAGGCCGATCAAGGTGAAAACCGAAGCTTCCATCAGGAAGATCATCACGGTCCAGAACGACGTGCCGCGCATGCGCGTTGCGGCCGAAAATACGGTGTGCTGGTGCCAGGACGCGATCAAGCCGGTGGTGACGGTGGCGATGACGCCGGAAACATGCAGCAGCTCTCCGAGCAGATAGGAAATCCAGCCGAGCAGCACCGTGGCTGCGATGATCAGATATTCGTCACCGAGACGCCGAACGAGTTTGACCCATGCCGTTCCCACAACGACGCCGACGACGGCGCCGCCGAGCGCCAGCACGAAGAAGCTGCCGATCGCCTCCCCCGCGCTGAAGGCTCCCGTTGCGGCAGCGGCAACGGCAAAACGGAAAAGAACCAGGCCACTTGCATCGTTGAGCAGGCTCTCGCCTTCCAAAAGAATCTGCAGCCGCCGCGGCAGTTTTACGCGCTCCAGCACGGCGCGCGCCGAAACTGCGTCCGGCGGGGCAACGATCGCGCCAAGGGCTGCGCAGGCGGCCCAGGGAAGCGATGGAAAGATAAGATGGGCCACGACGGCGACGACCGCGCAAGTGAACAATACCGCGCCGACAGCCAGCGAGGCGATGCCGATCATATGGCGCCGCAACCGCGCCAGCGCGATGGCCCAGGCGCCGTCCATCAGGAGCGGCGGCAGGAAGATGACCAGCACCAGCTCCGGATCGACCGATATCGCCGGCAACCCCGGCACGAACGCCAGCAAGGCGCCACCCGTCAGTAGCGCGACGGACGGCGGCAGTCCGAGCCTGTGGGCCGCATAGTGCAGCGCGATGATCGCAAGAAACATCGCGATGACGAGCTCGAATAAGTGGGTTGGTTCCATACGCCTCTGCCCTGGCTCGAAAACGAATTTTGGATGCCTACTGCATAGTTCAAAGCGGAATCGATTCAAGGATAAAATTATCCGGTAATTCAATGCTTTACAGCATCTTTTAAGCGGCCGGAGCCCAATGGGTGCTTCGGAGCAACCGTCCATTTGCTAACATCGGCAGAATACGCTTTCCCGTCAATCCGGCTGCAAACAGGAGTGGCCGCTTCGGGACCCACCTGGCGTCTCGGCGGCATTGCAGATGATCTCGTTGCCGTCGATCATTGCCTGGATTTAATTGGAATTTCCCGCACATCCTCCTTAAATCCTGCGTCTTGAGGCAGAGGAAGACAGATGAAGAAGCGAACCCTTGTGCTTGGCGGTGCGGCCATTGTCGCATCATCCGTGGCTGCGATGGCGATCTGGCCGTGGCGGCATGTCACTGTTGCCGCCAGGACATTCGACTGGAAGGGAACGGATTTCGTAAGCGGCGGCACAAAATCGGTTACCTTGGAAAAGCTGCCAGAGCCGCTCTTCCGTACCAGTCCGAATTGCGTCGTGACCGTCGCCCAGACCCTTGGCCCCTGCCATGTCAACAATGTCCCGGCTCGTCAGGACGTTTCGGAAGGAAAGGCCGGGCTGCCTTTGCGGTTGGCCGTTCGGATCGTCCACGCGGCCGATTGCCGGCCGGTCGAAAATGCCGATATCGAAATCTGGCATACCGATCACCGCGGCATCTATTCCGGCCGCGAGGCTGCGGAGATGTGCACCTTCGGCGATGCCGAGGCGATCAGCGGGCTCGCCTTTCGCGGCCGCCAGCCGACGGATGCCACGGGGCAGGCAAGCTTTTTGACGGCCTATCCCGGATGGTACAAGGGCCGCACGCCGCACGTTCACTGCCGCATCCTCGCCGTGGGCAAGGAGCTTCTCGTCAGCCAGATCTATTTCGACGATGTGCTGAGCGATATCATCTATGGTGAGCATCCCGACTATCTCGGGCGCCCTGCCCGCGATACGCGCAACGACGAGGACGGCCTCTTCCCGGAGGATGCGGCCGACCACATGTTCGATTTCGAAAAGCTCGACGGCGGCGTGCTATCCGCCACCATCACGATCGGTCTCTCTTCCTGAGGGGAGCTGCGGGATTTCCGTACCCTTGACCACGACGACCTCTCCGGCCGTGGAACCCGACACGAGGAAAACGTCAAGGTCGGCATGTCGGTCGGGGGCCTATATGCCTGCATACCATTCATACCCGCGATCCTCCCAGAAGCCGCCATTGCCGCCGTAGAGCTGGCCGAGATCGGCGACGGCTTCGATGCCGGTCAGGTATTTTGCCTGCTTGTAGCCGAGTTGGCGCTCGACTCGGAGCCGGAGTGGCGCGCCATGGGCCACTTCGAGATCGCGGCCGTTCATGCTGTGGGCAAGGATCGTCTGGGGGTGAAACGCATCGACGAGATCGATGCTTTCGTAATACCAGCCGCTGCCGTCGAGCGTCTTTTCATATTCGTCGGCGCAGTGGAAGACGATGTAGCGGGCTTCGGGTTTCAGACCGGCCGTCTGAAGCAACGCACCAAGCGGCACGCCGGTCCATTTGCCGATCGCGCTCCAGCCCTCGACGCAGTCATGCCTTGTGACCTGCGTGCGGCCCGGCAGGGATTTCAGCTCCGCCAGCGACAATTGCATCGGCTTGTCGACCAGCCCGCCGACCTCGAGCTTCCAGCCCGAAAACCGCTGGTTCATCCAGTCGATATAGCGGGCATTGTCGGGCATGCTCGTGCCGTTGGCGCGGAAGGTCGGCGAGATATCGGCTTCTGTGAACTCGCGGGCGAGTGCGTCGTCGCCGAGCAGGAAGCGCTGCGTCTTCATGCTGAAGCCTTCGGCGATCTTCAACACCGATTTCGTCCGATCGTTTTCGACGAGGGCATCGCAGCCGGCAAGCCCCAGCGCCGATGCCGTCATGGTCGCGCCGATCAGGAAGCGACGTCTGGTGATGATGCGGCTCATGACTTTCCTCCCTGCCCGATGTCATAGTAACCGGTGACCATCGAGCGCAGATTGTTGAACACGCCCGAGACCAGCACCATCGCCACATGCACGGCGACGAAGGCGACGAGCGAGAAGGCGGTCAGGAAATGCAGCGTGCGGGCCGATTGTCGGCCGCCGAACAGATCGAGCAGCCAGGGGGCGACCGCATTGAAGCCCGGCGACATGGTAAGCCCCGTCCCGATCATCAGCGGCAGCAGCACGAAGATCACGGCGACATAGGCGAGTTTCTGCAGCGTATTATAGTGGCGGGCCTCGGCCCCCTTGGGAAAGCGCAGCCGGGCGTGATTGACGATCTCGTGACCGAGATGCGAAGGCTTCAGCTCTTCGGCCGCCGGCAGCAGATCGCGGCGGAAATGCCGGCTGACGAAACCATAGGCGAGATAGATGAAGCCGTTGATGACGAACAGCCAGGCAAAGAAGAAATGCCAGCGCCGGCCCGATGCCAGATCCTGGTAGCTCGGCAAGGTCAGCCAGTTCGGAAAACCACGCACCGCGGCCTCGCCGTCGACATTCGAAATCCCGAGAACGCCCGTCGTGTCGAAGCTCAATCCGCCGATGCGCGTCACGCCCTTCAGCGCATCGCCTTCCTGTTCCGCCTCCATGGAAATGAAGGACGGATCGTCGTCGGCGCCGTACTGGCCCCAATAGAGCGCCGGATGGGCGTTGAATATCTGCAGGCCGCTGTACAGCAGCACCGTCATGCACAGCACGTTTACCCAGTGCGACAGGCGCACCAGCAGGCCATGGCGGTAGAAGAGCGTGCGTCCGCTCGCCAGGCCGGCATCGGTCGTGGCCATTGTAGTTCCTCCGGATCGGCGTCAAAGGTCTTCACGAGAAGGACGCGGCCGCTGGCGATAAAGTTTCAGCGGCCGCGCCAAAGTTTACTTCATCGCGTCGCAGGCCTTCATCATCGTGTCCTTCTTCATCGTGTCCTTCTCCATGCCGGCATTGTGCATGCAGTCGGCCTTGGTGCTGCCCGGTCGCCATTGCGTCCTTCGGCACCCGCCGACGGCTCACAGTCCTGAATTCGATCCCCTTGCGAAGGCGGTTACAGCCTCACGCTTATGTGATAGCGCTAGAGTGCCGCGCGTCTTTTGGAGACGTGCAAAGGACGCTGTACACTTTGAATTGCCGCCGGAAGATTTTTGAACCCGCCTGTAACCAAAGCGTCATCCACCCGAATGATATTGCAGACGACATGACGAGCACCCATTCGGAACAAGCACTGAAGATGCTGATGCTTCTTTCCCTCGACGGGGACGAGGCAGCCTACCGGCGTCTGCTCGTGACGTTGCGAACCCTGCTCGTCGGTTATTACGGCGGGCGGATCGGCACTACCGCGAAATCCGACACGGAAGATCTCGTGCAGGAGACGTTGCTGGCGCTGCATTCGCGCCGGGCGACCTATGACAGGGAGCGGCCGTTCACCGCGTGGTTCTTCTCGATTGCCCGCTACAAGCTGATCGACCACCACCGAAAGCATGGCGGTCGCTACAAGGCGGAAATAGAACTGGACGAGGAGATCGAAGACGACTTCAGGGAGGATGCGATTGCAGCGCGCATGGATGTCGAACGGCTGTTGAACGGACTGCCGCAGCACCAGCAGGAGCTGATCCGTCAGGTCAAGCTCGAGGGGCAGTCGGTGGCCGACACGGCAAGCCGCACCGGACAGTCGGAATCGGCGGTCAAGGTCGGCGTTCACAGGGGCATCAAGGCGCTGGCGGCAAGATTGCGAGGTGGGATGTGAGAGAGACTGAGGACGTGATCGACAGCCTTGTCCGGGATCTGAAGCCGGTGCCGAGATATGCGCTCGAACGCCGCTTCGCGTTCGCCATCCTGCCGGCCTTAGCAGTCTCGCTGCTGCTGATGCTTATCATCCTCGGCTTTCGCACCGATATGGCGCAGGCGCTGATGCTGCCGGTCTTCTGGATCAAGTCCGCCTACAATGCCTTGCTTGCAATCGCCGCCTTCGCAGCCGTTTACCGCCTGTCCCGGCCGGATGGCTCGGAGGGCCGCTTTTTCGGGATTACCGCGGCCATCATACTCGCCCTCGCCGTCATGGCGGTCATCCAGCTCGCTTTGTCGCCGGCCGCCAGCTATCCCGTGCTGGTGCTCGGCTCCTCCGCCCTGCATTGCCCGCTGCTGATCTTTGCCTTTGCCACGCCGATCCTGATCGCAAATACCTGGGTTCTCCGTGGCGGTGCCCCGAGCAACCTCGGCATCACTGGCTTCATCGCCGGCATTGCCGCCGGCGCATCCGGCGCCTGGGTCTATTCCTGGTTCTGCACGGAAAACGGCCTGCCCTTCGTCACCCTCTGGTATTCGCTCGGCATCCTCTTGACCGGCGCAATCGGCGCGCTGCTCGGCCCCCGCCTCCTGCGCTGGTAAGCCACTAATCCTTCATCCGGCATGAAACCAGATGCAGCATTCCTGCGTACTACTCGGGGGATGAGTATTGCGTACCCCTGGATCGGGAAACACAGGCAGCGGGGATGACGGCATGGCCAGGAAAGAAGGCGTAGCCCACCTCACCCGGCAAGCCGCAGAACAGGGGCTGGCCAGGCTGATGATGAGGCTGCCTGCGACGCGGGCAACGATCAGAGCAGTTGCGGCGAGCCAGCCCCATTTTTATGAATTATGTGGCGACTACGGCGAGGCTTGCGCCGTCCTCGATCGCGCGCGCCAAGATAGATCGGCCGATCCCGCAATCATCACCGAATACGAGATCATCTGCGCGGAAATCGAAGTCGACGTCATCAGGATCCTGCTCGGCGATCAATGAGACTTCGCAAGTGCTGGGCGGACTGCCGCCGCGATGATGCAACGCCATTTGCTGCCGGCATCCCCATCAACCCGGCAGGTCATCCACATGGATGGAGACGCTCAACGTATCCGTGTCGAAATGCAGCGAAGTCCCGTCGGAGATCTTGTAGTGGAAGGTGTCGCTCACGTCTCCGCTGAGTCCGGCGAGCTTTGCCGCGTCGGCCGTATAGGTGTAATCGCCGTCACTGTCGACATGGATGGTGCCGTATTGGCCGGTCAGCGTCACGCCGTCCTTGTCGACGAATTCGCCCTCGAAGCGGCGAAGCAGCAGGGTTCCATTGGCCGAGCTGTCGTTTTCGAGGAGATTGCCATAATGGCCGCCATCCAGATCGGAGGCGATTTCCAGGCTGTCATGGGTTGCGACAAGTGCAGGCGCTGTGTCCGTGTGCGTCGTATCGCCGACCGCGAGACTATCGCTGCTCGCAAGCATCGTCGCCTGGGCCTCGTCGAGCGTCGTGTTGTTGCTGACGGGAAAGGTGTTCGCGGCGATGATAGTGGGGGAGATGCTGTAGGGCCTGACATCGCTGGCGATGACATTGTCGTGGAAGGAGCCGGATGCCGGCCTGTCGACTTTCAACGCTGCCTGCGACAGATCGTCAAAGACGTTGTTGTGGATCTCGATACCCTCGCGAATGTAACTGGTCGTGCCGGAGGCGCTCACCACCACGCCCCATACACCATCGTGGATGTAATTGCCTGAAATGTCGTAGTCCCGCGTATTTCCCTGGTCGCCGAGACCGATGGCATAGGACCAGCTGTAGCCGCCATAACCTGAAATATCGTTGTCGTGGATAGCGACGTTGGTGCCGGCTTGTGCGCCGATCCCAAAGCCACCGCCGATAATCGCGTTGTCCTCGACCAAGGCATTTACGGGCCGAACGAGCGCGATGACACCCTTCGGCGTAGCTGCCCCCGTCTGGTCGAGATAATTGCCGCTGATCACGATATTGCTGCTGTCGTTCATCTGGACGGCATCTGCCGCGGTGCCGTGGGCATTGGTGACAGTGTTGTTGAGAAAATTGACACCGTTGACTTTTTCGATCCAGACGCCGTCGCCGTTCACGTCGTTGATCGTGCTGTTTTCGATGGTGATGTTCGAGCCGGTCCTGAAGGTGATCGAACCTGACTTGCCCGCCAGTCCGGTGTGATCGACCTCGACGTTGCGGACCGTCCAGTTCGAAACATATCCGCCATAGATGGCTGCCCCGCCGGTGTCCGAGATCTTGATGTTCTCGATGACGATGTTCGATGCATAGAGGCTGTGGATGCCGTCGTTGGGACTATGGATGACCGGCGCATCGCCGACACCATAACTGCCGATCGTAATCGGAGCCGCGACGCTGCCGGAATATTTAAGGTCGAGCTGGTCGTTGAATACGCTTCCGGCGGCGAGCAGCACGCTGTCACCCGGCTGCAGCTTCAAGTTTTCCACCGCCCAGAACGATGCAAACGGCGTGTCCTCGCTCGTTCCATTGTTGCTGTTGGAGCCTATCGCTGGATTCACATAATAGATTGCCATATCGCCTTGTTCTCGAATTGCTCGCGCAGCCGTCTGAATCGGCTGCGACGCGTGGATCGGATGCGGTCGGGGCTAAAGGCCATGTCAAAAGGCCTTCGATATTGCCCTCACGACGGTTGGCAGACCCTGTGGGCCTGCCTTGGTCCCAAGAACGCCTGGCGGAGGCGTACCCTGGAAATGACAACTTATACGAAAACAAGCTACTAAATAACGACCGAAAGGTGAATGAATGATAACCGTATACCTCGGCGACGTATGGTCGCAGAGATGAGATGTCCTGTTTCAGGTCAGTCGCAAGCAAGAAAGGTTGAGGCCGTATTGCAACCCCGTACCCTCACCCGGCGGCAGCCGGATGAGGGACACTGCGGAGCCATTTGATGGCGAGAACAACGCTTCCCCGGGGGAGCCACGCCTCCCTGGGCGAGCCACGCCTCGCCGGAAGGAACGCCTCCCGGCATTGCGCCGCTCCCGGCACTCTCACCTCAGCTCAGCAAGCCATCCAGGTGGATGAAGACGGTCAGCGTATCCGCGTCGCTATGATGCGAGCTTCCATCATTGATCCCGTAGCTGAACGACTCGCTCACATGTCCGCTATGGTCAGGGAGCTTCGTTTCATCGAGCGTGTAGGCATAGTTGCCTTCCCGGTCCACATGGATCTCGCCATATTCCCCGGTCAGCGTCAGGCCGTGCTTGCCGACGGTTTCGTCGCCGAAGCGGCGCAGCACCAGGGTGTCATTGTCCGAGCTGTCGTTTTCGATCAGATTGCCGCGATGGGCGTCGCCCGTATCGGTGAAGATTTTCAAATTATCATGGACGGCGACAACTGCCGGATCCGCGGAGGCCTCCGTGACTGCCGCGGTCTTCGTAACCGGGCTTGCCAGCGCCGTCTCGACATTGGCGACCGTATGGTTGCCTTTGACCGTAAAGGTATGCGCGTCGGCAATGGCCGGCGATATGCTGGTGGCCTTGGTGCCGGTCTCGATCGTATTGTTGTAGAAGGAGCCGGATGCCGGCCTGTCGACCTTCAGCGCCGCCTGCGAGAGGTCGTCGAAGACGTTGTCGTGGACCTTGATATTCGTGCGGGTATAGCTGGCGCCGCTGGGGCCACTGATGGCAACGCCCCATGCGCCGTCATGAATATGGTTGCCTGAAATATCATAGTCCCGCGCATTGCCCTGGTCGCCGAGACCGACGGCGAAGGACCAGCTGTAACCGTGATATCCGGATATGTCGTTGTCGCGGATGGCGACGTTCTTGCCAGCGGGCGCGCTGATGCCGAAGCCGCCGCCGGTGAGCACATTGTCCTCGACCACGGCATTCGTTGCCCGCACCAGTGCTATCACCCCCTTCGGAGTGCTGGCGTCGGTCTGGTCGAGATGATTGCCCTTGATCAGAATATTGCTGCTGTCATTCACTTGCACGGCATCGGCCGTCGAGCCGTTCGCGCTGGTGACGGTGTTGTTGAGGAGCTTGACGCCGTCGACCTTCTCGATCCAGAAGCCGTCGCCTCTAACGCCCGATATCTTGCTATCTTCGACCGTGACGTTCTTGCTGCTCCGGAAGGTGACGGCGCCTGCGTTTTCCGACAATCCGGTCTTGGCGATCTCGACGTCGCGGACCGTCCAGTTCGTGACACTGCCGCCATAGATGCCTGAACCGCCAATATTCGATATCTTCAGATTCTCGATGACGATGTTGGAGGCATAGAGACTGTGGATGCCGTCGCCGCTGCTGTGGATGACGGGTGCCGCACCCGTCCCGTAACTGCCGATCTTGATCGGCGCACTCTCGCTGCCAGAATATTTGATATCGAACTGCTCGTTGAACACGCTACCCTTGGCAAGAAGCACGCTGTCGCCGGGTTTCAGTTTCAAGGATTCCACTTTGGACAAAGTCGCAAAAGCCGAGTTCTGGCCCGTTCCACCGTTGCGGTCGGAGCCAGTCGCTGAGTTCACATAGTAGACTGTCATATCGCCATGTTGCCCTATTCGTCGGATCGCTAATGTCGCCGCCGGGATCGCCAGGATCGGCCGATCGGATGCGGCGGGGGCAACCGGCCACGGCAAGAAGGCGATAAGATGTTGTCAATGCGGCAGCGGGCGAGTCCGCGCGCCTCATTCCACAGGCAATTGCCTGGTGTGACAAAAGTTACAACTTGGGCCGAGAAATCAGCGACTTCGAGGTGAATAAATCGCGGCGTGTTTGCGCGAGGCACACGTCGCCTTCGGTCTGTGCGCCATGTGATTCTTGCCTCGCTTGCGCTCAGGGGGTGAGGAGCGCCAGCGACGAACACCTTGAGCGTAAGCGAAAGGCGCACTCCAAGGTGAAACCCTACCCCTTCGCCCTCAAAGCCGAGGTCAGCGGCAACCATGTCGCAGCGATGGGGAGGCCTCAGGCCCTACAGCGCCGCGCGTCTTTTCAGACGCGCAAAGGACGCTGTAGCACTTTGAATTGCTGCATAATTTTATCCTTAAATCGATCCCGATTTAAGGAATTATGCAGTAGCCGCTTCGGCCTTGATCTTCGGCTTCAGCAGGATGATGAGAAGCAAGCCGGCGATGATGAGTGCCGCGCCTTCGAGGTGATAGCGTTGCAACTGCTCGCCGAGGATCAGATAGGCGAGCACGGCGATGAAGATGGTCTGAATGTAGAGGAGGACGCCTGCCCGAGCCGCGCCCAGTGCCTCGATGCTGCGATTGAAGAGGTAGTACATGACCGCCCCGCCGGGGATCGCGACATAGGCGAGCGCGATGAGCCCGCTGCTGTTGAGCGTCGAGCGCTCGTCTGAGAATAGCTCGAACAGGTAGAAGGGCAGCGCCGTCAGCACCGCCGCACCGAGCAGCAGCACCAGGAGCGCAAGGCGATTCATGTCGAATTTCGCGCGGCGGAGCAGGACGGTATAAAGACTGAAACAGAACGCGCCGGCGACGATCCACAGTTCACCCGGGTTGAAGTCGAGCCGCATCAGCGCGGCCCGACTGCCCTTGATGATGATGACCACGATCCCGAGAAAGGCCAGGATCGATCCGATCACCTGCCAGCGTCCCATCGGCTCGGCCAGCATCAAACGGGCAAGGATCATGGTGATGATCGGGATCAGGGCGATGATGATGCCGGCAGTGGTGGCATCGGCATGTTCGAGGCCGACAAAAATCATGCCCTGGCAGATCGCCAGTCCCACACCGCCAATGAGAAGCAGTTCGAGCGGGCGAGCCCACATCAGCGCGACCATGTCACCAAAATGCCGGCGCACGATCGGCATCAGGATCGCGAAGGCGATCAGCACGCGCCAGAAGCAGAGCGCCCAGGGCGGCATCTCGGTAGAAACCCATTTCGCCGCGATATAGACGCCGGCCGACAGCAGCCAGCAGAGAACGCCTACGGAATAGGCGGCGGCAAGCGAATTGCCTGCCGCCTGTTCCGTCCCGACCGTGTCGCGATGGACCGCCAAGACATTCATTGCCATGGCTGAGTTATGCCACAGTTTCCATGGGTTGGACAGATGAAGCGGCGGCGATCCGCCCGGATGTCTCCTTCGGGCCGATCAGGACGGTCGCCGTGATGATGTGACCCGCCCGGAAGATTTAGACAGCCAGCCTCTACCCTCTCGCCCGCAAAGCCGAGGTCAGCGGCAGCCGGGTCGCCGCAAGTGCCGGCAACGCGCCGCCGATTATGCCGATGGCAAGTCCCAGCAGGCCGGCGGTGAACGCGACGTCGGCGGTGACGTCGAGCTGGAAGGCCATCTTGGTATTGTTGGCGCCCATCGTGCTGGCCTGCCAGCCGTTGAAGGCGAGCCATGAGGCGAGGATGCCGAGGGCGGCGCCGGTGATCGAGAGAGCCACAGCCTCGACCCAGGTGGCAGTGAAGGCCGGCAGGCGGCCGAAGCCGAGCAGGCGGAGCGTGGCGATCTCGACGGTCCGGTCGGAGACCGAGCTCATCATCGTATTCAAAGCGCCGGCGGTTGCCCCGACCGCCATCAAGAGCGCCAGCGGCCAGCCGAACAGGCGGATGAGACTGCTGGTGCGCTCAGATTGCGCCGCATAGAGATCGGCCTCGGAGAGGGCGGTGAGCGGCGCACCGGGAAATGCGGAGAGATGCTCCTGCAACACAGGCAACCCGCCTGCCCCATCGAGACGCACGCGCAGGCTCTGCACCTGTCCCTGCCGGTCGAAGGCCGATTGCACCGCCTCCAGATCCGCCCAGATCTCGGATTCGAAGGCGCTGCCGCCAGAGGTGAAATGCCCGACGACCGTCCAGTCGACCGCGCCGAGTCGCACCTTGTCGCCGATGGCGAAGCCGGAGAATTCATCGGCGATGCGGGCGCCGACGACAATCTCGCGGGCGCCCGGCGAAAACAGCCGCCCTTGGGACAGCGCGGCGCGGTCGCGCAGGCCGGGCCCGGCCGGGTCCATGCCCCGCAGCGACAGCGTTTGGTCGGCACCGTCGCTTGCCCTGATGACATCGACGGGAACGAGGATTTCGCGCGACAGCGCCAGGCCGCCGACGGGCGCCAAGCCGCCCACGGCATTGCGCGCCACGCCGATATCGCCGGTCATGGCGGTCAGGCTGCGGATCGTCTCGGCCGGCACATCGGAACCGGTCTCCTGGTTGGTGCCGCCGCCGAGAATGACGGCGATGCCTGATGAACCCGCGCCTTGAAGGGTCGCCTCGAAGCCCCTGGCCATGGCGAGAAAACCCGCAAGCACCGCCACCACGAGCGCGACCGACAGCAGCATCGACAGCGAGATCGCGAGCCGCCGCGGCAGACTGCCGAGATTGACTCTGATCATGAGAAAGATCTGCTCGAGCACTGATGACATTGGATTATCTCGATCTGAAGGCGTTGATGATGGGCAGGCGCATGGCGTTGACGGCAGGCAGCAAGCCGGTCAGGAGGCCGAGGGCGGCGATGATGGCGACGGATTTCGCCAGCACGGATGAGGTGAAGGCGAGGCCGAATTCCGGCCCGGCAAACAGCGTCGCGAGCTTGGCGAGAACGAGCCCGCCCGCCCCGCCGACGGCGAAGACGAACAGTGTCTCGCCGAGGATCAATGCAATGATCCGCCCCCTGGAAAAGCCGAGCACCTTCATGACGCCGATCTCGAAGCTGCGCTCCCTCACGGCAAAGAGCATGGTGTTGACCACGATCATCAGGATCGTCACGAAGGCGGCGCCGACGACGAGGCTGACGATCAGGCCGATATCGGCGAACTGCCGCAAGAAAGCCTCGAGGAACTGCTTTTCCGATTGAGTGCGCGTCGGTGCCGCCGAATTGGCAAACAGCGCGTCGATCCTTGCCGCCAGCACGCCAGATGAAACGCCCGGTCGCGGTCGCACCACGAAACCATCGACTGTATCCTTGCCGCGGGCGCGCGCCGCATTGACGGCATCATAGCGGGCGATCATGAAATAGGTGTCGGTGCTGGCGTCGGCCCCTTCGAAGATGCCGGCGATCTCAAAACTCCAGTTGCGGCTGCCGTCTTCCCTTGTCAGGTGGCTGGTGACCCCGATGCGCCGGCCGACCGACCAGCCCTGCGCCTCCGCCAGCGCCCGGCCGACCAGCACCCGGTCACGGCCCTGTTCCAGCGCTGATATCAGCTGCGGCGTCAGCCCGAGCTCGTCGCCATTGGCCGCGGCGATCAATCGTGGATCGACCGCGCTCGTCATCACGACATTCTTCTCGACATCGACGAAGCCCCGCATGCGCGTCATGTAGGCGACGGCGGCGACATCGCTATCGGCGGCGATCCTGTTGAGATAGGCAAGCGGCAGCGGCTGCGCCCGCCCCGATCTGTTGAAGACGCCGAGCAGCGTATCGCTCGCCCCGGCCGCCCCTTGCGAGCCGCTGAGGAAGCTCGCCGTCAGCCCATAGATCAGGAAGGCGACGCCGACCGAGAACATCAGAAGCGTGCCTCTGAGCGGCTTGCGCCAGGCATTGCGGCGCATCAGCTGGAAGAAGGTCATTGGGCCGGCCTTTCCTGCTCGACGAATTCGCCCTTGTTGAGATGCAGCGTGCGCCGGGCAAAGGAAGCCGCCTTGGGATCATGCGTCACCATAATGATGGTCTTCCGCAGTTCTTGATTAAGAAAGCCGAGCATCTCCAGGATATCGTTTGCAGACTTCCGGTCGAGATCGCCGGTCGGTTCGTCGCAGAGCAAGAGATCGGGGTCGCCGACGATGGCGCGAGCGATGCCGACGCGCTGCTGCTGCCCGCCGGACATGCTGGATGGAAACTGCCGCTGCCGCCCGGAGAGCCCGACCAGATCCATCACGGTCTCGACGCGCGCCCGCCGCTCCTTGCGCTTGAGCGGTTTCAACAGCAGCGGCAGCTCGATATTCTCGCCCGCATTCAGCATCGGCAGCAAATTGTAGAACTGGAAGACGATGCCCATGCTGTGTGCCCGCCAGGCGGCTCTGGCGCCTTCGCCCATCTGCTCGAGATGGCTGCGGCCGATCCTGATCTCCCCTCCGTCGGGGCTGTCGATGCCGCCGAGCATGTTGAGCAGCGTCGATTTCCCCGAACCCGACGGCCCCATGACGGCGACGAAATCGCCGCGTGCTATGGAAAGGTCGAGCCCGGAAAAGATCGGGATCGTCTCCACGCCGATCCTGAATGCCTTCCTGACGCCGCCAAGCGCGATATAGGGTTCTTGAGTGTCGGTCATCGCTCTGCTCCTTGCTGATGGTCTCTGCTATCCCCGGCCTCACCCACCAGAAGGCGGATGCGCGCGGCCATGGCGGGGCGCATGTCTGACGGCGGCGAGGAGAGCGACAGGCGAAGCGTCACCGTCCCCTTTTCCCGCGAAATCATCGGTGCGATCTTCGATACTTCGACCGCAAAGGGCCGGTCGGGAAAGCCGTCGAGCACCGCCTCGCCACGCAAGCCTGGCCGCATCAACGCGATATTCGCCTCGGCCACATCGGCATCGATAACCATGTTCGCCATGTCGGCAATCGCAAGCAGGCTTTCATTCTCCCGGACGCTGTCCTCTCTCGACAGCACGGTGTCGCCGACATGTGCGGTAAGCCGCGTGACGGTGCCTGATATCGGCGCCCGGACGGTCAGCGCTTCCACGTGCTCGCGCGCCCTGTCGATATCGAGATCGGCGTTGGCCACGTCCTGCCGTGCCTGCAGGGCGGCATTCTCGGCAGTGTCGAACGCCGTCTTCGCCTCCTCCAGCGTCTGCGCCGACATCGCATCGCGCTCGGCCAGCCGCTCGGTGCGCGTGAGGGAAGACCGCGCCTGCGCCAATTCAATAGTCTTCGCCGCCAGCGCCAACTCCGCCGATTGCCGGGCAATCTCGGCCCCCTGAAGCGCAAAGCCGGCGCCGGCATCATCGAGCCGCACCAGCACCTGCCCCGATACGACCCTGTCGCCCGCCTCGACTTCGACGGCAACGATCCGGCCCACATATTTGGAGAAGATGGTGGCGATATCGGGGGCCACGACGTAGCCGGAGCCGGTGACATCCCGGGACGGCAACCCCCTCTCCGCTGGGTTATTGGAGGGCAGAGCCCGGATAGGACCGGCGGCGGGCACGTCGGTTCCATGGACGGATATTGCGGCCTCGTCCTTGCCTATGAGTCCCGCAAGCACAGTCTCGATGCGCTCCAGCGTTTCGGGCCGATAGAGAGGCACCACCGCCAGCGATGCCGTCGCGGCAAGGGCCAGCATTGCTCCGGGGATCACATGCCGCCGGACACGGGGCTCCGGCGGCTCTGTCTGGAAGGGCGCAGGCTCGATCGAAAGTGATCTCAGCTTGGTGGCAAGGTCTCGATCATGTTCTGATGTCGTGTTCATGCCGCCAGAATGACCAACGGCAGCAAAACCGCGACCTCGAACGCGTTTCTGACAGTCCTCGATCGCGATTGTGTACTTGGCGCGGCAAGGCACCTGGGATCAGCCCTCATGGTAAGGAGGCCCGAAGGGTCGTCTCGGACCACGAGGGCGGGTGGGCTCTGCACCAACGGCAACATCCGCATTGTTAGAGCGACGCGGTGGCCAGCCCCGTCCTTCGAGGCCCCTGCGGGGCACCTCAGGATGAGGCTGGAGAGAGGTGGCGGCTTGGAATGCGGCCGGGGCCTCCTCCCACGATCTGAGATACACCGATCACTCCGCGCGGCAATTAGCCCTCATGGTGAGGAGGCCCGAGGGGCCGTCTCGAACCACGAGGGCGGGCGATTGCGTAGGCGGGAGCTGAGAGGACGTACCTCAGGACGAAGCCGAAGAGACGCCTGATCCGCCCTTCCTCTCACGCCAGGCAAGCGGCGTCATATCCGTCACGCGGCGGAATTCGCGGTTGAAGTTGGACTTGGTCTGGAAGCCGAC
Source organism: Rhizobium sp. 10PS4 (assembly GCF_032464805.1). Taxonomy (NCBI): domain Bacteria; kingdom Pseudomonadati; phylum Pseudomonadota; class Alphaproteobacteria; order Hyphomicrobiales; family Rhizobiaceae; genus Rhizobium; species Rhizobium sp. 10PS4. The sequence goes on along the minus strand of NZ_JAWDIW010000002.1, from coordinate 483,421 downwards.
CTCGAACATTACCTCGGTCACCGATTTCTGGCTCGCGGCAAGCAGCCGGCAGGCCTCGCCGATCCTGTAGTCATTGACATATTGCGAGACGTTCTTGTCCATCGCCCGGTTGATCGCCGCCGAGATCTGGCGGGCGGGAATGCCGGCCTTGCGGGCCAGCCGGTCGAGATTGAGATTGGCATCGCGATAGAGCTTTTTTGCCTCCATCAGCGCATCGACCGTGGCGATCGTTTCCTTATCCTCGGTCGTTTCGGACTTCAGCACCGCCTCCACCGTCTCGGCCGGCGCCCGGCTTCGGCTGGCGGCCGCTGCCGCAATGCCGAGGATGACGAGAACCGCGAGATTGCTGACGCTGATCAGCGTCAGCGCATACTCGCCATGCGCCCATGTGAAATCGAAAAAAACGAAAATATCGACCGAGGCCGACAGGCACAGCGCCGCCGCCGCAAAGATGATGGCCCGATAGGCCGGCACCGCTCCCTCGAAGGGCGCAAGCCGAAGCGCATCCGCGCCCGGCCGCATCAGAAGCAGGATCGCCATGGTATAACCGACGAAAACAAGCACCAGCGCGAGATCGATCGCCTCCCGCCGGAACACCATCAAAAGCAGGATGACCGCGGCGGGCACCGCATGCAGTGCAATGCGCGTCGGCAACGGCCGCCGGCTCGTCCTCACCAACCTGGAAACCCCGGCATAGGCAAGCGGCGGCACCATCGCCGCGGTGACAGGCATGATCACGCCCACCGCCTGCACCCCGTAGCCCCAGCGCAGGCCGGAGAGGACGGATTGCAGCACGGCGAGCAGGATCAGTGCCAGAAACGGCAGACTGGGCTGCGCCTCCTCGTCGCGCCTGAGGACGGTGACGAAGAGGATGAGCAGCAGCAGGGCAACGACGAAAGGAAGCGGAATGAACAGCATGGCCTGATAGGATCGGAGTGGCGAATGGATGCCCATCATTGCCGAGATCCTCAGCCGGCGCGACCTCCATCATGTTTTAGGACGTGTTTTAGGCTGGGATTTTTTTGTGAGCGGCATGCCATGAAGTTGCTCTACTGCGAGCTGCCTAGCCGAGTGCGCTTTGTGCTGCGCAGATCCGATCGACCAAAGCATCGAGATCGCCCCTTGGCGGACGGTTCTTGGCCAGGCGCTGCTTGAGATGCATGATCGGCTCCGCCAGAATTTCATCAAGGCTCTCGGCGCAGGTGAAGTCGCCCGCCACGCTTTTAACCTTTGAATTGTCAAAGATTGCCGACCATGCCTTGTCGCCCCGCAGCGGGCCAACCCACTCCGGATTGTACCGGACCAGGGTGTCCGTCGGCACGTGTACGATCCTGGCCTCCACATCAAGCAATCTGGCGATCGTCTTTTGAATATCGTTCCAGATGTAGGCGCGATCGGAGGTGATGTGGAAGATCTCGTTCAACGCCCCCGGCTTGCCGAAAAGCCCGACAAAGGGCACCGCGAAATCAACCGAGCGGGTCAGTGTCCAGGGCGTGTGGCCATCGCCGGCTACGATAGTGGGCTCGCCGTCCAGCATGCGTCTCGCCATGACATCGCTGTCGCCCATCATGATCGGAAGGCCGGTGCGAACAGTGTGACTGGGACGGACGATGGTCCAGGCGAGATTCTCGGAATTCTTGAGCAGCGTCTCGCAGGCAATCTTGTCCTGGCTATAGCGCCAGTAGGGGTTGATCGCCGGTGTCTGCTCGGTAATCACATAATGGCGCGGCGGCTTTTCATAGACCGAAGCCGAAGAGATGAAGATGTACTGGCCGCAGTGCCCGGCAAACACATCGATGTCACGCGCGACTTGATCGGGCGTAAAGGCAATGAACTGGCACACGACGTCATAACTGGCCTTGGCCAAGTCCGCATAGGCGGTCGCCGCGAGATCGCCGACGATCGAGGTAACCCCCGCAGGCAATGGGTCGCCTCTCAAACTGCGGTTATAGACGCTGACATCGTGGCCCTGAACCACGGCGCGCTCGACGCATGGATATGAAATCTGGCCGGTACCGCCAACGAAAAGGATTTTCAAAGCCATGTGAAGGACCTCGGTGTCGGATGTAGCGGGGATATGCGGTCAGTCTTCATAGCGCGAAAGAAATCGGTCGTCTCCTGCAAAACACGTGCACCGGCTCACGTCGTTTGGATCGACCTGTCGCGTAAACCAGCGTGGTGGCAGTCCGCATAAACCGATCGGACGACGTGAGGTTCGGCCGCAACCAGCCATTGCCGATACCGCAAAGATCTCTATCTCACGCCAATAATGCCCCTTCTGTTTGAGATCAGCACAAGACGGAGGCTTTCTTGAAAGATTATCTGCCCTATGCAGCCGGGGTGCTGGCAGGATTGTTGGTCGCCTTCCTCATGTCTGGCCTGTTGGCTTTGACGGAGACACCGCAGCTCATGCTTTTCGGATTGCTGCCGGCCGTCGGTGGCGCGCTCGTCGAACGCGTTTGCCGTCGCCGGCCCAACAATTCTTGAAGTATCCCATGGCAAGGCTGAAAGAAATCGTCATCGATTGCGACATTCCCTCGCGTGTCGCCCGGTTCTGGGCGGAGGCGCTCGAAGGCTACGACGTGATGCCATATGACGACGAAGAACTGGCCCGCCTTGCCGCTCTCGGATTGACACCCGAGACTGACCCGACCGTGATGGTCGAAGGCCCCGGAACCCGCCTTTGCTTCCAACTTCGCCAGGGGGAACGGCCCGCCCGCAACCGACTGCATCTCGATATTGCCATCCCCGATCGGGCCAGGGAGGTAGAACGGCTCTTATCCCTCGGAGCGAGCTTCGTCCGGGAAGCGGATGGCTACACGGTCTTGAATGATCCCGAAGGCAACAATTTCTGCGTAGTGTCGGAATAGTCCGCTCCGCGCCGAAGCCGCGCTGCAGGATGAACGGCATCTATCTCAGGACGACTATACCGGAGCCAAACCGGATCTCCCGCGGAATGTCTGGATCAGACGCGATTCAGGAATTCGAGCACGCGGAGGGTGAGCAGCGCGGTCGCATCCGCGTCATAGGACGGCAGCGAGCTGTCGGCGAAGTAGTGCTGATCGCCTGGGTACAGGAAAAGCTCCGCGCCCTCGACCTTCTCCACGATCTCGCGGGCGGCGTCGATGTCGCCCTCGCCGACAAAAATCGGATCGTTGTCCATGCTGTGGATCTGCACCGGAACGCCGTCCGGCCAGGGTCCGAAGGCCCACTCGCCGCTGATCGGCAGGCAGGAGTAGAAGAGCAGAGCCCCGCGGGCGCCGGGCCGCGTCTGCGCCAGCTTCTGCGCCGGCAGCACACCGAAGGAGAACCCGGCATAGACGAGCCCGGCAGGCAATTCGTCGGCGAGGTGCACGCCGCGCTCCCGCATGGCGTCGAATCCGATCTCGCCGATATAGGCGATCCCCGCTTCGATGCTTGAGAACGTGCGCCCGTCAAACAGATCAGGCGTGTGCACGATGTGACCGGATGCCCTGATATCGTCGGCAAACGAACGCACACCCGGGGTCAGCCCCTGCGCGTGATGGAACAACAGGATCTCAGCCATAAGGGGCCTCCGGGTGGGATGGTCGGGCGCATCGCCACTCTACAGCGTCGCCGCCTTGCCTGGAAGAGTGCGGACACCTTGCCGAAGCAACATCTGCAAACCCGCCGAAAAGCGATAGGCGGGAAACCTCCTAACGCTCTACCGGACTGATAAGGCTGAAGAACCTTTCCGAGACCTGTACATCGATTGCTCCATTCATGGTTTCAGGCTTTGCCGAACCACCGCGATGCGGCCTGCGCGGCTTCCTCATTGTCAGGCACAGTCTCACCAGCCCACGCCACGAAGCCGTCGGGGCGCACGAGCAGCGCGCTCAGCCCCAGCCGATCCCTGGCGTCACTGGCGACATAGGTGATCCCATTCCAGCGGCTTGCGAGCGCTTGCAGCGGTGCACCGGCGTCAAAGTCCAAAAGCAGGCCTTTGCCCTGCCTGAGGCGATCGCCGAGCTTTGTCCCGTCGGCCAGCTCGAAGTCGGGAGCGCTGCGGCCGACCAGCGGGTGACTGCCGCCAAGATCGTAGCGGAGAGACACACCCCAGACGCGCTCGGCAAAGTATGTCGCGCCGTCACGCGTATCGATCAGGTCACGGATGATGGCTTCGAGCGCGCGTGAACTTCGGCTCGGCCGCATCAGTGCGACCTGGCCGCGCGACCAGTCGAGAACCTGCGCTCCAACTGGATGCCGTTCGCAGAAATAGCTGTCGAGCAGGCCCTCCGGCGCATCGCCACGGATCGTCGCTGCAAGCTTCCATCCAAGATTCATCGCGTCGCCGAGCCCGAGGTTCAGGCCTTGGCCGCCCAAGGGGGAATGGGTGTGCGCGGCGTCACCCGCAAGCAGCACCCTGCCCTTGCGGTAAGCCGCCGCCTGATAGGCGCGATCCGTCCAGGTGGTGGCAAGCTCAAGGCCCGTCACCGTGACATCGGCGCCGGAAATATACCGCAACACCGATTGCACATGCTCCGGCGTGATCGGCTGCGTTCGGTGAAACGCGCCCCCATCGAAATCGACCATCGCGATGGTGCCGGGCTTTTGGTAGGTATACATGCCTGTCGGCGTGTAATGGCGGCCCGGGACGAGCTTCTCCGGATCGGCCATCTCGACCTGAGCGGAATAGCCGGTGAACTCGGGATCGGTGCCAACGAATTCAAAGCCGCCTGCCCTGCGCACGGTGCTGCGCCCGCCGTCACGTCACCTTCTGCTTGCCGGACGCAATTCATCTCCTCTACATAAGGAGGAAAAGAGGAGGCCGAGCATGCATTCCATCAAACACCCCGGCAAGACGATCGGCGATTTCTGCCGGCCGGATCAAATGGCTCTCGTCGTCTATGACATGCAGGTCGGCATCATGCGGCAAATGCCTGACGGCGCCGGCATCACCGCCCGTGTCCTGTCGATTCTGACCGCCGCGCGGGCATCGAACTTTCCCGTCATCTTCATGCGGCACATGTCGATGCCGCTCGCTCTGATGGGCGCCTTCCAGCGCCGTCAGGCCATGGCCTGGCAAAGGATCGACGATCCGGCCGCCATCAAGCCCTGGTTTCTCAGAGGAAGCGAAGGCTTCGAGATCGTGCCCGAACTTCAGCCGCGCTACGACGAGGCGGTGATCGACAAGATTACCTTTTCGGCTTTCGAAGGCACGCCTTTGTCGATCATTCTGCGCGATCTGGGTCTGACCAGCTTCGCCATTTGCGGCGTCGCCACCGAAATCGGCATCGAGCCGACGGTTCGCCACGGTGCGGACCTCGGGCTCGTGCCGCTCGTCATCAGCGACGCCTGCGGCGCCGGGCATGCCGAGGCCGCCGAGCGCTCATTCGCCAACATGGCCTTCATGGGAGATGCGCTGATCTGCCAGTCGGCCGATTTCATCGCAGCAGCCCGGCAGAGCTGACGCTCTCCCGACCTGCCGTGTGGGGCTTCGCGGCGAACGCGCGCGCACCCTTGGGTCAGCCCCTGTGTGTGATGAAACAACAAGACCCCAGCCATAGGGAGCCTCCGGGGTGGGACAGTAGGGCACACATTCTGCATCTCTACAGCGCCTCGCCTCGCCGGGAAGACGTCAGCCGCGCGCCAGGCCGCCGAGCATTGCAGCTATGTGTGGCAGCAGGAGCCGTTTCCGGTGTCATCGGCCGAACGCTGCAGGCGATTGTCGACGCTCTGGCTGTTTCCTTCCGGCGGCAGGTCCATGGCGATGTTGGAAGCGAAGAAGCCGTTCGGTTTCAGCGTGAAACCGGCATATTCCACCGGCATGATCGGAAAATCCTCGGGCTTGCAGACATGGGTATGGCCGAAGGAATGCCACAACACGACATCGGCATTCTCGATTTCGCGGTTCTGCTTGACATAACCCGGCAGGCCGTCGCCGCCGGCATGCACGTTCGGATAATCGCCGCTCGCATATTTTTCCCTGGCATCGAAGGCCGTGACCCAGATGTGTTTCTTGGCGAAGCCACCGCGCTGGGCAACGGTCGAATCCGGCTGGGCAAGCATGACCGGCGACGGCATGACGACAATCTTGTAGCCGGGCGCCTTGCCGACGCTATTCTGGATGTTGGGGTTGGAGACTTTCCAGTAACGGCCGGTCTCGCCATTGGCGAGTGCCGGCGAATCGAGTTCGCGCTTCAGCACCCGGCTCCTGGTATCGAAGACATTGCCATAGGGATTGTCTTCGCCCCAGGGACGCGGCACGAACTCATGCTCGGTCACGGTATTGTCACCACCGTCGACATCCATGTGCAGGCGCGCATTGAAGAAATGCTGGTGGGTCGGACCGCCGAGATTGTCATCGACCATGCCGCCCCATGGATAGGTTTCGCCGGTCGCGACCGCCGCCGTCTGGATGATGCCGGTGAGCTTGGCTTCGAGCTGGATCGTGCCGTCCTGGTAGAGATACCAGTAGAAGCCGTAATCGTAGTTGCCGACGGTTGCGAAGAAGGAGATGACGAGGCGGCGCGAACGGCGCACTTCGAAAATACCGTTGCGGAATTCGTAATGCTTCCAGAGGATGCCGTAATCCTCCTCATGCATGCAGATCGCGTTCTTCATGATGAAGGGCTGGCCGAGATCATCCGCCGCCGGCACGTCGAAATAGTGAATATGGCCGAGGCAGTCGCAGCCGAGTTCGAGGCAATTGGCCAGGCGTCCGAGGCCATATTCGCCAGCATCGAAGGCGCTCTTCCAATAGTGGTTCGCGGTCGGATCGGCATAGGGCACGACCATTTCGGTGACACTGGCGCGAAAGACGACGGGCCGCAGCCTGCCCTGATCCTTGATGCCAAGTTCATGCAGAACGAGGCCTTCGCGCGGGGTGAAACCGACACGGAAACTCCAGTTCTGCCATTCGACTTTCCAGCCGTCGACCGTAAAGCTCGGCCCTTGCGGCTGAACGATATGCAGCGGCGTGAGATCGGGCCGCGGTTCGGGGAAGGCTTCGCGGCCATAATTGCGCTTCTTCCTCGGGACCGGAATGATCTTCTCATCGTCGACGAGATCGACCACTCGGTTGGTGATCAGATCGACCACCGCCACCACGCCCTCGATCGGATGCGCGTAGCCGTTGTCACGGACATCCTCGCGCCAATAGGATACGGCGCGGACGATGCGCTTTCCCTTCTCGAATTCGCGGCCAAAATAGCCCGAGGAAAAAGGATCGATCTGGATAAGCGGAATATCCTCGTCGGTAATGCCGCGCTTCTTGACCGCGGCGATCCAGCGCGGATCGGATTTGACGGTGCCTTCAACGGTTTCGAATTCGCACAGCATGATCGGCGGCTGACCATAGGGCAGTTCATCGAGAGGCAGCCGGATATAGGAGGATACCGTCCCGGCAGTCAGGTCTACGACGCCCTCGAAGGTTTCGCCATTGCTGATGTCGATTGCCAGGATGAAGGCGAGCCGCGGCAGCCTGTCGCCCAGGCGATAGGCGGCAAGATCCGCCTTGGTCGGCTCCTCCAGCCGGGTGATCGGAAAGCGGAAGGTGGCTGCGAGTGTCTGCCTATCCTTGAGTATGGCAACGGCAGAAGCGATCTCGTCGAGGCTCAAAGGATCGAGCGGATGGGTAACTGCGACAACGGCGTCCATTGGTATACCTCTTGTTTTTGGAAGAGACGACGCAACATGGTGCGTCGCAAGCTGCGGTGATCAGGATCGACCGGAGCAGATCTGTGTCTCGATCATCTGGTCTGCATGAATGCAGAACAGAGAGCAGAAGGCGTGTGCCTCGACGGCAACCAGCAATGTTGCGCCCGCAAGGATCGCGACCGCGAGAACCAGAAGGCGATCGACGGGTGAAAATTCAGCAACTGCACTCATTCGAAGATCTTTCCAAGCGAGGCGTAGAGAGCGGGCTTGGATCTCTTGACCCGGATCGCAAACAGCGCACCAAGAATGCCCACCAGCACCATGGCATAGGGGAATGCCTTGACGATCAGGCTTTCGCTGCCGGAAAGGAGTGAAAGATTGGAACTGACCAGCACCAGCGAACCCATGAGACCGAGCAGCGCCAGCACTGGCGCGATCATCGTGGTCCAGGCGCTGTAGATGTTCGGCGTCTTGCGGAAGAACATGATGATCGCGACGGAGACCAGCACCTGCACCAGTAGGATACCGATACCTGCCAGCGCCGCCATCCACGAGAACACGACGGTGTAGGGATCGGCACCGAAGATCACGAACAGGCCAAGGACGATGGCCGCGACCAGACTTTGCAGAAGACCTGCAGCATAGGGGGAGCCATGTTTGGTGTGAACCTTGCCAAGCACCTTGGCGGCCAGACCTTCACGGCCGAGAGCGAAGAAATAGCGGTTGAGCGTATTGTGGAAGGACAGGATGCAGGCAAACAGGCTGGTGATCAGCAGCACGTTCATCACCTGGCTCGACCATGGGCCAAGCACGGAATTGGCGGCAGTGAAGTAGAAGCTGTCGAGGCTGGCAGCAGCAGCGGCCTGCACCTTGCCCGGACCGTAGAATTGCACGATTGCCCAAGTGGAAAAGGCGTAGAAGAGGGTGATGAGCAGCACCGCGACATAGGTGGCGCGGGGAATGGTCTTTTCCGGATCTTCGGCTTCCTCGCCGAAAATGGCCGTCGCTTCGAAGCCGATGAAGGAACCGATGACGAAGACCAGCGCCACGCCGAGACCGGGCGCAAAGACCGACGATGGCATGAAGGAGGAGAAGGTGATGCCTTCCGGTCCGCCGCCAGAAAAGACGATGGCAAGATCCAGAACCAGCAAAATGGCGATTTCGGCAATCATGCAGACGCCGAGGATCGCGCCTGAGAAGGCGATGTTGCGCTGACCACAGACCAGCACGACGACCAGTGCCGCGAAGGCGAAGGCCCACCAGGGCAGGACCAGCCCGAGCGGCGCTATGGCATTGGCCATGAAGAAACCAAACAGGCCATAGATGGCGATCTGAACCGCGCTATAGGTGACCAGCGCCATGAAGGCGCCACCCACGCCAGCCGGCTTGCCGATGCCATGGGTGATATAAGTGTAGAAGGCTCCTGCCCCGCCCACATGCCGGCTCATGGCGGTGAAGCCGACCGAGAAGAGGAGGTAAAGCAGGCCGGCGAGCACGAAAGCGCCGGGGACACCTGCGCCGTTGCCAAAAGCAAAGGCAGCCGGCGAAGCGCCGACGACGGCCGTCAGCGGCGCGGCCGCTGCAACGACGAAGAACACGATATGGGCGAGGCCCACCGAGTCCTTGGCCAGACGACGCTCCGGCGATGATGGTGCGGGCATGCTTGCTTCCAGTGTCATGGAGACCCCTCTTTGCTTGTTTGTTGCCAAGAAGGTAAGCGCGGCGATCTGGCCCCGAAATTGCAGTTTATGCCAATGAATCGATAATTCGCGCCACGAAGGTCACCGGAGACGCTGAAAATGGCAGTTGCATCGCATTTGATCAGCCGCATGCCCGCAGTTGCTTCAATTCGAGCCTCCGTCTTGATCCCGCTGGTGCAACAAATCGATAAAAGATCCGGGAAAACCGACCTTCTTCTCGCGTCGCACGGCATTCTGCGCTCGCAATTGGAAGATCCCTACGCTGTCCTGCCTATGGCCCGTTATGTCGCGCTGTTCGAGGAGGCCGCGACGATAACAGGTGAACCGGCACTGGGAGCCCGCATGGGCACCGGCTTCAAGCCCGCCGACATCGGCCCCATCGGCATGCTCTTCGCGCTCTCGCCGACCATTCGCAGCGCTTTCGAGCGGCTGTCGAAATATGTCAACGCGGTCCAGGGCGCGACCAGTTCCGGCGTGTTCGAGGAAAATGGCGATTTTGTCTGGAGCTACCGGATCGTCGATCCCAGCATGTGGCCGCGCCGGCAGGACAGCGAATTCACGATCGCCGCCTCCTGTCAGCTCGTCCGTTCGTGTTTCCGCCGCGGCTGGCGGCCGATCGAAATCCAGCTCGAGCATCACGCCCCGCGCGACGCCGGCGTGCTCGAACGCATCTATGGCGCGCCGATCCTGTTCGGCCAATCCAACAACCGGATCGTCATGAACAAGGCGGAGGCTGACCGTGTGCACCGTGCGGAAGACAAAAGCCTGATCGAAATCCTGGAGCGGCATATCGGCGATCTGGTCAACGAGCCAGCGGCCGGCGATATCGTCACGGAAAAGGTCCAGGCTCTGATCAGCATCTATCTCGGCCGCAAACCGGTCACGGTCGCAACGCTTGCCGCCGAACTGAAGATGTCGCCGCGAAGCCTGCAGCGCCGGCTGTCGGAGGAAGGCGTGTCGCTTCGCGATCTCGTTCGCCAGCACCGCCAGACACTCGCCGCCCACTATCTCGGCGACCGACATGCCGCACCGATGTCCGAGATTGCGCGTGTGCTGGGTTATGCAGACAACACCGTGCTGTGGCGTGCGCTGCGATCCTGGGAAAAGAAGGGGAGCCCCCGACCTTCGAGACATTGAAAATCAGACGATGACCGTGAACCGATCGCTGCTTATCAAGCAGGCTTTCAGCGGCGCTCGACGCCCTTTGCCGCCAGGATATCGTCGACCGCGGTCGACGTCAGAAATTCCGACAATTGCTTGGCCGCTTCTGCGTCCGTTGAATCGGCGCTGATGCCAATAGCGAAGTCGATGTAACTTTGGAGTTCTGCCGGAAACCGACCGACAAGCACGACCTCGGGAGCGGCGGCGAGAATCGACGTCACGGGAACAACGCCCAACTCGGCCTCCCCACGGCCTACGGCCGGCGCGGTCTGCCCTCCTGATATGGCCACCAGCTTGGGCTTTACCTCATCGGCTATTCCCAAGCGCTCCAGCAAACCGGAGAAGTAGCCGCCGCTACTTCCTTCACTGGCGTAGGCGATCGATCTGGCGCTCTTCAACGCATGTTTGAATGCTTCCACCGACCCGACGTCGAGCGGCCGACCGCCCGCCTTGGCCGCCACCCCCATCGCTATCCGGCCGAACGCGACCTCGCTCCCCGCCTTGACTTTTCCCAAGGCGGCCAGATCCTCAACCAGGTTCGGATTGGTGATGACGAGGTCAAAAGGCTCCCCAGCTTCAATCTGCTTCTTGACGACAGGATTGAGCTCCCACTTGACCGCAACTGTGAATCCTGTGTCCGTTTCGAACCGGGATATGAGAGCAAGGACGGCGGGTCGGACCGCAATAGCGCCAAAAAGGCGGATTTCCTGGGTCATGGCCGAAGTCCGCTCCGATCTGTCCATCCTGTCCAGCAGACCCTACGGCCCAGCCCCAAAGAACGCCAGCCGGGTGAAGATCGTGTAGTCTGCTTCCGATACCATCAGCGCCACGAAAACCAGCACCAGCAGCGGCGGCAGCAGGATGGCGTAGACGAGCGCCAGCCGTTCCCAGGCCATGTGCATGAAGACGGCGACGATCAGCCCGGCCTTCAGCATCATGAACACAAGGATCAGCGTCCACCTGAGATAGCCCTGGATGCCGAGATAATCGACCATGTAGGAAAAAGCGCTGAGCACGAAGAGCAGGCCCCAGACGAAGAGATAGAGCCGGATCGGGTGCTGCTGTCCGGTGTGTGTTTGTGTATGCACCGTTTGGCTTTGCGCATGCGCCGTTGTCTCGCTCATGACGACCTCACCACAGATAAAAAAACGCGAAGATGAAGACCCAGACTAGGTCGACGAAGTGCCAGTAGAGGCCCATGATCTCGACGGCCTCGTAGCGGCCTTTCCGGCTGGTGAAGAAGCCGCGCCGTTCCACGTCGAAATCGCCGCGCCAGACCTTGCGGGCGACGATTATCAGGAAGATGACGCCGATCGTGACGTGGGTGCCGTGAAAACCGGTGATCATGAAGAAGGTCGATCCGAACTGTGCCGCTCCCCATGGGTTCTCCCAGGGGCGCACGCCTTCGGTGATCAGCTTCGTCCACTCGAAGGCCTGCATGCCGACGAAGCCTGCGCCGAGAAGGGCCGTCAGCAGCATCAGCATGGCCGTCATGCGGCGGTCGCGGCGATATCCGAAATTGACCGCCATCGCCATGGTGCCACTGCTCGAGATCAGCACGAAAGTCATGATCGCGATCAGGATCAGCGGCACGTCCTGGCCGCCGATATGCAACGCGAAGACCTCGCTCGGATTGGGCCATGCAACCGGCGTCGACATGCGGGCGGTCATATAGGCGATCAGGAAACAGCCGAAGACGAAGGTGTCGCTCAAGAGAAAGATCCACATCATCGCCTTGCCCCAGGAGGCGGTCTTGAAGGCGCGCTGATCCGAGCTGAAATCGGCGGCGACGCCGCGCAGACCGGCTGGCCGGAGGTCTGCCTCGCCGTGTGTCTCGATAGTCTGTGCCATCTGCAAATCTCCTAACTGAGCAGTGTGCGGCAGAGATCGACGAAATCATTCGCCCATCCGGCAAAGAGCGCGAAGAGGGCGAGCCAGACGGCGAGCATGAAATGCGAGTAGATGGCGGAAAGATCGACGCTGAGACGCAGCCTGTCCGTCGCCACAGCCGTTGAAAAAGCCCTGACCGTCGTGTGCGCGAGCACGGCAAGCCCGCCGAGGATATGCAGGCCGTGCAGGCCGGTCAGCATGTAGAAGAAGCTGTTGGAAGGGTTATCGGCCAGCACGTACCCGGCCGCCGTCAGCTCCCGCCATGCCTGGATCTGTCCGATGAGAAAGAAGATGGCAAGCGCAAGTCCTGCAGCAAGCGCCGGTCGCAGCACCTCCATGCGGCCATGCCCTGCTTCTCTTTTCGCCCATTGCAGGGCAGCGCTGCTTAAGGCCAGTGCCGCAGTGTTCACCCAGAGCAGCCGGGGAACAGGCGTCGCCCACCAGTCGGTCGACGCCATGCGCATGAAATAGGCGCTGACGGCAAGACTGAAGACGGCGCCGACGACGCCGAGAAACACGAAGAGGCCGATTTTCACCGCCGGCGCCGGCAGCCTTTGCTGCTCGGCGCCGTCATGACCCGGCAACTGCACCGACCCGGTTTCGAGCCAGGGCTTCGAGGTCAATCGCTGCCCGGAAAGCCACCAGAAGATAATGGCGGCGACTGCGGCAAGGAAGATCAGCGTGACGTTCATGCCGGAACCTCCCGTGTGACGTCGCCGCTTGCCGGCACATTCTGCGGAATGAAATCCTCGGCCGCCCCCGGCACGCTGTAGTCATAGGCCCAGCGGTAGACGACCGGCAGATCCTTTCCCCAGTTTCCATGGGCGGGCGGCGTCTGCGGCGTCTGCCATTCGAGCGTCGTTGCCCGCCACGGATTACCGCCGGACTCCCTGCCCCGGAAAAGGCTCCAGACCAGATTGAACAGGAAGACCATCTGTCCGGCCCCGACGATCAGCGCCATGACGGTGATGAAGATATTCAGCGTATCGGCCGAAGGCGGAACGAAGGCCGTCTCTCCCATCTCGAAATAGCGGCGCGGCACGCCGAGCAGGCCGAGATAGTGCATCGGAAAGAAGATCGCATAGGTGCCGAGGAAGGTGATCCAGAAGTGGATATGGCCGAGCACGTCGTTCAGCATGCGTCCGGTCACCTTCGGATACCAATGATAGATCGCCCCGAAAATGACGAGGATCGGCGCCACACCCATGACCATGTGGAAATGCGCGACGACGAACATCGTGTCCGACAGCGGCACGTCGACGACGACGTTGCCAAGGAAGAGGCCGGTCAGGCCGCCATTGACGAAGGTGACGATGAAGGCGAGCGCAAAGAGCATCGGCAGGGTCAGGTGGATGTCGCCGCGCCACAGCGTCAGCACCCAGTTATACACCTTGATCGCCGTCGGGACGGCGATGATCAGCGTCGTCGTGGCGAAGAAGAAGCCGAAGGCCGGGTTCATGCCGCTGACATACATGTGGTGCGCCCAAACGACGAAGCTGAGCGCGCCGATGATGACGATCGCCCAGACCATCATGCGGTAGCCGAAGATGTTCTTGCGCGCATGCGTGCTGATCAGGTCCGAAACGATGCCGAAGGCCGGCAATGCGACGATATAGACCTCCGGATGCCCGAAGAACCAGAAGAGGTGCTGGAAGAGGATCGGGCTGCCGCCGCCATGCTGCAGCTGCGTGCCCATTTCGACGATGGCAGGCATGAAGAAGCTCGTGCCGAGCAGGCGATCGAACATCATCATGACGCAGGCGACGAAGAGCGCGGGAAAGGCAAGCAGCGCCATCACGGTCGCGGTGAAGATGCCCCAGACCGTAAGCGGCATGCGCATCAGCGTCATGCCGCGAGCGCGTCCCTGCAGTACGGTCACCACATAGTTCAGCCCACCCATGGTGAAGCCGATGATGAAGACGATCAGCGAGGAGAGCATCAGCAGGATACCCCAGTCCTTGCCGCCGGGTGTGCCGGAGAGAACGGCCTGTGGCGGATAGAGCGTCCAACCGGCCCCCGTCGGCCCTCCGGGGGCGAAGAAGCCCGCGGCGAGGATCAGTACTGCGAGCAGATAAATCCAATAGCTCAGCATGTTGGCGTAGGGAAACACCATGTCGCGCGCGCCGACCATCAGCGGAATGAGGTAATTGCCGAAGCCGCCGAGGAACAGCGCGGTCAGCAGATAGATCACCATGATCATGCCGTGCATGGTGATGAACTGATAATAGTGATCGGCATCGATAAAGGTGAAATAGCCGGGAAAGGCGAGCTGAATCCGCATCAGCCAGGAGAGCACCAGCGCCACCAGGCCGATCGCGATCGCCGTGATCGAATATTGCACGGCAATGATCTTGGCATCCTGGCTGAACACATATTTCGTCCACCAGCTTTTCGGATGATAGAGTTCGACATCCTCAACTTCGGCAGAGGGGATGGCGCCTGCGCTGTCGGATGGAATCTCGACCATGATCTCTCTCCCCTTCGTCTTCCAGCGGTCTGCGACCGCTGGGGTTCAGTTTGCCGGCGGCATCTCTCCCGATGACGCCGTAAGCTGGGTGAATGTCTGCTGCTGCCCGAGCCAGGTCTGGTAGTCCGCATCCTCCTCGACAACGACGGTGCCGCGCATTTGCCCATGGCCGACGCCACAGAGTTCGGCGCAGAGGATGTCGAAGGTCCCTGTCCGCGTCGGCGTGAACCAGAAATAGGTGATCATGCCGGGTATCATGTCCATCTTGGCGCGGAATTCCGGCACGTAGAAATCATGGAGCACATCGACCGAGCGCAGCAATATATGCACCGGCTTGCCGATCGGCAGATGGAGTTCGCCGCCCTCGATGATGACGTCGTCAAGGCCGCTTGCGTCGTTTTTATCAAGGCCGAGCGGGTTTTCGGGGGTGACGTCGCCGGTCTCGGCGCGGCCGAGCTTTCCGTCGGCTCCGGGCAGCCGGAAACTCCACAGCCATTGCTGGCTGACGACCTCGACCGATGCGGCATCGGCAGGCACCGTGATGAACTGGTTCCACACGATCAGGCCGGGCGCCAGCATCGCCGCAACGCCGACCGCCGTTCCCCCTCCCAGCAGCAATTCCAGCCTGCGGTTCTCGGGCTCGTAATGTGCCCGGTTGCCTGGCTTGTGCCGGAAGCGGAAGACGCAATAGGCCATGAACGAAACCACCGCCACGAAGACGATACCGGTGATCCAGAAGGTGATGACGAGGGTAGTGTCGATATAGGTCCAGTTGGACGCGATCGGCGTCCACCACCACGGGCTCAGCACATGGAACAGCACGGAGCCGACGACAATCAGGACGAGGATCAGCACGACAGCCATGTCCGCTCCTCCTCGAGCAGGTCGACCCGTGAAACCGCATTCCGCAAAAAGCCCGTGTTTATTATCGCACAGATAGAAAATATCGGCAATTACGGCAATTTAGGCATGCGCCCCCAGGCGCGAGCCGCCATTTGGAGTATTGCCCGTCGCTGGGAATGTTGCCCATCACTTGGAATATTGCCCATCACTTGGAATATTGTTTGAGATAGGCGATGAGATTGGTGATTTCCTGGTCGTCCTTCACCCCGACGAAGGCCATCTTCGTACCCTTCACCTTCCCCTTCGGATTGTGCAGATAGTCGCGCAGCACCATCTCGTCCCAGACGAGACCGCCCTCGCCGGCCGCCTTCATCCCGGCCGAATAGGCGTAATTGGGATGCGTTCCGGCCTTCCGGCCGAACAGCCCCTTCAACGACGGGCCGACCTTGTTCGTATCGGAATCGGCGACATGACAGGTCGCGCATTTCTTGAAAACGGCAGCACCCGCCGTCGCATCGCCCTCCTGCGCCCCGGCGTTACCAGGACAAAGAGCAATGACGGATGTGGCGATCAGCAGAACAACACGGTAATCCATGGCAAACCTCATCCTCCTCAAGGTCGCCGGCCACTCACACCTTCCGCTATCTCTCGCGTGTGGGTGGTGGTTGCTATGGCATAAAGCTTAGTCCTTCGCGGATGCAAGTCAATCGGTTCCGCAATTTGGACGCGGGCCGGGCCTGTTCCAGTCCTCCCAGGAGGGTCCGTCACCCTCGAAGATTGGATATTGACGCCGGTATCGGCGACGACATACTTGCTCGAAGCCCCAGTCGAAACGAGGCCCAGGAAAGGCGCGCAATGTCGATTGCTGAAATTCTGTCTTTTGCTTTCGTCACCGCGTTGTTGATCATTTCCCCCGGCCCCAACGGCGTCCTCATCGCCAAGACGGTGCCGACCTCGGGGCGTGGCGCCGGTTTCGCCAATATTGCCGGCTTCGTCGCCGCCTTCTATGTGCACGGCACCCTGTCGATCTGCGGCATCTCCCTGCTGCTGGCGCAGTCGGCGCAGGCCTTCCTCGTCGTCAAGATGATTGGCGCTGCCTATCTCTGCTGGATCGGTATCAAGGCGCTGGTCGGCGCCTGGCGCGGTTATGCTGCCGTAACGTCAGTGACCCCTTCCCGTAAGGTAAGGCACCTTCCCCGTGCCTTCCTCGAGGGTTTCCTCACCAACGCCCTGAATCCGAAGGTGTCGATGTTCTACCTCGCGGTCTTCCCGCAGTTCATCCACCACGACGCCAATGGCCGGGCCGCGATCGGCGAGGCATTCCTTCTGGTCACCGTCCATGCCAGCCTCAACGTCATCTGGTTCGGCTCGATGGTCATGATCTTTGCGAGGCTCGCCAGAGCTGCGCGCAACCAGCGCTTCCAGCGCTGGCTGAAAGCCGCGACAGGCGTGGTCTTCATCGGCTTCGGCGCCAAGATGGCGACATTGCAGGCCGGATAGCGAAGACGGGCAAACCGCCTTGGTCACGGAAAGGCAGGCCGAACGTCCGCAGGGTGGCAACATAGGATCAGCGACCTGCCGCTAGGACCGGATATGATGCTGGCCTCGCGCCACCTCAGCCGCCGCCATTTGACTACGCCCCGATGGAACGGGCCTCCTTCACCGCCAGCTCGGCCATGGCGAGAGCGGCCTCGCGCGTCCTCGTGGCGGCGATGAAGCGGCCGTTGCGGCAGAAGCTCGCACTCTCTATGCCGCAAACCGCCTCCAGGTCGCCATTGGCAAGACCGGCCCAGCCACGCCGATTGCCCGCCTCGTGTTTCGAGGCTTCCCCCCGCGGCCTCCGCATCTCGGCATGAGGCTCTCCTGGGCCTTCGAGGCTCCAGCCTTTGGCCCGAGCATCTCAGGATCGGCCTCCCCCGGATGCGGCTCCTTCCACAACCAACCCCCTCACAATTTCCAGGAAGCGCTCGCCGCTCGCCGCCAATGCCGGCGGGCGCCATGCGGCGGCGATCGGCAGGGATGGCGGCGGCGGCAGGACGGGGCGGTAGGCGACGCCCGGCCGGGCGGCTTTCGCGATGCCCGAGGTGACGAAGCCGAGACCGGTTCCGGCCGCAACGAGGCCAACCAGCGTCGTCATCGGTGTCACCTCCTGGACGATCCGGGGGCTGATGCCCTCGCCCCTGAAAAGGGCGATCACACGGTCGTATATGCTGGGACCGATCGCCCGCGGCGCAAGCAACAAGGGCTCGCCGGCAAGATCGGCGACGCGGATGACCGGCTGCTTCGCCAGCCGGTGCGTCGCCGGAAGCGCCAGCACGAACGGCTCGTCCGGCAGGGAGTGGATAATCAGATCCCGCGAAAGCGGTGGATGCAGCACGCCGAGGTCGATGTCGCCCGATGCAAGGGCGGCTTCCAGCAAAGGCGAACTCATCTCGATGAGATCGACATCGACTTGCGCGTAGCGGGCACGAAACGCTTGCACCGCCTCCGGCAGGACGCCGTAAAAGGCGATCGGCGTGAAGCCGAGCCGCAGGCGCCCGATCTCGCCGCGCACCGCCCGCAGGGCTTCGGCCTTCGCCATCCCGGCATGCAGCACCGCCTCGCGGGCCGGGCCGAGGAAGGCAGCGCCCGCCGGCGTCAGCGCCACGCCGCGGCGGTCGCGCTCGAAGAGATCGGTCCCGACCTCGCCTTCCAGCACCCGGATCCGTTGGCTGAGCGCCGGCTGGGTCAGGTTCATCCGTTCCGCCGCGCGGCGGAAATGCAGGTCTTCGGCAACGGCCACGAAACAGGCGAGCGTGCGGATGTCCAGGACAGCCTCCCGATGCGAAATACCTATCACAGGCGACAGGATTGCGATTGGAAAATTATCAGCATCGGCGGCATTTTCAAAGGACCGCTAACAAGGGAGCAGGATCATGAACGGACCAGTCCTCACCGCCGCGACGCTCGCCATCACCTTTAGCCTCGCCGCGCCCCAGAGCACGCAAGCCGCCGAAGGCGCGCAAGCCGCGTCCAAGATTCTCGGCCGCATCTCGGCGAGCCGGATCGCCGTCATATCCGACGGTGATTTTCTCGCCCGGACCTACGGCACCGCCGAGCTTGCGCCGCGAAATGCCGGCTATCGCGATCTGCTGACGATCATGTCGCCAGCCGGGGACAAGATTGTCACCGGTTCGATACCGGTCTCCAATTCGGTGACCTCGGCGCCTGAAATCCTCGCCCTCAGCGAAGACGGGCAAACCGCCTTCGTCACTGAAAGGCTGGGCGAACGTCCAAAGGGGGGCAACAGGATCAGCGACCTGCCGCCGGGCCGGCGGCTCTTCGCGGTCGACCTTTCGGACGACGCGGCACTCCGCCTCTCCGACACGGTGGAGATCGAAGCCTTCCCCGAGGCCTTGTCCCTCAGCCCTGATGGAGAGAGCGTCGCCGTCATTTCCAACACGCCGGAGGCGAGCTTCGTCCAGATCGTCGCCTATCGCGATGGCCGCTTCAGCCGCCTCGCCCGGTTCGACCTCGCAGACCTCGGGGTGAGAGGATCGGAGCCGGCACCGCGCGGCGGCGTGACCGCGACCAACGTCCACTGGCATCCCTCAGGCCGCTTCCTGGCAGTCAACATCAATACGCAAAACCGGGTCGCCTTCTTCGAGGTCACCGGAGCCGACGGCGCGCCCATCCTGCGCCCATGGGGCAATGTCGTGGAGGTTGGCGCCGATCCCTTCGTCGGCCGTTTCACACCCGACGGGCGCCACTATCTCACCGCCAACTGGGGCCGGAACTTCGCCGCCAAGAACCTGGAGGGCCGTATCCCGCAGACACCGTCGACGATCAGCGTCATCAGGCTCGCCGATCCCGCGACACCACAGCAATCGGCCCGCCACGATCTCCTCGGCGGTGCCGAGACCGGCCTCTCCTCCGAGGGCATCGCCATCAGCCCGGAAGGCCGGCTCGTCGCCACCGTCAACATGCGCGGCACCGCCTTCCCGCCGGGCTCCGCCCGCTTCGACCGCAACGCCAGCGTCACGCTTCTGAGCTTCGACCCGGCGACCGGCGCCATCTCCAGGCTCGCAGACTATCCCTTCGAAGGGGCACTGCCGGAAGGCGGCGCCTTCGATCGGACAGGAGACCACTTCCTCGCCACCGTGTTTCAGGGCCATGATGGGGCGAGGCCCGAGGCCGGCTCGGGGCTCGAGGTCTTCCGCGTCGCAAAAGGCGACCGGCCGGCGCTTAAGCGGCTCGGCCGCGTGCCGCTGCCGCACGGCGCCCACCATGTCGATCTCGCACCGTAGGGCGCCCGCAGATTCACGCAGACGGCGAAGCTGAGGAAATATCATTCAATGTCGGACTGATGACCTTCAATGCGACCTCAGCGGCCGCCATTTGACTGTGCCCCGATCGAAAGCGCCTCCTTTACCGCCAGTTCGGCCATGGCGAGAGCGGCCTCCCGCGTCCTGGCGGCGGCGATGAAGCGGCCGTTGTGGCAGAAGCTTGCGCCTTCGATGCCGCAAACCGCCTCCAGTGCACCATTGGTGAGCCCGGCCCAGGCCGCCGGAAGGTCGGCCCGGAGCTCGAACCCTTCCTCGGCGCGGCGAATGCCGGTCACGCACCAATCCTTTTCACGCGGGTGAACGACGAACAGCAGGTGATCGGCGCCCGCCTTGACGATGGCGGGACGGAAGGGCATGCCCCTCGGTAATTCCAGAACACGCCCCTGCCCCGCGGCCTCGATTGCCCGATGCACGATCGCCTCGGCCCGCAATTTTGCGGCACTTTGGGCGATCCTGGCCTCGACGAAACTGCGGGCAATGGCAAGGGCTGCGTGGAAGGCACGATCGTCGGCCTCAGGGTCCGCTTCGTCGAAAACCGGTTTCAGGGTTTCCAGCAGCACCGGCAGCGTCAGCCCGGCCAGCGGCCCGGATGGGCTGAGCGCGCCATTATCAGTCAGATCGATCGGCAGCACGAAGCCGTCGTCGAAAGAGCCATGCATCGCCTCGACATGCGCTTCGGGAAGGTCGGAGGCTGCGAGATAGTCACGGCCGTAATGCTTCCAGATCAGCCCGAACGAGCTGTAGGGCTGGCCATCCTCGCGCAGCGGCGCGCCGCGCTGGTGGTGATCGAATATCCCGGCAGCAGGGTTATAGGATCCGCCGACATCATAGATGATCCGGTCTTCGCCCGGCGTGATCCACTCCGGCGCGCGGCTGCGAACGATACGAGCCTGCGGGAAAAGCCGGGTCAGGATGACGCTCGACAGCAATTCATCGGCATGAAAGCCACCGGAATGGGTGACGAGGAAATCGGGGATCATGGGAGCTATGCACCTTGTCGTTCGCGGAGAGTCCGCTTGCAGGTCGGCACCAAATAACCGTTGCCGGCTGCTATCTCAACCCATACCTTAAATCGGAGAGGATTTAAGAATAAAATGATGCAGCAATCCAATGTGTTACAGCGTCCTTTCGCACCACGCCAAGATACCGGTCTCTAGTTGAATTCATCGAAGCCCCTGAAGGGTGCATCAGGATAAGAGGCAGTCCGTGGAGATCCCTCAGCACTTTCACGTTGTCGAGACGGCCGGATGGCTTGTGAACCACCGCATGAACTCCGCCCTTCCCGGTTACCTCATGATCAGTTCCAAGACCGACACCAACGATCTGTCGGATCTGCCCGAAGACGCTTTGGCCGAATTCGGCCCGTTGCTTGCAAGGGCTCAGAGCACGCTGAAACGGCAATTGAATGCTCAGCGCGTCTATATCGGCCGGTACGGGCACATGCCCAGTTATCCGATCCACTTCCATGTGATCCCGATATATGACTGGGTGGAGGAGTTGTTCTGGAAGGACGCTCGATATCGCCTGCTCGAGAATTTTGCAGAAGGACCGGGGGAAACTGCAACGGATGGCGCAGAACTGACGCTGTTTGTCTGGCGCGAGTTCTGCGAACGCGCAGAGCCGCCGCCGATCAGAGGGCCTTCGGTCTCAGAGGCCATCGAGCTGCTGCGAGAGGCAATGCGGTTTCCGCCGCTTTAGATCATGCATGTCGCCGGAAAATGCCCAGCGGTTTTGGCAGGACGGCATGCATGAAGAGAAAGGGGTCCAAGACAGCGCCGGCCTCGTGACCCCTGGCGATCCTATGGCCGAAAAGCGAGGTCGAAGGTCTCCGGCCGTCTCGACCAATAATCGCCGATCTCCTCCATGAGATCGAAATTCCCGGGCATCCATCAATCCATGACGTATTGGATATAATGCCGGCCGTGCACGGCCGATTTCTGGACATGGGCGCGAACGCCGAAGACCCGGCCGTATCCTCGGTCAGCACAACCTCGGGCGCACCGGAGGCAACGATCTCGCCTTTCTGAAGCACCGCCAGCCTGTCGCAGAACATCGCCGCCAGATTAAGATCGTGCAGCGCGACGATGCAGGTGATGCCGAGCTTCGAGATCAGCGAGAGAATGTCGAGCTGATGCTGGATATCGAGATGGTTGGTCGGCTCGTCGAGTAGCAGTTCGCTCGGCGCCTGCGCCAGCGATCTGGCAATATGGATGCGCTGATGCTCGCCGCCCGCGTCTGCCAGAGTTGGCCCGCCCTCTCCTGCATGCCCACCCGCAACAGGGCCTCGTCGACGGCGGCGTCGTCTCCGGCACCCCAGGACGACAACAGCCCGCGATGCGGCGTGCCGCCGAGCCGCACCACGTCGCGCACGGTCAACTGCGTATCGGTCGTCGACTGCTGCTCGACGAAGGCGACGCGACGCGCAAGCGCTGCGCGCGGTAGCGAGGAAATGTCGTCCTCACCCAGCCGGATGATGCCGCTGCGAACCCTGCGCAGCCGACAGATCAATCTGAGAAGGCTCGATTTGCCGGAACCGTTCGGCCCAAGCAGACCGAGCACCTTGCCCTTTGCCACCGTCAGGCTGACGCCGTTGACGATAACGATATTACCGGCGGCAAAGCTCACCTCGTCGATGCTGATGCTCATGCCTTCCCCCGCACACGATAGAGGATGACGGCGAAGGCCGGTGCGCCGAAGAGCGCGGTGACGACCCCGATCGGCAGGATGATGCGCGAAATGATATCGGCGCCGACCATGTAGATCGCGCCGCCGAGCGCCGTTGCCGGCAGCAGCCGCCTATGCGCCGGTCCGACGAGGAAGCGGGCGGCATGGGGGATGACGAGGCCGACGAAGCCGATCGAACCCACCATGCTGACGACGCTTGCATGGCTTCATGCCGCAGTTCGGTGCGCGAACTGTCCCCGCGCCAGCGGGACTTGCGAAAATTATCCGTTGATATGGTCCAGCGAATGGTCTAATTTTCCAGAAGAAACTGGGTTGCACTGGTCCTGGGGAGTGCGAACGATGCGAGTGTCTGTGACGGATGCCAAGGGGCAATTGACCGAACTGGTCCGGCGTGCCGAAGCCGGGGACGAGGTCATTCTCACCCGGCACGGTCATGCCGCCGTGAAACTGGTTCCGATGAGGGCAGCGCCCGATCGGAAATCCCGCCGGACGCTCATGGAAGCGGTGCGGGCCTCCGCCATTGCCAAAGCCGCAGATGGGCCGCCGGCCGCACGCAGCCAGGATTTCCTCTATAGCGATGACGGCCTGCCCGAATGATCGCCGTCGACACCTCCGCCCTGATGGCGATCGTCCTTGGCGAACCACAAGCCGATGCCCTGATTGCCGTCCTCGAAGCCGAGGATGATCTCCTGATCTCCGCCGGCACGGTCGCCGAAGCCTTGATCATCTCGGCCCGTCGCAACGTCGGCGATGAGATGGAACAACTGATCGACGGCCTCGGCTTCGAAATCGTCGCCATCACCCCTGCCTCCGCCCGCCGCATCGCCGAAGCCTACCGCACCTGGGGCAAAGGCGCCCATCCCGCCAGCCTGAACTTCGGCGACTGCTTCGCCTATGAGGTAGCTAGGGAACATGGATGCCGGCTACTATTCGTGGGGGACGACTTCGTTAGGACCGATATAGAAAACGCGCTTTGAACGATGCGGCGGTTGCCAGCACCGGCCGCCCTACAACGCATCCAGCGGAATCTTCAAATACCGCCTGCCATTTCCCTCCGGCTCGGGCAGCCGCCCGCCGCGGATATTCACCTGCAGCGCGTGCAGCATAAGCTTCGGCTTCGGCAGCGTGCGGTCGCGCGCCTGGCGCAGCGCCACGAAAGCGGCCTCGTCGATGCCTGCAATATGTGGATTGGCGCGCTTCTGCGCCGCCGCCGTGCTTTCCCAGCGCGGATGCCGGCCGCCGGGCTGGTAGTCGTGGCCGGAAAACAGACGAGTTTCCTCGGGCAGCGACAGGATGGCCTGGATCGACTGCCAGAGGGCGGCAGCACCGCCGCCCGGGAAATCCGTGCGCGCCGTGCCCGAATCCGGCGTGAACACCGTATCGTGCACGAAGGCGGCGTCGCCGATCAGATAGGTAATCGAGGCAAGCGTATGGCCCGGCGAAAACATCACGCGGGCTTTAAGCGCACCGATCTCGAAGGTGTCGCCATCGGCAAAAAGCCGGTCCCATTGCGAGCCGTCGGTTTCAAGCGCCGGCCAGTTATAGATCTCCTTCCAGAGCTTTTGGACGTCGGTGACATGACTGCCGATTGCGGTCGGCGCGCCGGTCCTCTCATGCAGATAATGCGCGGCGGAGAAATGATCGGCATGCGGATGGGTGTCGAGGATCCACTCGATCGTCAGCCCTTCGCTTTCGACATGAGCGAGGATGGCATCGGCATTGGCCGTCCCCGTCGCCCCCGACATCTCGTCGAAATCGAGCACCGGGTCGATGATGGCACAGCGTCTCGTCGCTGGGTCGGAAACCACATATTGCACGCTGCAGGTGCGGGGCTCGAAGAAGGCCTTCACATGTGGCGCCTGCCTTGTCCGCTTCTCCAGCCAGCTGCGCGCACCGGCAAGATCGAAGCCGAGGTTTTGACCGAAGGCCTCGACATCCCCGGGCTTCATTCGCCCGTCGAGCACCTCGCCCAGCGCATGGAGCGTCAGCGCCCGCGTGCCGCTCTTGCAATGGGCGACGACCGGCCCCTTCGCTTGCGCCATCGCCGCCTGGAAGGCGAAGATATCGGCCTCGGTGATCTCGGACCCCTTCACCGGCACGAAACTGTAGGAAAGCCCGGCGGCCGCGGCCGAAGCTTTTTCCGCCGTATTGCCCGGCTGGCCCGGCTCCTCGCCATCAGGCCGGGCATTGATGACGGCAGCAAAGCCGTCTGCGGCGAAAGCGGCAAAGGCTGCGGCGTCGGGCTGCCCCGCCACCGATAGCAGTTCATTGACCTTCACGCATGTCATTGAAGCCCCCGAAAGCCCGCGCCGCCCTCATCATGCAGTATCGCATGTATATCGACCCAATCACACAAGTATATTTCCGAGCGCAAGAATGCCGCAGATCATCAAAGTTTCGGGATGCCGGTGTAAGACGCTTTCCTCAACGCCCGCCCAACCCGGCTTTCCCCGGTCAAAACGACAGCGTCGCAGCACCTTCCTTGATCTCGGCATGCATGGCGCTGGCGCCGACGATGACGACGCCGTCGAGCAAATCTTCCTTATTGTAGCCGCGGGAAGTCACGCAGGGCGGGCAGGCCCAGATCATGCCACCGCGCTGCTGGAAATTCTCGATCAGGCTCGCGAGCGGTTCGAGCGGCGGCACATGCGTCATGCGCTGGCCACCCTTGCGCACCAGGTCGATCCCGGTGCTGGTGAGGAATACCGAGACCTTCAGCCCGGCGGTGATGCCGCCATGGGCAATGGTGAAGGCAACGGAGGGATTCGATGCCTTTGGTCACGAGCACGACCAGTTTGTCGCATTGAGTTTGCATAGTATTCTCCCAATCGAGTTGCAGTGAACGTGTCGATGATAGGAGGACGCGCGACGCGCGTATTTGGCCGGGATGCGTGAAGCCTTGTCCGAAAATCCAGACGATGCCGGCGGCGTGGCGCGTGACGATGTGCTTTCGGCGCTGCTCTCGACGATCCGCCTGTCGGGATCGCTGCAATTCTGCTTCATGCCGACCGGCGACTGGCAGACGGATGCCACGCCCTCGCTCGCAAGCCTTTCGGCAAAGGCCTCGGGCACGATGCCGTTTCGCATCGTCGCCGCCGACAGCTGCTGGCTGAAAACGGAAGGCGAAGAGACGTATCTGGAAGCAGGCGACGTACTGGTCTTCCCCTTCGGCACCGGCCATCAGCTCGGCGCAGGCAGAGACGGCATGCTGGTACTGCCGACCCGCGATCTGCCGCAGAAGCCATGGCGTGAGATTCCCGTGCTGCGTTACGGCGACGAGACACAAGGCGTGCGTCTTCTCTGCGGCTATCTGCAGTGGGACGGGCTGAGCTTCGCGCCGCTTCGGCAGTCCCTGCCGAGCCTTATCCATGTCAGAACGCGGGCCGCCAATGACGGTGACTGGCTGCGCGCCACCATCCGCCAGATGGTCGAGGAGGTCGACAGGCCACGGGCCGGCGGCGTCTCGATGCTGCCGCGACTGACGGAAATTATCTTCATCGAAATCCTGAGGCACCAGATCATGATGGCCGAGCCGCATGCGATCGGCTGGCTGGCAGCGCTCGCCGATCCGGCGCTGTCGCGCTGCCTCTCCCTCATCCACGACGACCCCAAACGCGACTGGTCGCTGGAGCAACTGGCCGCGGCATCGGGAATGTCGCGCAGCGCGCTGGCCGAACGCTTCCAGGCGATGCTTTCGACATCGCCGATCCGCTATATCCGGGACTGGCGGCTTTATCTCGCAAGCGTGGCGCTCGCCACCTCAGGCCAGCCGATCGCGGCGATCGCCTACGACGCCGGCTATGCCACCGAAGCCGCCTTCAACCGCGCCTTTTCCCGCACCTCATCCTGAGATGCCCCCGTGTCGCTGCACGTCGGAATATACCGAAATCTCGCGATATCGGGTCGACCTCTGCCTTGCTAGCATCACAATTGTCAGAGGAGCGACACGCTGTACTTGGGATGGAGAAAATAATGACGCCAGTCGGAATCAGGATTGCGGCGGTAATGTTCTCGGTTGCCGTTTGGGCTATGATTATAACAGCCGCAATGCACATTCCGATGATTGAGACGCACACATTGATACTGGCGCTCGCCAGATAGCCTGGCATGTCATCGCCAATGCGCCACGAGTGCAATCGAATATCCGACGGCGCGGGATTGAGGGTGTACTGGACCGAGGAGCGGCAGCGCCCAAGAGAACCTTACCCTGAGGGGCCTCGAAGGACGAGGCGTGTGCGCCGGCGCCAGATGGATGCAGAGAGCAGCGTTGCGGCGTGCCCTTCGAGGCTCTGCCCTACGGGCTACACGCCTCAGGATGAGGGCCGTTGGTGGATGCCGCTCTAAGCCGCCACCGGCCCCCGGTCCCGCGCCGTTTTCATGTCCCTGACCGGCGACAGGCCGAACATGCGGCCGTATTCCCGGGTGAACTGCGGCACGCTCTCATAGCCGACGGCAAAGGCGGCGTGGCTGGCTGGGACACCTTTGGCAAGCATCAACCGCCGCGCCTCGATCAGCCGCAGCTGCTTCTGGAATTGCAGGGGCGAGAGCGAGGTGACGGCGCGAAAGTGCTGGTGGAAGGAGGATGGGCTCATGCCTGCCACCGCAGCCAGCCTCTCCACCGGCACGGTCTCGGCGAACTCGGCGCGTAGCACTGCCACCGCCCGCGCCACGCGCCGCACATGGCCATCCGGCCAGCCGAGCCGGCGGATCGCCGTGCCGTGCCGGCCGGCAAGCAGCCAGTAATGCATCTCCCGCACCAGCTGCGCCTGCAGCACCGGCACCGAGGCCGGGCGGTCGAGCAGGCGCATCAGCCGCAGCGCCGCATCCGCCACTTCCGTATCGGTCGGCTCGACGCGCACCGGCGCGGCATCCACCACCCGGGCGAGCTTCATCTCGACGCTGAGCTCGGCGATCAGTGCCGGGTCGAGGTCGAGCACCAGCGAGTAATAGGGCCGGCCGACTCTTGCCGCGGTGATCTCGCTCACCGTCGGCACATCGGCCGTGATCAGCAGCGAGTCTCCGGAGCTGAAATCGAACACGTCATCGCCCATCGTCACGCGCTTGGCACCCTGCACGACAAGCGCCACCAGCGGCTTGGAGATCGCATATTGCATGTCGCTCGGCATCGTCGCGCGGATGGTGGCAAGGCCTGGAATCGGCGTGCGCGCCAGCCCGGAGAGATCGGCATGGGTCTCGGTGTAGCGGCGAACAGCTTCCAATAGCGTCTCTGTCATGCCCTGGCCTCTCCTGCAGTCGAGCTACCCTAAGCCGAAATTGGAGGTTTAGGCAATATCCCTAGCGATTCCGGCAACACCACCCGCCTTCCCTCTGAGATAGTCACACCGTCAGAGAGACGAGACGCTTGATCGCAGCGGATCGCCGAACGCAAGGAGGTCTTCGATGACTGAAATCTCCCATGCCGGTACAGGATTCGGCGAAATAGGCAAAATGTCAGGCGCTTCGAGCAACGGGCCTCGCCCGTCTTTTCCGATCGTCGCACCAACACACCACGAAGGAGTTTCGAAATGAGCAAGATTGCAATCGTCACCGGCGCCAGCCGCGGCCTCGGCCGCAACGCGGCTGTCAGCATCGCCCGCCATGGCGGCGATGTCATCCTGACCTACCGCAGCGGCAAGGCCGAGGCCGAAGCCGTGGTCGGCGAAATCGAAGCCATGGGCCGCAAGGCTGTCGCCCTGCCGCTCGATGTCGGCAATGTCGCAACCTTCCCCGCCTTCGCCGATCAGGTCCGTAAGGCGCTGCACGACAAGTTCCGGCGCGATAGCTTCGACCACCTCGTCAACAATGCCGGCCACGGCGAAATGGCAATGTTTGCCGAGACCACCGAGGCGCAGTTCGACGCGCTGTTCGACGTCCATGTCAAGGGCGTGTTCTTCCTCACCCAGGCGCTGCTGCCGCTGCTTGCCGATGGCGGCCGCATCGTCAACTTTTCCTCCGGCCTCACCCGTGTCTCCTATCCCGGCTTCTCCGCCTATTCGGCCGCCAAGGGCGCAATCGAGATCCTCACCATCTACCTCGCCAGGGAACTCGGCAGCCGCGGCATTGCGGTCAACACCGTCGCGCCCGGCGCCATCGAAACCGATTTCCTCGGCGGCGCCGTCCGCGACATGCCCGACCTCAACAGCCAGTTCGCCGGCATGATCGCGCTTGGCCGCGTCGGCGTGCCCGACGATATCGGCCCGATGATCGCAAGCCTGCTCGGCGACGACAACCGCTGGATCACCGCCCAGCGCATCGAAGTCTCCGGCGGCCAGGTCATCTGAACTCGCCTGCCGCCAGACAGCAAAAAGCCCCGCCAATCATTGACGGGGCTGTTCTTCCTGAAAATCGCTTCGGCATTACGCTCTACAGCGCCGCGCGCCTTTTCCCGCACCTTCGGGGATCAAGCGGATGGATTGGCGACGCCGGTTTGTTCCATCTCCTTCTGAACGACGCAGAACCTGTTTCCATCAGGATCAGCCAGAACGATATAGTCCGCGCCTTCGGGATAGCGCCAATCCACACGCTGCGCTCCAAGAGACAACAGCCGCTCGACTTCGGCTTGCTGATCGGATGCATAGAGATCGAGATGATGGCGCTGGTGGGTGGTGGGGTCGGATGAAACGATCGTGATCGCCATCTGCTGTCCTTCGCCCGTGACCGGGACAAGAATGGCCCAATCTTCCGACGGCTCTCGCAAAGGTTTATAATTCAAGGCCGCGCGCCAGAATTCGATGGCGCGCGCAACATCCCTCACACCCCAGACAATCGACCCAATCGTAAGCATCAAATGTGCCTCCTCAAGACCAATGCGCGCGTCGGTGACATGGACGCAGCGCGGTTAGGACATACGGATATTTCCAAGCGACAGGACTCTTGAGAGAGTGCCATGCCGCGAAAGCGATCACGCCGACAATAGACAGACCCGCTCGACTCCCTGACGACCAATCAGCGCGGTTGCGGTGCCGTCAATCCGAGGGCCAGCGTGATGTCGTTGATGATCCCCAGTCGCGCTTCGATTACCGCGATTTTCTCGGGCGTATCGGCACCAAAAGCCTCGATATCGATAATTGCTCGCAGCCGCCCGGCGTGACCGTGCCGAACATCTGGCCGGGTTCGTCGCCTATGTTTCGCCAGCTGTGCAGTACATGTGGCGGCAGAACGACGACGGTTCCCACAGGCGTGTCGAACGCCTCGTCGCCGCACCGGAATCGATAGAGACCGCGAACGACCCGAAAGACTTCCGTCTCCCGGGTGTGCGTGTGCGGGGCCGGACCATGACCCGGCGGCGTGAAGGTTTCCCAC
This sequence comes from Rhizobium sp. 10PS4, assembly GCF_032464805.1. NCBI lineage: Bacteria > Pseudomonadati > Pseudomonadota > Alphaproteobacteria > Hyphomicrobiales > Rhizobiaceae > Rhizobium > Rhizobium sp. 10PS4. The sequence continues at coordinate 453,428 of NZ_JAWDIW010000002.1, read as the reverse complement.
ATCCCGAACGCGCCGCCGGTCTCGGCGGCCGTGGCATGGATGACGATCCTCGCGCCGAAGGGCGCCCTCGCCACGCGCTCCTTGCCGGGCAAAGAGACAACGGCGTTCCTGAAACTCGACATATCCACCTCCCCCTCGATTGCATTCTTTGGGCGGAGCCCGGCGCTCACCCTTGCGGCGCCGGCTCATTGAGCATCGCTTCGATATTGTATCCGTCGGGATCGAGAACGAAGCAGGCATAATAGTTCTCTTCATATTCCGGCCGCGGGCCGGGCGCGCCATTGTCCCGGGCGCCGGCTTCTAGCGCGGCCCGATAAAACGCCTCGACCTCCGCCCTGCTCCGAACCCGGAAGGCAACGTGCAAACGCGTCAGAGGCGGCTTGTCGTCGGTGTGCTGGATCTCGAACAGGCTGCCGCCGACATCGAAGGCCCAGGACACGCCCTCCTTCCCGAAGGTACGGCGATAGCCCAGAGGGTCGAGAGCGCGTTCATAGAACAGCTTGCTCTTCTCAAGGTCACTCACTGCAATGGTAATATGATCGATCATGCCGTGCATCCCTATCGTTCCAGCGTCCCATCATAGTCGAAATCGCCGCGGCGGAAAAACTGACGACTGATGGCGAAGGGTGGCCAGATCAACGGTCCCTGCCCAGACAGAGCGGGAATCAACGATTGCCTGCTGCCAATCGAATCTGGCGCCAAGCTTGCACCTTGGATCCTCGCCTTGTCGACCGGCAGCCGACGCGTCCGCGCAGTCGAACATTCGGACTATCGCATTGACATCAATTTCGTCATCAGCCCTGCTTTGATTTCGAGCACGGGTCGATTGATTTGGGGATGACCGATGTCACCCCGGGGATGGCCGATGTCCCTCAGCTGGTCGGGCGTCAGATCTGCCAATGCCTTCCGTCTTGCGACGCTCCGCTGCCACTTCCTCAGGGCAGCGACAATGATTGCTACGCTGTTCGGTCTGAACCCGAACAACTGTCCTTTCGGCGCGCTGATGCCGGCGTGAGTTTCCGTGTGAGCCATTTTCAGTCTCCCATTTGTGAGATTTGCAAGTGGGAGCCTGACACGCGGGCGTATTCCGGCTGTTCGGTTCAGCGTGAACGGCCAGGAAAACTTCGACAAGCCGCCGCTAAATCGGTGTTAAATCTATCTGCCGAAATGCTATTCTGCGGTCGCGGTCGAAATCTGGGAGACGATCTTTGCGCATCAGGTTGCTGGGTGGCCTTGAAGTGATGTCCCGGGAGCACCGGCAAATCCGCTTCGCCACGCGCAAGACGTCACTTCTTTTTGCTGCCCTGGTGCTTGCAGGCCGCCGCGGCCATCGCAGGGAACTGGTTTCCGAAGCTTTCTGGCCAGGACGAAGCAATGAGCAGGCCCGCAACAGTCTGCGCCAGGCGCTGGTCGATATCAGGCGATCGTTTCCGGCTGGCGGGGATGCCACCGTTTACATCGACGGGGACCAGGAAACCGTCGCGCTGATAACAGGTCCTGATGAAGCGGACATTTCGATCTTCGACCGTAAACTGGAGGCCGGCCGGACGGCCGATCTCGCCTTCGCCGCCGATCTCTACCGCGGCGAGGTGCTCTCAGGCGAGGCCATTCCGGACGGGTTGGACGAGTGGTTCGGACCCTATCGCAGCACATATCAACGCAAGGCGCTGCAGCTTGTGGAGCGGTTGAGCCTCGCGCTCTCCGAGCCGGGCTCCGCGGACGAATCGGCCTGCGAAGGGCTGGCTGAGAGGCTGCTCGCTGCGGACCCGACCGTGGAGGCCGCCCATCGGGCGCTGATGCGGATCCACGCTCTGAGGGGCCACGAAAACGCGGCCTTGCGCCAATACGAAGCCTGCCGGGCGCTCCTGAAGAAGCATCTTCAGGCTGAACCAGAAGCACAGACGTCCTCCCTGGCAGCTTCGCTGCAATCGCGGCAGGGACCCGGACATCCGCGGAGCGCACCGGCCGCCGACGTCAGAGCGCAACCGCAGGTCTTCCCCGCCCCGGCGAAGCATCACGATCGGCCATCGGTTGCGGTCCTGCCATTTCAGAATTTGAGCGGCGACGCGGAGCAGGAATATTTTGCCGACGGCATCGTCGAGGACATCACCATAGCACTTGCTCAATTCCGCCATCTCTACGTCATCGCCCGGAATTCGAGCTTCACCTACAAAGGTCAGGCGGTCGACATAAAGCAGGTCGGGCGTGACCTGGACGTACGCTACGTGGTCGAAGGGAGTGTGCGCCGCACGGGTGACCGCCTGCGCATTGCCGGGCAGCTCATCGACACGTCGACCGGTACACATCTTTGGGCCGATCGTTTTGACGGAACCCTGGCGAATGTCTTCGATCTTCAGGATCAGGTCGCCTCGAGCATCGTCGGCGCCATAACGCCGAAAGTGGAGGAAGCTGAGATCGAGCGTGCCAAACGCAAGCCGACGGAGAGCCTCGACGCTTACGACTACTATCTCCGCGGCCTGGCGGCCTTCGACCGGACGGTCACCAACCGATCGGTCATCGATGAGGCCCTGTGGCTTTTCAGGGAGGCGATCGAGCGTGACCCGGAATTCGCCACAGCCCATGCCCGAGCGGCACGCTGCTACGCCACACGAAAGAGCAATGGCTGGATGCTCAATCCCGCAGACGAGACTGCCGAAGCCACCCGGCTGGCCCGGAGAGCGGTCGAACTCGGCTGGGACGATGCGGTTGCGCTCACCTACGGCGGATATGTTATCGGTTATGTCGGCGGCGATCTCGATGACAGTGCGGCCTGCATCGATCGCGCACTCTTCCTCAACCCGAATCTGGCCGCTGCGCTCGGCGTCAGCAGCTGGGTGAAGGCCTGCCTGGGCGAACCTGATAAGGCCGTTGAACACGCTACACTTGCCATGCGTCTCAGCCCTTTGGATCCGCGCCTCTTTGCCTGGCAGTTCAACATCGGTCTCGCGCATTTTTGCGCCGGCCGCTATGACGATGCTGCCGCCTGGGCAGGAAAATCGCTACGCCACCAGCCGAACTACCCGAGCGCCATGCGCGTGATGGCGGCGAGCCAGGCCATGGCCGGGCGGCTTGTGCAAGCCCGCGAAACGATCGCCCGCCTGTGCCTGATGGACCCCGCCCTCCGGCTTTCCAATCTCGCCGACGTACTTCCACCATTCCGAAGACCGGACGATCGCAGACGATATATCGAGGCTCTCAGGATGGCGGGACTGCCGGAGTAGCTGCCGTTTCAGCGGCTTCTTCAGAACGAAAGGGACCATGGCCGGGCTATTGCCGCCCCCCTATCGGCTAATTGCGAAACGATGCTGCTTCGTGCGAAAATGCCGCGCGATGGATCACACGGGCGAAGTTCTCATTCTCACCGGGCCGCCGGGCTCCGGGAAAACCACGACGGCCGAGGCGCTCGCCAGCGAGCCCGGCTCGCCGAAGGTCCATCTTCATTCCGACGACTTCTGGCATTTCATCAAGAACGGCGTGATCCCGCCCTATCTACCGGAAGCGCATGAACAGAATATCGTTGTCGTCGACGTGTTGACGAAGGCGGCGTCAGGCTATGCCGGCGGCGGCTACTTCGTCGTCGTGGACGGCATCGTCGGGCCGTGGTTCCTGGAACCGTTCCGGAAAATCGCGGCACCCCTCCACTACGTGGTCCTGCGTCCGCCGCTCGATGTCGCCATCCGGCGCTGCCGGGAGCGCGGCGGCGACACGCTGACCGATCCCGGCCCTATTGCGGCGCTCCATCAGCAATTCTCATCACTTGGCCCGTTCGAGCAACATGTCGTCTCGACGGAGGGGCACGAGAGGGAAGACACGTTGCGCGCGGTGATCGAGGCTATGCGCAGCGGCGCGTTTCGCCTGGCGTCATAACGCAAGCCCCTCAGCTTTTTACCCGATCCCGGTTCGTCCTCTCCGAGCGAGCCGGGAAATTCATGAGCGGACCTCATAAGTTCATGCCGATATCTCCGGCTAATCGCCGCCGGGCTTTGCCCTATCTTGGGATCAAACCTGGGAAGGAGGACTTGAAATGATCAAGCGCAAGCTCGGCCAAAGAGGCCCTGACGTCTCGGCGATCGGCTTCGGCTGCATGGGGCTGAACTACCATCGCGGGCCGGCGATGGAGCCTGGTGATGCCGTCGCGCTCCTGCGGGCGGCGCATGAGCGGGGTGTCACATTCTTCGACACTGCCGAAGCCTACGGGCCGTTCACCAACGAGGAACTCGTCGGCGAGGCGCTGGCGCCGATCCGCGATCAGGTGGTGATCGCGACGAAATTCGGCTTCAGGGATGGCCGGCCGGAAGTCGGCCTGGATAGCCGGCCGGAACGCATCCGTGTGGTCATCGAAGAAGCCCTCAAGCGGCTTCGCACCGATCGCATCGATATCTTCTACCAGCATCGGGTCGACCCTGCGGTACCGATCGAAGAGGTGGCAGGCACGGTCAAGGATCTGATCGGCGCCGGCAAAGTGCTGCATTTCGGCCTGTCAGAAGCGGGCGTCGAAGCCATCCGCCGCGCCCATGCCGTCCAGCCGGTCACCGTGTTGCAAAGCGAATATTCGCTGTGGTGGCGCAACCCGGAGCGGGAAATCCTGCCTGTTGTCGAAGAACTTGGCATCGGCTTCGTGCCCTACAGCCCGCTCGGCCGCGGCTTCCTCGCCGGCAAGATGGACGAGAACACCAGTTTCGAAGGCGGCAACGACCACCGCCACACCAATCCGCGCCTCTCGGCCGAAAACCGCAAGGCGAACCAGCCGGTGGTCGATGCGATCGAGGCCATCGCCGCCCGCAAAAACGCCACCGCGGCCCAGATCGCCATCGCCTGGCTGATGGCGCTCAAGCCCTGGATCATCGCCATTCCCGGCACCACCAAGCTGCACCGGCTGGAAGAGAATATCGCTGCCGCCGACATCACCTTCACATCGGAGGAACTGGCCGGGATCGATGCGGTCTTCTCAGACATCGAGATCCACGGCGACCGCTACTCCGCAACCTCGGCAGCCCGCGTCACGCAGTGAACCGACGACACCGATCGGTCGATGCAACAGCACGAACGTTCTTGTCTCTCGGTGCGCCGGCGTCGGATGGATGCAAGGAGCAGCGTTGCGGCGTATCCTTCGAGGCTCCGCCCTATGGGCTGCGCGCCTCAGGATGAGGGCCGTTGGAGGATGCCGCACACCCAACAACAGGCGTGAGAGGACGCGGCAACCCCTCTTCCGTCATGCTCGGGCTTGTCCCGAGCATCTGCAACCGGTGCCGCAGAGCCTCGGCACAAGGCTGACATGACCGGAGAGCGAGGCGGCGTTCGCGTCACACTGAAACCGCCCGCGAGAAGACGCGGGCGGTTGCATCATCGTGTGGCACCCGCCTCAAGCGCGGATGATCAGTCCTGCCCCTGCAGGCGGTCTATAACCTGGAGCAGCAGATCGGCGCAGGCTTTCATCGGTTCGTCCTCGGCGCATTTGAGATCGATCCGGGTGTTCCCATCCTCGATCCGGAAATGCGCTGCCTTGGACGGCGGTGGCGGGCGATGCCCACGGAAACCACGGAAACCCATGTCGCCTCTCCGACCATGCCAGCGGTAATCGGGGCGATCTCCCGGCCGCGCATCCGGCCGGTCCTTCATCTGCTCATCGTCATCAGGAGCGGACGGAGACGGCGGAGGAGGAGGCGAGCCGGGTTCGGCCGCCGCGGGTGGAGTCCCGGCGGATGGCGGAGCCGGCGGCTGCTGGGCGAAGGTTGTGCCGGCCAGTGCTGCAAGGGCAAGGCCCGATAGCAGAAATCTTTGCATTGGAAGCGTTCCTTTCGGAGTTATGAGGCGTGTCTGTAAACACCGCGCTGAGGCTTTGGTTCACCCCCGTTACCGCTTGTGATCGAAATCGGCGCGCCAGGGGCCATGCGCTCGGTCGGCTTCCACCATAAATGTGTCGGCAGGCGGCTGAAGACAGCTTTGCGCCACCTGACAGGAACCATCGGCACCGAGACTGCGTTTTGCAGCGAAACAACTGCCGGGTGGAAATCATGTACATCGTTCTGGGTGCAGCGGGAAATGTCGGTTCCCGTGTCATCGAAGCGCTGAAGCCCGCTGGCGAGAAGATATTCGCGCTCGTCCATAGTGAGCAGAAGGCGAGCGCGGTCGACGGTGGCAATATCGAGGCCGTGGTGCTTGATGTCCTGGATAGTGCGGCACTGAGGGCTGTCTTCCAGAGAGGTCGACGCGCTTTTCTCCTCAACCCGCCGGCACATCCCGGCACCGATACGAACGCCGAAGAGCTGAAGACTGCACGAAGCATTGCCGCGGCGCTGACGGATTCGGACCTTGAAAAACTCGTGGTGCAATCGACCTATGGCGCCAGGCAAGGCGATGGCATCGGCGACCTCTCGGTGCTGTATGAGTTGGAGCGCCTGGCTGAGGCAAGCGGCATTCCGGCGGCGATCAACCGCGCGGCCTACTATTATACCAATCTCGATATGCTGCTGGAGCCGGCGCGCAAGGGTATGATCACCACCGCCTTCCCCGAACACTTCATCTTGCCGATGGTTTCTCCCGCCGATCTCGGTAAGGTGGCCGCCGCGCGCCTGGCAGGCTCAGTCAGTGATGTCGGCATCAACTATGTGGAGGGACCGCGGCGATATGCTTTCGCCGATGTCGCCGCAGCTTTCTCCGCGGTCGTCGGAAAGTCGGTGAAGGTGAAAACGACGCCGCGCGACCAGCTCGAAGAAAGCTTTCGCAAGCTCGGCTTCTCGCCTGCCGCCGCCCGCTCCTACACGCGCATGACCGAGGCGACGCTCGACGGCCCCGAATTGCCGCGCGAGCCCAATCGCGGAGAGATCACCCTCGAAGACCACATCGCCGCGCTTCGGTGAGCGGCGATCGCGGACGCATTCCTGTCGAGAACGATAGTCACATGTGAAAAGGTTCGCTGCCCCCGAGACGTCTTTCGCCTCGCCTCTGCCTTGTTGCTCGCGTATCCTGACGCCCGATTCGCCGTCCGCATACGAGGGTGGGCATGAACGAAGCATCAAAGGAGAGCGCGATGACGGACGCCAAGGGCGGCATTTCTGGACTACGGCCGCATATTACAGTCATCGGCGTCGGCGGCGGTGGTGGCAATGCGATCAACAATATGATCGCGGAAAAGCTGGCGGGCGTCGAATTCGTCGCCGCAAACACGGATGCTCAGGTGCTGGCCACCTCCAAGGCGACGCGCCGCATCCAGCTTGGCGCGAATGTGACGGAGGGTCTCGGCGCCGGTTCGCTGCCTGAGGTGGGCCATGCGGCTGCCGAAGAGTCGCTCGATGAGATCATGGATCACCTGGCCGGCTCGCACATGTGTTTCGTCACCGCCGGCATGGGCGGTGGAACGGGCACGGGTGCTGCACCTGTCATCGCCCGCGCTGCGCGTGCCGCCGGCATCCTGACGGTCGGTGTCGTCACCAAGCCCTTTACCTTCGAGGGCAACCGCCGCATGCGGATGGCGGAAATCGGCATCGAGGCGCTTCGCCAGGCGGCCGATACGGTCATCGTCATTCCCAATCAGAACCTCTTCCGCATCGCCGATGCAAAAACGACGTTCGCCGATGCCTTCATGACGGCCGACCGCGTGCTCTATGCGGGCGTCGGCTGCATTACCGACCTGATCGTCAAGGAAGGCCTGATCAACCTCGATTTCGCCGACGTGAAGTCGGTCATGTCAGGCATGGGCCGTGCGATGATGGGTACCGGCGAAGCCTCCGGTGAGAGCCGCGCGATGAAGGCGGCGGAGGCGGCGATTGCCAACCCGCTTCTCGACGATATCTCGATGCGGGGCGCCAGGGGTGTGCTGATCTCGATCTCTGGTGGTTCGGATATGACGCTGTTCGAAGTGGACGAAGCGGCAAGCCGCATTCGTGACGAAGTGCAGGAAGACGCCGATATCGTCGTCGGCGCGATCTTCGACCGTAGCCTCGACGGCAAGTTCCGTGTCTCTGTGGTGGCGACCGGCCTCGAAGGCAGCCCGCTGCCCGCATCCGCGCCTCACGCCGCCGAGCAGATCCAGACGCGCACGCTGCAGTAAGCGCAGCGGCGCGACATATCCGAGCACGACAGCCTGCCGCGTCTTTTCAGACGCGCGGCGCTGTTGTGCTTCAATGTCATGCGCTCCGGGGAAATCGCTGCGATTACCGGTCGTTGATTCGCGATCACCTGTCGTTGATCGTGGGAAGGTGCGTTTCGACCTCTATGCGGCGCTTGTCATCCAGCGGCTCAATGTGCTTTTGCCAGAAGGCCTCGGCCTCCGGCGTGTCATCCTCCCAGTGGCGGATTTTAACGATATTGTCATCGATCTTCGCCAGCCGTTTGCCGCCAAGCCGCAGGTATTCCTCCGCCAGTTCTTTCGATCGGGTCGTTTGCATGTCGTGTTCCTCCATAGGCGAACCGAAAGGCCGATCGTCATTACCGGGTTGGCCGGCAATCGGCATCCCCGTTATCGGCGCTTCCGCGCCTTCCAGTTAAACAGTACGGCGGGATCATGGTTCCAGATCATCGGCCAAAACGGGTCCACGCGGCCGGCTGAAGGCGTCAGCCGCCATCCATGTTCCGCACGGCCCGCCGCTCTTGCTGCCGGGACAGCAGGAGACGCTCGTACTGACTGGAGAGCGGCCTGCCGGAACGAGCGACAAACATTCTGAAGCGATGGTATTGAACGACCCGGCCTTAGCGCGAGCGCCCCTCGTTCATATCGGCCGGGTCATAGTTGATATCCCAGTCCTTCTCGGGCTTCTTCCTGCCGGGCGGGTTCTTGTTCACCGTCGCATCCTCCGAGCCGGTGATGACGGTCGGCTTGGCGCTGGCGACGCCGCTGCTCTTCCGGTCGGCCCGCGACTTGGCGAACTGGCCGGCCGCGTCTTTCTCGGGGTTGGCCATATCATTCGCCCTTCTGCTTCAGCGCGTCGCTGATATTCTTCGTCTCCGGGTCGCGATTGTTTTCGCCATGCGCGTCGCGGTCGCGATCCGGATCGTCCTTGGCCTTCATGTAGCCACGAGGCTTATTTCCCTTCGGGCCTTCCCAGCGGGGTGACTGGTCGGTCGTGCCGGGGGCGCCGTCTTTCGGTGTCGTCATGCCCATCGTTGTTCCTCCTTGGTTGGAACAAGGAAAACCGAAAAGATCATCAACTGTTCCCGCGGCAACACTTTCGCGTAAAGCGGCTTACCGTATCGAGGCGAGCGTTGCGCAGCAGAAAGCAAGCAAGGTGACTGCGGCATTGACCGCATGCGAATATTCCCATTGGGCGCGAAGGCTTTCCCAATTTTCCGGCTGCACGGTCCAGTTCTCCGTCGCCGCGTTCGCCGGCTGGGTGAAGACCATGAAGATGACGAGGTTGAGCGCGATCAGCGCCGCTGCCGCGACCGACAGCATCATGGCGGTTCCATCAGCCCTGAGTGCCACGGCATTGCCGATATTCGCCAGAAGCGCCAGCGGTAAGAGGAGACCGACGACCCACCATCCGGTGTAAGCCTGTTGCGCAATGAAATAGTCCGCCTTCGCCATCCCGATCTTGTTTAGGAGCGCGAAGGCGTGCGCCGCAGGTGCTGCGAGCGCCAGACCCGTTATGATGACGGCGAGGAATCTCATGGCGGATAAACTGGCCGCGAGGCGATGGGTTCCCGCAGAAAATATGGAACAGTGTCGTCCGCCATCGGTTGACCAGAGGTCCACCACAAACATGGAACCGAAAATGAGCAAGACCAACGTTCGTAAACTTCAGAAACGCGCTGAACAGCAGGTCAAGAACACCAGCGCCGGCGGCCATCTCGGCGGCACCTATTTCGGGCAGCAACCGGACGGAAAAACCGTCTCGTCGACCACCAACGACAGCGCCAAAGCGCGGCCGAATGACGGAAGCAACTGAGTTGTTTCCGCCGCCACGCGAAAGAATCCTTTTGCGGATTACTTCATTCACGGCGCAGACGCGCCGTGGCTGGATGGCTGTGACATCCCTCGGGTCAACCCCGAAGCCGTCATAGCCTTGCCACTCCCAAAGCTGCAAGTGCCAGGGCTATTCCGGAAGCCAACGCCCTCGCCTGGTTCCAGACCTGCCATCGCGGCGAATAGTCCCGCCAGATATCCCGCGCCGCCGCGATGTCGGAGGAACGGCAGTCGCGGCCAGTGCCTCGTTCATCGGCACGTTGACCATCAATGTGAGCATCAGCCCGAAAACCAGATAGATGGCCGCCGCCGCGCAGAACCAGAAAGCCGCCGCTCCGCGGCCGCTGAAATGCGTGGCTGCGACAGTCAGCCCGAGAATAACGGGCGTGAGGAAGAAGGCCGGGAAAAACACAGCGTTGCGGACCGACGCATTCATCGCCTGCATCGCCGCGATCGCCACCCGCGGGTCGGCCCGGTCGAGCCCCCACATCGTCGAGCAGACCCAGGCGTAGAAGAAGCCGAAGATCGCCCCCGAGAAAACGATCGATGTTACCGACAGTCCCAGAACCGTGCCGCGCATGGCTTTCCCTCAAATCCGTACAAATTTATACGTCTTTACATAGGCGTATAAGACTGTACGATTACCGTCAAGAGGATGTGAGTGGCCGAATGCGGGAAGACACGAAGACTAGGCGGCAAGCCGACATCGAGCAGGCGGCCTACCAGCTTCTGAAGGAGAAAGGCTACCGCAGCACGTCCATGCTCGATATCGCCAAGACGGCGAAAGCCTCCAATGAAACGCTCTATCGCTGGTACGGCGACAAGAACGGCCTCTTCAAGACGATGGTCGAAAGCAATGCCAAGGCGACGAAAGCGGCCCTTGATGCAGCGATAAGGGACGAGGTGGATCCTCTGGAAACCCTGGGGCACGTCGCGCCGATCCTGCTTTCGATGCTGCTCGGCGACAAGGCAACCTCCCTGAACCGGGCCGCTGCCGCCGACGAAAGCGGCGAACTGGGAGCGACGATCGCCGCCGCCGGCCGCGATAGCGTCTTTCCGCTGATCGAGAAGCTGATCGGCCGCGGCCTTGAAACGGCAGCGCTGGCGGCGCCATCCGCAGGTGTGGCGGCCGAATGGTTCCTGAGCTTGCTGATCGGCGATCTGCAGATCAGGCGGGTGAACCGCACACTGCCAGAACCGTCGGACGAGAATATCCGTGCGCGCGCCGCCGCCGCCATGAGCGCATTCGGAAAGCTCTGCGGCGCATAGAGCAATCCGAGTAAAGTGCTGTCACCACCCTGCCCGCGTGATCGATGCAGCCGCTATTGATCGGCGACGCCTTCGCTCTAGCTTCTGCTCGCGGCAGAGCCGCCGCGGGATACGATCTTTGGGCGAAGGCGGAGGGCGACGTGGCATCCTATTCGATTGACGATGCGATCCGGGAACTTGCCCCGGCTCTCGGCAAGGCGCCGGCAGGCGCGGTCAGCGGCGATTGGACCGCCACCACGATGCAGGCGGGGCATTCCTCTCGGACGGGCGGCTACCTCGATGCCGAGGGAAAGCATGTCCCTGAGGATTCCAGACATCCGCTCGACATCATCGCGAATGTCGTCGAAAAGCTCGAAGCCTCAGAGGTGCCGCGTTTCAACAAGGTGGTGATCCGCTGGAAGAAGCCGAAATTTCCCTTCATGCAGGCGAAGATCACGCTCGAAACCAGTTATGACCAGACGATCGTGCCGCGCGGCCCCGACGACCCGATCTACGAGACCGCTGCCGCCGCGCGGCGCGCCTTCTGGCAGAGCCGCGGCACGCTGCAGGAGGACTTCGCCGTCGAGCGCGGAACGGCCAATATTCACGCCCAGACAAAATGGTTCGGCCCGCATCGCCGCATCCTCGCCATCCATGCGCCGGGAAGGCTGACACTTGCCACCGACGGGCTGTCGACCCCCTGGGCCGGCATATCCGAACCGGAAAACGGCGTCGAATGCGAGCTTTTCATGGAATTCGACGCCGCGACACTGGATGAGGCCGGGATCGAAAACTGGGCGAACCTGTTGATCAACATCGGCGACCTCGTGGCAGACGGTTATCGCGTCGCCCGCGATGTCGAAAAGCACGGCGCCATCCTGTTCTGCCGGCTGACGGAGGATTACCGCCCAATGACCCGCATCATGCTGAGCCGCGACCCCGAGCGCATCGACGGCCTGCCTTTCGGCTCCGTGCCGCTGATCCGGGCAACGCCGATCGCGGAAACCGAAATCGAAGGGCAGGATCTTTCCGACGACTGGGGCGCTGCGGCCGCCCGCAACGCCCTGGCCAAACGCGGCATGAGGATTGATTGATGTCGCCGAGGCCGGACGATTGCCGTCCGGCCGGCGCGATCTTTTGCTATTCCTGGATGTCGGGTTCGACGACCCTGGCGAGGTTTCGCAGTGACTCCTGCCAGCCAAGATAACAAGCCTCGGGCGGAATGACGTCAGGCACGCCTGCCTGCACGATATCCATCTCGGTGCCGACCGAAACCTTCTTCAGCGTCACGGTGACTTCCATTTCGCCGGGCAGGTTGGGGTCCTCGAATTTGTCGGTGTAGCGCAGACGTTCGCCGGGGACGAGCTCGAGATATTCGCCGCCGAAGGCGTGGCTATTGCCCGTCGTGAAGTTGCGGAAGGACATTCTGAACGTGCCGCCGACAACCGGCTCCGAATGATGCACGGTGCAGAGGAAGCCGTTCGGCGGAAGCCACTTGGCAAGCGCGTCCGCCTCCAGGAATGCGCGATAGACTTTCTCCGGGCTGGTCGCCAGAACACGGTGCAGGCGTATGGTACTCGGCATGGTCGTGATCCTTTTGAATAGACGGAATGGACGAACCTAGGACGGGTGAGGCTTGGCCGATCCGACACCGGATCGAACTTTTCTTCAAGAAAAATTTCTTGGAGTGTCGTGGTTCAACCCGGCATCCCGTCGAACTGCGGAAGATCGAGCCTTGCCCAGGTCAGCCGGCGCCGGGTGAACATCTGGACCCCCGGCTCGATCTCCTCGCGTTATGCTTTCGATGAGGATTTTTTCGTCATCAGGCATCGATAGCTCCTTTGACAGTGATGTCGGGGACTTTGAAGCCCATCGCAATCCACGCGGTGAGAAGTCTGCCATAGAAGCCGGCCGTCGCCAGTGCGCCGGAAGGCACGTCATCGGGCACGCGCGCGCGATCGAGCGCATTCTGGGTCATCGTGCGCAATTGGAGGGGTGGAAGCTCGTCCTGCTTCCAGAGATTGCCGTAGAGGCTAAGCCAGTGACCACCCTTGAACTCCAGAAAAATGGGCGTGTTGCAGCAGGATGCCAGGACACGTCGCGTTGAAGCATTGGGGCCGAGGCGGAACTCCCTCAGGTTTTCGGTTCCGGCCAAAAGGCTGATCCGATCCTTGCGATAAAGCACGTAGCGCGTACCGCCATGGATCGTCCGGATCGCCTCCGGCAAGGGAAGCGACTCCAGCCTTCCGGCTGCGTCGCTGCAGCTCTTACAGTGGCATTCCGCGCTGATGATCGGGGCGCCGCGCACTTCGAGGTGAAAGGTTCCGCAGGCACACGTCAGATGGGTTGTCTTGTTGTTCATGACATCGCTCGCTGTTGAGGATCGCTGGATAGCCGCAAAATCAAACTAGACCGTTTAGTTCTGTTATAAGAACTAGACGGTTCAGTTTGATCGTATCAAGTAGGGTTGGAGCGGAGATCGAAAATGTTGATACCGGGTATGGAAGCCGACCTGGCCCAGGGGCGGGCCGGCACTCGTTCGGAGCGCAAACAGGCGGCGATCGTCGGTGCCGCGGCCGAAGTCTTTCTGAGCACCGGTTATGCCGGAGCCAGCATGGACGAGATCGCCAGCCGGTCCGGCGTATCCAAGCAGACGGTCTACAAGCACTTCTCCAGCAAGGAGGCGCTGTTCGTCGCGGTACTCACCCCGATGATGGGAGAAGCAGATACCGCCGTTCGCACCGGCCTCCCCCAGGTGGAGAACCGCGCTCAGCTGGAAGCCTATCTCCTTGACTACGCCGTCCGCCAGCTCACCATCGTCCTGACGCCCGGGCTGATGCAATTGCGCCGGCTCGTGATTGCGGAGGCGCAACGCTTCCCGGAACTCGCCAAGCTGCTTTACGCGCGCGGCCCTGCACGGGCGCTCGAGGTCATGGGCAGCGCTTTCGAACAATTGGCCGGCAAGAAGCTGCTGCAGTTCTCCGATGCAACGGTGGCCGCATCACAGTTCAACTGGCTGGTGATGGCCGATCCCGTCAACCGGGTGATGATGCTAGGCGATGCGGCCATTCCGACGAAGCAGGAGATTCACCGCCACGCCGAGGCGGCCGTCGCCACGTTCCTGGCGGCATTTCTGCATCCAGATAAGCGATGAACGCCGTCGAAAGTCGGGGTATCACAGCGGCAATGACTTGAATTTTCCGCACGTGCCAATAGGCCGGCGGTCACAAAGCCGCCGCTCAATCGTCAGAAAATCGCCCCGTTACCGCCGCACCGTGCCCTCTTAAAGGTTCCATCGTCGTGACCTCGCCCGGCCTTCGAGCGGCTGAGCGATCGACCGAGGCGGTCTTGCTGCCGATCAAATCATGCACTTGAAGAGGAATGAATATGATCACTCGCTACACATCTGTCGCAACATTGAGCGCGGCAGTCTTCAGTCTGCTTGCTTTCAGCCCGGCATCCGCTGTCGACATGGCCCAGGCGCAACAGCAGCCTGCACAGGCGCAGCCGCCGATGCAGGAACAGCCCGGCGGCAACGGTGCGAGCGCGCCCGTCAGCGACCAGAAAATCGAGGCCTTCGCCGTTGCCTATCTGCAGGTCGACAAGGTGAGACAGGAATATTCGGCCAAGATCGGCGCGACGAAAGACGAGGCTGCCAAGCAGCAGTTGCAGGAAGAAGCCAAGAAGCAGATGGTCGATACCGTCCAAGCCTCTCCCGACATCTCCGTCGAGGAATATTCGTCGATCCTGACGGCCGCGCAGAGCGACCCGGCTCTGGCCAAGAAGGTTCTGGAAAAGATCGGCACGCCGCCGCCGGGCCAGCAGCAGCCACAGCAGGGCCAGCAGCAGCCGCAGCAATAGGCTGCGCGGGCGTACTAAGTCGCTACGAATAGGCAGCAGTGCCCGCCATTTGCCGGGCCCTGCTGTCCATCTCGGCAGTCGACGAAGAGATCGGCTGGAACAGGATGTCGTCCGAAAATCGCTCACACTTTTCGGCATGGTGCTCTGGTTCAGTATTGCGACCCGCTCTTGTTGTTCAGGTCGTGCCGTTCGGTGCCCGTCAGCGGCGGGTTGAAGATGCTGACGAGAATGAGATCCTGATCCTTGCCGCCGCGCAGATAATGCCGGTCGTGTTTGTCGAGCACATAGATATCGCCGGCGCGGATCGGAAAGACGTTGCCGTCCATATCCTCCACTTCACCCTCGCCCCTGATGCAATAGCAGGCTTCCAGGTGATTGCGGTACTGAAGCAGGGCCTCGCTTCCGGCGCCGATCTGCTGCACGACGAATCCGTCCGATGGCTGGAAGGAATGGTTCCGCAAGGCCGGCCAGAAAGCGCCGGAGCCGCTTCGATGCCCGATATTCCAGGATTTCAACATGCTGGCGACGGCCGTAATCGCCGGCCATGGCGTGGCGCTCTGCCCTGTCGAGGTGTTCCGCCGCGAGATCCAACACGGCGATCTGCTGGTACTTTCCGCCATCGCGACGGCAGAGAACCAGGGCTATTACGTCATATCGAACAGCTGGGCGAAAAAACCGGTCCACCGCTTTATCGACTGGTTCATGACGGAGTGCGGATCGGCAGCGTGAGATCCGCTACCCGCGGCTCATCGAAAGGTCGCTGCCGAGACGATGGCTGCAAACGGGCCGCGGTAATAAAGAGGTGGCATAAGCCCATCCTTGCGCGAGTTGGGTAGAGGTTGGGGATTGTTAATCAGAAATGCCTAATGTAAATCTTGGCGTGCACAAGTTGTGTGGAAGCTAATTTGCTACAATATCTGGTTATGACACGAGACTGGGGAGGGCCTCGTACATGCGGAAAATTCGTGCGGCCCCCACTGGAGAAACAGAGGCAAAAACATTGAGCTCGATCGACCGGCTCTTGTTCTTTGACCGCGATTTCAATCCCGTCGAGAATTTGCTGGGCAATGAGCTGCCTGCTTCTGTCAAACCAGCAGCGTCGTTTTGGGAGCATTTTCCAGAATTGGATAAATCGGCGATTACACTCGCCCTCCGTTCATTGGGCGACAGTGCCCAGCCCCTGCGAATATCGGGTGATCTTGGCGCGCCAGCGTCGCACGGACTGACGATCTATCGGATCGGAGATCTGTTTGCCGTGGTTCGGTCCGAGGAATCTATCGATGATGAGCGCGCAACCCTTTTGCATCTGGCCACCCACGATCCGCTCACTGGACTGCCGAACCGGCGCCAGTTCAGCGAGGACCTCGCTGTGTTGTTACGGGAGACCGCGGGCTCGGACGAGACCCTGTCCCTGATGCAACTCGATCTTGACGATTTCAAACCCGTTAACGACACGCTTGGGCATCCGGCCGGCGACAAGCTTCTTCAGCTCGCGGCAAGCCGCATTCAAGGGTGCCTGAACAAGGATGACAGAGCCTATCGACTGGCGGGTGACGAATTCACCGTCATATCAAGGGGCCCGGGCCATCCCGCCAAAGGACACCAGCTAGCAGAAGCTTTGATTGATGCATTCAAGAAACCCTTCACGATAGATGGCATCGCGCTATTTGTCGGTGCCAGCATCGGCATATCTGCTGCTCCAGCGGACGGTACAACTCCGGAGCAGCTGATGAAGGCATCCGACGTCGCACTCTACGCCGCGAAGAAGGACGGGCGCGGTCGCGCAAGACCGTTTGATCCTTCAATGCTCGAGTTGCTGGAACAACGCGAACTGCTGCGCCGCAGTCTTCGTATGGCGCTGGTCCAACAACAATTCTCTATTGAGTACCAACCCATCGCCGAGGGCGGTTGCATTGTCGGCTTCGAAGCATTGCTGAGATGGCACCACCCCCTCCTTGGGAAAATTCCACCAACGGCATTTATTCCGATGGCCGAAGCCGATGGAATGATGCCGGAAATAGGCGCGTGGGTTTTGGAGCAGGCATGCGGCGAGGCGATGAAGTGGCCGGAGAACTATATCGTCGCCGTCAATCTGTCCCCAGCTGAATTCCTGACAAGCGGCCTCACCGATCGGATCTCCCAGACGTTGGACCTGGTCGGCTTGCCGCCCGACCGTCTGGAGCTTGAGATAACCGAAAGCGTGTTGCTTGAGCGCACCGTCAACAACATCGACACACTGAATACCCTCAACGTGCTGGGGATACGAATCTCGCTCGATGACTTCGGTACCGAATATTCTTCGCTCAGCTATCTGAAGACATTCCCTTTCGACACGATCAAGATCGACAAATATTTTATCACCGATCTCGAAAGCGATCTGAAAAGCCAAGCAATCGTCCGCTGCATCGTCAACCTCGCCCACGACCTCGATATGCAGGTGACGGCCGAAGGGGTCGAGACGCCAGGTCAGGCGGAATGGCTGCGCAGTGTGGGCTGCGATAGGCTTCAAGGCTATCTGGTGAGCAGGCCGCTTCCGGTCGAGGCGATCGGCGAGTTCATCAACCGGGCTGAAACATCCGTGAGCCACGCGCTGGTATAACAAACGAGCGATTTTTCGCCGTGCTCGTGAGGACATCTGACGCTCCAGACAACTGATGGAGGCTGTATTGGAAGAGGAAGCATCTGGCTTCGATGACCATGCATTGGCGCCGATGGTATCGCTGGAACTGAACGTTGCGACGTTCAAATCTCAGTGGGAGTTTTGCGATAGGATTACCGAATATCTCTCAGACATTCTCGGCCAAGGTCACAGCGATCCCGCTCGATATTCGAATTTTCTTTCCGTCGCGGCCAACGAGCTCGTTGAAATTGCCTTCCGCTCGACGAGTGAGCCGGGAAGTATAAGTTTCAGTCTCTATCGGAGCGCGACGTTCAACCGGCTGAGAATTGCCTTTGCCCGCGAGGACCGCGAGAGCACGAGTATGGGATCAAGTGAACGCCAGTCTCTACCGGGCGCCGGGTCTGGCCTGAAGTCCGACGGGACGATTTTGCTCAGAGATCTGGCAACCATATTCCGCGCCGTTATCCGAATTGAACAAGACGGCGCCCGCGGGATGCAAATCATCGCGGATTTCCCCTCGGCCGAGGATTTCCAATGACCCTGCTTGCCCGCCCCTTCACCGTCCATTTTGATCCGACAGATCAGGAGCTGTTGCTGTCCGGCAAGATGCGGCCGGAAAGCCCCGACGAGATTGCCGATGCCCTTGAGCTTGTGCAGCAAAGTTTGGAAAAATACAGCGGCGTCGTTTACCTCAATGTCAAACGTCTGACGCATATCAACATGACGGCGTTCGCAGCCCTTTCCGAGGTGCTCGCGGCAAGCTGCCGGACCAGGCCGGAACGGAAGATCGTCATCGTTACGTCGAGCGTGGTGGCATGGTCGACCTCGTTGTTCCAGACCTTGGCGGCAGCACAACCAAACCTGTCGGTTGAAGTCTACGATTCGGCGTTTTATCCAGGCCAGAGCTTTGTCGAGGATGAGAGCTTCATTCCTATTCTGCGCACCCAGACGAAAATGACATGGCGGCACGAACGCGAACTGTTGCCTCGCCATGGTCTGCGCAATGGTCTTGCCATCGCGGACATCTGTTGCGGAATTGGTGATTTCGCAGCCTTGCTTCAACGCGAATTTAAACCCACACGCCTTGTTGCCCTGGACCATTCCGTTCGTAGCCTCGAATATGCTCGCAGGGTCGCTGCCGACTTCGATCTGCAGGGGATAGAGTATACCTATGGCGACGCCTCTCAGATGCTGCTTCGGGAAAATCAATTCGACTTCGTGACCTGCCGACATTCGCTGCAGATTTTCAACCGTCCCGAGATGCTGCTGCGGGAGCTTTACCGCATCTGCAAGCCCGGCGGCCGTGTCTACATCACCAACGAGAAAAATTCGCATTGTCTGGGCGAGCCACATGCTGAATCCATAAAATGGACTTACGAGGAAGTCGCCAAACTGTTCAAGCACTTCGACATGGATGTCGAGATGGGACCGAAAAGCCGCCATCTCCTTGCCGACGCGGGGTTTGATAACATCAAGGTCGATTGCTTTATGGTCACCAATATTGACGGCGATCCCCAGGATTTCGCAGACATCATCGAAGCTTGGGAAAATGTCTATGCAGGTGAGATGGCCGTTCGACGGGGCGACTCATCAGATTTCATTCGCAGGTTCCGGCAAGGATTCAAGGATCATGTCTTTGCTGCTCTTCACCCCAAGGGTTATGCAGGCTGGCCGATCTGGGCAGCTTCCGGCCGAAAGCCGCTGTGATGGAGGGGAGATCATCAAAGAGGTCGGCAAGACTAGGCTCGTTTCGGGCAAAGTTCATCTTGGTAGTCGGTGGCGCTGTCCTCTTTGATTTGCTGGTCAGCGGTGGGCTGGCACTTTGGAATGTTCAGAGACTGTCGCGCGACGCCACCCTCGAAGTCGGACAGGGTCTGGAAGCGGCAAGCCAGGAATACATCCGCACATATGCCGATTCCACCGCAGCACAGGTGAGTTTGCTCCTGCGGCAGGTTCACAACGACGTCAGCACCTTGGCGGGTGTACTTCAGGCGCAGATCGACGATCCCGAGCGTAATTCCGATGTCGGCGCGGCGATCGCCCGCACATCTCCCGGCAGCGTAAGCCTCTCTTACGATCAAAAGGCGAACTGGTCTCAGAACGTTCCGGGCTCAGTCTCCGTTGTCAGCGTCTGGAGTTACTTGCTCGGAGTAGACCACAACCCAAGACCCGACGTTCAGACCGATATCCGGACCAGCGCGGTTCTGGACCTTGTTGCGCCGAGCTTGCTGCAGCACGGTGCTTCAAAGCTGCAGATGTATTACATCGGATCGAAAGAACGGCCAATCTTCAGAACAGCGCCCTATACCGACCAGGCTCAGACCTTCGACCGCCTTTATCCTGGTCATAACGAGGCCAATTTCTGGGACTTCTTTTTTCCCGGACTTTATGAGTCCTGGCAGGGCTGGGCCAAGGATATGAAAACGCGGCCGGTCGCGGACGATATAACCCAGACAGCACCCTATACGGACGCGATTACCGGGAAACTGATCGTTTCTTTCTTTCAACCTCTATGGACAGCCGACAGGAAGGATGTCGCCGGGACGGCTGGCGCGGACATCACACTCGATCAGCTCGCGCAGACTGTTGAAAATGTGAAAGTGGCTCAGTCCGGCTTTGGATTTCTCGCTATGTCCGACGGAAACGTTGTGGCGATCAACAGCACAGGCGAAAAAACCCTCGGTCTGCGTTCTGCGAGCGATGCGAGCGGAAGCGGAGTGACCGGACTGGAACGCTCCCTGAAGGGAAGCTCCCAGCCTGCGATAGCAAAACTGGCCCTTGATCGCGAACTGGGCATCCAACATTTGTTGTTGCAGCAGGAGGGTAACGAGGTCCCCTATATCGTTATCGTCAAGAAACTCCCCGCGACCAATCTCTGGTCCAGCGGCCCGGTTCGGCAAGAGGCGATGTCTCTTGGAGTGGTTGTGCCTGAACGAGAAATCCAGGCCTCCCTCTATGCGGCCCAAGCCAAAATTTCGGAAGCTACCAACCGGATCGTGATCTACCAAATCCTGGCGATCCTAATGTCACTGCTTGTTGTGGCTATAGCAGTAATTGCGGCTTCGAAACGAATAACGAGCGGAATTAGTGCACTTGCAGATGCCGCCAAACGGATTCAGGCGAAGGATTATTCGGTCAGGGTGGCCATAACAAGCAAAGATGAGGTCGGCGAGGCTGGTGAAGCATTCAACCGGATGGCCGAACAGATCAGCTATCACACGGAAAATCTCGAGCAGCTTGTCGAAGAGCGAACGGCTCAAATCGAAGATGCAAAGGAAGAGATTTCGACGCTGAACGCACAGCTCCAGCGAGAAAATAGACGTCTCGGAACAGAGCTGGCCGTCGCCGAGAGGATCCAGCTCATGGTTCTTCCGCTGCACCAGGAGCTTGAGGAATTTCAGGCCCTTGAGATCGCAGCCTATATGAGACCTGCAGAAGAAGTCGGCGGCGATTATTACGACGTATTGAAGAACGGAAGCCGATTGAAGATTGGCATCGGCGACGTCACCGGACACGGGCTCGAAAGCGGCGTGCTGATGCTGATGGTTCAGTCCGTCGCGCGCGCGCTGCAGGAAGCCGGAAACACCGATGCAGTCAAATTTCTCACCGACCTGAACAGCGCCCTGTTTAAAAATATCGTGAGAACTAAAATCGATAAGCATCTCACTCTGGCGTTTCTTGACTATGACGGCAAAGAGATGATCCTGTCGGGACAACACGAGGAAGTTGTCGTCGTGCGGGCGAACGGCGAGGTCGAGCGCATAGACACCATGGATCTGGGTATACCGATCGGGCTGGAAGCCGATATTTCTGCCTTCATTAAAACCCGTGAAATAACCTTCGAGACGGGAGACCTCATACTCCTGCACACGGACGGCGTAACAGAAGCCGAAAACGACGCGGGAGAACTGTTTGGCATCGAGCGCCTGTGCCGCGAAGCACTGCGCTTGAAGGACCAGAGCGCTGAGAAAGTCGTCGCCGGAATTATAGCGACATTAATGCTCTTCATCGGATCGCAGAAGATTTACGACGACATCACGCTTCTCGCAGTGCGACATAGGTGAGACATGACGCCAACGGTATATGGTATCGAATCTCTGGCGGGCATAAGCTTGGATTTAAGCACTCGCCTCACGTTGAGCGACGGACCGCTTCAGCTTGGGTGGAAGCACTCAGGAATGACTTCGGACTTTATAGCGGAAGTCATGGCTCTGCGGTATTCCCGTTCAAGGAAAGACTACGTGCAGGCGCATCATGACATCGGATATCTCAGCAATGAGTTGATCGAAAATGCCGTTAAGTTTCGACAGCCTGGGGAGATCCTCATTGAAGCCGGCATATTCGACGGTACTTTTTTAATAAGGGTGAAGAACACGATCGATGGCGTGACATCGTCTCGCTTTCAGCAACTGCTGCATCGCCTTCAATCGAGGGACCCCGGCGAACTTCTTCTTGAGCAAATCGAAACCAATGCCATATCGGCAGAAAGCGGTTCGGGCTTGGGGTTACTGACCCTTCTGAGCGATTACGATGCAAAAATGGCATGGGCATTCGAAGGGAAAGATAACCAGCGTATCATACTGACGACGACTGCAGCCGTGGCGATGCCGCCCCCCTCCAATCTGTGAGCGAAGAATGGAAATCAGCGACGAAAACTTCCGCGTATGGGCTGAGAAAAACGAAGTCTATTTCGATGGCGTATTCCGGCTGGCAGGACCGGACGCCTATGCGCCTATTTACTCACTGGTATCCGGCCTGCTCCATGAGGGGCACAAACAGGTGACGTTCAACCTGACGGGTCTCGAGTTCCTCAATTCCTCCGGCATAAATCTCCTGGCCAAGCTGACGATTGAAGCCAGAAAGATGGACAGCCTCCTGCTCGTCGTCAAAGGCACCAATCAATATCCCTGGCAAGCGAAGTCCCTGCCGAATCTCAAGAAGTTACACCCGCTACTCGATTTGCGCTTGGCGTGAGTCTCTTTCGGAGGTGCCCTACGAACTGAGACGGATTCGCCGCCGCCATGTTGCACCCCTCCCGCGACGCGTCGGCAGACGAGACAGCTGGAAAACACGAACAACAATCAGCTCAATCCGATAATGCAAGGATTCGTTAAGTATTTGACGCCGCTTAGGACCATAGCCGGGATCGGCATCGGACCTCGGTCCGATGTGCGATGCGCGATCTCCGTCTAACCTCTCGAACATGCTCAAGCTGTGCATCTAAGCTGCGCTTGATCTGATTTGGAGGAAAACATGCGGATAGCAACCTTAACGTCCTTGGCCGTGCTCTCGCTGGCTGTTGCGGCAAGCCCGATAACCATTGCCGGGAGCGACATTGCCGCGCTGGCAAAAGACGGTGGGAACGGCGGGGGAAATGGCGGTGGCAACGGGGGCGGTCATGGCGGAGGCAACGGAAATAGCGGCAGTCATGGCAACGGCAGCCAGGGTAGCGGTTCAACCCATGGCAGCTCCAAATCTCAAAGCGTGAAAGGCAAGTCCAGCGAGGCGGCAAGCAAGTCCAAGTCCGCGAAGGCTGACGAGACCAAAAAGGTTACGAAAGAGAAAAACCTGTCGGCGCAGCTAGCAGGCCTGAACTCCTTGAAGCGGAATTACCGGGCGCTGATGCATACGTCGGACCCGCGCATGACCGCCATCGCGGCCTATGCCATGGCTTATGCCCAGTATGAACTCGACAACGGAATCGAGCCCGCGGCCGATGACCCTCTGTTGGGGGATGAGGCCCTCGAGGACGCATTGGCTTCCGCAACGAAAACCGGTGAAGTCAGTCCGGCGGTTCTGGACCAGGCCAAAACCATCCTCGGGGTTGGCGACGCAAATGGAAAGATCGATCAAATTCGCACCTCGCTGGAGAACGCCGCGCCGGCGACATCAGACGAATAGCCGCGATTTCAGGTGCGAGCAGTGTGGAGCTGACAAGTATAGCTCCGCACTAAATTAAGAGAGCATTTCCGTTTTGTTTGAGTGCGGAAATGCTCTTTTTTTGACATTCGCGCACACTCAACCAGGCGGATGAAGAGCACGAGCCGCTCGCTAACCGATGCCGATCGGTTCAAGGCAGGTTAGCCGCCGCCTCTGCCTTGCGCGTGAAAGCCGCCTCACCCGCGAGTTCGATGATCGCGCAGCCGTAGCCTTCGAGATCGAGCCTGCCGGCAACGGGCTTTTCGTCATCGAGGAGATCACGGCCAGCGGGAACGCCGCCAATGGCGGCCGGCTGGTCGGTATAGTTCTGGATGAACAGCAACCGGCGGTCGTCATTCATCCGCATGGTCACCTCGACGCCCTCGGGAAGGTCGCCGATCAGCGGCTCGATGCCGACGGGTGCAAATAGCCGCTCGGCAAGCGCTGCCGTCAGATCCGGGGTGAGATAGGTGCCGACATAGACCACCTGCCCCTTGCCGAGCTCGCGCGACGTCGCCATCGGCTGGCCCTCGGCATAGCGGTTGGACCAGGCCGCAACCACCTCGACATCGCTTGCGATCGCCAGGTTTTCATAGAAATAGCCGCCGACCAGTTCGCGGTTGCCGATCTTGAAGCGGCGTTCGCGGTGGCGCGATTCCGCCGGCTTGTTGGGCGGAATGACAAGCCCGCCCGAACGTTCCATCACATCGAAAAGCCCATTGGCGCCCGGGGCGGCGAGACGGCCGAAATCCTCGACACGTACGCCTGTGAGCTGCGACAGCGAGGTGCCGGGCGCGGTCTCGCGGATGACGTGGTTGTCTTCGTTGCGCGTGCCGGTGCGCGCGCCGATGACGACGGTGCCGCCCTGCTCGGCGAAGGATTTCAGCCTCTCGGTCCATTCGTCCTTCCACATCACCCAATGGGGCACATAGAGCAGCTTCAGCTTGGAAAGATCGTCCTCGGGATGAATGAAGCCGCAGGCAATGCCGCGGTCGTAGCAATATTGATGCAGCAGGATCGCATCGTCCTGTGGGCTCGGCAGGCCGATCGGATAGGTCTTGTGGGCTTCCTGATTGTCGAAGTCGGAGCCGGCAATGCCGACATCCATGCGCACATGGGTGCCGAGGATCTTGGGCGCTAGCGCGGTCATCTCGGTTGCGAAGCGTTTCGCCTCGTCATAGCGATGGCGGGCGACATCATCGTGGTCGATGATGCCCATCCAATAGATCTCGGCGCCGAAATGGGCAGGGCGCCAGCGGAAGAACATCAACCCGTCGGCGCCATGGGCGACCGACGAAAGCGCCATGCGGCGCAGTTCGCCCGGTTCCGGCGTCAGCGTGCAGAAGCCCGGTTGGCTGCCGAAGCCCGACTGCTGCTCAGGCACGATGTAGTTGCCGGAGAAGCCGCGGCAGATATCGAGGTGCAGCGCCTGGACCTTGGCATGGTTTCCGAGCCGCTGGAACTCGTCATAGAGCATCGGATAGATGTCGTAGCCGACGAAATCGAGATCCGTGCTGAACTGGCCACGAAAATCGATATCCCTCAAGCCGCCGAGATTGTGGAAGACGAACCAGGAAGGCTTCACGGCGCGCAGGATCTCGACCTGATCGTGCTGGAAGCGTGCCGTCGAAAAGGCGAGGAAACGGTGATAATCCTGCAGATGGCCGGGGCTCGGGAAGGTCGGGCCGAACTCGATCGGCAGCACCACCTGGTCGAAACTGTCATAGGCAGTCGCCCAGAAATCGCCGCCCCATGCCGTATTGAGCTTGCCGATCTCGCCATATCTGCCGGCAAGAAAGGCCTGGAATTCGGTGAGTGTCGCCTTGGAAAAGCTCTCCGGCATGCTGGTGTTCAGCTCGTTATCGGTCTGCCAGCCGACGACAAAAGGATTGTCGCGATAATGCTCGGCCATCGCTTTGGTGATGCGCCGGCTATGTTCGCGAAAGACCGGACTTGCCGTGTCGCAATGCTGGCGCGAGCCATGGCTCATCGGCCGGCCCTTGCCATCGACCCTTAAGATCTCCGGATGCGCCACGGTCAGCCAGCGCGGCGGCGTTGCCGTCGGCGTGCACATGATCGTGTCGATGCCGTAGCGTCCGAGCATGGCGATGGCACGGTCGAACAGGTCGAAATCGAAGGTGCCGAGCGTCGGCTCTAGAATATGCCAGGCGAATTCGGCCATTCTGACCACGTTGAAGCCGGCCTTCGCCATGCGCTCGGCGTCGCGCTCCCAGTAGCTTTCATCGACGTGCTCGGGATAATGCGGGGCGCCGACGAGGAAGCGGTCGGTGTTGACGGGGTTCCATACGGAGAGAGTCTTGTCGGACACGGTGATGTTTCCTGTGATTATCTGTCGAGGGTCGTCTTGCGGGCGCTGATCGTGCGTCCGCCATCGGGTGAGAAGAGATAAAGTTCGTTGGCGTCGAGCTTCAGCGCCACGTTCTGGTCGGCGGCAAAAGGCGCGACGTAGCTCAGCTGCACCGTGATGTTGCCGGTGCCGCTTTCCGAGGCGATGGTCCTGAGATTGCCGGCATCGACATAGAGAATGGTTTCGCGCCCGAGATGCTCGACCAGCCGGACCGCACCGTTGATCGCCCCGCCCTGCGCCCCGTCGGCGACCATCGATATGTTTTCCGGCCTCACACCGAGCGTCAGGCTGGTGCCCTTCGCCAGCACCGTCGCCTCCGCCAGTTCCACCGTCACCGGCACGAGGCCCGGTGCGGAGACCGTGACATTGCGGCCGGACACCTCGTCGACGGTAACGCCGAGGAAGTTCATCCGCGGGGCGCCCAGAAAGCCCGCGACGAAGAGATTGTCTGGGTTGCGGTAGAGTTCGAGCGGCGAGCCGACCTGCTCGATCATCCCCTGGTTCAAGACGACGATCCGGCTTGCCATGGTCATGGCCTCCACCTGGTCGTGGGTGACATAGACCATGGTGGCGCCGAGTTCGGCGTGCAGGCTGCTGAGTTCGACACGCATCTGGGTTCGAAGTGCCGCATCGAGGTTCGACAGCGGTTCGTCGAAGAGGAAGACGTCGGGCGAACGGGTGATCGCCCGGCCGATCGCCACGCGCTGCCGCTGCCCGCCGGAGAGCTGCTTCGGCCGTTTCCCCAGTTGGTCGGTGATCCTCAGGATCTTGGCTGCGCGCGCCACCGCCGCCTCGATCTCGGCCTTCGGGCGCTTTGCCATGCGCAAGCCGAAGCCCATGTTCTCCGCCACTGTCATATGCGGATAGAGCGCATAGGACTGGAAAACCATGGCAATGCCGCGATCCCCTGGCTCCTGTTTGCTGACGTCACGGCCGTTGATCAGGATCTGGCCGGAGGAGATCTCCTCCAGGCCGGCGATCGTCTTCAAAAGCGTGGACTTGCCGCAGCCGGAGGGGCCAACCATGACGATGAACTCGCCTTGCGCGACGGAAAGATCGATGCCGCGCAGCGCGTGATAGGCGCCGTAATTCTTGTTGATCTGTCGGAGTTCGAGACTGATCATGCGTCCTGGCTCTCTGCTGTTGAAATCGGAACTTCCAAGGGCCTGTTGTCGAGATCGCTCATCCCTTCACCGCGCCCATCGTCAGACCGGCGATGAAGTGCCGCTGCATCAGGAAGAACATGACGACGGGCGGCACGGCGACGACGATGGTGCCGGCGGAAATCAGGTTCCAGGCCGAGACCCACTCGCCGCGAAGATTGGCAAGGCCGGCAGTCACAGGTTTGACGGAGTCGCTGACGGTCAGCACCACGGCCCAGAAGTAATCGTTCCAGATGAAGGTGAAGATCAGGATGGCGAGTGCGGCAAGCGCCGGCCGCACCAGCGGGATCGCCACATGCCATAGCGTCTGGAAGGGAGACGCCCCCTCGGCGCGCGCCGCCTGAAACAGCTCATCGGGCAGTGCGGCGATGAAATTGCGCATGAACAGCGTCGCAAAGCCGGTCTGGAAGGCGACGTGGAAGATGACCAGCGCCGCCGTCGTATCGATCAGGTCGAGCCGGACCATCAGGTCGCGCACTGGGATCATCATGATCTGGTGCGGCAGGAAATTGCCGCCGACGAACAGCGCGAAGATCAGCATGTTGCCGGGAAAGCGATAGCGCGACAGCACGTAGCCGGCGAGTGTAGAGAGCACCAGCACGCCGATCACTGAGGGAATAGTGATCGTCAGGCTGTTGAGGAAGTAGCGGGCCATCGGCGTCTGCGTGAAGACATCAGCATAATTGTCGATGACGCCGATGCCGGTCGGCCATCCCCACAGATTACCGCCCATCACATCCTCGGTCGAGCGGAACGAGGTGAGGATGATCGCAAACAGCGGGCAGAGCCAGAGCAGCAGGACAATGACGACGGCGAGCACGTAGAGGCGGCGCTGCCAGATGGCGGCATCAGGAATGGGACGAGGATACATCAGCCTCCCCTTTCTTCGGTATGGATGATGCGGCTGAGATACCAGACGATGAAGACGGCCATGATCACGAACAGCACCGAGGCGATCGCCGCGCCGTAACCGAAGCGGTAGGAGAAGATCGACTGTTCGAACATCTGATAGGCGAGAACCGAAGACGAACCGAAAGGGCCACCATTCGTCATCACCGACACCATGTCGAAGGACCTGAGTGCCCCGACGACGGTGACGGCAATGGCGATGAAGGTGACCTGGGTCAGCTGCGGCAGCACGATGTGCCGCAACATGTTCCAGCCCCTTGCCCCGTCGACGCGCCCTGCCCCGATCAGCTCTTCGCTCAAATTGTTGAGACCGGCGAGATAAAGCACCATGCAGAAGGTGATCTGCGGCCAGAGCGCGGCAATCACGATCGCGAAAGTGACGAAATGCTCGTCGGAGAGAACCGCCGGCGCCGTCGCCCCGAACGCCCTGAAAATCAGCGCAAGCAACCCGAACTCCGGCGTATAGACCCATGTGAAGACGACGCCGACCGTCACTGAGGCAAGCACCAGCGGAATGAAGAACAGCGACTTCAGGAAGCGCATGCCACGGATTTTCTGGTTGACCAGCAGCGCGATGGCGAGCCCGAGAGGCGGTGCTGCCATGAACATCACCAGCCAGATCAGGTTGTTCTTCAGCGATACGTAGAATTGCGGATCGTTGTAAAGCTCGACGTAATTACCGAAGCCGATCCACACCATCGGGCCGAAGCCATCCCAGTCGTGCAGGCTGATCCAGAGACTTCTGACCGCCGACAGCAGGATGACCGTGAAGAACAGCACGAACGCGGGCGCGATGAGCAACGTCGGGGTAAGCCACCAACGCTGGCGGCGCCATAATGTCTGCATTTCTGGAGCCTCATGTTAGAGGTGCGGAGCCTTCAAGCTCAACTGCTGACAAAGCCGCCAACCTTTCTTTCGTCATGCTCGGGCTTGTCCCGAGCATCTGCCCACGTCGATGCGCAGCAGATCCTCGGCACAAGGCCGAGGATGACGTCGAGTGACGGGCGCAGCTCGGCAACAAGCTGGGCTGCGACGCCCGAGTTAGATCTTGTATATTCGCTTACGCGTGCCTTCGAGGCGCGTCAGGATCGCCTTCCGTCGCTCGGGCTTGGCCATGAACTCCTGGAAGCCGACGAGACCTGCCTGCGCCATGTCGGGGTCGCTGTCGCGGTCGTAATATTGCGACGTGCCCTGCACCGTCTTCATCGTCTCGACGGCGACGTTGACCAGAGGATCTTTGCTCGGCGGCAGATCGCTGCGTGGCGGCACGTTGCCGCCCGGCTCCAGATAGGCCGCCAGATTCTCCGGCTTGTAGAAATAAGCGAGGAAATCACGTGCGCCCTGCTTGTTCTTGGCCTTTGCGGGAATGTGGATCGAATTGACCGAGAACTCCTCGAAGTGGCCGACCTTGGCGTCGAGCACCGGGAAGGTCGCATAGGAGAGCTGCGGCAGATCTTCGGCGGTGAAAGCCGAGCGCAGGAAAGCGCCGAGGTTCATCATGCCGGCCTTCTTCTGCGCCAGCAGCGCCGCGGCCTCCTGCCAGCCGAAGGACGTATGGTTCTCCGTGAAGAACCCCTTCGAAATCATCGCCTCCCACTGATCGAAAACCGCCGTCAACGCGGGATCGAGATAGCTCATCTCGCCGTTCATCAGCGCCATATGCTTGTCGAGGCCGTTGATGCGAAGGTTCATCTGGTCGAACCAGCCGGCCGCCGGCCACAATTCCTTGGTGCCGATCGCGACTGGCGTGATGCCCGCGGCCTTGCACTTGTCGCCATAGGCCATGAACTCGTCGGCCGTCTTCGGCACGGTCAGACCATGCTGCTCGAACACATCCTTGCGGTAGAACATGCCCCAGAGCGTGCCGCCGGTGGGAAGGCCATATTGCTTGCCCCCGTCGGTGACGGCGCCGGCCGTAGCACCCAGGACGTCCTTGTACTTCTCCTTCTCGAATAGGTCGGAGATGTCGTCGAACAGGCCCCGCTTGACGAAGGCGCGCATGCGGTTACCCGAAAACCAGGAGCAAATGTCAGGCGCGCCGGCGACGAGATAGTTGCGAATGGCCGTCTTGTGGGCCTCGTGGTCCATATTGTTGATGACGACGTTGACGCCGGCTTCCTTGCTGAAGCTCGCGGCGATCGCCTTCAGCGCGTCGAGCGCTGCGCCATTGTTTTCGGCCGAGATGATCGTGACCTCTTGGGCCTGCGCGATCGCAGGGATGGGAAAGCTGCCGCTGACCGCTGCGGCGGAAACCATGCCCGCGCCTTTCAGGAAGCTTCTGCGGGTCGTCGACGGAAATTGCTTCGAAAATGCCATTGAATTCCTCCCAGTTGATCGATCAAACACCACCTTCCCGGCACCTCCTCCACGAAGCGCTCGATCAGGTATTCAACGCTGCGATCCACCCGCGATCCCGGCATATAATCCGCCTAGCTCACTTGATCGGCGGCCAAACTTATGCATAGATCGAACCAGCCTGCAATAATTAATTTACAAAATTAAGGAACTCAATCGTGAAGCTGAAAGGCGACCAGACCACGGCGAGAGCCATGAACCGACGCCTCATCCTCAATCTCCTCCGGCGCGAGGGGCCGAGGAGCCGCGCCGATATCGCCACCGTCATCGGCTTGAGCCCGGCCGCCGTCACCTTCGTCGTCGCAGACCTTTTGGAAGAAGGCATCGTCATCGAAGGGAAGACCGTGCCCGGCCTCACCGGTCGTCGCCCGATCCCGGTGGATATCAACTACGAGCACGCGCTTGCCATCGGCTTCAAACTCATGGTCGATTCGGTGGAGTGCGTGGCAACCGACCTTGCCACCAACCCCGTTGCCGCCATGCGGGTAGGTCTCGACGGCCACGACCCGGATAAGGTCGCCGACTTGCTGGCGGGCACCGTTCCTGAACTGGTGAAGCTCGCCGGCCGGCCCGACGCCAAGCTCGCCGGCATCGGCATATCCATGCCCGGCGTCATCAACCACGAACAGGCGGCCTGCGTGCGCAGCTACCGATTCAAATGGGACAATGTCCCCCTCGCCTCACTGGTCGCCAGCCGCGTCCATGTGCCGGTCTGGCTGGAAGACGACACCAACGCCTATGCCATTGCCCAGCAGCTCTTCGGGCTCGGCCGCCAGCATCGCAACATGGCCGTTCTGGCCGTCGGCGTCGGCATCAGCTGCGCGCTTGTCGTCGACGGCAAGCTCTACCGCGGCGCCAACGGTGCTGCCGGCAAATTCGGCCACACTCTCTACGAAGAGAACGGCCGGCTCTGCGAATGCGGCAAGCGCGGCTGTCTTATGGCCCATCACTCCGAAGCCTCGATGCTGAGACGCTGGCGGGAGGCGACTGGCCGCGAGCAACTGGGACTGCCGGAACTGACGGCTGCGCTCGCATCAGGTGATGCCGCGGCTCTCGCCCTCGTCGCCGATTCCGGCCGCGGCATCGGCACCGCCCTTGCCAATCTCGTCAACATTACCGATCCCGAAGTCATCGTCGCCGGCGGCGAAGCCGTCTCCCTCGGCGACCCTTTCCTGACGCCACTGCGCGAAGCTCTCGCCGCCCGGACCTTCCGAACCGCCCCGCCCCTCTTGCCTGACTGGGAGGACAATTCCTGGGCCCGAGGTGCCGCCGCGCTGGTAACGCAGAAGATATTCGACTTTGAATCGTCTGGCGGGGTGACGGATATTGCCAGCCTGGCGGGTGTCAGGGTCCCCGGTTCGTCGTCGGCGGCGTGATTCAGGCAATGGTGTCGCCCCACGCTCCCTCATCAAGTCAGGTCAGTCATGGGTAGGCATCTCATTTAGGCCCGCCGTGCCGCCTCGCCAAAGTGGGCACGCCGTGAGGTCACGTTCCAGCCAAATTCGCCATCGCCTACGGAAGGTACCGCGTCGGGGCCTCAACCGTTCCCCAGCCAGCCCACCTCCCGCAAAACCGCCTTCGACAGCGTCTCGGGCGCCTTGCCGTCCGTGTGCACGACGATCATGCCCGTGGCATCTTCACTCGCCATGCGCCGGGCTTGTCGAAGCGAGCGCTCTGCCTGCTCTTCGGCACCGGAGCCACCCTCGCGCTGGGCGAGGCGCGCCAGGATCGTCGGCTCCGTGGCGGCCAGGCGAACCACTGTAATCTCTGCATCAGGTATCGCGGCCATAATCCACCGCCGGTCAAAAGCGAGGTGCATCATGACGCCTGACATGATCAGGCGCGAGTGCCCCAAGGCCCGGTATGTCGACCAGATCGCCGCCAGGTTGATGCTGCTGACGTCGAGCGTTCCAGGCCGGTGCCTCTCAAGATCGTCCGGGCTAGGGCGCGGGAACAGGCGATCGAGTTCGTCCGTTTCAATAACCGCATGCGCCACGCCTTCAGCGGCAAGCTGAGCGCTCATCTCCCAGCACAGAGTGGATTTTCCGACGCCAGCCGGCCCAGTGACCAGGACGATTTGCATACCGTCTCCTCATGTCGATGCAGTGCTATTTCTCCAAATAACGGCAGGTTGGCAAGGGCGACGCGACGGAATGTCTGTATCGCTTGGCAAAGAACTCATCTCAATATCACAAAGAGTAGCTGTTCCCAGCCATCCAACCCCACGCAATCCTACCGCCCCCGCAGGATACACTGGCTTACAAAAATAGGGGTCCGCAGACACATCCCTGGTTCAATCATCGACTTAAATCCCGATGCGGCCAACCGGTCGGAAATGGTCAATTCAGGAAGGATGACGACATGAAAATGATCCAGGCTATCGCGCTCGCCCTTGTTCTCGGCGGCGCAGTGACAGCACACGCGGAACAGCCGCTACAGCGCACTGATCTCATCAAGAACGATATCGATGTGCCCGGCCACGAGGTCGTCCAGGTGCGCGTCGATTTCGCGCCCGGCGTTCTCGCCCCCAGTCACTCGCATCCCGGCGAGGAGATCGCCTTCGTCATCGAAGGAACGCTGGAATACCAGCTCGATGGCAGGCAACCGGTTACCCTTAAAGCCGGCCAATCCTTGTTCATTCCCAAGGGCGTCGCTCACTCTGCGAAGAATGTCGGCAGCGGCAAGGCTTCGGAACTGGCAACCTACATCGTCCTCAAAGGAGAGACACTCGTCGTGCCTGCCAAGTGAGCCGTTCGTATAACCAGTGATCATGCCGGCACCACCTTTCTTCCCATTCCTGTGCTCGCCGCAGGAATGGAGGAAACGTGGATTTGGCTGCCATTGATAAGAATTCGCTTTGCCGACGCCGCCCCTCGGACCCGCTTATTGGAAGAGGGTTAGCGCGAAGGACGCCCGAGCCGAATGGCGAAGGACAGCCACGCCACTTGCGTGGAGCCGCCGTTTCACGCTTGCGGTCTCCTTCCATTCACGGCAGCATGTCCGTGTCCTCAATCATCCGAACCTCTCACATCAGGAGGATTGCCATGGCAACGTTGGAGCGGCCGGCCTTTGTCGTCCATTGGAGCGAGATCGAACGGCCTGACAACTCGCATTATGACGATGACGACGAGCTGATGAGCATCGGTGCGCCTTTCGGACGCTATTTCGGCCTGGCCAAATTAGGCATTCATCACGAGCGCCTGCCGCCTGGCCGGCGCACATCCTTTCCGCATGCCGAGAGCGCCGAGGAAGAATTCGTCTATGTCATCGAAGGCGCGCCCGACGTCTGGCTCGATGGCCATCTCCATCGGCTGAAGCCCGGCGACGCCGTCGGATTTCCTGGCGGCACCGGGATCGCCCATAGTTTCCTCAACAACACGCAAGCCGAGGTGCACCTCCTCGTCGTCGGCGAGCGCCATAAGGCCGAAAACCGGATTTTCTACCCCCTCCACCCTCACCGCCGACCGCTGCACGATGATTGGTGGGATGACCATCCCACTCATGCCCTCGGTCCGCATGACGGGATGCCGGATCTGGTGCGGGAAGCAAAGGGCCGAGGAAACAGCGAATAGGTCAGCCGGGCCGATAGCCGGCCGCAATGGCGGCTTCGCGCAAAGCGGAGACCAACGCTTGCTTGAGCTTCGACAGTTATCAACTCACGCCAGCCAACCGCAACAGCTCGTCATTTTCCTGCGCAACGCCTTCCGTCAGCCGGGCGGCGGCAATCGGCGGAAGCCAGGCCAGAATGCCGCCGACCTCCGCCCCGGTGACCGAGGCGTAAGCTTGGACATAGCTCATCGCCCGGTCCGGCATCGCATGGTGCAACAGGACGTATGTTCGGCAGACATCGGCCAGAGGATTGCCGCAGCAGGCGTCGAGCCAGTCGACGATCATAAACCCCTGCCCCGAACCATGGATATTCCAGGGGTGAAAATCGCCGTGACATACCCTGTCGCCATCCGGAAGCGAATCGAGTTCCAACAGGAGCCGCTTTCTGGACGCTGCGTCCAAGCCCTCGGCTCGCCGGATCCTGGCGGAAAGCCTGGCCATGAGAGACGGCAACCCGTCGCCGGGTTTTTCGTGAAGTCTTCGATGCAGTTGCGCCATGTCTTCAAACGGCGCTCTTCCTGCCGTCGAGACGAATTGGTCGGCAAAACAGGAGCTGGGCGCGCGATCCATCAACACGCCCCAGCGCCCATCGAATTCACCGACCGCATGGACCTTTGGCGCCGGCAGCGCAAGCCTCTCAAGGACCGACAGGTTCGCGGCCTCCCTGAATGACGACGCCTTGGAGGCGGCTCGCCTGTACAGCTTCAGCGCCAAGGCGCCATATTCGAAAACCTCGGCCTCTTTACCCGAACCAAGGATCCGACCGATTTCGGTCATTGCAGAGCCTCCATTTAAAGTCAGGACAGCTCGCGGAGTTGTCGCGATCACCGTCATGGCAATCTGCCATATCGGCGAAAACAGTGGAACGAATGTCGAGGCCTGCTCCCGCCGCCACAAGTTCCACACTGATTTTATCGCCGGATTAAAGTGCATCGCGGAGTGCCGATCGCGCAGGCTGACAGGATCATCCCCGTCAAGCCAAAACAAAACCCGTCAGTTGGACGTGTCATTCCCTTGTCGCACATCGGCCCGCCGCATATCTTCTCGGCAGCGGCCGCGCTCCGATATCAGGGCAGCCATGGCGGAACCACATCGAGCCACCATGGCGGATGCCTCACGATGAAAGGCAATCCGCCGCATCTAAGATTACTCGTTTTCGCAGTATGCCGAGAGCATTGCGATCGCGGCGCTGAGCCGCGCATGATGACGTTCAACGGATCGGAGCCCAAATGTCCATCGCCGCTTTGCCTGAACCGCCATACTACATGGTCAGTTTTTCCTCTCAACGAACAAAGGTCGACAACGGCTATGGCGAGATGGGTTATGCGATGACGGAACTCGCAAAACAGCAGCCGGGCTATCTGGGCTTCGAAAGCGCACGCGGGGCCGACGGTTTCGGCATACTCATTTCGTATTGGAAGGATGAGGACAGCATTCGAGCCTGGAAATCCGTCGTCGATCACGTTGAGGCGCAAAATCGCGGTCGGTCAGACTGGTATACTCGGTATGAAATCCGTATTGCGCTCGTCGAGCGAGCCTATGGATTCAATATTGAAGAGACATGAGTTGGCTTGTTGAAGGGAGTTCTACGACAGCCCAAGAGCAGATTCGATCTCCTCATGCTCAGATGCTGAGTGACTTCACGGCCGAATTGGCGAAGCGCCTTATTCGCTTGCCGGCACCTCCCCGCTTACAAGGAGGACGCGGTAGCGGTCTCGCCCTCCTAAACTTATCCTCTGTAAAGCGACTGA
The DNA here is from genome assembly GCF_032464805.1 of Rhizobium sp. 10PS4. Taxonomy (NCBI): domain Bacteria; kingdom Pseudomonadati; phylum Pseudomonadota; class Alphaproteobacteria; order Hyphomicrobiales; family Rhizobiaceae; genus Rhizobium; species Rhizobium sp. 10PS4. Next base: position 417,724 of record NZ_JAWDIW010000002.1, on the reverse strand, counting down.
CAGGCCTACCGCGCAAACCTGCGGGCGCCGGCGACGCAGAGGATGACGGCAACGGTCACGGCGAGCATGGCTGAGGTCACGGGCTCGTGCAGCAGGGTTGCGGCAAGCGCCAGGCCGAAGAACGGCTGGAGCAGCTGCAGTTGCCCGACGGCGGCGATGCCGCCCTGCGAGAGGCCGCGATACCAGAAGATGAAGCCGATCAGCATGGAAAACAGCGAGACATAGGCAAGGCCGAGCAGCGCCGGCGTTTCGATGCCGGTGAAGGTCTCCGGCCGATGGAAAAGTGCCACCGCGACCGTCACCGGCAGCGACAGCACGAGCGCCCAGGAAATCACCTGCCACCCGCCGAGCGTGCGTGACAGCCTGCCGCCTTCGGCATAGCCGAGGCCGCAGACGACGACAGCCGCCAGCATCAGCAGATCGCCGACCGGCGAGGCCGTCAGGCCCTGCGTCAATGCGAATCCCGCCACCAGCGCGCTGCCGAGAACCGAAAAGACCCAGAATGCCGGCTTCGGCCGTTCTTCGCCACGGATCACGCCGAAGATCGCGGTTGCGAGCGGCAGCAGGCCGATGAAGACGATCGAATGGGCCGACTTAACATGCTGCAGCGCCAGCGCCGTCAGCAGTGGGAAACCGACCACGACACCGAGCGCGACGACCGCCAGGGAGAGGATATCACCTCGGCTCGGCCGCTTCTCTCTGAAAGCAATCAGCAGGCCAAGCGCGAGAAAGCCGGCGATCGCCGCACGTGCCACGGTGAGGAAAACCGGATCGAACTGCATCACCGCCACGCGCGTCGCCGGCAGCGATCCGCTGAAGATCACCACCCCGATAAAACCATTGATCCATCCCGATGCCATGCGGTCCATGATGTGCTGCACTCCTTCATTCTGACTCTTATCGGCCAACACGGATGGTCATGATAGTGACAATCTGATACGATTTTGCGAAACTGTAGTGATGCAGAAAGCAATACAGATGAACGAGGGACGCACACGCGTAGAGATGGTCGTCGCGACGATCAGGCAGCGCATCGCCGGGCGCAGCCTGACACCGGGCGCAAGACTGCCTTCCGTCCGGGGGCTGGCCGCGACGTTGAAGCTGTCGACTTCGACCGTCGTCGACGCTTATGAGCGGTTGGTCGCCGAAGGCGCGATCCTGGCAAGACCAGGCTCGGGATTCTACGTCGCCAACCAGGCAGCGCCCTTTGCACTTGCCGAGACTGGCCCGAAGCTCGACCGCGCGGTCGATCCGTTCTGGATATCGCGGCAATCGCTGGAGGCCGGCGAAGCCGACCTGAAGCCCGGCTGCGGCTGGCTGCCGCCCTCCTGGCTGCCGGGAGACGGCATGCGCCGCGGGCTCAGAACACTTGCCCGCGCCGATGGGCCGGCGCTTGCCGACTACGGCTCGCCGCTCGGCTTGCCGCAACTGCGCCAGCTGATTTCCCGCCGCATGGGCGAACGGGGGATCGAAGCCTCTCCCGACCAAATCATGCTGGCCGATTCCGGCACGCAGGCAATCGATCTGCTCTGCCGTTTCCTGCTGGAACCCGGCGACACCGTGCTGGTCGACGATCCCTGCTATTTCAATTTCCATGCGCTGCTGCGCGCCCATCGGGCAAAGATCGTCGGTGTGCCCTACACGCCGTCCGGTCCCGATATCGATGTATTTGCCAAAATCGTCGCTGATGAACGTCCGCGGCTCTACATCACCAACTCTGCCATCCACAATCCGACCGGCGCAACCTTGTCTCCCGTTACGGCTCACCGGGTTCTAAAACTCGCCGACCAGTTCGACCTGACCATTATCGAGGACGATATCTTCGCCGATTTCGAATATACGCCGGCACCCCGCCTTGCCGCCTTCGACGGGCTCGAGCGAGTCATTCACATCGGCAGTTTCTCGAAGACCCTGTCAGCCTCGGCCCGCTGCGGTTTCGTCGTGGCGAAACCGGAATGGATAGACGGCCTGACAGACCTGAAGATCGCCACCTCCTTCGGCGGCGGCCGGCTGACGGCGGAACTGGTGCTGAATGTCTTGAGCGACGGCAGCTATCGCAAACACATGGAGACGCTGAGACACCGGCTCTCCCGGGCGATGAGCGAGGTCTCGGCCAGACTGAAGAATCTCGGCATAACGCCTTGGCTGGAGCCCCAGGCCGGAATGTTCCTCTGGTGCCGGCTCCCCAACGGCATCGATGCGGCTGATGTGGCGCGGGCCGCACTCGAAAAGAGGATCGTTCTGGCTCCCGGAAACGCATTCAGCCTGTCGCAATCGGCAACGAATTTCATGCGCTTCAACGTGTCTCAGATGCTCGATCCGCGAGTGTTCGAGGTGTTGGGCAATGCGCTGGCAAGAAGAGGATAATGGAAGGTGGGCGGTAACGGATCAAGCGCCCTCTTCTCGCGGCGTCCACCAACGGTGATTGTTTAGGAGCGGTATTCACCAACGTCCCTCATCCTGAGGCGCGTAGCCCGGAGGGCGACGCAGCTCCTTGCATGCATCCACGCCGGCGCGCCCGCCTCGCCCTTCGAGGCCCCTGCGGGGCACCTCAGGATGAGGCTCTCTTAGGTGCCGCCCAACCATCAGAACGACCGGTGAACCGCCTTGTCGTTGGCAAGACGCGTCACGCAGCCTTCGAGCTTGGCGAGCAGCAGATCGAAGTCGAGCGGCTTCGTCAGATAGTCCGCCGCTCCGCCGCGCAGGCCGGCCAGCGTGTTTTCCCGGTCGGTCAGCGCCGTCAGCAGGATGAAGGGGATATTGGAGAGCTCCGGGTGATTGATCTGAATTTCCGCCAAAAGCTGGTGCCCGTCCATGACAGGCATCGAAATGTCGCTGATGACGATATCGGGCCATTTCGACAGGATCATTTCCAGCCCTTCGGCGCCATTCGAGGCCTCGAGCGTCTTGTAACCGGCTTCGCTCAATTCTTCGACGAGGAGATTCCGGATCTCGACTTCGTCTTCTATGCACAGAACTGTAACCATGACTCTTCCTTAAGCTGCGACTTGTTGATCCGACAATAGAAACGCTATTGGCAGAAGAATGGTGAACGTTGTGCCTTTGCCGAGGTCGCTCGTCACCTCGACGGTACCGCCATGCAGTTCGACGACCTGCTTGACGACGTTGAGGCCGATGCCGGTTCCGGCAATGCCCGTCGCGCTGCGGGCACGGTAGTAGGGCTGGAACAGCTTCGGCAGATCCTCCGCATCCATGCCGATGCCGCTGTCGGAGATGGCAATCTCCACCGTCTTCTCGTCGGTCCGGGCGCGAAGATGAATATCAGGCGCGTTCGGCGAATATTTGACGGCGTTCGAAATCAGATTGGTGAAGACCTGTTCCATCGCGCTGCGGTCGAATGTCAATACATCAGGTATGGGCTTGAGATCGAGATGGAACAGATGCGAGCGGCTGAGCTGGCGCTGTCTGTCGCAGCAGGTGACGAGTACCGCTTTCAGATCGCCTTCGCTCCGCTTCAGTGTGATCTGTCCGGTTTCGAGCCGGCCGCTGGCGAGGATGCTCTCCATCAGATCGACCATGCGCACCACCGCGCTGCGGATCACGCCGGCTTTTTCGTGAACGTAATCACCACTGACATTGGTTATCGAGCGGCAGAGCCGCTGGGCAGCGGCATCGATGATGGCGAGCGGCGTGCGAAACTCGTGAGAGGCCATGGCGACGAACTGGCGCTGGAGCGCATTCACCTGGCGTTCGTGCACCAGCAGGCGATCCAGCTCCTCTCTCTGCCTTTCGATCTCGGCCGTTCGATCGGCCACCATCTCCTCCAGATGGTTGCGGTGGTGGGTGAGCTGCGCCTGGCTGTCCAGCAGGGTCAACGAGGTGCGATGCAGACCTCGTCCGAGCCAGAAGACGACGGCGATTAGCAGCGCCAGGCAGCCGAGCCCCGCCGGCGCAATCTGTTTAAGCAGCATAAATCCGGGCAGGATAGGCGGCCACACGAGATAGCCGATCGTGCCGCCGTCATGGGACGGCACAGGCACCTGCGCCCGCTCGTCCTCACCCTTCGAAGGCGCGAAATGTAATCCTTCAAGCCGCGCATAATGGGCGATGCTTTCGGCAGCTTTTCCATCGATGAACTTGACCGAGACGGCGATGAACTCCTGGCCCGCCTCGATCTGCATCCGGGCCGAGCTCGGCAGAATGGGACGTGCGCTGGCAATTGCCGGCCTGTTGCCGATCATGATCGTGCGAACCACAGCCAGTTTACCGAGCGCCTCTGTGCCGGGCTTCGCAGACCGATCGACGAGAACGGCGCGCATCTCTGCGGCAAGCGCGGTCATTTCTCGGCCGTCGTCATTACCGAGCCGGGGCGGCATGGCATCCGCGCCGTCGCGAAACGCAAACATCAGGCGATTGGTATCGTCGAAGATATAGGTCCTGTCGTGACCAAAATACCGGCTCGTCCACTGGCCTACATTATCAAGCAGCCATTCATGGTTCCGCTGCTTGGCATAAAGGAAGGCATCGTCCCATTTGGTGACGCTTTCCTGCTCCCGGGGAAGGGCCGCGATCTGCTCTTCCAATCCGTGGCCGACGAAGTCGGCCTGCCGGCGCAAGGAGAGATCATCGACCTTCACCGCGGCGAGCCACGCAAACCCGCACAGCAACACGGCCGCCGCGCAGGTGAGCGTCACCAAGACGAATGTAATGTGGGATGTGAGCCCGACCTTCAATACCTGCAACCTTTTGATGGCGCCCGCTGCCTGGAAGTTGACACGTAAAGGTTGACGGAGCGTGAATTATGCGCTCCCGTATCGGTCTGCGGCAGGTCTCAGATAGGCATTCCGCAATCGTTGAAGGAGAAGCGCATGGATGCAGCAGCGTTGTCGGATACGCCGGGCATCAGGATCGAGCCGATCGCTGCCGTTCATATTGACAGCTTTCATCATGCGCTCGACGTGGTCGCGCGGGAGAAAAAATACCTGTCCATGCTGGAAGCAACGCCCCTGCCGCAGACGCGTGAGTTCGTGATGGGCATGATTGCGAAAGGCAATCCGCAATTCGTTGCCACCGCTGAAGGCGAGGTCGTTGGTTGGTGCGACATCAGCCGGCACTTCTTCCCGTCGCACGCCCATCGCGGAAGGCTAGGAATGGGGATTCTTCCCGCCTATCGGGGCAAGGGTCTCGGACGACGGCTCATCGAGACGACATTGAGAGCCGCACAGAAAAGCGGTTTTGCCCGGGTCGAACTCGATGTTTATGAAGACAACGCCCGTGCTATCGCTCTCTACGAAAAGACGGGATTTGCCCACGAAGGTATCGTCCGGCGTGCGGCGTGCATCGATGGCCGGTTCATCGATGCGATCAGCATGGCACTTTTGTTCGATGAGCGCGGCTTCTCATAGATCCTGGTATCGCCGTCGATTTTTGGAAAGGCTCCAGCAAGCCGACAGAGCCGAAGCGGCCGTCGCCCTCGGCAGCCGACGGCTGAGGACGCAATTTTGCTTGATCACTCCGGTCCAGCCGAATTTCCTTGTCCAATCCGTATGCGCACTGTGCATCCAAACCATCAATCCCTATCCCAGATCGATGATCCTGAGCCGGTGTGCGACCGCCGCGGCGGCGCCCCGGCTGGGGACGGAAAGCTTGCTCAAAATGTTGGACACATGAACGCTCGCCGTTTTCGAGGAAATGAATAGGTTCTTCGCGATCTCCCGATTGCTCTGGCCAGCCGCGACTAGCCGGAGGACCTCGAATTCCCGATCTGTCAGGCCGAGGGGCGCCTTCGGCGCCCCCTCATCCTCTTCATCTCGTAAACTAATACGCGCTTTTGCAGCGATGGCTTCAATCTGGTTGCCCAAAAGGCAGGCGCCGATCGAATGAGCAAGCTTCGCGCCGCGCCTGAAATGGCGCGCCCCACTCGTCCGCTTGCCGGCGCTCACTGCGGCGGCACCTGCCTGCATAAGGGCGTACGCCTGCCGAAAGGGCTGGTTCAATCCAGCCCAGCTTTGGGCAACCGCAGCCCATCCATCGAGATCAGAAACCGTGGCGCGCGACATCTCAGCCAAAATCGCCAGCCTCTCGGTCTGCTCTACCATATTTCGGCATGGGACCTGAGCGGCAAGCTCGGCCAGTTCCAGAGCAACGTCTCTCTGGTTCGTATCGACGGCAACGCGGATGGCGGAAGCCAGGAGCGGCCAGGAGGCGCCCCCTCGCTTCTCCAGGTGAGCCAGAGCAGATCTCACCAAAAGCGCCGACTGATCCATGTCACCTGATAACGCTGAGCTTTCAATGTCAAATTTCAGAAGGCTGGCTGCCATACCGGTGGCAACTTGAGGCCCCGGGGGGAGAGCCCGCAACGATCTTGCCGCTGCAGCAATTCGATCCGCATCCCCTAATGCCAAGGCGATCTCGGCTTGGCATTCGAAGACGTGAACAAGCCCCAATGGCAGCGGATCCAGGGCCGCCATCCGTTCGCATGTCTCAGTGGCTGCGGAGACATGGCCCAAGACCAAGAAGGCGCGGCAAAGGGGCGAACCGACCAGTGCTCCTATATACCGTGCCTGCCCGAGTTCGACCGTCCGCGCAAAAATCGCCGGTCCGATCTCAATGATCTGACCATATTCTCCTGCGTCGAGCAGCGCCTGCAGCAGTGCTGCGCCCGCAAGAATCTCGACTCGGCCTATGGACACCTGCTCCGCCCGCATTGCGACGGTCCGATGGGCATCGATGCGAGACACGTTCGGCGTCATGTCCAGCGACGCCGCAATGATCAGGGCCTCGATACGGTATTCCTCATCGTCGAGCCTCTCCGCCAAATCCCTCAGTTCCTCGCCCAAGCACCTGGCGCGATCGAACTCTCCCCGTAAAATCAGCGCACGGGAAAACTGTCCGAGGGCATCAGCGCGCAACCTTGTGGGACGGACTGCATGATCGAGCGCGCGCTCAAGGTCTGCGATCTCGCCTGGAAGAAGCGCGTGCTGACGCATTACCGCGCGCTGCAGAAGAAGCGCCGCCAATTGTTCGCCGTCGCCGTCGGCATCCAGTTCGGCGAGCGCGCGTTCGACAAAGGCGAGCCCCTGCTCCGCCTCCGCTGCCCAGCAGGCGGCGTCAGCAGCGAGTTCCAACACCTTGCAATGGTCCACGCCGATCAATCCAGTCGCATCTTCGACCTCGGGCCACGCCGCTAACACGAGCTTCAGCATCTCCATCTGGTCTACATAGGCGAAAGTGGCAGCGGCTTCCGCCGCAGCATGCCAGGCCCATTTTAGGCAACGTTCTGCTTGGCCGGCGCCGTGCAGATGACGCGCGAGCGCTACGGAATGCCAAATCCGGTAGCTTGGAACCGGTCCGCGTTCGAGCACGTCGGCATAGAAGCGATGGATGGCCACCTTTTCGCCGGCGATCAGGTCGCCCCGCACAGCGTCCTGGATGAGTGCGTGGCGGAACGCATATCCATCACGATCGGCCGCGACGACCCCCGCCGAAATCGCGGGGCGCAACAACTCTGCGAGTTCGAGGTCATGTTTGTTCGCCACGTTGCGAAGTAGCGAATGGGTAATATGCGGTCCGCCGAGCGCCATCACTTTCAACAACTTGGCCGTGGATGCCGGCAGGTCTCTCACGCCTCTCAGCAGGTAATCGTTGAGCGAGCCTGGAACATCTGTGCGCAAGCTTCCGCTCGCATCGATAAGTGCCTCGGTAAACAGCGGGATTCCGCAGCCCCGCAAATACACGCTGTTAATTGTAGCAGGCGTTGGCGGCGATCCGAGCAGGCCCTGGAGCTGCATGGCGATCTCCGCGCGGGTGAGGCGAGGAAGTTTCAGCACTTCAGAACCCTCGGAAAGAGAGAGGTCCACGATGGTTGTCCGCAATGCGTTGGGGCCGTTCGCCTCCTCGGGTCGATAGGTGACGATCAGCATGAGCCGTATTTTCTTCAGCCGCGTCGAAAGAAAGCGAAGCAAATCGCAGGTTCCCTGATCGGCCCAGTGGATGTCCTCGATGACCAGGACGAGCGGCATCTCTCGCGCCAATTCCTCGAACAACATTCGAAGTGTCTCGAACAGCCGTGACCTTGCGATGCCCGCATCAAATCGCTCGGAGGTTTCGCCGAGTTCGGGAAGAAGCCACGCCAGTTCTCGGGCACCCTCGCCGCTGACAAGCGATCCGACTGCGGACTGGCCGCGCAGGCGAACCAATTCATGCAGAAGAGCTGTAATAGGCGCGTAAGGTAAGGCCGATTCCTGGTGCTCAATGCACCCACCTTTTAGGATCAGGGCCCGGCCTGAGAGTCGATCGGCGAACGCGTCGACCAGCCGGCTTTTTCCGCCACCTGCTTCTGCCCCGAGAAGAATGCAACATTGCCGACCGCCAGAGACATCTCGGAAAGCGGTTTCCATGGAATTGAGTTCTGCGGCTCTGCCCGAAAACCGCGCCCTTTTACGGAAAGTCGACACAAAATGCTCCGATACCTGAAATTCGAGATTGCAGAGATGAAGCCATAATCATCCCATGTGTACAACCGGCAGCAGGCTGCCCGATCCCGACGGTTAGTGCCGCCGACTAGATGCGCTCAGTCGGTTCGACTGGATTTTTCTGCCCCCGGACATGCATTTCAAAGCGGTCCTACTCAATATGCCCGATGCGGCACCCCCACCTTAGGCGCAGTATGCGGACATGAAGAGAACGTCTGAACGCGGGCGATCGGGTAACCGCCTGACGCTGCCCACCTCTTCTTGGACCAGGGCATATGAAACGAAGAAAGGAGCGGTTGGATGAAACTTTACTTTGCGCCCGGATTCACCAGCTTGGCGGACCACATCGCCATGCTGGAGGCTGGAATTCAATTCGACCTGGTCAAGGTCGACCTGGAGACGAAGCAGATTGAAGGGGGCGGCCGATACATGGACATCAATCCGACGGGCTATGTGCCCGCCCTTATGTTCGACGATGGAGAGGTGCTGACCGAAAATGTTGCCATCCTGGCTTGGATCGCCGAGCGCGCACCGGAGTTGGCACCGCAGGGTCATCTGGGCCGCGTCCGCCTACTCGAGATGCTGAGCTTTATCGCGACCGAGATTCACAAGCGCTTTCCCACCTACCTATCGCTTCCGGAGGAAGTCAGGGAGCCGACGGGTCAGCAAATAGTGCACTGGTTCGGCTTCGTCGCCGGCCGACTTGAGCGGGGCTATCTGTTCGGAGAGACCTTCACGGTCGCTGATGCCTATCTTTTCCAACTCGCGTGGGGCGCGGCTCAACTCGGATTCGCTCTGCCCGAGCCGTTAGGCGAATACATCGCACGGATCGAACAAAGGCCTGCGGTGCAAGCCGCGCTGCACCGCGAGGGCCTCGCATGAGTGGGCTGATGATCCGCACTGACGGGGTCGAGCTCGCAACGCAGAGCTTCGGCAATCCGAACCAGACGCCGTTACTTCTGATCATGGGCGGAATGGCGTCGATGCTGTGGTGGCCGGAGGAATTCTGCCGTCGGCTCGCCGAACGGGGTCGCTTCGTGATCCGCTACGACCAGCGCGATTCCGGCCTTTCGACCAAATATCCGCCCGGTCGACCCGGCTACACCTTCGAGGACGCCGTCGATGACGTCTTCCGTGTACTCGACGGCTACGGAATCCCGAACGCTCATATCGTCGGATTTTCCCTCGGCGGCATGGTCGGGCAAGTGGCCGCACTAAAGAGCCCGGAACGCGTGCTTTCCCTAACGGCGATCAGTACCTCGCCGGTCGGTGTGGACACGTCCCATTTCCCTCCGAGCGGCGAGGCCTGGCTGGAACATACGGCCGTGGAAGCGGACTGGTCGGACCGGGCGGACGCGGTCGCGTACCTGGTCGAGGATGCGCGCCTGACCGCCGGAACGGCACGTCCATTCGACGAAGCCGGAACTCGAGCATTCCTCGAACGGGACTTCGACCGCTCCGGAGGCTATCTGAGCGCCACCAACCACAGCGTCCTCTTTGAGATCGGCGAGACATGGCGGGGCCGGCTCGACGAGATGAACGTACCGCTTCTCGTCCTTCACGGCACCGCCGATCCGGTCTTTCCGCCGATGCACGGAGAGACGCTCGCGCGGACTGTGACAGATGCGAAGTTCGTGAAGATCGAAGGTGGCGGCCACGAACTTCATCCCGGAGATTGGGAAGAGATCATTTCCGCCATCGACGAACATGTCGAAAGATCGATGTGCGTCTAGTAACAGAGACAAGCCAATTGGGGATTGAGATATTGGGTCGTGCCCGGCCACTCCCCTATCGGGCGAAAGCCTCAAACGGATTCTCATGGGTCAGGCGCATCAGGGTCCCGTCATCGATGCCCCGCCGTTTCAACTCGGGCAGCAAGACCGTGGAAAGATGGGTGTAAGGCTTGGGTATCCCGCCCATCGGCAGCGCCGGATCGAACCAGCCCCGGTCATGGCTCAGCAACAGGCGGTCGCCGCAGCCCGCCTCCAGCGCCTTGATCACCAGCTCCGCCACCTCGTTGTCCCCGGCCCGGCCGACATGGTCATACTCGATCCAGGCGCCGCGCTCGGCGACGGCGACATTAACGGCGAAATCCTGTTCTTCCTGCGTGTGGATCGAGATGAACCTGTCGGCCCGGTAGCCCTCCGCCTCGATGACGTCTAGCTGATCCATGACGACCCGTCCTCTGATCGTATGACTGCCGATGACGGCGTCCGTCTGCGCCGCCGCGCGCGCGGCTGCGCGCAGGATTTTCGTCTCGAGCGCCGTCATGCCGTCATCGCCGGCGCTGAGCTTGATCCAGCCCGCCTGGAAGCCGGTCTCGCCGATCTGCTCGGTCAGCTCGGCAAGCATCCACGCCTCCAGTTCCTTCTCGGAAGCATGGCGAACCCATTCGGGAATCCAGGGCTCGCGGTAATTGCCGGTGGGAACGACGATCGGAAAATCCGTCGCGAGCGACACGGCAAGATCGATATCCGCGCGGCGCCCGACGCCGCCCGTCGAGCATTCGACCAATGCCGTCACACCGAGCTTCTTGATCCGTTCGATCTCAGGGGCCATCAGCCGAACGACGTCTTCGATCTCTGCTTCAGCATAACCGGGCTGGTCCGGCGTCCTGAGGTCGACGAAGACATGCTCGTGCGGCAGGATCATCCCAAGTTCGGATTTGCTCTTGGGCCCGAGCGTCGTGCGCAGATGTTTCAAAGTCTCTCCCCCGCGATCATACCGGCTTTGCCTACAGGCATCGACTGACACTGCCGCCAAAGTAGATCGTCACGTAACGAATTCAATCGCTCACTCGGTTGAAATTCCCGCAACCTGATCCTTGATGTCGACTTCCGACTTGCTGGCAGGCCGCCTGTCGCTGGGGAAGGATATGCTGCATTGGCCTCTTCAACGTCGCATCGCGGCTACTTCCCCTTCCCCTCCTTGCCCTGCGCCGGCCGGCTGATCGCGCGGACCTTGCCGCTGGCGCCGCCACCGCAAAAGAAGCAGTCGGCGCCGTCGGATTCGAGGCCGGAAACGCCGGTTCCCTCGGGCATCTCCAGCCGCTCCAGCACTTCGCCGGTTTCGGGGTCGATGCGCCTGACGTCGCTGTCATCGCCCTCCCAGGTACCGTGCCAGAGCTGGCCATCGACCCAGGTGACGCCTGTCACGACGCGGTTGGATTCGATGGTGCGGAGGATCTTGCCCGTCTCCGGGTCGATCTGATGGATCCTGCGGCCGCGGTGCTGGCCGACCCAGAGCGAGCCCTCGGCCCAGGCAAGGCCGGAATCGCCGCCATTGCCGGGCGCCGGGATGGTGGAAAGGATACGTCCGGTCTTCGGGTCGATCTTATGAATGACATCCTCGGCGATCTGATAGAGAAACGTGCCGTCGAAAGCCGTTCCGGCATGGGACGCAACCTCGATCGAGCGCACCACCTCGCCGCTTGCGGGATCGAGCGCGTTCAGCCTGTCGCCCGAGGCGAACCAGACATGCTCACCGTCGAAGGTGACGCCGTTGACGCGCTCGGCGCCGGGAAAAGGTCCATATTCACGAATGATCGTCGCAGCCGATTTTTTCATCTCTTCCATCCTGTTCGCCCGTAGGGCCATCTTCATCGGTCAGGCCATACTAGTCGCTTGGCAAAGGTCCCGGGAGTAACAAGATCGTCGGGAAACCGGGCAGCGGCGGGCTCATCCAGCGCCGCGCCCGTCCACGCCCGAAGGATTGCACTTTGGCCTCCCCGGCAAGCGAATCCAGCGCCCGCTGCACGGTGCGCGGGCTGGCGCCGAGCGCGATCGCCAGCGCCGAGCTCGACCACGCCTCGCCATCAGCGAGAAAGGCGAGCACCGCCCCATGCTGGCCTTCGACCAGCGGCGCCAGCACGACGGTCTCGCCGGCTCGCCGCGGCGAAAGCGCAAAACCGCGTTTCGTCGCCGAAACCTCGGCGAGCGCCCGCAGCTCGGCGCGCAACCGGCCGATCTCGACGCGCAGCCGGGCACGATGCGATTCATCGGCATGTTTCCCGCGGAAGGCGCGCGCGACGAGCGTGCCCCTGGCCATGTCCCCCGGCGAGGCTTCGGCGAGCGCTCGAGCGAGCGCAAAGAGCACCGGCCGCGTTGCCAGCGACACGGAAAGCTGATCGTCTCGCACGACATGGCGGCAGGCATCGACGACGAGCGCACCCGAGCCTAGCAATTCTTCCACCTCCTCAAGCCGCAGCGGGCTTTCCCGCCAGCGCGAGATCAGCCGTGCCACGGGTGCGTTGAGTACGTCGGCGGCATTTTCTACCTCCGCCGTCAATACGGGCATACCGGCCTCGCGCGCCGCCTGCCTCGCCCTATCAAGCGCCGCACGCGCCGCTTTCGTCTGCAGGCGCCGGATCGCGATACCCGCCACCACTAGCTCGTGGGCAGCCCTTGCCGCCGGCGGCAGCGGCGTCGGGTCGAGTGTTTCGAGCGCCCGCTCGGCCTCGTCGAGCCGGCCGATCAGCACCAGCCGGCGAAGCTCGACATTCCTGGCATGGGCAGCGTTGATCCTGTCGCCATGTGCTTCGAGCACCTTGCGCGCCGCCTCCAGCGCTTTGGGCGGCCAGGTGAGATCGCGCGAGACCAGCGCGATCTCGGCCTCGGCGACCACGCAGCGGGCTCGCGCCACCGCCTCCCGCGGGCCGAAAGCACGCGCCGCACTCTTCAATAGCGCCTTGGCACGGACGAGATCGCCGAGCTGCGCCATCGCAATGCCGCGCAGCGCCAGCGCCGGCGCATCGTCGCGCAGCGCCACCCGCTTCAGCGCGCCGAGCGCATCTCCCACTGCCAGCGCCCGCGCCGCTGCCGTGATCAGCGAGTCCATTCAAATCCCGTCACACTTGTCACTCCCACCATTTCCCCACCCGGCCTTAGATTTGTCGTCGACCGGCAAGCAAGCCTGCGCCGGATGCTACGACGAGAGACAGGCAAAGGAGAAGACCCATGACGACAGAGCTGAACGCAACACGGCAGCAATGGCTGGCGGCTCGCCTCGATTTGCTCGAAGAGGAGAAGGCGCTGACCCGGCAGAGCGACGCGCTGGCGATCAAGCGCCAGCAATTGCCGCGTGTCACGATCGACAAGCAATACCGCTTCGACACCGACGCCGGCAGCATCTCGCTGAAAGACCTCTTCGGCGGGCGCTCGCAGCTTCTCGTATATCACTTCATGTTCGGGCCGGATTATACCGCGGGATGCCCCTCCTGCTCCTCGATCGCTGACGGTTTCAACGGCTTCTTCGTTCACCTGGAGAACCACGACGTCGCCTTTTGGGCGGTCTCGCGGGCGCCGCTCGCAAAGCTCGAAGCGTTCAAGCAGCGGATGGACTGGAGCTTTCCCTGGGCCTCCTCCTTCGGCAGCGACTTCAACGGCGATTTCAGCGTCTGGTTCTCTGCCGAGCAGCAGCACCAGGGCGAGGTAGACTATAATTACGGCCGCGAACCGCCCGCTCCCGAACCGCTCCCAGGCAGGACTGTCCAGGAATGGCAGCCGCGCGACAGCGAGGCCCCGATCACCCAGATCGCTGCCATGACCGGCACCGATGTCCCCACCTATACCCGCGACCGGCCGGGCGTCAGCGCCTTCGAGCTTATCGACGGCGCCGTCTACCATAGCTATTCCAGCTATGCGCGCGGGCTGGACGGGCTCTGGGGCGTGTACCAATGGCTCGACCGCGCACCGAAGGGCCGCAACGAAACCGGCATCTGGTGGCGCCACCACGACCGGTACGGCAAGGAGTGACGCCGATGCTGCTCTCCGCCCACACTCCAAAGGGAGCCGACGGCAACGCCACACTCAACGCCGCCGAATGGCTCTCGCTGGCCGCCTCAGCAGACGGATCAGTTGCCAAGCCGAGCAGTGGCATCGCTAACACGGGCGGCCGGATCGCCGCCCACAGCGCCAACTGGCTGTCGCTCGCCGCCGCCCCGACATTCGGGGTCATGGCGCTGCTGACAGCCACGATCGGCAGCGCCGACATGATCTGCACGACGACGCCGGATACCTTCGCGATGGGCGGAATGGTGCCGATGTATCTGCTGATGAGCGGCTTCCACCTGGCGCCCTGGCTACGGCTCGCCGCCGGCTGGCGGGTCTGAGTGGGCGGTGATGGTCCCAAGCGCCGCCACATCTCTCCTCCGTCATTCCTGTGCCCGTCACAGGAATCCAGTGCGCCCAAGTCCTTGGGCGCGGGAGAACGACTTCCTTCTGAGAGTCATTCACGGCGCCGACGCGCCGTGGCTGGATTCCTGTGACAAGCACAGGAATGACGGAGATTGGGGTGGCGTCTCGCCAAACTTTCTGCTGACGAGTCATGGCGGGGCGATAGGCCTCCCCACTCCGCAATGCTCCACCCGCCATCTCCGGCTTTATACCCTTACCGACACGACCGAGTTCACGCCCTCACCTCGATAAAGTCGATCGGCCCGCCGGCAACATCGTCGTCGAAGACCGCACAGGAAAGCTTGCCGCCGAAGACGCAGCCGCTGTCGATGTTGGTGCGGTTTCCTGTCGTCATGGGATTGGACATCGATGGGGTATGGCCGTGGACGAGGTGCTTGCCCCAATATTCGCCTGGCTCACCGGCCACGAACCGCATCCATAGAAGATCGTCCTGGCTCTGCCGGTCCAACGGAAATGCCGGATCGACGCCGGCATGGACGAAGATGCGATGCCGATCGACATGCATGAGCGGACGATCGGTCGCCCATTGCAGATGCTGCGGCAAAACCCTGCCACCATAGGATATTTCGGTCTCCAGCCCGCCGTTGCCAAGCCACACGGCTCTGCTCTGACCGTCGGCATAGGCAGCGACCATCATATCCTCATGATTGCCTTTCAGGCAGATCCATCTCCACGGCTCCGATGGACCGGCAATGATCCGGTCGAGGACACCTTTGCTGTCAGGCCCGCGATCGATGTAATCGCCAACGAAGACGACCGTCCCTTCAGACGCATAAGCCTCGATCCGATCGATCATCCTTTTCAGCGGATCGATACAGCCGTGGATATCACCTATGGCGAATGTGTAGCGCATGTTTCATTTTTAGCGCCTGTCGGGGGCCAGGTGAAGTCCTGATCGCCGCGGCGGATCTCAATACTGCCGACAGAAAATCCGGCTCATTTCCCTGCACTTACGGCAATTGCCTCGCCTTTGGCTTGAGTTCACATATTGATCGCCGCATCGGCCATCGAGGACCTCTCCTCCGTCATTCCTGTGCTCGTCACAGGAATCCAGTGCGCTCAAGTCCTTGAGCGCGGGAGAAGGGCTTCGTCATATGAGAGTCCCTCACGGCGTGGACACGCCGTGGCTGGATTCCTGTGACAAGCACAGGAATGACGGAGATTGGGATGGCGTTTCGCCTGAGATCGCGTCGGCACACTAGGAACAGCACGCCGAATGCTGGAAACTGCATGGCCGGAATGGCGCGTCGCAAGCCGCGGCGCGCCAGAGCGTCCTGCCGAACCACAACCGCTATCACCCCTCGACAAAACCCCGCCGGATCGCCTCCCAACTCTCCGCATCCGGCGCCAGTAGCAGCCGGCCCTTGGTCATCGCAGGACGATAGGCTTCGCCGCTGAGCAATGCCCCATAGCCGCCGGCTTCGTGATGGATCAGCACGCCGGCGGCGTGGTCCCAGGGTTTGAGCTCGGCGTTCAGCGAAAAGCTCATAGCGCCTGTTGCCACCGCCCGGTATTCATAGGCCGAGCAGCGCCACGTGGTGGTGCGGGCAAAGTGCAGCATGCTCTGAGCATAGACCGACTGCTCCTCGGCGGGAAACATATGCAGCGGCACGAAGCCGTGCATTTCCCCGATCGGCCCCGGTGGCGCGACGCTGAGCCGGGTCTGCGTGCCATCACGGGCAATATGCCACACCCCTCGCCCCGGCCGGGCGGCGAGGAAATCGCCGGTCACGGGATAGTGGATCAGCCCGGCCACCGTCTCGCCGGCAGAGACGATCGCCACGATCATGCCGAACAGCGGCAGGCCATGGGCGAAATTCCAGGTGCCGTCGACAGGATCGATGATAACGGCGAGATCGGCGTCGGCAAGCCGCGTCAGAATCGACAGATCGGCGGAGACCGCTTCCTCGCCGACCAGCAGCGCCTCGGGAAAGTGCGCCGACAGCGCTTCGGTGAGCCGCCGCTCGGCACCGATATCGGCATCGGTCACCAGATCGTCAGGCGCGGTCTTGGTGCGAATACCCTCGGCGGTGACGCCGAGGAAGCGGGGCAGGATTTCCGCCTCCGCCGCCCGGCGCATATCCTCCATCACGGCGAAGAATATGTCGTCCGACACGTCCCTCATGCGCGGCGCGCCTCGATATAGGCCTTAAGCGCGGCGGGCTGGTCGGTCTGGATGACGCTGATGCCGGCCGCCATCATCCGACCCCAGATCGCATCGGGATCTTCAAGGGCCGCACTATCGGTCAGGCCGCAGCAGGAGACCGGATCGAGTGTGTTGACCCAGAGGGAGATCCCGGCGTTGCGCAGACGTTCGTGCTGGCCGGCCAGCGTCTCAAGCTCATCGAACTTGGCTTCGCACATGAAGGGGCGCGCCGCGATGACTGCCTTGGCTGTCTCTTCGGCGCTCCCGACCCTGAAAAACGCCTGGCCCATGAACGGAATGCCGTCGATCCCGGGCTGCCTGGCGAGCCAGGCCAGCGCCTCCGGCGTATCGGCGCGAGCCTTGAGATCGACCTGGTCGGCCATGCCCATCTCTTTGACCTTGGCCGCGACGATATCAATCATCTCGAGGTCCTTGAGGTCGAGATCGACGAAGATGCGGCCACGTACGGTTTCGAGCACCTGTTCCAGCGTCGGAACCGTCTGCGTCGTGAACGGCTGGTCCGGCCCGCCATCGGCCATGCGCAGCCGCAGGCTGGTGATCTCGGCGATCGTCATCTCCTCGGGGATGCGATCGATGCCGGCCATGCGCTCGAGCGTGTCGTCATGCAGGATGAACAGCACGCCATCGGCGCTCTGGCGGATATCCACCTCGACGATGTCATAGCCGCCGGCAATCGCATTCTCGATTGCGGCAAGGCTGTTCTCCGGAGCCTGATGCCAGGCGCCGCGATGGGCGACGATGGCGCAGGAACGCGACGGATCGGCAATGTGGTCGATGTATTTCATGGGACTTCCTTTAGTTTGCGCTGAGGGCGCCGGGTATGGCCCTGCCGCTCGCTGCATCGAAGAGATGCAGGCGGGAAGCCGGGAGATTGAGAAGGAGTTGGCTGTGATCCGGTATCTCGACGCCGAAGGGCGTCGCGATCCTGACGACCGAGCCGCCCAGCTCGGCTGCCAGGATCGCGTGCGAGCCGAGATCCTCGCGAAACCGCAGAGCTGACGTGACCACATGTCCGTCGGCCCCGCCGTCAATCAGGACATCCTCTGGCCGGATGCCGAGCTGATAGGCGCCGGTAAGCCGGGCCTGCGCCACCACCTGCCCGTCGGCGAGCCTGAGTACCGTGCCGTCGCCGATGACAGGCAGGATGTTCATCGGCGGCGCGCCAATGAATTTGGCGACGAAGACCGAGGCCGGCTGGTGATAGATCGCTTTCGGCGTGTCGAACTGTTCGATCCGCCCCTTGTTGAGGATGAGGATGCGGTCCGCCAGCGTCATCGCCTCCACCTGATCGTGGGTGACGAAGACGGTGGTGGCGCCGATGCGCCGGTGCAGTTCGGCAAGCTCGACACGCATGTCGTGCCTGAGCTGAGCGTCGAGGTTGGAGAGCGGCTCGTCGAATAGAAGCACGCCGGGCTCGCGTACGATGGCGCGGCCGATCGCGACGCGCTGGCGTTGGCCGCCGGAAAGCTGCCCGGGCTTGCGGCCGAGGAAGTCCGACAGCCCGAGCATCTTCGCCACCGCGCCGACCCGCTCGATGCGCTCGGCCTTCGCCATGCCTGATACCTTGAGGCTGTAGGCGATGTTGTCGAAGACGCTCATATGCGGGTAGAGCGCATAGTTCTGGAACACCATGGCGCAGCCGCGATGTTTCGGCTCCAGATCCTGCACCTGCCGGCCGCCGATGACGATCGTGCCGCCGCTCACCCGCTCCAGCCCGGCGATCATCTGCAACAGCGTGGACTTGCCGCAGCCGGAGGGACCGAGCACGACGGTGAATTCGCCGGCTCGGAGTTCGACATCCATCGGCGGGATGACGACGGTCTCGGCGTCATAGGCCTTGGTGACGCCTGATAGCGTGATGTTGGCGGCAGCGGCGCGGATGGCCATGTCGATGGCGTTCATGCCTATTTCTCCGTGAGAGCGAGGCCCTGGACCAGATAGCGCTGCAGGAGCGCGATCATCGCGAGCGGAATGATGGAAACTATGACGGCGCCGGCCATGATCATCGGAAAGTCGGGGATCTCTCCGTCCGAATCCGGCACGAGCCGCGCCAGCCCGACGACGGCGGTCTGCATGTCTGACGTCGAGGCGGCGACCAGCGGCCAGAGATATTGCGTCCAGCCGCTGAGGAAGGTCAGCACGAAGAGCGCGGCGAAGCTGGTGCGCGACAAGGGCAGCAGGATATCGAAGAGAAAGCGGATCGGCCCTGCCCCATCCATGCGCGCCGCCTTGAACAGATCCTTGGGCAGGGTGAGGAAGAACTGGCGGAACAGGAAGGTACCGGTGCCATGCGCCACAAGCGGCGCGATCAGGCCGAAATGCGTGTTCAGCACGCTCCATTCGAGCTTGACCGGCGCGCCGAAGTACTGGGCGATCAGATCGTTCAGGCCGGTGATATCGAGCAGCGCGTTGACCGGCGAAAACACGTTCGACGCCACCTGATAGGTGGTGATGACGCGGATCTCGATCGGCAGCATGATGGTCGCAAGGATGAGCGCGAAGACCACGCCCGCCCAGCGAACACGGAAATAGACGATGGCATAGGCCGACAGAAGCGACAGGACGCAGGTCGCCAGTGCATCGCCAAAGGCGACCACAAGACTGTTGAACATCTGGATTGGGATTGATGTCTCGGTGAAGATGTGCGCCGCGTTGGCGAAAAACTGGTCGCCGGGATACCAGGCGAGCCCGTTGCGCAGGATGAATTCATAGGATTGCGAGGCCGTCGCCAGCGTCAGATAGAGCGGCCCGAGGATATAGACGATGCCGACGATGAGCACGAAGCCGGCTGCGATGTTGAGGGAACGTGCGTTTTCGATCATGGGGTCACCGCTCGTAGTTGATGCGCCGGCCGAGGAAGAGGAACTGGGCGGCGGTGAGGAGGACGATGAAGACCATCAGGATCGCCGTCTGGGTCGAGGCGCCGGAGAGGTCGTAGCCGCTGAAGCCGTCGGTATAGATCTTATAGACCAGCAGCGTCGTGGCGCCGCCGGGACCGCCATCGGTGATCGTATCGATCAGCGCGAAGCCCGAGGTGACGCTTTCGGTGAACTCGAGCACCAGCGTCAGGAAGAGCTGCGGCATGATGAGCGGCAGTTGCACGTCGAAGATGCGCCGCCACGGCCCTGCCCCATCCATTGCGGCTGCCTGGTGCATGGTCTTCGGGATCGACTGCAGGCCGGCGAGCAGGATGACGAAATTGAACGGGATGCCGCCCCAGACATGCGCGGCGATCAGCGTGATGAAGGCGTCTGTGCCGTCGATGCCGGGCGCCCATATGCCGGGAAAGGCTGAGTTGAGCGGCGCGAGCACGCCGACGAAGGGATTGAAGATGAAGGCGAAGACGATGCCGATCGAGGCGCCGGCAACCCCCTTCGGCCAGACGAGCACATTGCGCGCCGGCAGCGACAGGCGGATCTTCCGGTCGGCCGCGACCGCAAGGATCAGCGGGACCGCGACCGCAAGCGCTGAGGCAGTGACCATGAAGACGATGGTGCGCCAACAGCTCTTCCAGAATTCCGGATCGGAAAACACGCGGGCAAGATTATCCCAGCCGACGAACATCGAGCCACCGCCGAAGGGGCGCTCGAGGAAGAATGACCAGTAGAAGGCCTGAAAAACAGGCACGTAGAAGAAGAGTGCGATCAGCAGCATAAGCGGCGCTACCAGCAGAAGCGGCAGCCAGCGGTGGCTGAAGAGAGAAGATTCCGACGTCATGGAGAAGCCCTGCATTGGAAGACCGCACGGGAGCGCGGGACGCGCCCGTGCGTAGGACGCGCGGGACGTTCAAACGTCCCGCGCGTGAGATGTCGGGATCACTGCATCCTCACGCCCTTGTAGGTCTGCTCGAAGCGGCGCAGCAGCTCGTCGCCACGCCTCTTGGCATTGTCGAGCGCCACCTGCATGGTCTCCTGGCCTGCAAAGGCCTTCTGCGTCTCTTCCACGAAGACTTGACGGAACTGCACATAGAAGCCCAGACGGATGCCGCGGGTATCCGGGGTGCGCGGCTGGTTCATCGATTCGATGCCGACGGCGGCCGTCGCATATTTCGGCGAATTCGCCTCGCCGCTCTTGGCGATCGCATCCATCACGTCGTTGGTGACGGGGACGTAGCCGGTGGCGGCGGTCAAGAACATCTGCTGTTCGGGACGGCGCACGAAGTCGAGGAAGGCCTTGGCGCCTTCGACCTCGGCCTTGTCGTGACCCTTCATGATGTAGATCGAGGCGCCGCCGACAAGCGTGTTGTGGCGCTCGTAACCCTCATACATCGGCGCCATGCCGACTGACAGTTCGTATTTGCCTTCGAACGCCTTGGCCGAGGCGCTATAGGAGCCCGAGGAATTCTCCATCATCGCGCATTCGCCGGTGTTGAAGGCGGCGGTGAAGTTGCCGGCCTTGGTATCGGCATTGAGCTTGACGAGGCCTTCCTTGCGCCAATCGACCAGGTTCTGCAGATGCTGGGCGGCGAAGGTCGTGTTGAGCACATATTCGGCGTCGAGACCGTCATAGCCGTTATGCTTTGAGGCGACCGGCAGCCCGTGGCGGGCGGAAAACTGTTCGAGCACCCGCCAGGTGTCGCCATCGGTGGTGAAGGGGCAGGCATGACCTGAGGCCTTCAGCTTGCGGGCGGCCTCGATGATCTCTTCCCAGGTCGCAGGCGTCTTGGTGATGCCGGCTTTCTCGAGCTCGGTCTTGTTGGTGTAGAACAGCAGCGTCGAGGCATTGTAGGGCTGCGCGAAAAGCGCGCCGCCGGAGGTTTCGTAATAGGCCCGCGCGCCGGCGATATAATTGTCCCACTTGACCTCGGGCAGCGCCTCCTGGACCGGCACGACGGCATCGGACAGCATCAGGTCGAGCGTGCCGGCGTCGAAGAACTGGATGAGAACGGGATGTTTTTTGGCGCGGAAGGCGGCAATCGCCTTCTGCATCGACACTTCGTAGCTGCCTTGACCGACGCAGGTGACGTGATGCTCCGATTGCGCGGCATTGAAAGCGCTGCACTGGTCCTGGATCGCCTTTTCGACGACACCGGTATTGCCGTACCAGAATTCGATATTGGCGGCCT
The DNA here is from genome assembly GCF_032464805.1 of Rhizobium sp. 10PS4. NCBI lineage: Bacteria > Pseudomonadati > Pseudomonadota > Alphaproteobacteria > Hyphomicrobiales > Rhizobiaceae > Rhizobium > Rhizobium sp. 10PS4. The sequence continues at coordinate 395,863 of NZ_JAWDIW010000002.1, read as the reverse complement.
GCGCGGAACACGCGCCCGCCATCAGCGCGGCCGCAGCCGCCAGAATGGAAATCTTCATCTTGTCCTCGCCTGATTTGATCGGCCGGCTTCAAGCGCCGACGCCGTGACGGCGGATTACTACACGCTACGTGTAACAATTTAGTGACGAACGGAAGCGCTTGTAGCGCGGTGAGGCTGCTGCTATAGGCTGCATATCGGATATGCCGGCGGAGGCGACACTAATTACTACACGCCTATGGTAATTATTGACGGCAGAGGTGTTGGATATGGCCTATTTCCCGGAGCCGCTGATTGCGCCACGTTTCCTGCGCGAAGGCGGCGGCGTCGTCTCCTCTAACGAACGCGATCTCCTGCGGCTGATCTGGCGCAATCCCGGCCTCTCACGCTCCGAAGTCACCAGCCACACCGACCTCACCCAGCAATCCGTCTATCGCATCATCGACCAGTTGGAGGAGCGCGGCATCATTTCCTTCGGCTCGCCGAAACCCGGCGCCGGCCGCGGCCAGCCGAGCCCGACGCTCCGGCTCGACGGCCGCTACGCCTATTCCTGCGGCATCTCGGTCAATACCGACGTGATCGGCATCTGCCTGATGGATCTCGCCGGCAACGTACTGGCCGAGAGTAGCGTCGCCTTGCGGGAACGTTCGATGGCCCAGGCGCTCGATCTCGTTCGCCAACAGCTCATCGAACATCAAAGGATGAACAACCTCTCGGAAGAGACTTTCTTCGGGATCGGCTTTGCCATCGCCGGCTTTCACGTCAGCGGCACCCGCTACAATGCCCCGCTGCCGCTACACGAGTGGTCGCTCATCGAACTCGGACCGCTACTGTCGGAGTTTTTCGGCAAGCCGGTCTGGGCGCATAATGGCGGCAAGGCGGGAACGGTCGCCGAATCCATGTTCGGCGCCGGCCGCTACATCAGGCACTTCGCCTATCTGAGCTTCAACTACGGCTTCGGCGGCGGCCTGATCAGCAACGGCGAGCTGCTGCATAACGGCATCGGCAATGCTGGCGAATTCTCGGGCATCTACGACGCCGAGGAGAATAAGCGCCGGCCGGCTTTGCAATATCTGATCGAAAATCTCAACCGCAATGGCGTCGACGTCCCCTCGATCAGCTATATGCGCAAGCATTTCGACCCGAAATGGCCGGGCGTCGTGGAATGGGTGGACGAGGTGACGCCCGCCTATAACCGCCTCATCAATGCGATCTGGGCGATCTTCGATCCGCAGGGGATCGTTTTCGGCGGCCAGATTCCGCCGGCCCTGGCGCAGATGCTGATCGATCGCACCGAGATCTACGACCGCCCCCGCTACGGCGTGCCACGCCCCCGCCCGAAGCTGATCATCTCCGAGATAGCAAGCGACGCATCGGCTATGGGGGCCGCCATCGCCCCGTTCAAATCGGCCTATTATTGATCCGAGCGATTTCGCCGCCCGTCGCGCGAAATCGACACCCTCTCAGCCGCTTACGGCAATTCTCTCTGCTTCCGCTTGAGGACATCATGCATTTTTCGCCCGGAGGCAACGCAGGCGATTTTCGGCCGCGCGGTTTCTGCGCTATGATCTGATTCTGGCGCAGCCCACGCCTCCATCCTACCAGCGATCGCAAAAGCCCTGCCTGATATCGCCGATATCAGGCTGCCGAACCCGCTCGACTTGAAACTGTTCGACAGGACGTGCTTCCTGAACAACGGCCAGGTGGCGTTTCAGGCTGCGCGATAAGGACCCGTGATCCGCTCGCGGGCCTCACGCATGGTCCGCGGGACCTTGCTCCGTTGGTCTGGTTTTATCATACTGCCCGGCATGAGCGGATATGAGAGCCCTGTCGATTTCTACACGCGCCCCGGCCAGATGACATCGGCCGGGTCGCATGCCCCCGCCCTTGCAGCGCTCAAGGGCGTCGAAACCGTTGCTGCGGCCGTGCAAGGCGCGCTGCTGCATGAAGCCTGGGCTCCGCGCTACAATCAGCCGCTCACCCCGGCGCGAAGGGCGCAGTCACACACGCGGCCGGCGCGAGAGATACTCGATACGATCATGGGGATCGATCCCGCCCCACTCGACATCCCGCGCCCACCGGAGAAGCGCAGCATCGGCGTGTGCCGCCATTTCACCGTGCTCGCCTGCGCGGCACTCAAGGCCCAGGGCATCCCGGCACGTGCCCGCTGCGGCTTCGGCATGTATTTCGAGGCCGGCGAGGGCATCGATCACTGGATCGCCGAATATTGGGACGGAGAGCGCTGGGTATCCGCGGATTTCCAGATCGACGATCTTCAGCGCGCCGCCTTGCAGCTCGATTTTGATCCCCTCGACCAGCCGCCGGGCAAATTCCAGAGCGCCGGCGAAACCTGGCAGCGCTGCCGCGCCGGCGCCGCCGACCCCGGCAAATTCGGCATCTTCGACGAGTTCGGTTTCTGGTTCATCGCCATGAACCTCGTGCGCGACTTCGCCGCCCTCAACAACATGGAGATGCTTCCCTGGGACGATTGGGGAGCGATGCCGCAGCCCGAGGAAGAAATATCTCCGGATGGCTTGGCGCGCTTCGATCGTCTCGCTGCGCTGACGGTCGACGTAGACCAACGCTTCGGCGAGCTGCAGGCCCTCTACCAGGACGATGCCGGGCTGCGCGTGCCGGCGCAGGTCTTCAACGGCGTGCGGCAGCAGATGGAGAATGTTGGCGGCGCGTGATCTTGAGATGGGACTTCCGGTCCCGATTGTCTTCCGGGCCGAAACTGTGCGATGACCGGTCGACCCCAGATACAACAGATCAAGGTGCGGCATCGGCATGAAGAAGATCGGTTTCCTCTCGTTCGGGCACTGGACGCCCTCACCTCAATCGCAGACGCGCTCGGCCGGCGATGCGCTGCTGCAGTCGATCGAGCTTGCGGTGGCGGCCGAGGAACTCGGGGCTGACGGAGCGTATTTTCGCGTGCATCATTTCGCCCGACAGCTGGCCGCACCCTTCCCGCTGCTATCAGCCGTCGGTGCTAGAACCAATCGGATCGAGATTGGCACCGCCGTCATCGACATGCGCTACGAGAACCCGCTTTATATGGCCGAGGATGCCGGTGCGGCCGACCTGATCGCCGGCGGCCGCCTGCAGCTCGGCATCAGCCGCGGTTCACCTGAACAGGTGATCGATGGCTGGCGCCATTTCGGCTATGCCCCGCCCGAAGGCCAGAGCGAGGCCGACATGGCTCGCCACCATGCCGAAGTCTTCCTCGAAGTGCTGCGCGGCGAAGGGTTTGCCAAGCCGAACCCGCGGCCGATGTTTCCCAATCCGCCCGGCCTCTTGCGCCTCGAGCCGCATTCCGAGGGCCTACGCGAGCGGATCTGGTGGGGCGCAAGTTCCAACGCCACCGCCGTCTGGGCGGCCAAGCTCGGCATGAACCTGCAGAGTTCGACGCTGAAGGACGACGAGACGGGCGAGCCCTTTCATGTCCAGCAGGCCGACCAGATCCGGGCGTACCGCGAGGCGTGGAAAGAGGCCGGCCACACGCGCCAGCCGCGCATCTCGGTAAGCCGCAGCATCTTCGCGCTGGTCGATGATCGCGACCGCGCCTATTTCGGTTACGGCAACGACGGTGAGGACAAGATCGGCTTCATCGACGAGAAGACCCGCGCAATCTTCGGTCGCAGCTATGCCGCCGAGCCCGACGCCCTGATCAAGCAGCTCGCCGACGACGAGGCGATTGCCGAAGCCGACACGCTGCTGCTCACCGTCCCCAACCAGCTTGGCGTCGATTACAACGCCCATGTCATTGAAGCGATCCTCACCCATGTCGCGCCTGCGATGGGTTGGCGCTGATGTTCGTTCCCGGCGAGCTGTCTTCGCCGGCTCCAGCACACTACGGCTCATGCGCGGTTTGATTTGCCACAGCCAATTTCCCCATGGCCTGCTGGATGGCCGAGAAGAAGAACGCCGTCGTGATCCCGAACATCATCAGCCCGTTGGCTGCCTGCAGCGGCCCAAGCAGCCGGATACGACCGTCAAGCACCACGTCGCCATAACCAAGCGACGTGAAAGTGACGCCCGAAAAATACATGGCCGTTTCGAAATCCTCGAAGGCGCCGAGCGCACGATATAACAGCGCCCAGAAAGCGACTTGCAAGATATTGCCCAGCATGAGGACGATCATCAACACCGCGAATTGCAGGAAGATCCTCCGCCGAGGCTTTCGGCCCACGGGTTGCGTGCGCGCGTGAGCAAAATAACGCGCGGCCAGCACTGAAGCCAGTGCCTGGAGCGCGAGGCACATCGACATCGCAAGCAGGCCGAGACCAATGACTGTAATCATGGGGCCGGACCTTCGATCTGGGGTCCGTCCTCGATCGGGCGCTGATGCAACCATTCCATCAGCAACACGAAGCCAACAGCCAGCAACACGGGACCGACAAATATGCCGAGAAGGCCGTCGGCTATCATCCCTCCGATGACACCCACCAAGATGACCGGCATTGGCACGTCCGATCCACGGCCGAGCATCAAGGGTTTGAGCAAATTGTCGCTCAGCCCGGCGACCAAAGACCATATGGCGAAGATGATTGCCGGTGTTGTCGTTTCCGTGGCGAAAACATAGGCCATGACGGGCAGCGTCAACAGCAGCGGCGGTATCTGCACGACCGCCAAGAGAAACGTGACGAGCGTCAGAGCACCGGCAGCCGGAAGGCCGATAGCGAAGAAGCCAATGCCGACGAGCATCGACTGGATCACCGCCACGCCGACCACGCCGACCGCCACGCCCCGGATGGTAGCGGCGGTCAGATGGACAAGCCGGGCACCCCGCGCCTTGCTATTGGTGATGAGCTCCAGCAGACGGAGGGCAAATGCCGCAGCACCCTTGGCATAAGCGACAAGCACGGCGGCGATCGCGATGGAAAGAACGAAGGACAAGCCACCAGTGGCCAGGCCGCCGGCGAAGGATGCGAGCCACGCAGCAGGCTTGCTCAGCATCTGGCCGTATTGACTGAGCGCCAACGGCAGATTGGCGACAGTGAGCGACCAGCCCTCCGAGAGCTTCGCTCCGATCACCGGCAGGTCGGCAAGCCACGTTGGCGGCGGCGGGATCGTCAGGCTGTGGTTCTGCAAGCCGGAAACAAGCCAGTAAATGGAAGACCCAAGCGATGTGACCACGACGAGCATGGGCACCAGCACCACGGCAACGCCGACCATCCCGATGAGAAATGCCGACCACCGATTGCCGATCCGACCGGACAGGCGCAGATGCAAGGGATAAAGCATGACCGCCAGGATCACCGACCAAAGCAGAATGCCCATGAACGGCAATATGATCCTGGCACAGACATAGACCAGAAGCGCGACGAGGCCCAATTGAACCGCCGCGTGGATGATGGATGGTCTCGACGACGCAAGGTCGGCGTTCAATGCGCTGGACGTCATTTTCCCCTCCCGATCCGGAACGTTCGCGAATGAGCGAAGCCGGACGTTCCCCAATCGGACAACGAAACCTTCCTGCCGGTAACACGCCGTAATTGGTGGTTCGGCGAAAATATTACCGACGCCATGAAAGGTCGTCTCCAACGCCCCGTCATCATACACGACTTCGTGAAAACGGGATACGGCCGCCGCTGCCGGGCTCTCAAGCCCGCGGATATCTCGCACGGAATTCGCGAGGGCTGCAGCCCTCGCGTTCATGAAAGACCCGCGAAAAATAAAACGGGTCATCGAGGCCGATCATGGCGGCCACCGTTTCGATCTTTTCGTCGGTGGTTGCCAGTAGTTGTTTGGCATGATCCATGCGCGCCCGAAGCTGAAATGCCTTGGGAGGCAGTCCGGTCTCGAGCGTGAACCGCCTGCGCAGCGTGGCCGGAGACATGCCATGCTCGCCGGCAAAGGCTGCAAGGTCCAACGGTTGCATCGCCCGCCGCCGTAGCGTTTCCACGATGTCGGCCATATCCCGCCTTTCCTGGCGTCGATCGGCCGCGCCGCTTGCCTGTCTGGCGGCTGATACGACGATGCGATGCAGCATCAATGCCGCCGACGCCTGCCCGAGGTTGGTGTCGTCAAGCAGATCGGCATGAAGCTTGCCGAAGAGCCGCACCACCTCGTCGAGATGATGCAGGGCCACGACGGGATGTCGCTCCGCGATGATCCTCAGCCTCACGAAGTCCCGCGTGAACGACCCTTCGAAAAGCGCCCAGCGCTCGTCCCAGCCGCCTTCGTCGGGGGCATAGGAATGCACGCGGTTGGGAAACAGCCAGAACAGTGCAGGTCCGGTCAGGCTCATGCGGCCGGTGGCGGCGGTTTCCAGCCAACCCTGCCCCCGCTCCACCAACACGACGGCAAAATTCGGTAGTTTCCGGTCCGTCACCGCGCGGCGGGCATGCTGCCTGCCGCTGCCGGTGACTGCCAGTCCGCCGGCCGCGCTGAGCGGTGTTCTATAGATGGCCTCGGCATCTCTCATGGTGAGCGAAAAGTCCAGCTATGAATTTCCTCTATGTCGGTTGGTATGCCGGATCAGGTAATTGATGACAAGCCAACTCAAGCGACGGAGGAGTGAAATGTCAATTGCTGCAGAGGTCATACAAGCTCGCAAGATGGAATTTCCTCTTGCCGCAAATGGCAGAACCTTGCCCGTTGAGCGAGTCGGTTGGCTCGCGCCGACCGATCCCGGCATCGGCATCGACGCCATCCGCCGCCGCTATCAGGACGATGGTTATGTCTGGCTGAAAGGCCTTCTGCCGCGGGCCGATGTGATCGATTTCCGCCGCTGGGTCTTCGAACGCCTCGCCGAAACCGGGCTGGTCGAGCCCGGAAGCGATTTTTCGCTGGGCTTGGCGTCTGCCGGTGGCTTCGACAGGAGCCTGGCGGACAGGCGCCTGATGTCGCTCGTCCGCTCCGCCGCCTATGAAGGCTTCTGCGCGCAACCGCCACTCGCCCGATTCATGGACGATTTCCTGCAGGGTATCTCCTATCTCCACAAGCGCAAGATCATGCGTTTCGTCCAGCCGGGAACGCCGACGGCCACACCCGCCCACTACGATCTCGTCTATCTCCGCGGCGGCACCAGGCGCCTGGTGACGGCCTGGATTCCGATCGGCGACATCCCGACCGAGATGGGCGGCCTGGTCTATCTCGAAGGTTCGCACGCGCTGGGCGTCAGGATGGAGGCCGAGTTCCAGGCAGCAAGCGGCGATCTTTCTGCGGAAGAGCGGGTCAGTGCCTATAACCGCCATATGGCGGAAGGCGGCTGGATCTCGAAGGATCTGCCCGATATGGCGGAGCGCTTCGACACCCGCTGGCTCGCCGCCGATTATGAGGCCGGCGACGTGGTGCTCCACTCGCCCTATATGATCCACGCCTCGACCACCAACCAGGACCGCAGCCGGCGGCTGCGCCTCTCCACCGACATAAGATATCAGAATGTCGACGACGAGATCGACGTCCGATGGAACAACCATTGGAGTCTCGGCGATATGCTGTAGTCCGGCTCTCCAAGGCCCTTTCGGCAGAACCCCGATTGTCTGAAGTCGACGCCGGCCGCGCGTCAGCCGGCATTGGCGGCCATGTCCCTTTCCTGCCTGTTTGTCGTGCCCCCGCCACCCTTGTTGACCGGCGATCCGGTGCGATGGCTGCTATAGCAGGTTGTTTGACGAAGGCATGTCGACACAGAAGCGAAGCGGTCGGACCTTACTGCCGCGTTGGACGTTGATGGTCGGAACCTTGAATCGATCCCATGACTGACCGACTTATGGCTGTAGCCGAACCGCGCGAGTTGCCTGATGCCGCGTACGAACCTGAACGATATTCTGATCTTCATGGCCGTCGTCGATGCCGGAAGCTTTATCGCCGGCGGCCAGGCCGTGGGCCTGTCGCGTTCGGCGGCAGGCAAGGCTGTCATCCGTCTGGAAGACCGGCTCGGCGTGCGCCTCCTCAACCGCACGACGAGGACGTTGAGCCTGACCGAAGAAGGCCGGATGTTTTACGAGCGCGGGCTGCGGATCCTTGTGTCGGTCGACGAGGCGGAAGCAAGCGTTGCGGGGCAGGACAGCACGCCGCGAGGCGTTCTCCGGCTTACCGTTGACGATGCTTTCGGGCGGCTCGTCGTGCTGCCCTTGCTTGAAAAATATCTTCGGGCCTGGCCCGACATCCAGGTCGAAGTGAGCTTCACCGATCGCCTGGCCGACATTGTCGAGGAAGGCTTCGATCTGGCGATCCGGGTCGGCGCGACGGCGACGGACACCCGCCTGGTCTCACGCGTGATCGCCACCTATAAGGCGCGGCTCTGCGCTTCCCCATCCTACCTTGCCGAGCGCGGCGAACCGCGCAATGTCGACGATCTCGCGGTCCACGACTGCCTGATCTCCGCCGGCCGCAATCAAAGGCAGGGCTGGCGCTTTCGCGGGGAAGGCGGCTCCTGGATCAAGGCGCGGGGCCGCAGCCGACTGAGGCTCGACAGCGGAGAGGCGATCCGCGACGCCGCCTTGGCGGGGCTGGGCATCGCACTGCTTCCCGATTTTCTCGTCACCGACGATCTCGCTGCCGGCCGTCTCCGGCAGATCCTGGCCGACCTCGAAACCGACGACGCAAAGATCGTGACGCTCTATCCCGACAAGCGCCTGCTGGAACCGCGTGTCCGCCGCTTCATCGATCTGATCGGCGAGGAGCTTGGGCGCGGCTAGAGCCTTTCCGGATCAGATTGAAGCATTCTGTTGGCTCAAACGGAGTCGGATGGTCGACCGGCCGGCGCGTGTCGTAGCCCGGCTCTACGGCCAAGCCGGCCGGTCGATCAGCCGGCCCGTTTCAGCCAACTTCAGGCGAGGCCCTGTCAAACCCGCGAAAGCTCTTCAGCGCCAGCGGCGCAAGCGTTGCCGCGAGATAGGCAATCCCCATCAGGAACAGCGCCGCGGCAAGGCCGAGCGTGCTGATCAGCGCGCCGCCGGCGAGGCCGCCGAAAGGGATGAGGGCGAAGCAGAGGGCGGTGTTCAATGCGGTGACGCGACCAGTCAGCGGCTTGGGGATGCGCTCGAAGATGACCGCCGACAGGATCGGGTTGAGGAAGCCCGACGCGAATCCTGCTATGGCGAGCGTCGCAAATACGAGGCCGATGGGCGCGTCCAGCGCCGGAACGAGAAAGCGCGGAAAACCGGTCAGGAGGAAGGCCACCGTATAGACCATCAGTCGCGGCATGCGCTCGCCTATCGCCGCGGCAATCGCCGCGCCTGCGATCGAGGCGCCGGCGAAGGCGGCGAACATCGCACCGAGCAGCTCCGGGCCATGACCGGCATCCCGTGTCCAGACCGGCAGCAGCACGGCATGATAGGCTTGGTCGAAGAGATTGGTAACTGCCACCATGGCGACGATGCTGACGAGCACCGCATCGCCGCGCAGAAAGCGCCAGCCTTCGCGCAGATCCTCGATATAGGAAGCCCGCTCAACCGGTCGAGTCTCGGGCGCGGGCGTGCGTCGCGTCCCGGGTATGCCAGCAGCAACGATCAGCGCGGCGGCGGCGAAAGTGGCGGCATTGACGAGCAGCGCCTGGCCGGGGCCGATCAGCCCGATCAAAGCGCCGGCGCCGGCCGCACCCGCCGTCGAGGCCAGCCGCTCGATGGCGCTCGCAACGCCGGTCACTCGTTCGAGCGGTACATTGGCGAGTGTGGCGATACCGGGAACCATCGCCTGCTTGGCCGCATCGGAGGGGCCGCGCAGCACGCCCATGGCAAAGACGAGCGGCAGCAGCACCGGCATGCCGAGCATGCCGAAGAGATCGAGAAGCGGCACCAGAGCGACCACGAGCACCGAGGCGGTGTCGCAGATGATGGCGATGCTCTTGGCGCCGGCGCGGTCGATCAGCGGTCCGCCGAGCGCCTTGGCGATAACATAGGGTAGCATCTCCATCATTGCCGTCAGGCCTGTCAGCACCGGGCTGCCCGTCGTGCTCAGCACCAGCCAGGGAATTGCGATGGTCGAAAGCCGCGTGCCGGAGAGCGAGAATGTCTCCGCAGCCGCGAGCGCCAGGAACGGCCCGCCCCGTCTCACTGCTTATCCTCACCTTCGCGATGCGGAACGCGGCCCGGATAGGGAAAGGCGTGCAACATGACATAGAAGGGAACCATGCCGGGAACCTGCGACACCGCCTCCCCGAGCGGCGGGGCCGCCCGCATCGCCTCCAGGATGATGTCGCTCAGCCGTTTTGTCAGGGCCTCAGCCTGTACCGCCGTCATCGGGATGATGATGTCGTCGGCAGCCGTCGCCTTGCGCCATTCAGCCGGCAGCTCGGCATATTCCTCCAGCGCCTGCTGCATCTGGCCGACCTGCAGCGAGAGTGCGGCCTGGTTGAAGGCGATGTCGAGATCGAGCGCCTCCCCTTCGGCCTCACTTGGCGGCACCGAGGTCAGCTCATGGCTGGCGCGCCACCAGCGGTCGCGCCGCGAGGCATGCGGCGCCTCCTCGATGAAGCCGTACTGAGCAAGCTGGCGCAGATGATAGCTCGTCGCGCCGCTGTTCAGGCCGAGCCGCGCGGCAAGCTGCGTCGCCGTGGCAGGCCCATCGATCCTGAGCATGCCGAGCATGCGCAGTCGGACAGGATGCGCCAGCGCCTTCAGCGCGGTCGGCTCGGGCACGACCCGGCTAACGGTGCGGGCAGCGGCGGCATCTGCGGCAGGTTTGGTGTGCGGATGTTTCATGCGCGAAGCATATAATCGCAAACATATCTTTGCAAAACTTTCTTTGCAAAAATTTGACTGCTGTGGAAGGCGCTCGAAAACCGGCTTCTGATCTAGCCAAGCATGACCACGCATTTTAAGACCGTCACCGTGATCGGCATGATGCGAGGGGCAAGAGGATGGCTGAGGAAGCGCAGAAAAACATCGGCACGTGGTATATCGATCCCGATGCCGAAGACAGGATGGCCGATGGACATGCGCCAATCTGGCGCCACCTGATCGACCTCATCGTCGAGCGAGACCTGACCGACAAGAGCGTGCTTGATTTCGGGTGCAATCAGGGCGGCCTGCTGCGACATCTCTATGCGATGCGCCCATTCCGCAAGGCGCTCGGCATCGACATCGCCGAAACCTCGATCGCCAAGGCAGAGACGCTGAAAGGCAACCTGCCGATCCAGCACCAGGTTGGCGGCCAACTGGAAGGCTGGGCTGAGGAATTCGATCTGGCCATCAGCCACGAGGTCATCTACCTCGTTCCCGATATCGACTCCCACGCCGCCGATATCTGGCGGGCGCTGAAGCCAGGCGGCGTCTATTATGCGGTGACGGGATGCCATACCGACAACCCGCTCTGGCCGAAATGGCGCGAGCTCGTCGCCAACCGTACGAATACTGTCGTTCAGGATCGATCGATCACTGATTATGGCCGCGCCTTCGAAAAGGCGGCCTTCGACGTCTCCGCCCGCAAGCTCGAATATGACGGCTTCATTCCCTTCGTCGCGGACGGCTGGACGCCGGACTTCGCCGATGCGCTGACCTACTATACCCAGACTAAAACCGTCTTCAGACTGGTGAAGCGCTAATCCCAGTTTCGGATCGTTGAAGCCTCATGAGCTCGACGTCGAAATGCGGCGGGCTGTCCGGAGCGACCTGGACGAAGCGGCCCCTGACGCGGAAGATTTGCTGGATCAGGTCGCATTCGGCCAGCTCGTGCGGTGCGCCGTCAAATCTGAGCTGTCCCTTTTCGAGCAGCGAGATGCGGTCACTGACGGCGATTGCCTGGTTGATGTCGTGGATCGCCATGATGACGGTGACGCCCTTTTCCCGGCTCAGACGATGCACCAAGTCAAGCACTTCGACCTGATAGCCGATATCGAGGAAGGACGTCGGCTCATCGAGCAACAGGATCTCCGCTTCCTGCGCAAGGGCGGCTGATATCCACGCCCTTTGCCGCTCGCCCCCGGACAGTTCCCGAAGGCTGCGATCGGCAAGTCCTGTAAGTCCGGTGCTTTCGAGCGCCCATTCGATCGCCATCTCGTCGCCGCTGTCATAGGAGCGGAACAGACCGACATGCGGATAGCGGCCCTGCCGGACGAGTTGGGCGACAGTCATCTCGTCCGGTGCGGCTGGCTGTTGCGGCAAGAATGCCAACCTCCTCGCCAGCATCCGCCGCGACATCGAGGTGACGGCAACGCCGTCCAGCGACGCCTTGCCCTCCGCCGGTTTGATCAGGCCTGCAAGCGCATGCAGCGCCGTGCTCTTGCCCGAGCCGTTCGGACCGATCAGCGCTCGAATCTCGCCCTTTTCAAGCGAAAGGCTGAAGCTGGTGAGAGCCTTTCGCTGGCCGTACATCACCGACAGGTCAGAGCAGGACAATGGCATTTTCGGCCTCACATGGTTTTGCGCAGCAGCGCGAGCAGAAGCGGCACGCCGAAAACAGCCGTCACCACCCCGATTGGGATTTCCTCCGCCTGTCCCAGCAGCCGGCCGGCGAGATCGCCGAGCGTAACGATGATGGCGCCGAGCACGATCGTCAGGGCAAGCGACAGGATGAAATTCCTCCCCGCCAAAAAGCGGGCGAGGTGCGGCACGATGAGTCCGACGAAGACGACCGGACCGACCGCGCCGACGGCGCTCGCCGCAAGTGCGCAAGACACGATCAGCACGAGCGTGAACTGCCGCCGATAGGCAAGTCCGAAGGACCGGGCAACAGGCGCATCGAATTGCAGCAGCATCAGCGGCCGGTAAATGGCCGGCAACATGGCCAGTCCGGCGATCGTGAACGGCAGCAGGAAGAGCGCGTGATCCCAGCTGCGGGCGTAAAGGCTGCCCGAAAGCCATTCGAGAATGATCTCGATGCGGGCCGACCCCCATCCGGCGATGAGGCCGATCGCCAGTGCATGCAGCACCGCGCCGACCGCCACACCGCAAAGCGTGATGCGCAGCGCACTCAAGCCGAGCCGAAAGGCCAGCAGATAGATGGCGCCGCCGGAGAGCATGCCGCCGGCGAGCCCGGCGGCGGGCAGCCATGCGACCGGCAGCTCGGCAAGCGTGTTCGAGCCGGGCTGGAAGATATAGACGGTGAACAGCAGGAAGATCGTGACGGAGAGCGTCGCCCCTTGCGACACACCCATCAGCGACGGGTCGGCAAGCGGATTGCGGGTGATGGTCTGTAACAGATATCCCGCCAGCGAAAAATGGATGCCAGCCAGAATGCCGGTGACGATGCGCGGAAGCCGGATATCGAGAATGATCGAACGCGATTCAGAGGATCCGCCGCCGGTCAGCACGGCTACAACATCCGCCATCGGAATATCGGCGACGCCGAGGAAGATCGCGGCGGCAAGCGACAAGACCGCCAATGCGGCGAGCGCGGCAACCATCCATGCGGCCGAGAAGCCAACCTTTGTCGAAACCGAAGCGGTCATCGCGTTTCACCCGCAAGGTTGAGCTGCCCGCGCTGGATGAGGTAAATGAAGACGGGACCGCCGAGCAGCGCGGTGATGATGCCGACCGGCAGCTCGCGCGGAATGGCGACACTGCGGGCGATAACGTCGGCGACCGTGACGATCAGCGCGCCGAGGGCGGCGGATAATCCGATCTCCCATCCCGTGCCCCGCGGTTTGAGCAGCCGGGCAATATGGGGAGCGGCAAGGCCGACGAAGGCGACCGGCCCGGCGACCGGCGCGACCCCCGCCACCGGGATGACGGCGAGAATGAGGATGAGCGGTTTCCACAGGCCGAGCTGAAGCCCCATGCCGGCCGCCGCATGATCGCTCAGCATGAACATGCCGATGACGCGCCGGAGAACGAGCGCACCGGCGACGCCGGCGACCGTCCAGGGCAGCATGTAGAGGAGGTGCGACCAGGTGCGCCCCTGGAAGCCGCCGGCCAGCCAGAAGAGCAGCGATGCCGATTGGGGCCCGGTTAGTAAAAGCACATAGGTGGTGATCGCGCCGAGGAAGAGCGAGACGCTGACGCCGCCGAGCGCAAGCTGCAGCGGCCGCCCCTGCCCGCCGCGCGACACCCAGAATGTCACCGAGGCAGCCGCGAGCCCGCCGGCAAGGCCGATGAAGGGATAATAGCCGGCCGAAAGCCAGGGCACGAACACGAAACAGCAGACGATCGGCGCGACCGCCCCCGATGTCACGCCGGTGATGCCGGGATCAGCCAGAGGATTGCGCGTCAGCGTCTGCAGCACGTAGCCGGAAACAGCAAGCCCCGCGCCGCCGGCAACGGCCGTCAGGCTGCGCGGCAGACGCAGCGTCCAAACAAGGATGGATTCGATCTTCCCATCGGGTGCGAGGAGCACGCGGACCGCCGTCTCGATCGAAATCGGCTTTGCGCCGACCAGCAATCCGAGCATCACGGCCAGCATGGATGCAACGACGATGAGCCCTATGGCCAGGAACGATTGCCGGGGGCTCATCGCAGGTCTTTTCCTGAGCTTTAGTTCTGTAGTTCGGCGGGGATCAGCTTGGCGGCCTCCGCTTTGACATCAATGGCCGGGAACGTATCGGGATAGAGATAATGTGCCGCCTCGCGCAGGACGATTTCGCGGGCGATCGGGCCGTTGGTCTCGACCCACTGGTCGCCGACATAGAAGACCCGGTTGTTCTTGACCGCCGACAGCTGCGACCAGATCGGATTGCTCTCATGCGGGCGATCCGGGCCGGAATCATAGATGAAGATGACCTCGGGATCCTTCTCCAGCATGGTTTCGAGGCTGAGATCGATGCCGAATTCACCACCTGGGCTCTTCGGCCCCGGAATATTGTCACCGCCGATTGCGGCGACGATCGAAGCCGAGGTATTTTCCGTGTGGAAGGCGAAAGGTGTTGCGCCACCCCACATGATCAGGAAGCGGGGATGAACATCCTTCGGCGCCTTGGCTGCGTACTCTGCAAGATGCTTGCGGAAATCGGCATTCAGCTGCTCGCCGCGTTCGGGCTTGCCGAGCAGCATCGAAAGCGCGGCGGTTTCGCTGTAGCTCTCTTCGAGCAGTTCCATATTGTAAGCGACATAGGGGGCGATGTTCTGCAGCTGCGCCGCGTTGCCGACGGTATAGCGGCGGATCGCGATGATCAGGTCCGGCTTGGCTTCGGAAAGAAGTTCCAGATTGGGTTTGGCACGCTGGCCGATCTGCTTCATCCCGGAGGTCAGGCCGAGCAGGAAATCGGGTTCGCGGCCCGCCGTCATATAGGTGCTCGCAACGGGCTTGATGCCGAGCGCCAGCGCGACGTCATCGGCGAAATAGGAAATCGAGGCAATGCGCTTCGGCTGCGCCGGGACTTCGACGGTGACGCCGCGGTCGTCAACGATCGAGACTTTCTTGCCCTCTTCGGCCCGAGCGGCCCCTGCCATCAGAATTGCAGACAGACCCAGAGCAGAGAAAAACGTGCGTGTGTATCGAGCCATGCGTGAAACCTCCCGTGCGATGTGCGGACAGGCTTTAGCTAAAAAAGCGGAGTTTCACAATCATGATTTTGCGGTGCGATTTCCCGGGTGGACAAATCGCAACTGGAAGAAACCGTTGCATATCCAACTCCATCGGGCAGTGTCCTGTTGACGGCTCAATCCGCCGGCAGCGTGAACACCGCACAAGGGTCGGCAATGCCGCGCAAGGTATGCTCTCCGAGCGGCGTCAGCGCCGTCGCCGTATTCGCTGCCACCGCGCCCGAGATCAGCACGCTTCGGCCGAGCGGCTTGCAGAGCCCTTCCAGCCGGCTGACCAGATTGACGGCGGGGCCGATGGCGGTGAAATCCAGCCGGTCGGCCGCGCCGATATTGCCCCACAGGATTTCCCCGAAATGCAATGCTGCGCCGAAGGGCAGCGGCGCCAGCCCCTGCGCCAGGCGTATCTGGTCGAGATGGGCCATGCCGGCACGGCTCGCGGCAACCGCGCGAAGGGCGGCCTCGCAGGCCTCGCGATCCCCTCGGCCAGCGTCTGCCTCGACCGACCCAGCCGTGACCGGAAAGATCGCCAGCACACCGTCGCCCATGAATTTCAGCACCTCGCCGCCGAAGGCGTGCACGGCGCCTGCCACACGATCGAACCAAGCGTCCAATGTGGCGATCATTGCGTGCGGCTCGGTCACCTCCGAAAGCGCGGTGAAATCGCGCAGATCGGCGCAGAGAAGAGCGGCACGGATGGTCTCGCCGGTGCCGCGGGCAAGCTCGCCGGCCTGCACCCGGGCGGCACTACGCCGGCCGAGATAGGCTTCGAGCAGAGCTGCCCGCGCCTCCCGCGCCGCGAGTGCTGCGAGTGGTGCGGCGGCAAAACGCGCAACCTCGCGCAGCCGGTCGGCGTCGGCCGGAGCGAATGCGCCCGACCCTGCCCGGTTGTCGATACCCGCCCAGTCGAGCATGGGACTATCCTGCGAAGGCCCTATTCGCTCCTCCCATACCGGCCCGAGCCCGGTCAGCCAGTCGCGCCCGGCCTCGCTCTGCGGAGCCGCGGCAAAGGCCAGCGCCTCGATGACAGCACCGGTCTCGGCCCGCCATAGCCAGGTGCGCCGTGCAATGATCGGATGCGGCACCGAAAGCGTCAGCGTGCCGCCGGAAAGCGGCAGTCCGTCGGCCAGCAGCCGGCGCCCGAGTTCGGCCAGAAACCGTTCGGGACCAGGCGAGGCTCCGGCCTCATCAACCAGCCAGGCAAGGGGAGACGGCAGATCCATCGCTTAACATCGCACGCCCACGTGGACATCCGCAAGGACATCCCCGGGTGATCGTGGGGACGTTTCCAGCGACTCGGCCTGTCGCCCGCAAAGGCCGTCCGCATCGGCTGTCGAAAACCATTCGGCGTGGTGGAAAACAAAAAATAAACACTTTAAACTTGCGCGACTTTGATTCCACTATAGGGTCGTTCGTCATCGTGTGATTGAGGGGTGCGATGGGCACGATATTCTGGCCGAAAGATCCGCTGGATGGGAATGACATGACGCTGCTGACGTCGATCCTTAGGCGATGGTGCGAAAGACATCAGGTCGAGCTGACGGCGGAGGAGAGCAGCCGCAAGGCGAAGGAACTCGTCGAATGGTTCGAATTCGGCGTCAAGGACCCGGTCGAGCTCGAGGAGCTGATCGACGACAAGTACTGGCTCGTCAGCAGGATCTGACCGTATCGGACAAATCGGGAGGACGCTGCCGGTCAGCGTCGTGAAGCTGTCTCATCAGAAAAGGCCGGGCGAAAATCGCCCCGGCCTTCGTCCATCTCCAACTAAGCAAGACCCTTAGTCATCATCCCGCCAACGGCGGTCGCGATCCCAGCGCCGCTCATGGCGCCAGCGCGGACCATCCCAATCCCGGTGACGCCGCTCCCAGCCCCAGCGGGGCGGGCCACCGTAGAAAGCTACCGGCGGTGGGCGGCGCCAGTTTCGCCGGCATTCGCCCCAGCGCGTCAGATGCCAGCCGCGACCGCAGGCGTAGTCGACCTTTGTGACATTGCTCTGGACATTGATTGTCCCCATCGGCATCGCCTGCGCTGTGCCGAACGAGAGGCTGCCAGCGAGCAAGGCAGCCGCGATAGAAAGTGCCTTCATCGAGAACTCCATTTCAATCCAGCCGTCCACACCTTATGACCGCCAAATTGAACTGGAGATGAACTGCGCGTTCATGTTTGCGGGAGAAAAAGAAGCGCTTCCGCACGGCTGGTCCGAGCGCTCGCCGACCGCTGTTGTCGCAACGGCAAGCGCTTCAGAACCGCCCCGCCGCCCGCAAAAAATTGTTCATGTCCTGCCGTAAAAAGGATCGGGACCCGGATCCCCCCCGGCGGCGACCTCGGTCAGCCGTCCGAGATAATGTGCCCAGCCTTCCGCATGGCCGGCGCATTGCTCGGCGCTCGGCAGGCCGCTGTGGGTGAGCCGCAGCAGCGTTCCGCCCCCCTGCTCGATCAGGTCGATCTCGACTAGGCTCGACCCCGGCGGCACCACCTCGCTGCCGTCCCAGCCGAAGCTGTAGGCAAGGCGATGAACCGGCACCACCTCGCGAAACGAGCCGCGCGCAAAGCGCGCGCCGGTAACGTTGACGAGATAGAGCCCGCCGGGCTGCGGCTCGACCTGCGCTTCCGTTCCCATCCAGCGCAGGATCTTTTCCGGGTCGGTCATCAACGCGAACACCGCAGCCGGCGGCGCCGCGATATGCGCCTCGCGGTGGACGACAAAGGGGTCTTGCATCTCTCTCTCCCATGGTTTCCACGGCCCTGCCCGTCTCCGGTGGAGACGGCGCAGCCTGTCTTGCCGTGCTATTCTGACGTGAATATCCTCACGCACAGCATGTAGGCGCAAGCCCATCCTCCGCAAGAGGGCTTGCCCGTCGCGATCGACCAACAAGCGAAATCGCCGGGTCGGGAGCGCTGATGCTGCATTGGCCGCCAAGCATTTCGACCTATTGCCAGCCCGTCACCTTCCCCCTATTGTTCGCGCCGTTCTCAGGGCGGGGTGCAAGTCCCTACCGGCGGTATGCAATTTAGATTGCGAGCCCGCGAGCGCCTTCTCAGGAAGGGTCAGCAGATCAGGTGAGATGCCTGAGCCGACGGTCATAGTCCGGATGAAAGAGAACGTGCGTTCCTGCCGCCCTGCGGCTGTCGGGGACGTTCGTGATCGCCTTGGGTGATGTGTCTGTTCGCCAAAGGAGATTACCATGACACCCACCCGCTATGCCTTCGTCAAAGCCAGCTGGCACGCCGATATCGTCGACCGCGCCCTAGATGGCTTCCATCAGCTTATTCCGCCCGAGCAGATCGATGTGTTCGATGTTCCCGGCGCATTCGAAATGCCGCTGCTGTCGCGCGATCTTGCGGCAACCGGACGCTATGCCGCTGTCGTTGCCGCCGCCTTCGTCGTCGACGGCGGAATCTACCGCCACGAATTCGTCGCCCAGGCCGTCGTCGATGGGCTGATGCGCGCCGGCATGGATACCGGTGTGCCGGTGCTGTCGGTTTCGCTGACGCCGCATCAGTATCAGGAAACCGAGCACCACAAACAGATCTACCGCGCACATTTCGTCGAGAAAGGGCGCGAGGCAGCAAAGGCGGCTCTGACGATCGGCAAAACCCGCGCCGCTCTCGCCGCGTAAGAACTTCCTGCACGCCGGCTCGACGAGCCGCAGGACGACAGACGAAGGTGGCGGGGAACCGACCCCGCCGCCTCACGGACGACATGCCCTCACCAACCGCACGAATCGAGAGCGACGCGCCGTGTGTCGCAGCGGACTCCGCCAATACCGGCCAAATCAGACAGAATAATTGATTCGACGACCCCACCGCGCCGTGGTCAACTTGACCGTCACGTGTCCGCAATTCTCAAGACATCCAGAACCCAAGGAGCTTAAGATGAGCAATGCACTGCGCAGCGAACCCCCCATTGAGACCCCGAGAACACAGCCCGTCGATACCAAGCTCGAGGTGGTCGTCATCCCCGTTTCCGACGTCGACCGCGCCAAACGTTTTTATGACGACCTGGGCTGGCGGCTCGACGCCGACTTCGCCAATGATGCCGACTTTCGGGTGATCCAGTTTACGCCGCCGGGCTCCGGCTGCGCGATCATCTTCGGCAAGAACGTCACCGCCGCCGCCCCCGGCTCCGCCCAGGGCCTCTACCTCGTCGTCTCCGACATCGAGGCCGCCCGCCGCGATCTCATCGCCCGCGGCGTCGAGGTCAGCGAAGTGTTCCGTGACGCGGCCGGCGTCTATGCCGGCAAGGACGAACCATACCTGTTCGGGCGGCTCCGCATTGCCGGCCGCGATCCCGATCACCGCAGCTATCGCTCCTTTGCCTCCTTCAAGGATCCCGATGGCAACGGCTGGCTGTTCCAGGAAGTCACCACGCGCCTGCCGGGACGCATCGACGCCGACGGGACGACATTCACAACGTCGACCGATCTCGCATCAGCCATGCGCCGTGCAGCGACCGCGCACGGCGAACACGAGAAGCGAAACGGCGGCAAACACGACGAGAACTGGCCGGACTGGTACGCCGAATACATGGTCAGCGAACAGGCCGGCAAGCAGCTGCCCTTATAGGCAAGGGCGGCGACGTCACGCAGACGGTGACATCATTTGAGAAGCGTCTCGGCGGGCAACGGCGCGGTGCTTTATCGCGCCTTCTTGGCGCACAGCGTTGATCGTCGAATTGGGCGTGGCACTGGCCAGCTCCTTGCCGGCTTGGTGATCTGCGTCTCCTGAGTCAGGCCCGAGAAGCCAAACATTAGACATCGACGGCGGCGGGATCTCAGCCGCCATACCACATTCGCCGCAGCAGGTGATCACCGCGGACGAACTGGTGATAGAGCGCGGCGCTGGCATGGAAGACCAGCAGGCCGACAAGCAGGAAGGCGCCGAACCCATGCGGGCCACGCGGCGGATAGGTGGTGAAATCAGGCAGCGTGGCGCCGGCTGCCCCGAAGACGGCGGGAGCAGCGCCGCTGAGGATCATCATTCCGATGCCGCTGGCAACCATGCCGAGAATGAAAATGTAGAAGGCGAGGTGAACAAAGCCCGCCAGCCGCTCCTGCCAGCGAGGCGATGCCTGCACCGGCGCAGGCTTGCGATCGAAACGCCACCACCAGACAATGCGGAGAGCCGTGAGAAGCAGGACGACGATCGCCACCGGAATGTGGAAACGCAGCAGCCCGGCCTTGGTCACCGCGTCCATGGCGTTGGCAGCCCGGAAGCCGGAGCCGAGCAGCGCCAGGATCAGAACCGCACTCAACCAGTGGATCGAGACCGCTATTGCGCCATGGCGATCAGGCCTGCTCTTCAACATCTCCATGTCCTTCCAGTTTGCTGCGCAGCGCCTTCATGACGGCATGCGTGGTTTTGATATCCTCGACCTGAAGCCCTTCCGAGAGCATGTCGACCCAGGGGGCCTGCAGGTGCATGGCGGTTTCATATGCCTGTTTTCCTCTGTCCGTCAGCACGACGAGCTGTGCCCGTCGGTGGTGCGGGTTGGGCTCGAACGCCAGAAGCCCTTCCTTCTCCAGATCGTTGACGATGCGCTGGACGTTCTGGCGGTTGGCCCCCATGTCGCGCGCCAGCCATGCGACCGGTTGTGGCCGGCCTGCTGTGATGACGGTGCCGAGGACATGCCAGCGGGCGCTGGTCAGGCCGAGCCCCTCGACGAGCTTGTCGCCGGCGTTGATCATCCGGTTATTGAGCCGGAAGAGATCCAGAATGAGGTCGGTCAAGGCTGTTCCGGCCGGGGTCCGTTGAGGTTCGTGCATTTGTCACCATAAAGCTATATTGACACCATAGTGTCAAATTGATTATGTATCCATATCACCAGATTGACATCATGTAACCAAATCAGATGGAGTCGACCATGTCGCTCATGCGCCCGATGGACCCTGCCTTCCCGATCGATCGCCAAATCGCGATCGATGCCTCCGCGATCGTCCTCATCAACCTCTTCACGCTCGACAAGGCCGATGAGCAGGCCTTCCTTGATGCCTGGCAGGCCGATGCGGCCTTCATGAAACGGCAGCCGGGCTTTATCTCGACCCAGATGCATCGCGCCGTCGGCGAAAGTCCTGCTTATCTCAATTATGCCGTCTGGGAATCGACCGCCGATTTCCGGGCGGCATTCTCGCATCCGGAGTTTCGGGGGAAGCTCTCGGCCTATCCGTCCTCGGCGGTCGCCTCACCGCATCTCTTCCAGAAGGTCGCCGTGCCGGGCATCTGTGTGGCGTAAGCAAAGCGGCGGCGGTGGAGGCATGAAGTCCTTGAGCGTCGGGATGATCTCGGCCTCCGGCTCGCCGGAAGCTGTCATTGCGATGCGGAAGACATCTGCGACATCATCCAATCGGAAAATGCGAGCATGGCTGCTGTTGGCGGCCTTGATTGCAGTCGGGTCAGCCAATAGCTTCCCAGCGATATGGTCGTGGGAAAAGGTTGTCTGATAGCCCCCGAGGATAGATGTCTGGAAAACATCGACGGCGGTGCCAGAGCGATCCCCAGTCCTTGCAGAGCCGCCTCCATCATCGCCAGGGAAGAGTCGAAGACGATACCGGCGTTTATCTGTGCCGCCGGCGGAACGTTCGCTGCGGCAAACCAGGTGCTCCACTCATCCGCTCGATAGCTCCGCAAAAGCGTCGCCTCGACCAGATCTGCAGGCGACCTTAAACGCTCCGCCAATTTGGGTGTGCACAGAGGAGAGAGCGGAGCCTCGAACAGACGCAGCGCCTCTGTGCCGTGCCAGGAGCCGCTGCCGAAGCGAATGGCAAAGTCCAGTCCCTCGGCCGCCATATCGACGCGATTATTGTTTGTCGAAACGCGCACATCGATGAACGGGTGCCGCAGTTGAAAATCCGAAAGCCTTGGCAACAACCAGCCGACGGCAAACGTCCCGACCACGCCCAGGAACAGCAATTCCCGAACCTGCCCGGCTTCAATCCGGTCCAGCGTGATCGCCATCTGATCGAAGGAATTGGTCAGGGTCGGCAAAAGAGCTTCGCCTTCTGCGGTGATTTTCAAGCCTCTTGGGAGGCGCTGAAAAAGCGCAGCCCCCAATCGCTTCTCCAGGCTTTTGACCTGCTGGCTGACAGCCGCCTGGGTAACGCAAAGCTCGATCGCAGCCCGGGTGAAGCTGAGATGTCTTGCCGATGCTTCGAAGGCCCTCAAGCCATTCAAGGGGAGGAATTGCCGAACCATCTTAGCCCTAGATTTTCTTGGATCTCCTCCGAGATATCATCGTTTGCTGCCGCAAAACAGTGCCATAAAATGCCGTCCTCATGCGCCTTTGCGCTGATGAAGCTGCTTTTAGAGGATGAAGAAATGACGCGTGATTGGATAGGAATTCTATCGGCCGCATTGGTCTCGACATGCATTTCCACAAGTGGCTTTGCGGCTGACG
Source organism: Rhizobium sp. 10PS4 (assembly GCF_032464805.1). NCBI lineage: Bacteria > Pseudomonadati > Pseudomonadota > Alphaproteobacteria > Hyphomicrobiales > Rhizobiaceae > Rhizobium > Rhizobium sp. 10PS4. The sequence continues at coordinate 373,111 of NZ_JAWDIW010000002.1, read as the reverse complement.
AGCTGAAACTGAAAGCCATCTCGGACGCCGCGATAAAACCAATCATGGATAAATACAGCATTCCGGGCATTGCCGTTGCCATCACCGCTGACGGACAGAACCACATCTTCAACTACGGCGTCGAGTCGAAGGACACGGGCAGGCCCGTCACCTCGGCGACCATGTTCGAACTGGGATCGATCAGCAAAACCTTTACAGTCACCCTCACCTCCTACGCAGACGTGACCGGCCGACTTTCGCTGTCGGACAAGGCAAGCAAATATCTTCCGTCGATGAAGGGAAGGCCCTTCGGCGATGTCGTCCTGATGGATTTGGGCACCCATACGGCTGGTGGATTTCCGCTGCAAGTTCCCGATGAAGTCAAAACCGAAAAGCAACTGATGGAGTATCTCGCAACCTGGAAACCATCATATGCCGCCGGAACGCACCGAACATACGCCAATCCAAGCATTGGCGCGCTCGGATATATAACGGCAAAAAGCATGGGCAAAGACTTCGCAGCTCTTATGGAAGAGCAATTGTTTGCTTCTCTCGGGTTGACGAGCACGTATATCAATGTGCCGAAATCGAAAATGGCTGACTATGCCCAAGGCTACAAGCGAAGCGGCGAGCCGGCTCGGATGACACCCGCCACTCTTTCGTCCGAGGCCTATGGAGTGAAATCCACAGCAGGCGACATGATCCGGTTCATCGACGCGAATATGGGACTGGTCGAATTGGACGATAAGCTCCAGCAGGCGATCACGAATACGCACACGGCATACTTCGATGTCGGCGCGATGGCCCAGGACCTTATTTGGGAACAGTATTCCTATCCTGCGACATTGACGACGTTGATGGACAACAATTCCAGCGCGATGCTCAAGACCATCCCCGTCAAGCAACTGATGCCGGCAATGAAACCGCGCGACGATGTGTGGATCAATAAAACCGGCTCAACGAATGGTTTCGGCGCATATGTCGCGTTCGTCCCGAAAGAGCGGCTCGGTATCGTCATTCTGGCCAACAAAAACTATCCCAACGAGGACCGCGTCTCCGCCGCTTACCAGATACTGACTGATATAATTTCGGCGCGCTGATCCGGTAGAGCATGATGCCGAAAAGTGTTCATGCTCTAACTATGTAATTCAGAACAGGATTGAGATTTTAGGCCGACCCGGCCTAAAATCATCCTGTTCTGGCATCAACGGTCGAAGATGTCCCGCCACTGCTTCTCACCGATCAGGCAGTCGGCACCCGCCTCGGCGCCGGCTGTTTCCTGCACCGTCGCCGCCGGGGAAATGCCGCTGATCTCCAGCACCAGCTTGCGGCGCACGGCAACGGCGAAATCCTCGATTTTGCGGACAGGCAGCACAAAGGCGCCGGGACCGCCGATCACGCAATCCGCATAATATTTATCGAGCCCGTTGGGCGCATCGGAAGGCCGCAGCATGATGGCGAGGCCATTGATAATCATGCCGGCTTCTATCGCCTTGTCGCGGGCGGGGGTGACAGGATCGCCGGAATTGTTCGGCCCATCGCCGGAGACATCGATCACCTGCCGCCTGGACTGAAAGGGACTGGAAACGATCATGCTGGCGCCCTGGGCGATCGCGGTGGAGATCGATGTGCGCCGCTGCGTGGCAATCGGCCGGGCTTCGAGCTTGTCGGCAAAAGCGATCGCGTCCTCTTCAGTCTCGATCACCTGCCAGTCGATGACGGAATCCTGGACGACATAGCCTGCCCATTCGAAATAGCTGATGGCGATGCGGCCGGTCAGCCCGCCCTTGACCGCGTCGATGAATTCCTTGTGCTTGAGCGCTTCGACATAGCCCTCGCGCTGGATCCCGATCTCCTCGAAATCCATCGACCGCGAGGTGTCGACGGCAAGTACGAGGGTCACATCGACCTCGCTTTCCCCCGCTTGCGCGATGGGGACGATGCCGGAAAGACTCATGAGCACCGCAAGTGTCGTCAGCATTGGCAATCCAATCCCTGCGCCATGCAAGCCGGCGAACTCTAACACAGCTTGGCCGAGGGAGGACGCTCGCCCACGCGCACGGCTTCAATTTTCGGTGATGGAATCGGAAGCCTTCAATGCAAGGGAAGCCACAAGGGGGTCTTCCATGCTTTCAGCGCCTCGAGAAAGACCTGCAATCGGGAGGGCAGGAAGCGGCGCGTGGGATAGACGGTGTGCACGAAAATTTCCTCGGACGACCAGTCCGGCAGCAGGCGGACAAGTTCGCCTCTTCTGATCTGTTCGTCGCAATAAGTCGAAGGAAGCAGGCCGATGCCGTGTCCGCGATAGGTAAAGGCGCTCACCGCATCGAAATCCCGGCTCGATACCGGCCCCGACACATGCAGGCGAACCGATTTGCGACGGCTCACGAGATGCCATTCTGCCTCGCCGTTGCGGCCGTTCAAGAGCACGCACTGATGGTCCTTCAGCTCTTCGGGCTTCAAGGGAAGCACCCTGGCCTTCAGATAATCCGGTGCGGCGACCAGATAGCGCACGCTCTTGCCGAGCCGCTGCGCCACGATGGAGGAATCCTTAAGATCGCCGAAGCGGATGGCGAGATCGATGTTCTCCGCGATCAGATCGAGGAACAGGTTGGTGACGAAGAGATCGAGCTGGATATTGGGATAAGTCTTCAGGAAGGATGAGATGAATTCGTAGAAGACTTCCTGCCCGAAGATGACGGGCACGGAGATCTTCAGCAGACCTTCCGGTTTTCTCTGTGTCTCGGTGAGCGCCTGCTCGGCGTCGACGAGATGGGCGAGCGGTTCGCTGCACCTGTCGTAATAGGCGCGGCCTTGCGCGGTCAGGCTCAGTTTGCGGGTCGTCCGCTGTATGAGCGTCACGCCGAGCTGCTCCTCCAGCGACGTCACCTTCCGGCTGACGGTCGATACCGGCATGCCGAGGGAATGGGCAGCGCGGCTGAAGCTGCCATACTGCGCCACCTTCACGAAAACGGCGATGTCGTTCAGATCGGCCATGCGTTGATTTTTGCATGGATGCAAAAGAGAATCCAGATATTTCCATCTAATCGGGTAATGAAGTTTTCGCCATATTCACCTTGCGAAAACAACCACAACCGATGGAGGCGCATTCGCAGCAGCCCCATCTCGAGCGACCCCCGCCTTTGCAACCGCAAGGCCCGCGTTGCCCGAACCAGATTATGGAGATCAGCATGACTACGAGAAAAACAGTCATCGTCACGGGCGCCTCCCAGGGTATCGGAGCCGGCCTCGTCAACGCCTTCATCCAGCGCGACTACAATGTCGTCGCTACCTCGCGCCAGGTCAGTGCTTCGGAGGCTTTCCAAGCCTCGGACAGGCTGGCGCTCGTCGATGGCGACATCGGCGATGCCGAAACCGCAGCGCGGGTGGCAAGGACTGCGATCGATCGCTTCGGCTCGATCGACGCACTCGTCAACAATGCCGGCATTTTTCTAGCCAAGCCATTCGTTGAGTTCACGATGGCCGACTTCGAGAAATTGTCCTCGACCAATCTCGAAGGCTTCATCCACCTGACCCAACAGGTCGTCAGGCAGATGCTCGCGCAGAAAACGGGCGGCAGCGTCGTCAGCATCACCACGCCATTGACCGATCATCCGATCGCCGGCTTCTCCGCCTCAGTCTCGATGATGACAAAGGGCGGCATCAACGCCATCTCCAAGAACCTCGCGATGGAATATGCGAACGAGCGAATTCGCTTCAATATCGTCGCTCCGGGTGTTGTGGACACGCCGTTGCACAAAGACAACCCGAAGGACTTCCTGAGCACTCTGTCGCCGATGGCAGGCATTTCCAATGTCGAGGAGATCGCCGATGCGGTCGTCTTCCTCACCGAAGCTCCGCGTGTCACCGGGGAGGTGCTGCACGTCGACGGCGGCGCACATCTGGGCAAATGGTAGACCATGCAAAAGCTGAGGCAGCCGGCGCGGAACGGCGGCTGCAGGATCTCGGCATCGCCCTTCCCCCACCGCCGACGCCCTTGGGCGCCTATGTCGAGGCGGTCAGAACCGGCAAGCTGGTCTTCTTCAGCGGTATGCTGCCGGTCGTCGACCGCAAGCCCCGCTATATCGGCCGCGTCGGCGGCGCGCTGACGGCCGAAGACGGCAGGAAGGCCGCCGAGACAGCGACCCTTAGCGCCCTTGCGGCCGCCAGGGAATATCTCGGCTCGCTGGACAGGGTGGCAAAGGTCGTCAAGCTCGGCGTCTACATCGCCACCGAAGGCGATTTTCGCGACCACCCAAAGGTCGCCGACGGGGCATCCGAAATGCTGCTCCAGGTCTTCGGCGAAGACAAACTCTCCGGCCGTATCGTCCTCGGCGTGGCCAGCCTGCCGTTAGGCGTGCCGATCGAGCTCGAGCTCGTTCTCGAGATCGAAGATTGAACCGGCGGGCGCGCCTCGGCGCGCCCTGCATTCTTGGCCGCGCCTGCGATCGGCGCATTCGCTGGTTCGCCGCTTACTCCCTCACAAAGCAATCAACAGCAGCACATAGGCGATCACGCTTACCATCAGCCCACGAAACGCGAAGGTGACGCAGCGGTATTTGTTGCGGGCGATGGCCGAAAGAATGTTGGCGTTTTCGAGATATTGGTCGAAGAGGTAGCGCTCGTCACGGCGAAGCGCGGCCTCGAAGAACATATCGCGATGATCAGGCCAGGCGCCCCAGAATAGCGAGGTTGAGGTGCCGAGACGCCGCGGCAGCACGACAAGAATCGCCGAGAGGATCGAGAAGACCGAGGCTGAGGCAAGCAGGCCGGAAAAGAGCATGCTGCCCGGTGTGCCGCCGGTGTAACGCGTCAGGCTGAACACGGCCCTCACCTCGCTGGAGCTCACCAGAAAGGCGAGCATGAAAGTAAAGATATAGGCGGCCTTTTGGTCGGATATCTTGATCTGATCATAAAATATGTCGTTGATTTTCTTGATATGATCGAAATACTCGGTGCTGACGTCCCCGCTTGAGGGCTTGCTCAGCATAACCTCAGTGGCATTTTCAAATTCACTCACCTGAATACTCCATACCCCAAAGTGTTTCCCTGATATTACACTTGACGACGAAAGCAAGAACACGTGTGCAACATACTTGACTTTTCCACTCTACACGGACAAAGGGGAAGCGGGGTATGGGGTCGAGGACATGCGGGGTTATTCCAGTAACATCTGTCGCGTCGGGATGGCGCTGGCGTTTGCCGTGCCCGGTTTCGGGCTGCCGGCGATGGCCGATCCCGTGCCGCGCGCTACGCCGGTCGCCGGCTCCGTCATCGCCCGCAAGATCGGCGAGGAAGTCCGCTTCATCGACGTGTCGAACTGGCGCGTCGTCGACATCAATCAGGATCTTTTGACCGGCGACGTGCTGCGCACCAACGCCAACGGCCAGCTCGCCATCGTCTTTTCCGATCACACCCAGGTCCGCCTCGGCCGCAATTCCTCGCTGCAGGTCAAGAAGATGGCTGCCGGCGGCGATACGGTGCTCAATCTCCAATCCGGCACCATCTGGGCACGCGCCGAGCGTGGCGGCCAGGGCCTGACGGTGGAAACACCGGCCGCCGCCGCCGCCATCCGCGGCACGGACTGGACGATGACCGTCGAGGGCGCCAAAACCTCGATGATCGTGCTCGAAGGCCGCGTAGCGCTCAGCAACCCGCAGGGCAGCGTCGAGGTGAACGAGGGCGAAGGGGCGGTCGCCACCATCGGCCAGGCGCCGAGCAAGATCATCAGCGTCAATCCTGACGACCGCGAACAGATGCTCTTCTATCTGGACTTGCGCGACGGCTTCGACCTGATGCCGACTTCGCCGCTGCGGGCCGACCGCATGGCGACCGAACGCCGCCGCCTGTTAGGGCTGCCGCCGGAGCGCCGCACCACCGAAGATTGGCTGGAACTTGCCGAAGTGCAGAGCGCCTTCGACGGACGCCAGGCTGCAGCCGCAACGCTGCAGAATATCCGTGGCCGCAAACTGACGACAGCCCAGCAGGCGCGCGTCGACCTGATCGACGCCACCATCGCCGGCTCGGAAAAGCGTTATGGCGATGCCGCCAGGCTCTTCCAGAAGGCCCTGCCGCATCTCGACCCGACACGCCGCAACATGGCCCAATATGGCGGCTATTTCGCCCGTTCGCTGGCCGACCCCGCCCATGCCGAACAGCCGCCGGCCAACACCACCGGCCCCTATGGCGCAATCATGCAGGCATATACCGCTGGCTTCCTTGAGAATCCGCGCGCGGCGATTGATATCATCAGGAAAGCGGAGCAGCGGTATCCCGATGATCCGACCCTGCCGGCAGTCCGCGCCCAGTTGGCGCAGCTCACCGATGACCGTGAGCAGATGAAGGAAGCAATAGAACGCTCGCTGTCGCTCGACCCCGATCATCCGATGGCGCTGTCGGCCCGTGCCGGCTACAAGGCAAGTTATGAAAGCGATATCAACGGCGCGCTTGCGGACCTGAACCGCGCCATCGCGCTTGCCCCCGGCGCATCGGGCACACTGAATTCTCTCGGCCTGCTGCAGAGTTCGCGCGATGCCAACGGCGAAGCGGAAAAGGCCTTCAAGAAGGCGATCGAGCTCGATCCGCAGGACCCGCTGCTGCACGCGAACCTCGCGATCCTCTATCTCGATCAGGCGCGCATGAAGGAGGCCAAGCGCGAAATCGACACCGCGATCGCTCTCGATCCATCCTTCGATCACGCCCTGCTTGCTCGCGGCCGCTATTACCTGCAGACCGGCGAGCGCGACAAGGCGCTGGCAGATCTGCTCGCCGCCAGCACCGCCAATCCCGCGCATTCGCAATCGCAGTTCATGCTTGCGGCCGCTCATTACGAAAAGGGCGACCGGCTTCCCTCCGAGCAGGCGCTCGACAATGCCAACCGCCTCGACGATGACGATCCTGTTATCTCGTCCTTCCGCACCGCGATCGATATCGACGATTATGATTCAGACGGCGCGATCCGCAACGCGCAGGAATTCCTGCGCCGCTCGCGCGCCCGCGGCGGCGATTACAGCGGCCTCGGCGCCAATGCGAGCGCCGGTTCGACACTGAACGACGCCTTCCGCCTGCAAGGATTGGATGCCTGGGGCCGCTATTACGGCGATGCCGTCTTCGATCCCTTCAACGGCACGGGTTATATCGATCAGTCGATCAAGGGCAGCATCTTTCCTTTCGTCAACGCGACCAGCTTCAGCGACGACAATATCATCCAGAACCGCGGCAACGCGTCGAGCTACTCATCCTTCATCCAGGGCCTGCTGCTTTCGCCGCACATGCTTTCCGGCCGCTCACGCTCGGTAACGCTGTTTGATGTGCCCTTCATCGAAGGCTCGCTCGGCGGCGGCATCAACAGTGTCGACGGCCATACGAGGCGTATCGGCGAAGCCGAAATCCAGGGCTATTCGAACGCGACGATCCCGATCAGCTTCTACGGCAACCTCAACTGGGAAGAGATTGCGCGTGACGGCAACTACACGGACTTCGGCGGCTTCTCCACCGACAACAAGATCCTCAGCGGCAACGGCTATCTCACCGCGACGATCACGCCGGACGATCGCGTGGTGGCCTTCGTCAACCACGCCAAGAGCGACGGAGCGCTGAACGCTCTTTCGCAAGGCAGCGCCTTGACGGATTTTCTGAACGCTCTCGGCGCCGGCATTCCAACGTCGATCTCATCGCAATTCTCCGACCGCTACAATGAGAGCGAGTTAACGAATGCCGGTATCGGCTGGAGCCACACCTTCAGCTATGACAACATCCTGAACGGCGCGTTTTTCTATTCCCAAAGAAAATCGCAGACGGACAATTTCCTGAGGGTTGATGATGCGCCTGTTCTAGGTTTGCGCGATCCCGATATCATTCCGTTCCTCGATGCAACCGAGGACACAAGCTCGGAAACTTACATCTGGGCTCTCAATCACTCTATCGATACAGGCCCGCTGACCTGGCGGTACGGCATCGAGCGCGGCTGGATCGATGCCAGCACGACCACCTCCTCACGCCTTCATGAACTCTTTCCGCGTCTGCTCATCCTTCCGGAAATCATCGATGGTCCCAATACCCTGAGCAACACGATCGACATCGGCCGCGCTTATGTGGACGTCCTGCACGAGATTACACCCGATCTGAAGGCAGAATATGCGCTGTTCGGCACGCAACTGACGGGCGACGGTGTCGATGTCAGCCGGCTAGAGCCACGTTTCGGCGTTGCCTGGGCGCCGGTCCAGAACCACTGGCTGCGTGCTGCCTTCATGCGCCAGAGCGTGGAAACCGGCGTTCCCACTCTCGCCCCGGTCGGCATCCTCGGCCTGCAGACCAACCAGTATTCGGTGGGCATCGAAGGTTATAGCGATACAGTCGCGCTGCAATGGGACGCCGAGTGGACCGACCGTTTCTTCACCTCGGTCGAATACCAGCACCAGGAACTGCATGATTTCTCGATTGACTTTCCGCTGATCTCGCTTCCGGCGGCCGACAGCCTGCCGCTGTCGCGCGGCAGCGTCGACCGCGCCGCCGTGACTGCCAACGTCGCGCTCGGCTACGGTTTCGGCCTCTCCGCCACTTACGCCTACATGGAATCGGAGAACAAGGACCCGCTGGAACCGAATTACGGCGGTTCCCTGCCGTTCATCCCGAAGAATTCCGGCCAGATCGCACTGACCTGGGTCAATGAAGCCAAGGTCAAGGCGACGGTGGCGGCCAATTATATCGGCGAGCGCGACGGCGACGATCTCGGCACCAAGCTCGACGATTACTGGAGCCTCGACGCCCACTTGGTCTGGGAACCGTTCGACAAGCGCATCGAGCTGGAGGCAGCCGCCTATAACCTGCTCGACGAGGAGTTCGAGATCACCCCCGGCGTGCCCGGCTGGGGCCGCGCCTTCAAGGGCACGCTCAAAGTCCGCTTCTGATGCGGGCGCAGAAAAAGCCTCGGCAGGTCAGACCGGCCGGCGGGCAGGCCGAAAGCCGCCGCCTCCGTCTGCTGGTGCTCTCGCTTACCGTCCTGATCGCCATCTCGTTTCTGTCGCGCCTGCCCGCCTGGTCGCTGCTGGAGCTCAGAAGCTTCGACTATCTCTCGACCGTCGACGATCCCCGCCCGCCACCCGGCGGACCCGTCATCGTCGCGATCGACGAACCGTCGCTTGCCGATATCAACGCGCAATGGCCCTGGCCGCGCAGCCTTCATGCCCAACTAGTGACCCAGTTGCGCGCCGCCGGCGCCCGCGTCATCGGCCTCGACATCATCCTGGCCGAACCCTCGACCCCGGAGAACGACAACGCGATCACTAACGCCGTCGGCCCGGATGTCGTCCTTGCCGGCGACGAGACGTTGATCGAGACGCCGCAAGCCACGCAACTCATCCGCGTCACCCCGCTGCAGCAACTGACCGAAGCGGGAGCGAAGACCGGCATTGCCTCCGTCGATCTTGGCGGCGATGGCACTTTCCGGCGGATTCCGGCCTATGAGGACGGGTTTGCCGCAACGCTGGCGAAAGCGTCTGGAACGATTTCGGCAACCCTGCCGGCGGGCCAGCTTATCCAATCATTCGGCCCGGCCCGCTCCTATCCCACGGTCTCCTATTACCAGGCGCTCGATCCCGCACATCTTCTGCCGCCGGATTATTTCAAGGGTCGCGTCGTGCTCGTTGGCCTCAGCCTGCAGAACGCGCCGGTGATCGATAAGGGCGGCGTCGATGCCTTTGCCACGTCCTATACCGTCCACACCGGCACGTTGACCTCGGGCGTCGAAATCCAAGCGACGATCTACGACAATATCCGCCGTGGCCTGTCGATCGAAGAAGCTCGCCTCCCGGTGGTGGCCGCCTGTATCCTCATATCGGTCCTGCTTGCCGCCGCCACCGTCTGGCGCTCGACGGGATGGCTGACGATCGTGACCAGCGCAGCTGCCCTTCTCGCCTTCGCGGCCCTCAGCTTTGCCGGTGTCCGGCTTGCCCATATCTTCGTCGCGCCGCTCGGGCCGACGGTCGCCTATATCTCGGTCGTCTTCGGCCAAGCCGCCTTCGACTACGCCGAAGAGCGCCGCAACAAGCGCCAGATCATCCGCGCCTTCGCACAATATATCTCGCCCGATCTCGTCCGGCGCCTGTCGCAGGATCCCTCGCAGCTCAAGCTCGGCGGCGAGCGGCGCACGCTGTCGGTGTTGTTTTCCGATGTGCGTGGGTTCACCACCATCGCCGAGACCTTGAAGGATGATCCGGAGCAACTGACCGGCCTGATCAACCGGCTGCTGACGCCGCTCTCCGACGTGGTGATGGATCACGGCGGCACGATCGACAAATATATGGGCGACTGCATCATGGCCTTCTGGAACGCCCCGCTCGACGATCCCGATCATGCACTGCACGCCGTCAAAGCCTCGCTCGCCATGCAGGCCGCGATTTCGAGCCTCAACCGCGAGCTGGAACGGGAGGCGGCGATGCGCGGCGGCAGGCCGCACGTGCTAAAGATGGGCGTCGGCATCAACACCGGCGAATGCATTGTCGGCAATATGGGCTCGACCCGCCGCTTCGACTATTCCTGCCTCGGCGACAGCGTCAACCTTGCCTCCCGCCTCGAAGGCGCCTCGAAGAACTATGGCGTGGCCCTGCTGCTCGGCGAGAAGACCGCAAGGCTGGTCGCCGGCACCTACACGGTCGTTGAGCTCGATCGCATCATCGTCAAAGGTCGCACCGTGCCTTCGCCGGTCTATACCGTCGTGCACATGGCCGAAGCCGAAGCCCTTGCCGCCCACCAGGCCTTCATCGCGGCGAAATACGCAGGCACGCTTGCGCCATCCGACCCCACCTTCGACAGGCTGGCCGCCGATATCCCCGAGCTCGCCCCCTATTACGCGATCGTCCGCGAGGCGCTGGCCGAGTCCGGCGAGGAATGACCGAGCAGAATGCAGGCAACGTAAATCGATACTATTCCAGGCGGCGCGCTTCCAGCGGCGCGTCCTGTCTGAACCCCTCGAAATAGCGGCCGCCATGCAGGGCAAGCTCCCGATCGGCCAAAGTCAGAAATCGGGCGCCGTCGCCCGCTGCCGCCACTTTGAACGCCGCGTCGAATTCCGTTGCCAATTGTGCATCGAGCTTCCGCATCAGGCGCGGCGCCCACTTGCCGCGGCCGGCCCATGCGCCGCGCCCGAGCAGGATCAGGTCGGCGAGCTTCTGGTAGAGCAGCGCGGCAATAGCGGCGACCTCTTCGGGCGGGCGGGTACCGCGCAGATCATCGGCCAAATCGGTGACCTGGTAGCGCACCATGTCGTAGTCTGCCCCGGCAAGAGGTTTCGGTCCTGCCGCCAGCATACTTTCCGCCTTTGCCTGGATGACGTGCGCGCTGTCGATATCCGATCCACTATACAGCCCGTCGCGACCATGTGGGCCATGATGGGATAGCCGCTGTCTGCGTCCCGATGGAGGTAATGCGCCAGCGTCTGCGGATCGTGGACAAAGGCTTCGACCGGAAACCCATCCGCGCTGAACGACTCCCGCCAGGCTCTTTGGAGCGACGGGAACACCACGACGAGATCGATATCCGAAAGGACGGTGCCTTCGCCGCGCATGATGGAGCCGGCGACATAGGCGAATGCAGCTCCGGCATAGCGGCTGGCGATGCAGTGGCGGGCGACGGCCAGCGCCCGCTCCGCAAGAACATGTTTCTGGATATCGTCCACGATCTCGTCCTCGAATACGGGGCACAGGCGGGAACAAAAAACCCGCTCGTTTCCGGCGGGTTGGTTTCAGCAGCAATGAACGGAATTCAGTTCACGCGTCTACCACCCACCGCGGCGCGGTGGTGGTAGACGTCGTCGAAACTGCAAATATCCTGCTCATGGCAGTAACGATACCGCTGGATAGTGATAGCGTCAATGCTCCAGGCGCCGGCCAAGGACGCTTCCCCGGCGCGCCGATTTCCGTCTAAGATGACCACAAAGCAAGACTCGAAACAGGAAGAGCCCGCCAATGTCCGATCCCGCCACCGTCATCCCGCTTCCGCAACCGGTGTTGTTGCCGGTCGAAAGCAGCGCCGAGCGTTTTCCGGTGCGCCGCGTCTATTGCGTCGGGCGCAACTATGCCGACCATGCGATCGAGATGGGCCATGATCCCAGCCGCGAACCGCCCTTCTTCTTCCAGAAGAATGCCGACAACCTGCTGCCGGCGGGCAATGCCTTTCCCTATCCGTCGCTGTCGAACGACGTGCATTACGAGGTCGAATGCGTGCTGGCGCTGAAATCAGGCGGCGCAAACATCGAGGCCGCGGACGCGCTCGACTGCGTCTATGGCTATGCCGTCGGCATCGACTTCACCCGCCGCGACCTCCAGGGGGAGGCAAAGAAGCTTGGGCGTCCCTGGGAGGTCGGCAAGGCCTTCGAACATTCCGCCCCTATCTCCCCAATCGTTCCGGCCAGCCGCCTCGGCCACCCCGCTCAAGGCAAGATCTGGCTGGAACAGAACGGCAAGCGCGTGCAGGACGGCGATCTCAACCAGATGATCTGGAAGGTGCCGGAGATCATCACCGAACTGTCGAAGCTCTTCACTCTCGCAGCCGGCGATATCATCATGACCGGCACGCCCGCCGGCGTCGGCGCGGTGGCCAGAGGCGATCGCATCACTTGCGGCATCGACGGCGTCGCCACCCTATCGGTCGAGGTCGTCTGAGGAGAGAGCCATGCCCGTCTACGCGCTTGGCGGAGCGACGCCGAAACTGCCCGCTGCCGGCCTCTATTGGATCGCCCCGGATGCCAACATCATCGGCCAGATCGAACTCGGCGAGAATGTCGGCATCTGGTTCGGCGCCGTGCTGCGTGGCGATAACGAGCCAATCAGCGTCGGCGAAGGCACCAACATCCAGGAAGGCGTGATGGCCCATACGGACATGGGCTTTCCGCTGACAATAGGCAAAAGCTGCACCATCGGCCATCACGCCATCCTTCACGGCTGCACCATCGGCAACAACACGCTGATCGGCATGGGCGCGACCATCCTGAATGGCGCCAAGATCGGTAACAACTGCCTCGTCGGCGCCAATGCGCTGGTGACCGAAGGCAAGGAATTCCCCGACAACTCCCTGATCGTCGGAGCACCCGCCCGCGCACTGCGAGTGCTCGACGAGGTGGCAATCGAAGCCATCCGTCGCTCGGCAGAAAACTACGTCGCCAACTGGCAACGCTTCGCCCGCGATCTCAAACAGATCGGGTGATTGGGTAACTCGGCGACGGGTGGCCAGCCCCGTCCTTCGAGGCCCCTGCGGGGCGCCTCAGGATGAGGCTGGAGAGAGGCTGCGGATGACGGTCGCGAACACCTCAGCTTGCCAGATACACAACGCATCCATCAGCTTATCAGCCTCCAGCCGCCCGGCACTCCGATCAGCCCTCATCCTGAGGCGCGCAGGCCAAGGCCGGAGCCTCGAAGGACGGGGGCGGGTGGCGAAGCACCCTCTCCGCTCACCACACGCCCGGAATCCACCGCCACCGCACACGCTCCATATACTCCGCATAGCCTTCGAGGCCCTTGCGCAGTTCGGCTTCCTCGCCCAGCGTGCGGCCGAAGAGGACGACGACGAGCAGGCCGGCGGGGATCAGCGCGTAGAGCGATCCAAGCGACAGCGCCATGCCGGCGCTGAGCACGATGGCGGTTGCGTATCCGGGATGGCGGATTACGGCGTAGGGTCCGGTGTCGATCACCTTGTGGTCGCGATTGGTCTGAATGCGCACCGTCGGCTCGAAATGCCGGTTGACCGATTGCGCCCAGGTCAGGCCGAGATAACCTGATGTCATCAGGAGATAGCCGATAAAGACGACCCAATCGGGCTGCGGTGCCCAGTGGAAACGTCCGTCGTCGAATGCGCCGACCGGAAGAATGGCGGCAAAGAGAATGATCGTCAGCGTCGCCACTACGGCGTCCCAGGATTTGGTACCCTTCTGGTATCGGCTGCGCGCCGCAAACAGCTCCGGATTCGTCCGCCAGATCCAGATGATTGCGACAGCAGTCAGCACAAGGAACAGGCCGAGAAAAATCCAGCCGCGCGGCCAGTCGAGCGTGCCGGCCGGCCAGAACAGCGCTACAAACATCACGGCAATGGTGATGGCGAGCGATCCGAGCGATGGCGCCGCGGCGAATGAGTGACCGGGCCGAGTGTCCCGCTGTGTCATGATCGCTCTCCGTTCCATTACAGCGGCGAGCGTCCTCTTAGACGCGCAGAAAGACGCTCCGCATGGCGGATTTAATTGAAAAAACCGCGTTACTCGGCGGCTTCGAGAAACTGGCTGTTTCGTGAGGATGAGGCAAGAGCCTGAACCCTGGCTTCGGCCTTGGCGATCAGCTGATAGAATTCGTCCTGCGCTTCGACATCCAGCTGAATGACGGCATTGACGTCATCGGGCGTATCGCAAACGCAGGCGACCGCAGAAATCGGACAGATGCCGCCGGGATAACGCCTGCCGGCGCCCGTATAGGCGCGACGTCCCCAACGCTCGGAATAGACCGTCTCTTCCCGCTCAAGATGCAGGATCGTTCCCTTGCAGGCGGTCACGATAGCCGCCTTGCCGTAGGCGAACCAGTGATAGTTCAGCCTCCGGAGAATATATTTGCCGGTGATATCTTCGCCAGCCAGTTCGGCAGGGTTTTCAATCATTCTAATCATGACGGCTTCCTCAACGTTTAAACAATATCCGTCATGTCTTCGCGCGCAGCAAGTCAAAAAACGCAGCTTTTGGAGACACTTAGTCACAAAGTGTTTCCGATTCTTACATTAACCACGCGCCGAGCACCCCTTGTGCACACAATTATTCGTCGAACTTCCCGCAACCTGCTACCGATTTCGTCATTGTCCGAGGTGGCAGTCACGTCAATGTCCCCTTGTGTTTTTCGGCGCGGGCTCGATATGTCTCCCTGATTGGCCCGAAGACCGCGCCGTTTTCATCCCAGGAAGCGGGCGGCTGGTTTGCCGGTTCGCCATGAGCATGATGCCGAAAAATGTGAGCAGTTTTCGGACGACATCATGCTCTAACTCTTTGATTTAGAACAGGATTCAGGTTTTAGGCCGACCGGACCTAAAATGATCCTGTTCCAGCAAGAGAGCATCATGGTCGACGCTATCAACCCCATCTCCGCCACCGCCGCGTCCGAACCCACCAAGGTTGGCACCAGCACCTCTATCGGCTCCGAACCCGACAATGCCTGGGTCGCCGCCCGCCAGTCGCAGATCACCGCCGATCAGCTGGCAGCGAAGAAGGCCGCGGAGAAGGAGGCCGCAAAAGGTCTCATCCCGCACGCGGATCTGATCGTCGAAAATGAGGAGCATCCGCAAAAGCGGCACGGGCATGCGGCATCGGACGACGGGGAAGAGGCCGGCGAACAGGCGGAACAGCCGGTCTTGTCAGGTGAAAGCGATCGGATCAGCACCCGGAATTTCGACGACGATACGCCCTTCGGCGAGCGCGTCGCCATCATCTGATCGACGCAGACCAGAAACCGTCCGCGCCGTCAATTCGAGCCCGCAAGCTGGGCTTCGATCGCCGACTTATCGATGACCGACCAGACCTCGACGATCTTGCCGCCGCGAAATTCGTAGATGACGTTCTCGGTGAAGGAAAGGCGCCTGCCGTTCACATCGAGGCCGAGGAATTTTGCCTTCGGCCTGCAATCGAAGCCGAGCCGGCAGGCGATGTATGGCGGATCGCAAAGCAGCATCAGCACCTTGAAATAGAGATCGGGAATCTCATCGAAGTCCTGCTCGAGCATGGCCACATAACCCGGCAGCCCGAGCCGCCGGCCGTTATGAACCGCATCGTCGCCGACGAACTGCCCGAGATTGTGCCAGTCCTGCCTGTTCAAGCAGGCGATGTAGCCGCGGTATATCTCCGCGAGTTCGGTTTTCGTCACGCGATCGCCCCCGACTTGGTTTCTCAGGCAAAGATAGCGCCGGGATCAGCACTTGCCAGCAGCGAACGCGCCGCCTCGATAGTTTCAGTTCAAGAGAACTCGCCTGCACGGGGACCAGCAAGCGTCACGCGCCAGCCCGTTCGCGATTGGAAATCCTGGGTGGCCAGAAACGTATAGCCTGTGGTGCGCCAGAGCCTCACCGCGCTGGTCAGATTATCGAGCACATAATCGCCGCCGTCCGTCCGGGCAATGAGAACGACATGGTTTTGATCCTGCGGTCCAATCACCACGGAAAGCGCCAACCTGTTCGATGGAAAACCAGCTTCGATCAGGTCCTTCATCTTCTGAAGAGCGTAGTCCTCACAGTCGCCACGGCCGGCAACCGGCAGAGACCAAATATCCTTATTTCGGGAAGACGGGCGATCTTCCGCGGGAATGATACGTCCATTTACGGCGCGATTGACCTTTTGAAGAAGCGCTGTTCCTGTCTGATCATTCAGCTGTTGCGCCGCCATCCTGCCGCACAGCCACTTGTACTTGGCGCAGGCTGCGGCGAATCCCACGGGTGCGCCGATGCTTCGCGTCACAGGAAGTGATGATCCCGCAACCGCTTGAAAATGCAGCAGAATGAATAAAAAGGCAGCGAGCGAAAAGAGACGCTTCATAGCCGATTCCTTTATTTGTCATGAGACGATAACATGGTTACGATAAAAATTTAGTAAAATTTTATACTTGCGAATTTAACTGTATTAAGCGATTGAGACAGATTAACCATTATCTATTCTTCATGTTAATTGATCGTTAGTGTAAGAGTTCTCGCAGTTAACATTTAGTTAACCTTGGGAGACGATTGAAATGATCAGCAGAGCCGCGAAATTCAGCATCGCCGTTGCTTCCCTTCTGGCAAGCAGCAGCTTGGCAACGGCAGCCCCGGCAGTCGTTAATTGCAAGGCCGCAGTTCGCGGCACACTCGAATACAGACTATGCATGCCGACCAAAGCAATTCGTGCCGATAACAAGTTTAGTCCGAACGATAAGGATCGCGGCAGCCGAGACATTGGCGGCGGCCAGAAGACATCCAGCACCGAATCCGTCGCCAGCAACGGGAATAGCGGCGGCGGCAATGGTGGCGGCAATGGTGGCGGCAATGGCGGCGGCAACGGCGGCGGCAATGGCGGCGACAACGGCGGCGGCAATGGCGGCGGCAACGGCGGCGGCAATGGCGGCGACAACGGCGGCGGCAATGGCGGCGGCAACGGCGGCGGCAATGGTGGCGGCAACGGTGGCGGCCATGGTGGCGGCAACGGCGGTGGCCATGGTGGCGGCAACGGTGGCGGCCATGGTGGCGGCAACGGCGGCGGCCATGGTGGCGGCAACGGTGGCGGCCATGGTGGCGGCAACGGTGGCGGCCATGGTGGCGGCAACGGCGGTGGCCATGGTGGCGGCAACGGTGGCGGCCATGGTGGCGGCAACGGCGGTGGCCATGGTGGCGGCAACGGTGGCGGCAACGGTGGCGGCAACGGTGGCGGCCATGGTGGCGACAATGGCGGCGGCCATGGTGGCGGCAACGGCGGCGGCAACGGTGGCGGCAACGGCGGCGGCCATGGTGGCGACAATGGTGGCGGCCATGGTGGCGGCAACGGCGGTGGCCATGGTGGCGGCAACGGTGGCGGCAACGGCGGCGGCCATGGTGGCGGCAATGGTGGCGGCAATGGTGGCGACAACGGTGGCGGCCATGGTGGCGACAACGGTGGCGGCCATGGTGGCGGCAACGGCGGCGGCAATGGCGGCGGCCATGGTGGCGACAACGGCGGCGGCAATGGCGGCGGCCATGGTGGCGGCAACGGCGGCGGCAACGGTGGCGGCAATGGCGGCGGCAACGGCGGCGACAATGGCGGCGGCAACGGCGGCGACAATGGCGGCGGCAACGGCCGCGACAATGGCGGCGGCAACGGCGGCAATAACGGTTCGGGCAAGGGCGGGTCTGAATCTAAACCGAACTAACTTGATCGGCGACATGAAAATGGACGTGAGGCCGGGTAACCGGCCTCACCTTTTTGATCGCCGCTTTGTGTATCAATGGGCGTCTAATACGGTCCGGGACCCCTGCGGGCTCAGCCATCGCGGTCGCCCATGTGGGCTATAGCATCGCTTCCAGCGAGCACCTTGGCAGCTCATGTCCCAACAGATATGGCCGTCGACGCCGAGCGGCATCCGTGAAAACGGAATGCGATACCGTAAGAATGCAAAGAAGCCGGCGAAAAGGGGGAAGACCAAATCCGCGCCCGCGACTTTGATGACGACGACCCCTTTAGTGAGCGCGAGGCGATCGTCTAGCGAAGCTTACGCCGCGCAGGCCTCGCACAATCCGCGGATCTCGATCGTCGTCTTTTCAGGCTTGAACTTCTGCCCGCGCACCCATTCCATCAGTCGGTGGTCGACCTCGTGGTCGTGGAACTCCGTCACCTGGCCGCAGCTTTCGCAAATGGCGAAGGCGACGATGCCGTGACTGTGGCAGTCGTCGCCCGGATGGGCGCAGGCGACGAAGGAGTTGATGCTTTCGAGCCGGTGCACCACGCCATATTCGAGCAGCTTCTCCAGCGCCCGGTAGACCTGCAGGGGCGCGCGAAAGCCGTGGTCGCGCAGCTTGTCGAGAATGGTGTAGGCGCTGAGCGGCCCTTCGGCCTTTTCGAGCACGTCGAAGACCAGCGACTGGTTCTTGGTCAATTGCGGTGTCGTCATGAGCCTTGTCCTTGCATGACCGCGCGGCGCCTGACCGGAAGCAGGCTGAGCATGAAGAGGATCAGCGCCGCGACCACGATCGAGGGGCCGGAGGGCGTATCGTAGGTGAGCGAGCCGAACAGACCGCCAACGACGGCCGCCGCCCCGATCAGCGAGGCGAGCACTGCCATGATCTCCGGCGTCGGCGAAAAGCGCCGCGCCGCAGCCGCCGGAATGATCAGCAGCGAGGTGATCAGCATGATGCCGACGATCTTCATGGCAATGGCAATGACGACGGCCATCAGCAGCATGAAGAACAGCCGCGCCCGCTCCGGCTTCAGCCCCTCGGCCTCGGCGAGCTCGGCATTGACGGTCGCAGCCAAGAGCGGTCGCCAGAGCCAGGCCATTGCCACGAGCACGAACAGCCCGCCGCCCCAGATCAGTGCGATGTCGGTGGTGGAAACGGCAAGAATATCGCCGAACAGGAAGGCGATGAGATCGATCCGCACCCAGCTCATGAAGGCGACCATGACGAGGCCGATCGCGAGTGTCGCATGCGAGAGGATGCCGAGCAGCGCATCGGCCGACAGCGCCTGGCGTTTCTGCAGGAAGAGCAGCAGCACCGACACGAGGGCGGCGACGGCGAAGACAGCCAGTGTCAGGTTGAGTTCGAAGAGCAGCGACAGCGCCACACCGAGCAGCGCCGAATGGGCGATCGTATCGCCAAAATAGGCCATGCGCCGCCAGATGATGAAGCAGCCGAGCGGCCCCGTCGTCAGCGCCAGGCCGACGCCGGCAAGGATGGCGCGCACGAAGAAATCGTCAAACATGGCGCTCTCCCGCTTCATGCGCGTGCGGATGGGCATGGTCAGGATGATCGTGACCATGTTCATGACCGGCATGCCCATGCTCATGCGCGTGATGGCCGTCGTCGGCGTGGCAATGATCGGTTACCGTGCCGTCGGCATGTTGCACCCGACCGTCCGGCAAGTGCGTATGATCGTGGTGATGGCTGTAGACGGCCAGCGTCTGTGCCGCCCGGCTGCCGAACAGGCGCACATATTCCGGGCTGCGGCTGACGGACTCAGGCGTGCCGCGGCAGCAGACATGTCCGTTGAGGCAGATGACCGTATCGGTTTCGGCCATGACGACATGCAGGTCGTGCGAGATCAGCAGTATGCCGCAGCCCGTCGCATTGCGGATCGACTTGATCAGGTCGTAGAGGGCGATCTCGCCGGAAAAATCGACCCCCTGCACCGGCTCGTCGAGAACCAGCAGATCGGGCTTGCGGGCAATCGCCCGGGCCATCAGCGCCCGCTGGAATTCGCCGCCGGAGAGATGCTGGACCTCGGCATCGAGCATATGCGCCATGCCGGCCGATTCGAGCGCCGAAAGCATGTCGCGTTCCGGCAGCGGCCCAGTCAGCGTCATCAGCCGGCGCACCGAAAGCGGCAGCGTCCAGTCGATCGACAGCTTCTGCGGGACATAGCCGACCTTGAGGCCTGGCTTGCGCTCCACCCTACCCTCGTCGGGCTTCAACACGCCGATCGCCGCCTTGGCGCTGGTCGATTTGCCCGAGCCGTTCGGCCCGATGAGCGTGACGATCTCGCCGCGCGCGACGGAAAAATCGACCCCACGCACCAGCCAGCGGCCGTTGCGCAGAATGCCAACATCTTCAAGCGAAACCAGCGGTTCGGCCCTGACACTGGCGGAGATATTTGCGGGAGAGAGCATCAAATTTTCCGAAAGTGCTGTTGCGTCCTGCTATTGCACACGTTATAGCATAACGCAATTGATGTAATAACATAACAATCGCAATTCAAGCGGAGCATATGATGAAACGTGCGAAAGGGCTTGTCCTTAAAATGCCGGCCTCCGTAATCCCGATGGCGGCGATCCCGGCGCTGGCGATCCCGGCCCTGCTCTTCGCCGGAACCATGCGGGCGGCCGATGCGCCTGTCGTCGTCACCTCGATCAAGCCGATCCATTCGCTGGTCGCGGCGATCATGCAGGGTGTGGGCGAACCGGAGCTGATCGTCGACGGCTCCGCCTCCCCGCATACCTATAGTCTGAAGCCCTCCAATGCCCGCGCGCTACAGGATGCCAAGGTGATCTTCTGGGTCGGCCCCGGCCTCGAGGCCTTTCTCGAAAAGCCGCTGCAGGCGTTGGGTTCGGATGCCAGCATCGCCGCCCTCGACGACGCCCCCGGCCTGGTCAAGCTGCCCTTCCGAGAAGGCGGCGCCTTCGAAGCGCATGATGATGATGCCCCGGAGCACGATAGTGCTTCCCCGGAGCACGATAGTGCTTCCCCGGAGCACGATAGTGCTTCCCCGGAGCACGATAGTGCTTCCGGTCATCATGAGGCCGAAGCCGCGCATGGCGCCGAAGCTGATCATGACCATGGGCACGACGATCACGACCACGGCGCATTCGACACCCATCTCTGGCTCGACCCTGTGAATGCCAAAGCCATGGCGAGCGAGATCACCACGACGCTGGTCGCCGCCGATCCCGCCAATGCGCTGACCTATCAGGCGAACGCCAAGGCGCTGGACGACAGGCTGACGGCGCTCGACAAGGAGATCGCCGCCACCGTCGCCCCCGTCAAGGACAAGCCCTTCATCGTCTTCCACGACGCCTACCAGTATTTCGAGCACCGCTACGGCATCCGGGTCGCCGGCTCGATCACCGTCAGTCCGGAAACCATTCCCGGTGCCGAGCGCGTCTCGGAAATCCACCGCAAGGTCGGCGAACTCGGCGCCACCTGCGTCTTTGCCGAACCGCAGTTCGAGCCGCGCCTCATCGATGTCGTCATCGAGGGCACGAGCGCCAAGTCAGGCGTGCTCGATCCGGAGGCTGCCACGCTGAAGGCCGGCCCCGATCTCTACTTCACCCTCATGCGCGGCATCGCCAACAGCATGAAGGACTGCCTCTCCAGCGCATGACTCACATGCGCTGCTCCGCGCGTCCTGCCGGACACGCGACGCTCAAGGGAGAGCTGAGGCGGAAAAAGGCGGACAACCCGGTTCCGCCTTTTTTCGGATCGTCAAATGTAATGATATAACATTAATAAGACTCTGATGAGGTTCCCATGGACATTAGACTTCCCGTCACGGTGCTTTCAGGCTTCCTCGGCGCCGGCAAGACGACGCTGCTCAACCACGTGCTGAGCAATCGCGAAGGCTTACGCGTCGCGGTTATCGTCAACGACATGAGCGAGGTGAATATCGATGCCGCCCTGGTGCGCGACGGCGGCGCCAATCTCTCCCGCACCGAGGAACAGCTCGTCGAGATGACCAATGGCTGCATCTGCTGCACGCTGCGCGACGATCTGCTGAAGGAGGTGCGCCAGCTCGCCGATCAGGGCCGCTTCGACTACCTCTTGATCGAATCGACCGGCATCGCTGAGCCCCTGCCCGTTGCCACCACCTTCGAATTTCGCGACGAGAATGGCCAAAGCCTTTCCGACGTCGCAAGGCTCGACACCATGGTAACCGTCGTCGACGCCGCCAATCTTCTTGCCGATTATGCCTCGGCCGATTTCCTCGCCGACCGCGGAGAAACGGCCGGCGACGGCGACAACAGAACCATCGTCGACCTGCTGGTCGAACAGATCGAATTCGCCGACGTCGTGGTGCTGAACAAGATCGGCACGGCAACCAAGGAAGAGCGCGACGCCGCGCGCAAGATCATCACCGGCCTCAACCCGGATGCGAAGCTGATCGAGGCGGATTTCGGCAAGATCGTCCTGAAAGACGTGCTCGGCACTGGCCGCTTCGATATCGACAAGGCCGAAACCCATCCGCTCTGGTACAAGGAACTGCACGGTTTCCGCGATCACGTGCCGGAGACCGAGGAATATGGCATTCGCTCCTTCGTCTATCGCGAGAAGCGGCCCTTCCATCCGGCAAAGCTGCAGGCCTTCCTCGATCGGACTTGGCCAGGCGTGGTGCGCGCCAAGGGCTTCTTCTGGCTGGCGACGCGCCCGCACCATGTCGGCGAGATCAGCCAGGCGGGCGCGATCGTGCGCACCGGCAAGATGGGTCTCTGGTGGGCGGCCCTACCCCGCGAACAATGGCCTGAGGAGCCGGCCTTCATGCGCGCCATCGGCCCCTATCTCGACCCCGTCTGGGGCGACCGGCGCCAGGAAATCGTCTTCATCGGCGCCGATCCGATGGACGAAGCCTGGATCAGGAAGGAACTCGACGCCTGTCTGGTCGACAGCACGGTGTTTGCGCCGGAGCGCTGGCGCAACCTGCCCGATCCTTTTGCCAGCTGGAACAGGCAGGCGGCATGACGGCGAAGGCAATCAAACGCACTCTTTGCGTCTGTACCGAATGCGAACCGCTGCCGCCGATCGAAGGGCTTCATCCGTTTACGCATGAGGAGGATACCGACGCTGAAGTCGGAAGACCAAGAGGTTTTCTCGGCATCATTGCTGAACGGATGGTAGCATTGCGTCGGCAGGACTAAGTGATCATAATCGACACCGCGAGTCTGGCGGGAACGTCCCCTCACCCTCCCTCATTCCTGTGCTCGTCACAGGAATCCAGTGCGCCCAAGCCCTTGGGCGCGAGAGACCACTTCGTTCAGAGGAAACATTCACGGCGCAGACGCGCCGTGGCTGGATTCCTGTGACGAGCACAGGAATGAGGGAGGACAGAGAGCGACGATCTTATCCGAGACGGAGGCGCTTGCCGCCCCAGAGTCAAAAAGTCGGCCGAAGCCGCCCTCTTCTCATCCATCCGCCGATCAGCGACCGGCAATAATGCTGGAGATGACGCCGCTGGTGACGCCGATCAGCAGGTAATCGTTATCGGCCCGCACCCAGCGATACCCGCGCGGCGGAGGCGCGAGACGGTAGCGGCGGTAGTCGTTGACATCGGAGAACCGGCGACGCTCGCTGGCATTGACGCGGTATCCCTTTTTCCAATGCGACCGGACGACCGTCTTCTTGACGACCACCTTCTTCTGCACGACGACAGGCGGACGGCGATAATCGTCGGCGCTGGCCTGGGAAACAACCATCGGGGCAAGAAGGAAGGAAGCGGAAAGAAGAGCTGCAAAAATCTTTTTCATGTGGGGTTCCTCATGTTGGGCACGAGACCAAACTAGGGCCGAAAAGATGAACCGAAACTGAAATAAAAATTAAACTTTTGTAATGAAATCCAATAGCTATGGGAAGACGTTTATATTTTAGATTAAACTTATGCACTGTGACGAATATTTCGTCGCCATAGACGAGGCATCGGCGCCGCCGGCCAGTTTCGTCCTTTGGCAGCACCTCAAAGCATGACGGAAGAAAAGATATTTGCGGAGCATCTGAGGATGAGGTTGGGCGACGCCGCCAGTGCTCATCGCCTGGAAGGCGCCGTCGTGGAGGGATGTCCTGCTGCTGGCGGCGGCAGGTGCTCAGCGATTTGGCATAACGAGATGCTAAAAAAACTTGAAACGGGCGCATAATCGAGTTTCGAAGCGACGTATCTTGGGCACAGGAGAATTCTGCATATCTGGTGAGGGGACGATCAGACCAAGACAACAATGGAGGAAAACATGCCCGGTATCAGCATGCGCTATATCGTCGACGACGTCGACGCCGCGGTGGAATTCTACACGAGACATCTCGGCTTCTCCGTCGCGCTTCGTCCCGCACCGAGTTTCGCCATCCTGACCAGGGACGGGTTTCGTCTGTTCGTCAGCGGTATGACGGGACCGGGCGGAGCATCTCAAGCAATGCCCGACGGGCGAAAACCGGAGCCTGGCGGATGGAATCGTATCCAGATCGAGGTCGGAGATCTGGAGGCGAAAGTCACCGCACTGCGCCAAGCCGGTGCGCGCTTCCGCAACGAGATCGTGCAGGGCATCGGCGGCAAGCAGATCCTGCTCGATGATCCGGCCGGAAACCCGATCGAACTCTTCGAAGCGCCCAAGAGGTGAACGAGGCGACGTCGGTAATGCGGTTCACCACGCGTTTTACGCTTCGCATCGATGAACCGCACGTATGATCCCGGTCATGCGGTTTGCCACGCATTTTGCGGCCAGCATAGCAAACCGACGCAGTATTTCCGATTACGCAGCCCGGCTTCGGCATCTCTCGCCCCAGGACTAGCCGGAACGCCTTGCCACCGGTGTGCGAGCGTGTAGTTTCGGATTCCCATCAATTCGAAGGCAGGGAAAACATGTCCGATTCCGCCGGCGGGCTCTCCGACTATGTTGGGATACTAGCCGTGTTTCTTCTTGTCGCCGCCAATGGCTTCTTCGTTGCCGCCGAATTCGCCCTGGTGTCGGTCAGGCGTAGCCGCGTCGCCGAACTCGCTGCGGCAGGCCGCATGAACGCCTCGGCACTTCAGCGCGCCGTCGACAATCTCGACTCCAACCTTGCAGCCACCCAGCTCGGCATCACCATCTCGTCGCTCGCCCTCGGCTGGGTTGGAGAACCGGCGCTTGCCCACCTGATCGAGCCGCTGCTGTCCTGGCTGCCCGGGCAATGGGCGACGGCGGGCGCGCATACTGTTGCCGTCGTCATCGCCTTCGTCATCATCACGGCGCTGCATATCGTGCTCGGCGAGCTCGCGCCGAAGAGCCTGGCACTTCAGCGCAGCGAGGCCACTTCGCTTGCCGTAGTGCGCCCGCTCGGTCTGTTCCTGGTGCTGTTCAAGCCGGCGATCTTTGTCCTGAACGGCATGGGCAACATGGTGCTGCGAGGCGTCGGTCTTCGCGCCGGAACCGGGGAATCGTCGTTCCATTCGCCGCAGGAGCTCAAGCTGCTGGTTGCCGAGAGCCAGGAGGCCGGCCTTCTCAACCAGGTGCAGCAGCAGCTCGTCGAGCGGGTTTTCAACATCGGCGACAGGCCGATCTCCGACATCATGACGCCGCGTCTCGATATCGAATGGTTCGACGCCGACGACAGCGAGGCTGAAATCCTGAAGACCATCCGCGAATGCAGCCACGAACAATTGCTGGTCGCCAGGGGCTCGATCGACGAGCCAATCGGCATGGTGTTGAAGAAGGACCTTCTCGATCAGGTTCTCGACGGCGGCAAGGTCCGGCCGATGGAGGTGATCAAGCAGCCGCTGGTGCTGCATGAGGGCACCTCGGTCGTCCGCGTGCTCGACAGTTTCAAGGCCTCACCCGTTCGCCTCGCGATCGTCATCGACGAATATGGCAGTCTCGAAGGCATCGTCACCCAGACAGACCTGCTCGAAGCCATCGCCGGCGATCTGCCGGGGTCCAACGAAGAGCCCGATATCGTCGTCAGGGAAGACGGGTCGCTGTTGATCGATGCGATGATGCCGGCCTTCGACGCCTTCGAACGGCTAGGCCTGCGCGATCGTCCGGATGCCGATTTCCATACGCTGGCGGGCTTCGCGCTGCATCAACTTCAGCACATCCCCGAAGCTGGCGAAACCTTTGTCTTCGACAACTGGCGCTTCGAGGTGCTCGACATGGACGGCATGCGCATCGACAAGATGCTCGCGACGCGCATTTCCATGGATGGGGCGGAGGCCTAAAGCCGGAAATGCTCTAGTTCACCGCCAGCGTCCAGAGCATTCCCGCGGCTGCGCAGGCTAGCAGCGTCGCGATGACGGAAGCCTTGAAGCGGAAGATCGCTATCGCCGCGGCGGCAGACAGCGCCATTGCCGCCGGCACGGCCGATTGCAGCACGGGAATATCGAGCCGCAAGCCGCCAAGCTGGACGGTCGCAACCTCGGCAAACAGCGTGTGCAGGGCAAACCAGATCGCGAGGTTGAGGATGACCCCAACCACCGCCGCTGTTATGGCCGACATCGCGCCGGCGAGCGCGATGTTGCCGCGCAGTTTTTCGATGAACGGCGCACCGAGGAAGATCCAGAGAAAACAGGGCACGAAGGTGACCCACGTCGTCAGCATCGCCGCCAGCGTGGCGGCTAACATGGGATCCAGCGATCCGGGATCGCGGTAGGCGCCCATGAAGCCGACGAACTGCACGACCATGATCAGCGGTCCCGGCGTCGTCTCGGCCATGCCGAGACCATCTAGCATCTCGCCGGGTTTCAGCCAGCCGAAATGCTGCACGGCCTCCTGTGCGACATAGGCAAGCACGGCATAGGCCCCGCCGAAGGTGACGACGGCCATCTTGCTGAAGAACAGACCGATTTCGGCAAAGACGTTATCGGCACCGAATGTCGCGTAAATCGCCGCGAGCGGAGCGAGCCAGAGGGCGAGCAGCACGGCCGAGATGCGCAGCGACCAGGCGAGGTTTGGACGAGCATGCGCCGGTATGTCCTCGCCCAGCGCTGAATCGGCATCCGACAACACCGCCCCGCTGCCCGCCTTGTGTCCGCCACCAGTCCTGAAGGCGGCGATCCCGGCCCGGCCGCCGAAAAAACCGATAATGCCGGCGGCAAGTACGATCAGCGGGAACGGGACATGGAGAAAGAAGATGGCGATGAAGGCCGCGGCCGCGATACTGACCATGACGCGATTCTTGAGCGCGCGGCTGCCGATGCGAATGACGGCCTGCACGACGACAGCGAGCACCGCCGCCTTCAGCCCGAAGAATAGGCCGGCGACGATGGCGACGTTGCCAAAGGCGGCATAGATGTAGCTGAGACCGAGAATCGACAGAAGTCCCGGCAGCACGAACAGAATGCCGGCAACGAGACCACCCACAGTCCGGTGCATCAACCAGCCGATATAGATGGCGAGCTGCTGCGCCTCGGGGCCGGGAAGCAGCATGCAATAGTTCAGCGCGTGCAGGAAACGATGCTCACCGATCCATCGCTTCTCGTCGACGATGATGCGGTGCATGACGGCAATCTGGCCGGCCGGGCCGCCGAAACTCAATGCAGCGATCCGCAGCCAGACCCGGAAAGCCTCGCCAAACGAGACGCCGTGATTATGTTCCTTGCCTGTGTCTTTTTCCACCATCTCGCCGGCGGACGCATTTCCTGTCATCTCGACCATCTCATGCCCTCTTCTTTGGAGCGGGCCAGTTGTGGGTTTCCTCGGTTGCGTCGCGGCACCAGCGGAAAAAAGCGTCGTAGAGAAGCATCCCCGCCTCGAGTTGCTCCAGATCGTCGGAATACATTCTGGAGAGGCCGAGCGACGCCGCAAGCAGGCCCGCCGCCTCGGGGGCAAGATCGAGCCTTGCGGTATCCGCCGCCCTGACGATCCGCGCCAGGCGCAGAAGCGGTTCCGACGCTAGCCCGAACTCTTCGATCATGACGTCGAAAGTGCATAATTCGCCGCGATGGCTCCAGAACACGTCTTCGATATCGAAGGGCGTCGCCGCGAAGCGCTCGCTGACGGCTAAAACGTCAGGCGCCGGCACGAACAGGAACACGGCGTTCGGATCGACGAAGCGCCGGATCAACCAAGGACAAGCGATACGATCGATCTTCGGCCGTGCGCGCGTCACCCAGACGGTGCGCTCTTCAGCGTCGCGTTGCGGCAGCTTTGCATCGGGCACGGCCGGTCCGCCCGCGATCCACGCCTCGAAGCCACCTTCGAGGCTTTCCGCGTCGAGCCCGGCATGGCGGAGATAGGCGGCAACACCATGACTGAGCTTGCCGCCTCTCTGGCATACCACGACCACGGCTTCGGCATCGACACTGCCAACCCAAGACGCGACGCCGGCATGGGCGCGCCGGATCGAGCCCGGCACCAGGCGCGGATCGAGCGCGAAGTCCTCCTCCGTGCGCACGTCGATAATCATGGGAGCCCCAGGTGTCCCGATGAGACGGCTGAGCTTTTCAGGTGAGATTTCTAGAAATGACGGCATGACGCGTCCCTCCGTTGATCGGTTTTACTGGACGCGATTCTTCAGCATGACGCCTCGTGGGGTGATCGCGACCCCATGCAGAAATCATTCGCAAACAGACCCCGTGGTGTCAAGCGCATTGCGCCCAGGCGGCTGCCGTCCGCACCGGCGGGCTGCCATCCACCAACGCACCCGATCAGCCGGCAGCTCTACTGCCGGGTCCCTGCTGGTCGTCCCCAAGCAGATGAGCAAGGGGTGTGAGCGACAAAGCCCGCGAATGCGCGGAGCGCCAGTAAAGCGAGAATAATGAGTACGAAAACCCAATCAGCACAAGCGCTTCGGCCCAGAACGGAACAAAATGCCCACTTCGGCATTCTTCTGTCACCGAAAGAGGAGAAAGTACCATGACGTACGACCCCAATAATGCCAACGACCCGAACCGCCCGCTGAACCCAAATCTGGATCTGCGCACCACGCCGAGCGCGCGCAGCAGTAATACGTGGGTTGTCTGGGTCGCTGCATTGGCCGTGATCGCTGTCGCTGCATTCGCCTATTCGCAGTGGAGCACCCCCGGCACATCCCCGGACACGACAGCCTCCACGACCCAATCAGAGCCGGCGCCGGCCAAGCCGATCGCTCCAACCGACAACAGCGCAACGCCTGCACCGGCACCAGCACCGGCCACCCCGCCGGCTGCCCCTGCACAGCAGTAATCGCTGCCCGGTCAGAAGAAGCCGACCCAGTGCCGGCTTCCTCTCGGCTGCGAGCTCTTGAAGATTTTTAAGCAAACCCTATTTAAGGGATACTAAATCTGTCTCTGACGGCTGACCACGGAGGTACTGGCAGCCGTTATCGAGACTGATCGAGGAAGGTCGGTGCGAGTTTCGCCCGGCCTTTTTTCTTGACCTCGTCATCCATGCCGAACAGGCTACTGGCAACGCCTGCATCAGGATATTATTTGGGAATCCTATTATAGAAGGACTGCGGATCGTACACGCACTCGTAGTCGAGGAGGCAAAGCTTGCCATTGGCATCCCTCACCCTCGCGGTGTCGTACTTGTCGCCGAGATTGCATCTGGCCGGCGGATAACGGAAGCTGCGGCCGCCAAAGCCCATGCGCACAAAAACCGCCTTGTCCTTGCGGATGATCTGCGCAAGCTCTTCGCAATTGTGATCCCTGGCATTGACCTCCACCGCCTCCGCGGCAAGAGCGACGGACGGAAACAACAGTGCGACGGCCAGAACAACGCTTTTCATGGAAACTCCTGAATGAGAGAGAGCGAAGGTAGGGCATCGCACCGCG
Organism: Rhizobium sp. 10PS4; assembly: GCF_032464805.1. Classification (NCBI taxonomy): domain Bacteria; kingdom Pseudomonadati; phylum Pseudomonadota; class Alphaproteobacteria; order Hyphomicrobiales; family Rhizobiaceae; genus Rhizobium; species Rhizobium sp. 10PS4. The sequence continues at coordinate 343,482 of NZ_JAWDIW010000002.1, read as the reverse complement.
TGCCGCCAGTGCGGGAACCGCCGCAATTATACACTGAGCACAGCTCTGCCTTTTTACCTCTCGTTTTTCATCGTCGCAGGCCTCTGGCTCGCAGGCATGAAACTGAGCGGCGGCGATTGAGGGACACACAAAGAACGATTTTCGGAAAGCGCGATGCGCTAGGGAAAGTTATAGGGCGACGCAGGGTCGAAGACGCAGGAATAGTCAAGGATGCACTGCTTTCCCAGCGCATCGCGCAAACTGGTCGTGGTGCGCTTATCGCCCATGCTGCATTGGGCGGGCGGATAGCGGAAACTGCGGCCGCCGAAACCGACGCGGACAAAGACCTTTTTGTTCTGGCGGATGATCTGCGTAAGCTCACTGCAGCTATGCTCGCTCGCTTTGACGTTCATGACGCCTGCGGCAAAGGCAGGCAACGGCAGAGACAATGCGACGGCAAAAATAACGCTTCTCATAGCCCCCTCCCGATACGCGAGAGGGAGATAGGGCGCACGGACCGACGCGGCCAGTCCCGCGGACAGCGCGAACCATGCCGCTCGCTTCGAGAACAGTTTCCGGCAGGCCGGAAAATCCGGCCTGAATTCGAATATATCAATCTTTTCAAGAAATTTGGTGGGTGATGTAGGGCTCGAACCTACGACCCGCTGATTAAGAGTCAGCTGCTCTACCAACTGAGCTAATCACCCGTTCGCGCTTGGCTGCGCGGTGTGACGGGGCGTATAAACAGGATCGGCAGCCTTGTCCAGCGCATAGCCGAAATTTCTTTGGTTAATCGCGAAGATTTTTCGGTTTGGCTGAAATGCAGCCCATTACCCCGAAAATCGGAATCGATTTTCGGAAAGGATTATGCGCAGATTCAAAGTGATAGAGCGTCGCTTAGCGCGTCCTTGGGCGCGGCGCTCCAATACATGTCGCCCAAAAGTGCGCAGCGGTTTTGGGATAACGACTTGCATAAAACAAAGACTTAAAGCGCGTCGCATGAATCCGGATTGACGCGACGCGCTTTAACGAAATCAAAGGTCGAGCGTGCCGCTGGCCAGCCGCACTGCCTGGCCGCCGATCCGCGCGTTAGAGATTGTCCCGCCGTCGACATCGATATGCAGGTGGATGAAGGACGGCCGGCCCATCTCGACGCCCTGCTCGATCATGATCGGGTGATGCCCGTCCGTCAGCCGGTCGAAATGGTGGATCGCACCGGAGAGTGCGGCCGCCGCCGAGCCGGTGGCCGGATCTTCGGCGATGCCCATGCCGCTTGCGAACATGCGCGCATGGAACTTCGCCACGTGGTTGACGCCGCCGCGGCAATAGACATAGGCCGAGGCAAGCGCGCCATCGACGAAGGGCACGATTTTTTCCCAGAGTTGCGGATCGAATTCCACCCGCTGCGTGGCTCCGACATCGTGCACCGGAATGAGCAGGAAGGGAACGCCGGCGCTCCAGACGGAGGGCACATGATTTTCGAAGCCGATCTCGGTCACCTTCAGCGATAGCGCATCGGCGATGCCGAGCTTGTCGAGCGGCATGATGGCCGGCTGCGATTTGCGCGGCAGGTCGAATTCGGCAAAACTCGCCTCCCCCTCTCTCAGCCGCACCGCGCAGCGCACCGGCCCGACATTTTCCTCGAGCACCGAGACAAGATCGCGCGTAGCAGCACCATGCGCCCGTTCGGCCAGCGCCACCGCCGTACCGACCGTCGGATGGCCGGCAAAGGGCAGTTCGCGCCCCGGCGTGAAGATCCTGAGCTTCGCCGCATAGGCGGGATTGGTCGAAGGCTGCACGAAGACCGTTTCGGAGAGATTGATCTCCCGGGTGATCGCCTGCATCGCCTCGTCGCTGAGATCGTCTCCGTCGAAGATCACCGCCAGCGGATTGCCCGCAAGCTTTCGATCGGTGAACACGTCATAGACGCTGTAGCTTCGCGCCACATCGGCCTCCTTGAATCGTCATCGCGCCGCCAACCTGCCCGACCACGCGAGCGAGTGCAAGGCGCTAAAACGCGTCACGTCAACCGGATTCACACAACGCGCTTTCGATCTTTACGTGATGCGTGTCGTTATCCCGAAACGCTACATGGCTTTGGGCGGCATACATCAACTCCGCTCGGCCTTACCGAAATACCAGTCGATCACGGGCAACATGGCGATGTTATAGGCATGGGCGGAGGGATCGGCCGAGCGGATCGCCACCGCACCCGCGATCTCCTGATCCTCGGCGACGAGCATATGCCGCTCGATCCGCTCGATCATCTCGTCCGCCGTCATGTCGAAGCGGAATAGCCGCAGCAGCGTCACCGTGCGCTTGTTATGGGTGGCGAACAGCCCCTCACCCGCGACGGATTCGGCAAGATCGAGCCCGGTCTCCTCGTGGACTTCGCGGCGCATGTTCGCCTCGATGTCGCAGCGCCCCTCGACGATATCCTCCGGCTCCAGCGAGCCGGCGGCGAAATAGACCTGGCCGGGATTGGCGGTATGGGCGCCCATGCGGATCGCCACCAGTGCGCCGTCGGAGGTCTCGAGCACCGGATAGGCGAAGATGTGAATGCCGCCCTGGCGCTGCGGCTGCCGGCGCCACCACATGAAAGCGGAAAAGGGAATGACGTAGCCCTCGCCGGCAATCCCGTCTTCACCGAGCGATACCAACCGCTGGAACACCATGCGCCCGTCGAACAGCGCCGGATTGGCAGCGGTCTCCCTGACCCAATTCTCCCGGATCGCCGCTTCTTCGGCGGCGACGAGGGGATGGGGACCGGGCAGAATGCGCAGATCCACGCCGGCAATCGGAAAGATCGTCGCCTCCGGCGGCCAGCCGGCGAAATCATCGGAAAAATTGATGTTGGTGAAATTCGCGTTCAAATTTGCATTCATGGGAGATCCAGTGTCATGACGACGGGGCAGTGATCGGACGCCTTCGGCCTGTCCCAGCCGGTGCGCGGATAACGCTCCACCTCCTGCCCCGGCGGGAAGACGGTGCGGTAGGGCTGGCCGCTGCGGATGATTTCGGGCAGGCGGCCGGCATTATGGGCGGCAAATGCTGGCGAAAGCCAGAGATAGTCGAGTTGGCAAAGCCACTGCTCCTGTGGCCCGCGCGCGTGATAAAGCGTCCAGCGGTCGAGGGGGTCGCGGCGGCGCACGACATTTTCGGCAAAGCCGTCGCGACTGAAAACGTCGAGCGCGCTTTCGGTCTCGTTCTGATATTCGAAGCGATAGCCGGTGCCCCGGCGGCCGATGACATCGACACGCTCCTGATAATCGTTCATGTCTCCGCAGATGGCGAAGCTCTTCGTACCGGCTTGCTCCGCACTGAAGCGATCCTCGATGATGCGGCGCACGGCGCGCGCCTCGGCGCGGCGGATCGGCATGGTCGATTGCCGCCCGTCCAGCCCGTCGCGCGGATTGCCCATCGACTTGAAATGCACGACGTAGAGCGAAAACGGCCGGCCGCCGATCAGAAGGTCAAGCTCCAGGCAGTCGCGCTTGAAGATCTTGTCGTCGATGCGGTTGGTGAGCATCAGCTCCTCATTGAAGAGATCGAGATCGCGATAGGTCGTCATCGCATGGCTTCTGATATCCCGCAGCTCGATCTTCTGGCCGTCGCGCGTTTCCTCGCGCATGACGACGGCAACATCGATGCCGCGGCCGTCATTGCCCTCGACCAGGAATTTCTGCCGGTAGCCGTTTCCAACCATGCGGAAGAGGTAGCCGTATTCGAAGGCCTGAAGGGCGGCCATGTTGTCGATTTCCTGCAGGCAGAGGATATCGGCATCCGCATCGGCGATAGCCAGCGCCGTCATCTGCCTTGTGTCGTCGGTCGCGGCGACTACCCGCGCCTGCTCGAGCTGCTGGTAGACGCCCTCGCTCGACACTTCGAAAAGCTTGATGACGCGGTCTTGGCGCAGCTGGTTGCGGAAGCCGGTGAAATCGAAACGAGTAAGCAGGTTTTCGACATTGAAGGTGGCGAGGCGAAACGACATGGAATGAGTCCGGTTGCGGGCAGTACCTTAACCAGTAGAAGCAGGAGGAAAAGATGGATGCCGCAAGAAAAGTGCGAATGGCCGTGGCTTTCGAAGCCCCGGACGTGATTGCCTGTGACTTAGGCCGCTGACATTTTCCCGCAGCCGCGGCCACTTTTGCGCGACATGCTTTAGATCTCTCAAAGCCGCCACCCGGCGCGGATGACGATGTGTACGACTTCACCGGGCACGACAGGGACGCGGCTGAAGGCGCGCAGCGTCTGGCCGTTGCCGAGCGTCAGTTTCGCAGCATAACGCTCGCCCTCGAAAAGCGCGGATTCGACGGTTGCCGGAGCCCCCTCGCCGCCGATGATCACATCCTCCGGCCGCACGAGGATATCGGCGCCATCGATATTGGTGGCCTGCAGCGCATCCTGCAGTTCATCCCATTCCAGCTGGCGTTCGCCGCCCATTACCGACAGTGTCAGGATCGCGCCGCGCCCGATCAAGCCGCCGACGATGCGTCCTTCAGGCCGCGCGTAGATCTCGGCGGGCGCCGCCACCTGCAGCAGCCGCCCTTCCGACATGACGGCGACGTCGGTCGCGAGTGCCATCGCCTCGCTCTGGTCGTGGGTGACGTAGATCATCGTCGCGCCCGAGCGCTGGTGGAACTCGCGAAAAGTCTCCTCCATCTCCTGTTTCAGGTGCCGGTCGAGATTGGCAAGCGGCTCGTCGAGCAGAACGACGTCGGGCGATGTCACCAGGCAGCGGGCAAGCGCCACGCGCTGACGCTGGCCGCCGGAAAGATCGGCCGGACGCCGTTCGGCGTAGTCGGCGAGCCTGACGGTGCCGAGCGCATCGCGCACCTTCGCCTGGTAGGCTTCGCCCGAGATGCCGCGCACTTTGAGAGGATAGCCGACATTGTCGGCAACACTCATATGCGGCCACAGCGCGTAGGACTGAAACACCATCGCCATGTTGCGCTTTTCCGGCGGCAGCGACTGTGCGGCATCGGCAAGCAATCTCTCGCCGAGATGGATCGAGCCGTCGCTCGGCGTCTCGAAACCGGCGATCATCCGCAGCACTGTCGTCTTGCCGCAACCGGAAGGCCCGAGCAACGCCAGGAAGCCGCCCTCGCGCACATCGAGCGAAAAGCCGCTGACGGCGGCGCGACCGGTGCCGAAAACCTTGCCGAGCTGGTTGAGGATCAACCTCGCCATGGGACCACTCCTTTCGGCAGTCGTTTCGCCAGAAGTTCGAGCAGCAGCATCAGCACGACGACCATGAGCACGACGAGCACCGAGAGCGCCGAAGCAAGGTCCGAGCTGCCGCTATCATCGAGATTGTAGATGGCGACGCCGAGCGTCTGTGTGCCGGCAGACCAGAGCAGCGCCGAGATTGTCAGCTCGTTGCAGGCAATCAGAAAGACAAGAATAACGGAGGCGCCGGCGGCCGGCGCAATCAGCGGCACGATGATATCGGCAAGCCTGCGGAAGAAGCCGGCGCCGGAAAGCCGCGCCGCCTCTTCCAGCGCCGGATCGAGCTGGTGGAAGGCGCTGACCACGGGTTTTAGGCTGACGGCGAAGAACGAGGAGAAATAGGCGATCAGGATGATCCAGATCGTGCCATAGAGCGACAGGTGGAGGATCGGGATCGGTGCTGCGAACACCAGGATGAAGCAGACCGCCATGACGATGCCGGGCAGCGAATAGGGTATCTCGATCAGACTGGAGACAATGCGGGAAGCCGCATCCCTGCGCCGCGTCAGCGCGTAGGCCGCAAGCACCGTCACCACGAGGAGACCAAGCGCTGTGGCTCCGGCGAGCGACAGCGAATTGATAAAGGCCGTGCGCGTCACCGCCTGCCGGAACAGGATCTCCTCAAAGGCATGCAGCGACATGGTCTTGAAGGTGAGCGGCACGCCATAGGCCGGCACCAGCGCGCCGGCGACCAGCGCGAAGAAGGGTGCTGCCAGCATGAAGAACAGGATCGCCCAGACGAGCGGTGTGAAAGCAAGGCGCCAGGCGCCGAGCTCGAAGGCCGCACTCGCTCCAGATAAGCCGATGACGCGGTAGTCGCGGCCGCGCAACGCCCGGTCCTGTATTATCAGCCCGACGACCGAGATGATGGCGATGATCGCCGAGAGCACGGCGACATCACCGAAGGTGCGGCTGGTGAAGGCGGAGAACTTGGTGAAGATCAACGTCGGCAGCGTGAAAATCGAGGCCGGAATGCCGAGAATGGCGGGAATGCCGAAATTGCCGGTGCAGGAGACGAAGGAGATCGCCGCACCCGCAATGATGCCGGGCAGCGACAGCGGCAAGATGATATCGCGGAACACCTGCAAGCTGGAAGCGCCGGAAAGCCGTGCGGCTTCGACGCCATCGCGCGGCAGCGTCATCAGCCCGGCCCGAAGCGCCAGATAGACCAGCGGCGCATGCTGCACGCCATAGAGCAGCGCAATGCCGCTCACCGAATAGAGCGGCTGCGGCGAGCCGAGTGGCGGGGCGATATGCAGCGCCTTCAGCAGCGGGCTGGAGGGGCCTGACATCTGCACCCAGGCAAGCGCCGTTACCTGCGGGGGGATCATCATCGGCAGCACGAAGAAGAAGCTGAGCAGCCCCTTGGCGCGGATATCGGTCAGCGTCAGCAGGAAGGCAAAGAGGCAGCCGATGACGAGCGAGATGATCGTGCCCAGAATGGCGGTGACGACGGTGTAATAGGTCGCCGACCAGAGCGACGCCTCGCTCAGAACATCAATCACGCCGCCATCGGCAAAGGCCGCCATTCCGACAATGGCGAGGCGCGCGAGCGGCAGCACGCTGAGGATCAGGACGACCACGACGACAAAAGGAAACAGCCAGGCGGGCTGGCTGCTTCCGGTTTTGATGTATCCGTACATGAAAGGATCAGTTCGAGCCGTAGATGCCCGAGAAGGTCTTGAGATCCTGGTCGGTATTCTTCAATGCTTCGGCCGCCTTGATCTGCAGGACCTTGATGGTGTCGCGCGCCGGGAAGCCGTCCGGCAGCTTCATGCCGTTACGGGCCGGGATGTAGCCGAGCTTCAGGAAGCCTTCCTGGCCCGTTTCGGAGAGCACGTAATCGACGAATTTCCTGGCGGCATCGGCATTTTTGGTGCTGGCAAGGATGCCGACTGGCTCGGTGACGGCTGAAACGCCTTCGCTCGGGAACACGAACTCGACGGGAGCGCCCTTGGCCTTCTCGCGGATCGGCATGTAGTCAACAACCATGCCATAAGCCTTTTCGCCCGAGGCGACCGACTTCAGCACGGCGCCGTTGCCGCCGGCAGCAATCGCGCCGTTTTCCGCAAGCGACTTGTAGAAGTCCCAGCCGAGTCCCGGACCGGCGGCAAGCGTCTGGGCGTGGATGAGGGCCGCACCCGAGGCAAGCGGGCTCGGCATGGTGACGAGGCCTTTGGCTTCCGGCTTGGTCAGGTCCTTCCAGCTCGCAGGCTTCATGGCGGCCGAGGTGTTGTACATGATGCCGGTGGTGATCAGCTTGGTCGAGTAGTAATAGCCGTCGGCGTCATAAAGGGCGGCATCGTACCCTGCGGCTTCCGGCGACTTATAGGCCAAGAGCTTGCCGTCTTCCTTGAGGCGCTCCAGCGTCACCACATCGGCGATGAGGAGAATGTCGGCAACCGGATTGCCGGCCTGGATCTCGGCCTGGAGTTTCGCCATGATCTTCGGCGTGCCGTCGCGTACCCAGTCGACCTTGATATCGGGATTGGCGGCCATGAAGCCATCGACCGTCGCCTGCGCGTCTTCGTTCGGCTGGCTGGTGTAGAGAACGAGGTTTGCGGCCGAAGCCGGAATGGCAAAGAGGCTCGCGGCGACAAGGGCTGCGGCAGAAACGATCGTTTTCATGGGAAGGAATCCTCGATTTCGATGTCCCTCCCTTATTAGGGGTCGTTGACAGAGATGTGACAGGGCGCGGCGGTTGGTCCACGCCCTGCGCCACTACTTTGCCACCGACCGGTCGTGACCTCTCCAGGGCTGCTGTGTCGGCATCGAATGGAACGGGCTGAGCCCGGCTTTAACGACGGCGGCATTCTCAAGCCAAATGATCAGGCTCACAACATCCGAGGGCCACGGCGCTCGCGCGCCGTGGCCCTCGGATCGAATACTACTTTGCAGCCTCTTCGATCAATTCCGCCACCTTCTCGGGATGCGACACCATCACGACGTGGGAGGCGCCATCGACCACGACGGTCCTCTTCGAGCTTGCCCGCTCGGCCATGAAACCAAGGGCTGCGGCCGGGATGTTCTTGTCGCCGGTGCCGTAGACAAACCACGACGGCAGCTTCTTCCAGGCGGGTTCGCCGGATTTGTCGGTCAGGGCGGCCTCGGTGACTGGACGTTGGGCAGCCGCCATCAGGGCCGCCTGCTCGGCCGGCACGTCGCTGGCGAACTGATCATGGAACTTCGCCTGGTCGATATAGAGATCGACACCGCCGGTGCTGAGCTTTACCGGGGCCGCCAGCGCTCCGCTCAGCGTGCCGCCCGGAAACTTGCCGGCAAGATCGGCAACCGATTCCCCTGCATCAGGGGCGAAGGCCGCGACATAGACCAGCGACTTGACGTTGTCGTGGCCGTTGGCCGCGGTCGAAATGACCTGGCCGCCATAGGAATGGCCGACGAGGACCACGGGGCCGGCGATGCTGCCGACCACGTCGGAGACATAGGCAGCGTCATTCGCAACGCTACGCAGCGGATTGGCCGCTGCCACGACAGAAAAGCCATCCTTGCGCAGGATTTCAACGACGCCGTTCCAACTGGATGAATCGGCAAAGGCGCCATGGACGAGGACAACGGTCGGCTTGGCCGGCTGGGCAACAGCAGCACCGGAAAGAAGAGCGCCTGCCAGGGCGACGGCAGCAGCAAACTTGAACATTGGTCATTTCCTTTCGTCGGTTGAGTTTCAAAGGAACCGAATCGGGAGCCACAAGGGATTCATGTGCTTGCGCATCCGTTGACGCAGCAAACCTCTGGAGCTTTCCGTGTTTGGCGTATACTTTGTGAGCGATTTCTTTGTACGCTATCTAATTAGGCCGCCTCACTTGCCGAGTCAATAGCTTGCAAATAGATCGCGCACAAATTATATTGAAATCAAAGGAGAGCGTGATGAAAGAAACCAGATCAAATGATCTCGCTGACGTGCCCAAGATCGATGAAATGCTTTGCTTTTCGATCTATTCGGCAAGCCACGTCTTTAACCAGCTTTACCGTCCCCTGCTCGACGAGCTGGAACTCACCTATCCGCAATTCCTTGTCATGACGGCTTTGTGGGCGCGCGACGAACGCACGGTGAAGGATCTCGGCGGGACGCTTTTTCTCGACTCCAGCACCCTCACGCCGCTGCTGAAGCGGCTGGAAAATGTTGGGCTCGTCACACGCAACCGAAATCCCGCTGATGAGCGCCAGGTGCTCTTGCGCCTGACGAAGAAGGGACTGGCTCTCAAGAGCCGTGCCACTCATGTGTTCGACTGCATCGGCAAGGCCGTCGGTCTCGACGCCGAGACTGTCAACAAGATTCGGGACACGATTGCTTCGCTTCGCGACAATATTCATAACAAGGACAAGCACGAGAGCTGATGCGGCCTCCGGCGCGTCGACTGCGCCAAGACGATTTCCGTCGACAAGCCGATGACATATTGTACGATCTGCCGCCCGGCTCGTGATCGGCCATAGCCGCCACATGACCGGAAGATGCCGGCGCTCAGGAATCTTTACCTAAGCCTCGCGAACACGCCGCCATTGCCATCTCGGAGCGTTGAAGTACGTCAGTCTCGTTTAAAGGAGGAGTTCCAATGGAATATCGTTTGCTTGGCCGTTCGGGCCTGAAGATTTCCACATTGACCATGGGCACGATGACCTTCGGCGGCGTCGGTTGGGCGAAGATGGTCGGCGATCTCGGCACCTCCGAGGCGAAAAAGATGATCGATATGTGCATCGATGCCGGCATCAACCTGATCGACACCGCCAACGCCTATTCATCAGGCGAATGCGAAAACATCATCGGTGACGTGCTCTCCGGTAAGCGGCCGCAAGGCGTGTTGCTCGCCACCAAGGCCCGCTTCAGCATGGGCGACGGCCCGAACGACCAGGGTCTGTCGCGCTACCACCTGATCCGCGAATGCGAGGCGAGCCTCAAGCGCCTGAAGACCGATGTCATCGACCTGTACCAAGTGCATGAATGGGACGGCCAGACGCCGCTCGAAGAGACGATGGAAGCGCTCGACACCCTGATCAGACAGGGCAAGGTGCGTTATGTCGGCTGCTCGAATTATTCCGGCTGGCACATCATGAAGGCGCTCGGCATCGCCAACGAGCACAGGTACCAGCGCTTCGTGAGCCAGCAAATCCACTATACGCTGGAAGCCCGCGACGCCGAATACGAGCTGCTGCCAATCTCGATCGACCAGGGCCTCGGCGTGCTGGTCTGGAGCCCGCTCGCCGGCGGCCTGCTCTCCGGCAAGCATCGCCGCAACCAGGCAGCGCCCGAAGGTACGCGCCAGTTCGCCGGCTGGACCGAACCGCCGATCCGCGACGAGAACCGCCTCTGGAATATCGTCGAGACGCTGGTCGCGATCGGTGAGGAACGCGGCGTTTCCGCCGCACAGGTGGCGCTCGCCTGGCTGATCGGCCGCAAGGCGGTGACGTCGGTCATCATCGGCGGCCGCACCGAAGCCCAGTTCCGCGACAACATCGCAGCCGCCGAGCTGAAGCTCACGGACGAGGAGCGCAAGCGCCTCGACGCGGTCAGCCTGCCGCCGGTGATCTATCCCTACTGGCACCAGCTGAACACGGTGAGCGACAGGCTTGGTGAAGCCGATCTCGAGCTTTTCGGACCGCATCTTCAGCAATAGCGTCGGCGCTCCTCCCTTGCACGGTGAAAGATATGCGTCACAAAAGATGCACTTTCACCGTGCTACCATGAGATCCCGCCACCGCAGCGAGGGTTTCCATGCTGAAGAACTACAACGTCCTGAAGGGTACGGCGAGCGCACTCGCCCTTGATGACGACAACGATCCCCATATCGAGATCCGCATCGAGGCGGACGGCGTCAGCTACCGCATCGCGCTGAACGTCCGCTCGAAGATGTCACCGCACGACCTCCTCTACGCCAATATCGTCGATTTCAAGCATCCGGCACTGACGGACGCGCTCGAAGCCCTGCCGATGGGCCTGACCGACATCCGCAAGGACCGTCCGGAGCTTGCGATCGACTACGTCCGCGGCGGGCTGATCGAGCGCGAGGACATGAATGTCGCGCCCTTCCAGCTTTCCGGCCCGAAGAACGATCTCAGGGAATTCATCGAACCGATCGTCGAGGAAGGCATTGCCGATCCCGACATCCATTTCTATGCCTTCGGCGAGGCCTGGGGCCCCGAGCATAACAAGCCCGACCAATATTTCGATTTCGAGCCTGGCAACGGCATCCACGACATCCACATGAACCAGGGCGACGGCGGCAGCTTCAAGGCCACCAATGGGCCGAACCAGGACGGCGCGCTGCTCGTCCATTTCAACGATACCGACGAATGGGCGGCGATCTTCCTCTGCTTCCAGTCCCAGAACTGGAACACCGATGCGGCGACCGGCCATCCCGTTTCGGAGAACCGCGGCGGCCAGGGCCGCGGCGAAGGCACACGCCGGCCGCAGCCGATCGTCGCCTCGTCGCTGCGCATCGTCGCCGCGCTGATCAACCCGGTCAACGGCGAAGGCGGCACCGAGGCCGAAACGGTGACGATCATCAACCGCTCCGACATGGAGGCATCGCTCGAAGGCTGGAAGCTGGAGGACGAAAACGGCAGAACCCAGACGCTGTCGGGATCGCTTAGCGCAGGCGAGCTGCGCACCATAGCGCTCGATGCCGCAGCCGGCGGCCCGCAGCTTGCCAACCGGGGCGGCGACATCATCCTGCGCAACGCCGACGGCGCCGTCGCCGATCGGGTCGGTTACGGCAAGAGCGAGACGGCGAACGAAGGCTGGACGACGATCTTCTGATCGGCGCCCTGCCTGCTGTTTTGCAAAACGGGAAGTCCAGGGAGCTGCATGGCATATCCCACATGTTGCCCTTCGCTTGCGCTCCGTGCATTCGCGGCTCTGCCGCTCACCCCTCAACCGGCTGCCGCCACCTTCTCCCCGCTGGGGAGAAGAGATTTGTGGCGACGCCTCGCCTCCTCGAAAGCGTTCGTCATGGAAGCGAGAGCTTACGGCTTGCTTCTTCTTCTCCCCAGCGGGGAGAAGGTGGCCTGAAGGGTCGGATGAAGGGCCGCACGGCACGCCCTCTCCTCAACCTCTCACGCTCAGCTACCGATCTCGGCCGAGATCAGCGCGCTCAGGCGGCCTATGCCGTCCTCGATCATCTGCTCGTTGGCGCAGGAGAAGCTGAGGCGGAAGGTGTTGGCGCCGGAACCATCGGCGAAGAACGCCTTGCCGGGCACGAAGGCGACCTTGGCGGTTTCGAGCGATTTCGCCAGCAACTTGGCGCCGTCCATGCCCTCCGGCAGCGTGATCCAGATGAACATGCCGCCCTCCGGCTTCGTCCAGCTGGTGCCTTCCGGCATGTATTTCTCAAGTGCGGTCAGCATGCAGTCGCGGCGTTGGCTATAGGCACCCTTGATCTTGGCGACCTGCGCATCGAAGCCGCGCTCGGCGACATCTGATATCGCCATCTGGTTGATCGTCGAAGAATGCAGGTCGGCCGCCTGCTTCATCAGCACCAGCTTGCGGATGACGGGCGCATTGGCGACGATGAAGCCGACGCGAAGGCCGGGCGCCAGCGTCTTCGAGAAGCTGCCGCAATAGATCGTGCGCGTATCGTTGATATGGCCCTTCTCGGCTATCTCCAGCGCCAGGATCGGCGGGATCGGATCGCCGTCGTAACGCAGCGACTGGTAGGCCGCATCCTCGATGACGGCGATGTCGAGATCTTCCGCCAGCGCCAGGACCTTCTTGCGGCCGTCAAGATCGACGGTCTCGCCGGTCGGATTGGAGAAGTCAGTGGAGAGATAGGCGAACTTTACCTTGCCGCCGGCAGCGGAAGCGGACGCACGGTAGGACTCGGGCGTCCGGTTGCCGTTCGGCGTCAGCTGGTCGTAGACCGGTTCATAGGCATTGAAGGCCTGCAGCGCGCCGAGATAGGTCGGCCATGTCACGAGTGCGGTGTCATCAGGCGACAGGAAGAGTTTGCCGAGATAATCGAGGCCCTGCTGCGAACCGGACACGATGAAAACGTTGTCGAGTTCGCAGGGGATGGCGAGAGCCGCCATCTGCCCGACCAGCCATTCGCGCAGCGGCTTGTAGCCTTCGCTGACCGAATATTGCAGCGCCGCGTTGACGGCGGCGCCGTCGAAGATATCGGCATAGGCCTGCTTGAATTCCTGATCGGGAAAGAGCGCCGGATCCGGAATGCCGCCGGCAAATGAGATGATGTCCGGCCGGTCGAGAAGCTTCAAGAGCTCGCGGATCTCGGATGCGCGCATGCGCGACGAGCGCGACGCAATCATGGTGTCCCAGTTCAGCATGGAGTTTCCTCATATTTTCTATACCGCCGACAAACCATGCCGCCGGAATTATGTCAATAATACTGACCTATTTTCTTGTCATGGTGACAAGAAAGCGATGATTCCTCTGATCGATGCCGAAACCGGCTGATTCAGGCCTTTCCAAGACCAGCCCGGCGGCGGTAGTGTCGCCGCCACTATTCAATGTACTACCAAGGTGCCAGCAATGACCGCTACGACGACCTCTCCTGAAATCAAAATCGAACTGCACAAGTCTCCCGTCTCGGACGCCGATCGCATCCAGGCACTGGAGACGCCCGGCTTCGGCAAGGTCTTCACGGATCATATGGTCCTGGCACGATGGACTGCCGACAAGGGTTGGCACGATGCCAAGGTTACGCCGAGGCGTCCTCTGGAGCTCGATCCTGCAAGCGCCGTGCTGCACTATGCTCAGGAAATTTTCGAAGGCATGAAAGCCTACAAGGCAGACGATGGCCGGATTCTGCTCTTTCGGCCCGAAGAAAACGCCCGCCGCTTCGCGCAGTCGGCGACCCGCATGGCGATGCCTCCTGTGCCCGAAGAACTCTTCTTGAAGGCGGTCGAAGAACTGGTCCGCGTTGACAAGGCCTGGATTCCATCCGGCGACGCCAGTCTTTACCTTCGCCCCTTCATGTTCGCCAACGAGGCGTTTCTCGGCGTTCGTCCGGCTCAGGAGTATGTCTTCTGCATCATCGCCTCTCCGGTCGGCGCCTACTTCAAAGGCGGAGCGAAGGCGGTCTCCCTATGGGTCGAGACCGAATACACCCGTGCTGCCGCCGGTGGCACCGGTGCTGCAAAATGCGGCGGAAACTACGCAGCCAGCCTCGTGGCGCAAGCGGAAGCCGCGAAGAAGGATTGCGATCAGGTCGTCTTCCTTGATGCAGCCGAGCATCGCTGGGTCGAGGAACTCGGCGGCATGAACGTCTTCTTCGTCATGAATGACGGATCGGTGGTCACCCCGCCTCTTGGCGGCACGATCCTGCCGGGTATCACCCGGGCCTCGGTGATCGTGCTCGCCGAAGAAAAGGGCTTGCGCGTCGAGCAGCGTCCGTACTCCTTCGAAGAATGGCGGCAGGACGCAACCAGCGGCAAGCTCGTCGAAGCCTTCGCTTGCGGCACTGCCGCGGTCCTGGCGGGCATCGGCCTGGTTCGACATGCCGGCGGCGAGTTTCTGGTCGGAGACGGACAGACCGGTAAGTTGACCAGCGAACTGCGCCAGCAACTCGTCAGTCTGCAGAAAGGCGTAACCAACGATGAGCGCGGCTGGACGCGCCTTATTCCGGCCTGAACTCCCGACGCTTCACGCGAATGGCGGCGTCACACCGGCTTGGTGGACACCGCCTCCGCCTCGCCCAGAAAAGCCGTCGGGCTGACGATCTATTCCGCCCTCGCCGCGGCAATTCATAAACTCGCCACCGCGGAGTGCCACGATGCCGATATCCTGACCTGCGACGCCCATTTCAAGGGTCTCGAACGCGTCATCTATATCGATAAAAAAGACTGATCCGCATGTGACCCAAGCCCTCGACGGCGCGGCACAACGCTTCTATCACAAACTGGGAAATGATAATCTGGCATCTGGAATGGCTGATAACCGGCATGTGCAGGCGGCACCGAATCCAATGGCGAAAATGACGATCTCGCTTCCGGATAATCTGGCGGAATACGTCGAAAACCGTGTCGCAAGCGGTAGATACAGCAGTGCCGACGCATTCCTGGCGGAGCTTGTTCTGAAGGATCAGCTCCATCATAAGCTTGACGACGAAGAACTGCGCAACATTCTGAGACAGGCTGAGGAAAGCGGCCCGAGCGAGCGACGCATTCCCGACATCCTGTCGGAAACGAAGGCAAAGCTGCGTGACAACCACCTATAGGCTGACCCGAACCGCGTACTCCGTGCTATCGGGCATCGACGAATATGCTTGCCTCAATTTCGGCGAGGCGCAGGCAGACGCCTATCTTCTCGACTGGGACAGGATTTTCGTGCTTCTTTCGCATGCTCCCTCCATGGGAGAAGAGTGCGACGAACTCGGCGCTGGCCTTCGCCGCCTCCTCCACATGCGCCACGTCGCCTTCTACCGGGTGACGTCGGAAGGGATTGTCGTCATTGACATCATCGACGCCGACCGGCTTCCTGAAAGACATCTCCAATCCAACCGACGCCCGCGATCGGCCGAACAGCATGCCTCTTGACCGCACCTCCGCCTTCTATGAGGAAAATGCCGAGACATACGCCAAGCGGGTGCGCAGCCTGCCGAAGCAGCTCGATGGCTTCCTCGCCGGGCTTGCGCCGGGTGCGGCAATCCTCGAGCTCGGCTGCGGCGGCGGGCAGGACAGCGCCTACATGCTAGCGCACGGTTTCGACGTGACGCCGACGGATGGCTCGACCGAGCTTGCAAGACAAGCGGAGGCGCTGATCGGCAGGCCGGTGAGGGTCATGCTGTTCCAGGAGCTCGACGCCGACAGCGCCTTCGACGGCGTCTGGGCGCATGCAAGCCTTCTCCATGTTCCAAGATCTGAGCTGCCCGACGTCTTCGCCCGCATCCGGCGCGCGCTGAGGACGGGCGGCATCATTCACGCGACCTTCAAGGCAGGGGAAGCGGAGGGCCATGACGGCTTCGGCCGCTATTACAACTATCCCTCTGCCGACGGACTGTTGGCGCTTCTGACAAAAGGCGGCTGGCGTGACATCACCATCGAGGAAAACGACGGCGGCGGTTATGACGGTGAGCCGACACGGTGGATCACGGTGATGGCGCATCGGTAGAGGCTGCTTGCTTTCCGGGCTGAGCGTCCATTCCCGGTTGAGATCACGATCTTATTCGTAGAGGCGGATTTCTCTGCAGTTGACGGAGGTCTATGTCTCGCTTTGCCCCGTCAATTTTTGCGGCTGCTATCTGAAATCCAAACCGTGCTTCAAGAAACCCTGCATCCATAGCAGGCTACTTCTCAATGGGTCGGGATGACCTTGAGTTTCCCACCGATACGACGGCCACGCCCGTGCTCAAAATGAGAGCTACATAACGCACATACGGGCGCGGCGACAGGCGGCCGGAAGATGGGCTCATCCACGGCCGCCAGAGGGCATTTACAGCGAGGTGGCAGCCTCCGTGTTCAACCGTCAGACGGCAATCTTGCCACCGCCAACCTTGGTGATGGCGACGACCGCAGGCCGCACTGGCATGTCGGGCTTGAAGTCCGGCCAGCGGGTCGAAAGGTCCTCGTAATAGGACGGGCGGCCATGGCCCGGCCAGTCCTCGCCGCCATCGGCGGGATGCTGCACGGCGACGAAGGCGGTCTCGTCGTCCGGCGTGAAAAGCGGGCCGCACATTTCGGCGCCGACCGGCACGCGGAAGAACAGCTTCGAAGTGGCGCGCGCCGCCCCTTCCGTATCGACGGCCCACAGACCGTCGGTGCGGCCGGTGGCCTTGTTGTTGTTGCCGTCGGTCGAAACCCAGAGGCGGCCGGCAGCATCGACGGCGCAGTTGTCGGGCATGCCGAACCAGCCGTTCTTGGTCGTTTCGGTGGAGAAGGTCGCACCGACGGCCGCAACCGAGGGATCGCCGCACTTCAGGAGCACTTCCCACTTGCCCGATGTGGCAGTGAAATCGCCGTCGTTTTCAGAGATCTCGATGATGTGGCCGAAGGCGTTTTCCGCGCGCGGATTTGCGGCATCCACCTGGTCGGCCTTGCGGCGGGTGTTGTTGGTCAGCATGACATAGACCTTGCCGTTGACGCTGTTCGGCTGGACGTCTTCCGGGCGGTCCATCTTGGTGGCGCCGAGCGCGTCACCGGCGCGACGACATTCGATCAGCACGTCAGCCTGGCTGGTGAAACCGTTTTCCGCCGTCAGCGGACCCTGGCCGAAGACCAGCGGCAGCCACTGCATGGTGCCGTCCTCGTTGAACTTGGCGACATGAAGCGTGCCGCTGTCGAGCAGGTTCATGTTGGCGGCGCGATCATTCGGGTTGAACGCTGCTGATGTCACGAACTTGTAGACGTAGTCGAAGCGCTCGTCGTCGCCGAGATAGAAGACGACCTTGCCGTTCTTGGCGACGATCGACTCGGCGCCCTCGTGTTTGGTGCGGCCGAGCGCGGTTCGCTTCTTCGGCGCCGACGTCGGGTCCATGACGTCGACCTCGACGATCCAGCCGAAACGGTTCGGCTCGTTCGGCTCCTTGGAAAGATCGAAGCGGTCGTAGAAATTGGCCCACTCGTAGGCGCCTTCCGGAACGCCATAACGCTTATAGTTCGGGGCTTCCTTGTGACCTTCCGGCAGCGCGCCGGAGAAATAGCCGTGGAAGTTCTCTTCGGCCATGATGTAGGTGCCCCAGGGCGTGACGCCGCCAGCGCAGTTGTTGATCGTGCCGATGGCGCGGGTGCCGGTCACGTCGGCACTGGTCTTCAAGCGGTCGTTTCCGGCGGCGGGGCCGGTAATTTCCATCGGCGTGTTGGCGGTGATGCGGCGATTATACTTGCCGTCGGCGACGACCTGCCACTTACCACCCGTCTTGCGGATCTCGACGATAGTGCCGCCGTGGGCCGCCATCTCGACATCCACCTGCTCCTTGCTGAGCGCGCCCTGCTTGATCTTGCCGTCGACCACCTGGACGAGGCTGGGGAACATCAGGTGCGGGTTCGTGTATTCATGATTGACGACGAGCAGGCCGTGCTCGGACGAACCTTCGAGCGGAATGAAGCCGACATAATCGTTGTTGTAGCCGAACTGCTTGCTCTGTGCATCGGCCGTCTGCTTCGCCGGATCGAATTGCGGGGCACCCGGCAGCACGGCATCGCCCCACCGCAGCAGAATATCGGCATCATACCCTTCAGCGATATGATGCTTGTCATCGACGCCGGCCTCCACTTCGGAGAAGTTGAAGGCAGAGCCTTTATTGTCTGCAGCGCGCGCCTCGTCCGCGCTCATCAGCGCGATCGGGCTTACCGTGGCTGCAATGGCGGAAACGGCAAGTGAGCCCTGCAGAAAATTGCGGCGTGAAAAACGCTTGCCGATGATTTCACCCATCGTCGGATTGGCGCTGGTGTTGTGGCCGTCACCATCCGCGTCTTCGAGCTGAGTCGTCGGGAAAATCCTCTGGGAAAGATGCTCGTTCATCCAATGCCTCCACGGTTAAAAACTGGTGTCAAATTGTCTTGTTTTAGATCCGCTCTAAACCTAAAGGCGCGATATTACGGTTTTGCGACAGGAACATCTTGAGGATGCTGTTCTTTCTCAGGCAGGAGCGACACGGCTCAACGAAGGCCAAGACCGGACGTTGCCGTAGTCGGCACGTTGCCTCCGCCCTATGATTCATGCGTCATGAAGATGAGACAATGGATCGCTCGATGAGCTCTCCGACACGAATGAGGCTTTCGAGCTCGCCTTGACCGGTCCCTATGCCGGGTCTGCGACCCCTCAGGTCCACCAGATGCTTGGCCATGCCACGATCCAGGGAGGCCTCTCGTGTCGCGCAGAGGCATCAAGCTTAGCCGCCTCGCAAGGCTTTGGCGAGTTGGACGACCCGGACGGCTGGATTGTTCTCGCACGGCTGCGCGCCGGCTCGGCAACGGGTCGCGTCTTTTGGGACGCCAGCGATCTCGTCATCATGGCTCCGGCCGCTGACGTTGCAGCCCGACGCTTCGACCATTGTGTGCTCTTGTCCGGCTAGTCCGATGCAAGCGGAAAGCCGCTACCGATGGCAACGGCTTGGCAGGACGATATGCACGGAGGATAACCGCAAAGCGCGCCGCATGAACCAAGTTCGATGCGGCGCGGAAAGTCGCTTAGTTGACCGACTTGTCGACCAGCTTGTTCTTGCCGATCCAGGGCATCATGCCGCGCAGCTTGGCGCCGACTTCTTCGATCGGGTGGCTGTCGTTCAGGCGGCGGATGCCCTTGAAGCGCGAGCCGCCGGCGCGGTATTCCTGCATCCAATCGGACGTGAACTTGCCGGTCTGGATGTCCTTGAGGACGCGCTTCATCTCGGCCTTGGTCTCGGCAGTGATGATGCGCGGACCGGAGACATATTCGCCCCACTCGGCCGTGTTGGAGATCGAGTAGTTCATGTTGGCGATGCCGCCTTCATAAATCAAGTCGACGATGAGCTTCACTTCGTGCAGGCACTCGAAATAGGCCATCTCGGGCGCGTAACCGGCTTCGGTGAGCGTTTCGAAACCGGCGCGGATGAGCTCGACGAGACCACCGCAGAGAACGACCTGTTCGCCGAAGAGGTCGGTTTCGCACTCTTCGCGGAAGTTGGTTTCGATAATGCCCGAACGGCCGCCGCCGACGCCACAGGCGTAGGAGAGAGCGAGTTCAAGCGCATTGCCCGAAGCGTTCTGATGAACGGCAACGAGGCAGGGAACGCCGCCGCCCTTCTGGTATTCGCCGCGAACCGTGTGGCCCGGGCCCTTCGGTGCGATCATGACGACGTCGACCGAAGCCTTCGGCTCGATGAGACCGAAGTGAACGTTGAGGCCGTGAGCAAAGGCGATGGCTGCGCCATCGCGGATGTTGCCGGCGATGTCGGCCTTGTAGATGTCGGCCTGCAGTTCGTCCGGGGTCGCCATCATCATCAGGTCCGCCCAGGCGGCAGCTTCGGCAACCGTCATGACCTTGAAGCCATCGGCTTCGGCCTTCTTGACGGTCGGCGAACCGGCCTTGAGTGCGATGACGACGTTCTGAGCGCCGCTGTCCTTGAGGTTCAACGCATGGGCACGGCCCTGCGAACCATAGCCGATGACGGCGACCTTCTTGGCCTTGATGAGGTTGAGATCGGCATCACGATCGTAATAGACGCGCATTTGAAGTTCCTTCCCTTTGCTTGTCTTGTTGACTGTCATTAAAGCGGAATCAGCCGAGAACCGGCATCTCCGCCAGAACCTTGTCCGTGCCATAAAGCCTGAGGAAGGCGGTGACGGCCCTCTCCGCCTGGCGTGCGGTATCCTTGAGGCCTGGTTCGCCGAGCAGCATGCGCACATGCAGGTCGGAGACAACAAGGCCGTAAAGCGTGTGATAAGCCTCGTCGGCATCGGCAAAACGCAGGAGCCCTGCCCTTTTGCCGGCATCGATCAGCGCCATGGCGCGCCGGTCGATCTGGCGACGGCCGCGCTCGAGCAGCAGTTTGCCGAGTTTCGATCCCTCGCGGTTCGACTGCCCGATCGCCAGCCGGTTGAGCGCCAGCGAGACGTCGCCGGCAAGCACCTCCAGCAGGTCACGCGCAAAAATGACGACATGGTCGTGCAGGCTCGCCGCCGTCAGCCGCTCGCCGTTGCGCTCGAAGGTGCGCACTTTGCTGGCCTGATAGGCGATCATCGCCGACAGCAGCCCGTCGCGATCACCGAACCACTTGTAGAGGCTTTCCTTCGAGCAATTGGCGGCGCGCGCCACGCCGGAAGTCGTCAGCGCCTTCTCGCCACCATCGACGAGCAACTGCAGCGCCTGCTCCAGAACGGCGTTCTGGCGCGGCGAAAATTCGCTCGGCTCTGCGGTATCGACGGACACGGTCATGGCTCCCATATACGTACCGTACGGTACGGTTCGTGAGGTTTATGCGACAAACCGATCAGGTCGTCAAGAAGCCTGGATAGATTTTTTATACGGGAAAGCTCGGTGAGACACCAGAATTGGATAGGCGCGCAATATCAGGGACCGCATAATGCCGCACCACGCCATTTGCCGGAGCCTTCCATGCCGCGCCTGCCTGCAGCCCTTCTCCTCGCCGGAACGATGCTTCTGGGAACTGCGCTTCCGAGCACCGGCGCCTTCCCCCCAGTCGGAAAACGAGGTCTATAACCGCATCGAGGAACTGCACGGCGATGCCGCGAGCTTCGATCGGCCGCTGCGCCGACTCGTTCGGGCGATGCGCTCGGGAGACGCCGAGACAATCGCTGGCCTGGCCGAGTACCCGCTGACGGTCAAGGCCAACGGCGAGACCTACGACGTCGAGAACGCCGAGGATTTCATCGACAATTTCGACGATCTCGTGACGCCGGAGACGCGCCGCGCCGTCGGACGCCAGCAATACGAGGATCTTTTCGTCAACAGCGACGGCGTCATGCTGGCCGGCGGCGCCGTCTGGATGGGCGCGGTCTGCGACGACAACGCTTGCGAGGCGAGCCATTGGGCGATCATCGCGATCAACAACTGACATTTGTCGTGGGGAAAAGGCAATGAGATACTGGATAGCCGCCGCGGTCATGACCACAGCTCTCGCCATCGCAGCAAACGCACAGGCCGCCGAAACGCGCTGCGGCTGGATCGAGAATCCGACGCCCGCCAACTGGTGGCTGGAGGACGCGGAGAACACCTGGACAATCATGACCCAGGGCGACGATGCCGGCGAGGTCGAAGGCATGGAGCTGATCTCCGACATCTCCGAACATGATTATGTCAAAACCAACGGCAATTACGGTTATGCCTGCGCCTGCATGAGTGTGGAAACGGATGGCAAGAACCGCATCACCCGCATCCTCTCCTTCCGTCAGTTAAAGCTCGCCAAATGCCGTGCTGACAAGGCGTTGAAATTCCCCGGCTGACCAACCCATCGCCCGAATACCGGATGGCGGCCGCGATCACGATCCACTCGCCCAGAGGCAGTCGATCCGCGACGAGCCGGAGCCTATGACGCCGTAGCGCAACCAGCAGGGATCGAGAGAGGCTCTGCCGGCATCGCCTTGTCGATCGCGTAAAGCTTTGCGAAACCCGCATCTTCGACCAGCGTCAGGCCCGCCGGCATCAAGGTGCCGACATAGCGGTCGGGGATATCGGCATTGGCGACGAGGATGAAATCGAAACGCCTGCGCCAATCCGACAGGTAAGGCGTAAAGTTTCTATATTCCTGCATCATTGCCGGGCATGAAAGCACGCCGATCGACAGCAGATTGCCCTCGGGAACTGCGATCTCAGACCATGGCGGCAGAACGGAGAGCGGCTGCTTGCCTTTTGCCGTGAAGAGCGTCGGCACGAAAGCATGCGACAAGGGCACGGCAACCGTCGGCAGGTGCCGGAAAGTATCCAACCCCCAGGCAAAATGCCGGTTCGAGTGGGCAAGACCGCTCACTGTCTCGGGTTCATGTCCCAGAGGCAACACGGCTGCACCGGCCGGCACCTTTTTAAGCACAGCCTCGACGGCGGCAACATCCTTCTGTGCCAGCCACCAGTTCCAGCCGACCCAGCCGGTGCGGCCGAAGACTGCGAGATTGATGATGAGTGCCAGCAACAGCGCTTGCCGGCGCGTGAGATTGGCGAACGGGCACACCATCGCCATGGCGACGAGCGCCGTCATGATCGGAAAGCGCCAACTGATCCATCCGGTGCCGAGCATGTGGCGAGGCGAAACACAGGACAGAAGCAGCAGGCCGCAGGCGGCGACGGCAAGCCCTGCATGCATGCGGATGTCGCCCGCGCGGACGGCACGCGTGCAGATGAGGATCAGCGGCAGAACCAGCACGACATCCACCACCGGGACATAGGTCGTGATGGCGGAGAGCAGATTAAGGACGATCAGGACGATGCCGTCGTTCCAGGCAAGGCCGAGGCCGTTGCCGCCGGCGTTGGGCAAAGCCGCCGTATGGAGATAGAGCGCGAGCGGCGGCAGGGCGCAGGCGCCGAGCGCCAGCGCCAACCGGCCGGCGAGCCTCATCAGACCCGCCTTAGATCGCACTATATCGGTGCGCCAGGAAAATTCGAGGCCGCAGACGATCGCCATATAGAAGCCAAGCGCGAAGAGATGCATCACCGTCAGCAGCAGCGCGGCGGCGAGCCGCCATGCAAAAACCAGGGCGGGATTTCTGCGCTGCAGCCGCAGATCGACGCAGGCGAAGAACAAGGCCATGCCGAGGCCGATCTGGAAGTTGATGAAGCCCCCGATCATGGTGGCGCACCAGCCGAGCGACAGCATGGCGGTCTGCCAGTGGTGCCGACCGCCGAACAGCGCGCGGTGCAGGCCGATCGCGCCCAGTGGCGGCAGCACGATCGCCAGGAAAAGCAAAGCCCGCGCAAGCCTGTCTGCACCGACAAGCGGCCCCAGCCAGGTGGCTAGAACGTCGATCCCGACATTGGTGAAGGTGCGGTTCCAATCGACGGCATAGATCTCAGGAAACGGCTGCTCGCCGATCCCGCCCGAAAGGAGCCAGATACGGGCGTAGTGATTGGCGTAATCGAGAACCGGCGGAAAGGGAAACAGGAGGACCAAAGCCGCCGTAAGTCCGACGAATGCGACGATCGCAACGGTGGAATCCTGCCTGGCGATCGATTCCTCAGGCCCGGCTGCGGCCACAGCAGGCGCGGCAATCCGGTCCATTATCCGATCCGGCTGTTCTTTTGCGAGCGCGGCGGCTCTTCGGATGCAAAGGCCGCATCCAGCGCGGCGCGCTTGTCGCTGGCGCTCATCTCCGAGAAAGCGATCGACAACTCTGCGTGTTCACTGCCGCGCACGATCGTCTCGACCATGAACATCGGCCGCTTCTTGCTCTCTTGTACCAGACGGCCGAGATACTCGCCGATGATGCCGATGCAGATCAGCTGGATGGCGCTGAAGGCGCTGACCGCGGCCATGATCGACGACCAGCCGGTCACCGTCTCGCCCTGCAGCCAGCGAGCGAAGGTGTAGACGAGCAAGGCGATCGCGACGCCCGCGCTCATCATGCCAAGCCAAGTGCTGATGCGCAGCGGCGTCGTCGAAAAGCTGGTGATCGCATCGAGAGCGAAATTGATCATCTTTCGCAGCGGATATTTCGTCGTGCCGGCAAAACGGGCGTCGCGCTCGTAAGGCAGCGCCACCTGCCTGCCGCCGATCCAGCTGACCATGCCGCGGATGAAGCGATCGCGCTCCGGCATCGCCAGCAGGATATCGACGACGCGTCGGCGCATCAGCCGGAAATCACCGGTATCGCGCGGGATGGTCACGGAAGCGAGCTTGGACAAAGCGCGATAGAAAAGCGAAGCGGAGGCCAGTTTGAACCAGCTTTCGCCCTGACGGCGCGTGCGCTGGCCGTAAACGACATCGGCGCCGCGCTCCATGATCGGCATCATCATTAAAAGCAGCTCTGGGGGATCCTGAAGATCGGCATCGATCAAAAGCACGCGCTCGCCGCGCGACGCGGCAAGACCCGCCGTCGATGCCAGCTGGTGGCCGTGATTGCGCAGAAGACGAACACCGAGCAGCTGCGGCACATCGGCCGCCAGATCCGAAATGATCTCCCACGTGCGGTCGGACGAGCCGTCATCGACGAGAATGAGCTCGAAGCCATCGCCGGCAACACTATGCGCGGCAGCAGCGGCGCGGCGGCAGAATTCGCGCAAGCCCTCTTCCTCGTTGTGACAAGGAGCGACGATGGAGAGAAACGGTGCTTGCGTCATGCGGACATCTGGGCCTGCTTGATATCTGCCGCAAGACTAGTCGGAAACGTCAAACAATCCTTTAATGATCCCACCGCACTTTGGCACGTTCTTGCTGGGCGCGGTACTTATTCCGCCGCCATGACCTCGCGGGCGCCGTCAATATCGCGGGCCGGCGAGGCACCGTAAAGGCGGCTGTATTCGCGGCTGAACTGCGACGGGCTTTGATAGCCGACGCGGTGACCGGCCGTGCCCGCATCGAGCCGCTCCACGAGCATCAGACGGCGCGCCTCGTGCAGGCGAAGCTGCTTCTGATACTGCACCGGCGTCATCGCCGTGACCGACTTGAAGTGGTGATGGAAGGACGACACGCTCATGCTGACGCGTTCGGCGAGGTCTTCGATGCGCAGCGGCCGCGCGAAATTCTCCTTCAGCCATGCAACGGCGCGCGCGATCCTGTTGCTGTGGCTATCTGATGTGGCGATGTTGATCAGCCGCGCGCCATCCGGCCCGGTCAGCACCCGGTAGAGGATTTCCTGCTCGATCAGCGGCGCCATGGCGGGAATGTCACCCGGACGATCGAGCAAACGCAGCAGCCGGACGGCAGCATCCAGGAGCTCCGGCGGAGCGACATTGACCGCCATCCCGCGCTGCCCATCGGTATGGGCGGCCGGACGCGGAATATCGATGCGGCTGAGTAACTCCAGCAGCTTTTCGGAATCGATTGCCAGCCCAAGGCACAGATGCGGAACCTCGGGGCTTGCCTCGGTGACGCGCCAGGCGACCGGCAGGTCAAGCGAGGTCAGCAGATAGTCGCCGGTCCCGTAGCTGATAAGTTCCGTGCCGAGGCGCAGGCTCTTGGCGCCCTGCAGTACAAAGGCGAAACATGGCCGATAGCTGCTGTGCAGCGGATCGCTGGGCCTGGATCGGCGGCTGACATGAAGATTGCCTATATCAGTCGCAAACTCACCGTCACCAGGCGCGAAGCGCATCGCGATATCGACAATTTCCTGATAGGGGCTGAAGGGCAAAGTCATGCGGCAACTCTTTCTGTCAACTGTCTGACGCCGGCGATACCGCCCCTATCTAGAGTGTCTTCGCCATTTCGCAAACAGGCAGGCGTCTCACTTTTGCAGGATCGTGCAAAAAGCTGAGAGGATCGCTCTAACCGTCTCACGCAGTTCCGGGCAATAGTCCACCATCCCGTTCAACCCCTCCACAATCGAAAAGGAAGGTTCCCATGCCTATTGCAAGAGGCTACGCCGCGACCGACGCTTCCAAGCCGCTGACCCCTTTCACCTTCGAACGCCGCAACCCGAACCCCGATGACGTCGTCATCGACATCAAGTTTGCTGGCATCTGCCATTCGGACATCCACACTGTCCGCAACGAATGGAAGAACGCCGTCTATCCGATCGTGCCGGGCCATGAGATTGCCGGCATCGTCTCGGCCGTCGGCTCCGCCGTGACCAAGTTTAAGGTCGGCGACCGCGTCGGCGTCGGGTGCTTCGTCGATTCCTGCATCGGCTGCGCCGAGCGCGACCTCGATCGGGAACAGTATATGCCGGGGCTCGCCGGCACCTACAATGACTTCGAAGCTGACCGCAAGACACGGACCCAGGGCGGTTATTCCGACTCGATCGTCGTTCGGGAGGGCTATGTCATGTCCATTCCGGACAATCTGCCGCTCGATGCCTCCGCGCCGCTGCTCTGCGCCGGCATCACGCTCTACTCGCCGCTGCGCCACTGGAATGCCGGCCCCGGCAAGAAGGTCGCGATCGTCGGCATGGGCGGTCTCGGCCATATGGGCGTCAAGCTCGGCGCCGCCATGGGCGCCGATATCACCGTTCTCTCCCAGAGCCTTTCCAAGAAGGAAGATGGGTTGAAGCTCGGCGCCAAGGAATATTACGGTACCAACGACCCGGAAACCTTCACGAAGCTCGCCGGCACGTTCGACTTGATCATCTGCACCGTCAGCGCCGAGATCGACTGGAATGCCTATCTCGGGCTCCTGAAGGTGGATGGTTCCTTCGTGGTGGTCGGCGCGCCGGAAAACCCAATCCCCGTGCATGCCTTCTCGGTCATCCCCGGCCGCAAGAGCATTTCCGGCTCGATGATCGGCTCGATCAAGGAAACCCAGGAAATGCTCGACTTCTGCGGCGAGCACAACATCGTCTCCGAGATCGAGAAGATCAACATCCAGCAGGTCAACGAAGCCTATGAACGCGTCCTGAAAAGCGACGTCCGCTACCGCTTCGTCATCGACATCGCCTCGCTGGCGGCCTGAGGAATGAGAGGCGGCTCGCGAGAGCCGCCTTTTTGATAAAGGCATCCTCCATCCGTCCTTATGCTGAGGTGCGATCCAAAGGGTCGCCTCGAAGCATCGCCGGTCAACGCCGCTTCTGCCCGCCGCATCGGAGCGCCCCGCTCGTGCTCGATGTTCGGGCCTCTGGCCTGCGCACCTCAGCATGAGGATCTCGTGGACTGCAGCCGCAGCAAATATTCGACTGGATTGAACGGATCAGGCCCCGAACGCCGGCGCAGGCGCGGCGGCCCGGCCATCGGGGCGTAGTGATCGAAGCCGGTTTCCATCGTCCCCACCCCGCTCGTCAGCCCCGGCAATTGCTGATGGACGCTCTGGACCATCTGAGACGCCAGAGTGCCTTCGAGCCGCGCTACGCCATCGGCAATCACGGAACCCGTCGTCACCGCTGCCGATTTGGCAAGCAAGGTGAGCACGCCACTCAAACTCTCCGCCGGCGCTTCGAGATGGAAACCGTCGACCGGCTCGCAGATGACGGTTTCAGCGGCCGATAGCGCCGTTGCCAGCACCCAGGGCGTCAGCTGGCGGAAATCGGCGGCGGCGCTTGCCGGCGAACTGTGCCGGGCTGCCGTCATCGCCACGTGGCAATCGATGACCTGCCAACCGAAAACACCTTGCTTCAGCGTCTCGAACACGGTGTCCTCGACGGCCCGGTAAAAGGCTGCCGGCATCTGGCCGACATCCACTTCCAGCGCGAAGCTGTTGCCCGCGCCGGCAGGCCGCGGCTCGACCCGCAGACCTACCGTCGCCAGGAAGGGATTGGGTTCCTTGAAGAGGATCTGTAAGCCGGTCCCAGTTCCTACAGGCCTCTCGACCAGAATGACCGTACTTTCCTCGAAGCTGGCGTCGAGGCCGAAATCCGTCAGCAGGGTCGACTGGATAACCTCCTTCTGCACCTCGCCATAGAGCGAAACGAAGACCTCGTCCGTTTCCTCGTTCCGGCGCAGATTGATCAGCGGATCCTGTTCGGCCATCTGGTTCAGCGCAAGCCACAGCGCCGCCTTCTCGGAAGGTCGCCGGGCAAGAACTCGGGTTTCCAGCGTCGGCGGCGCGAAGTAAGCCCGTCTGGCGGAGAGCGGATCGCCGCCCACCGCATCGCCGATGCGGGCACCGGTTAGGCCGCCGACACGCGCGATCTGCCCGGCGCGGACGCTGTCGACGCCATGGCTGCGGCCTTGCTCGAAGAGCTGGATCGCGGTTACTCTTTCCGGGCCTTTCGGCAGATCCAGATATTGCCGGAGCCGCACCGTGCCTGAGGTCAGTGAGAGATAGCACAGCTTTTCCCCGCCCCAGCCGCGCTCGATCTTGAATATCTTGCCGGCAACCGGACCATCTGGATCGGGGCGCCGCTCCGGCAAGATCG
The DNA here is from genome assembly GCF_032464805.1 of Rhizobium sp. 10PS4. NCBI lineage: Bacteria > Pseudomonadati > Pseudomonadota > Alphaproteobacteria > Hyphomicrobiales > Rhizobiaceae > Rhizobium > Rhizobium sp. 10PS4. The sequence continues at coordinate 314,934 of NZ_JAWDIW010000002.1, read as the reverse complement.
TCGCAATGGCCGTTGCCAGCGCGGCTATGCCGACACCGGTCATCGCGGCGCCTGCAAAGACGGGATGCACGAGGCCGCGCGCCACCTGACCGGCTAGAGAGCGGCCAAGCCTTTCCTCCGTCAGGCGCTCGGGGGCGAGCACATAATCCTCGAGCAGTGCTTCGTCGTTTTCGCCGAGCGCCTCGCAGAGCGCCGAAAAAAGCGGCTCGCATCCCGGAGAGAGCGCCTCCACCCCGGCAAGTTTGCTGCCGGCATCGATAACCGCGGACATGGCGATCGGCCGGACCGAGAGCTGCGCGGCAAGTGTCTCCAGCACCTCCTGATAACGGGCACCGAGACGATCGACCTTGTTGACGAAGAAGACGAAGGGAACGCCAAGCCGCCGGAGCGCCCGAACCAGCACGCGCGTCTGCGCCTGCACGCCTTCGACCGCCGAAACGACGACGACGGCCGCGTCGAGCAATCCAAGCACCCGCTCGACCTCGGCGATGAAATCGGGGTGGCCGGGCGTATCGATCAGATTGACGACCCTGTCGCCGATCGCAAACGACACCACCGCGGCCCTGATCGTGATGCCGCGTTGCCGTTCGAGCTCGAGAGTGTCCGTCTGTGTATTGCCGGTATCGACGCTGCCGAGTTTGTCGATGACGCCGGCGTCAAAAAGCAGTCTTTCGGTAAGGCTAGTCTTGCCTGCATCCACATGGGCGAGGATGCCCAGATTTAAAGTGCGCATGAACCACCAATTTCTCAGAAATTCGGATGTGATTTTCGTGAGAAGTGAGTCTGCGCATTGGAACCTCTACTCGCTGTAGCTACGGCTGGATGCGTAACCCCCGGTGGTATCCGGAAGACACGGCGCAAACCTAAGGGCGGATCCGAAGATATGTCAAGCTTGGCTACATCGCTGCTTCAAGGCTTGGCCTCTGGAGGACGGGAGAAGAGTTACTCCTCCTCCCGCATCGTCTCCCGCTGGGTGATCAGCCGGGCGCTGTGCTGGCCGCTCAGATAGATCCACAGCCAACTCCAGGCGACGGAGAAGCGCGAGCGGGTGCCGATCAGGAAGTAGATATGGGCAAGGCCCCAGATCCACCAGGCGAGCCAGCCTTTCAGCTTGATCCGGCCGAAATCGATGATCGCCGCACTCTTGCCGATCGTCGCCAGGCTGCCCTGATGCCAATAACGGAAGGGCGCCGGCGCCGGTTTGCCGGACAGGCGCGCGCGGATGACCTTGGCGACGTAACCGCCCTGCTGCTTGGCGGCGGGCGCAATGCCCGGCACCGGCCTGCCATCCTCGCGCATGACGGAGGCGGTATCGCCGACGACGAAAACGTCGGGCAGGCCGGGCGCGCTCAGATCGTTCTCGACCACGACGCGCCCTGCCCGGTCGGCCGGCACGCCGAGCCATTGCGCTGCCGGCGACGCGGTGACCCCGGCGGCCCAGACGATCGTCCGGCTGGCAACGAAGGTCTCGCCGATCTTCACGCCGTCGGCGTTGCATTCGGTCACCGGCTTGCCGAGATGGATCTCGACCCCGAGTTTCTCCAGCGCCTTCTGAGCATAGGCCGAAAGCTCCTCGGCGAAGGTCGGCAGCACCCGCGGGCCGGCTTCGACCAGAACGACGCGAGTCTTGCGCGTGTCGATGTTGCGGAATTCCTTGGGCAGCGTGAAATGCGCGAGTTCGGCGATGATGCCGGCCAGCTCGACGCCGGTCGGCCCCGCCCCGACGATGGTGAATGTCAACAGCGCATCGCGCACGGCCGGGTCGGCCTCCATCTCCGCCTTCTCGAAGGCAAGCAGCACGCGTCGACGGATCGTCGTCGCATCCTCAAGGGTCTTCAAGCCGGGCGCCACCGGCTCCCATTCGTCGTGGCCGAAATAGGCATGTGTCGCCCCGGTCGCCAGCACCAGCGTATCGTAACCAAGAGTCATGCCGTTGCTTAAGGAAACCGTCTTCGAACCGCTGTCGACGCCGGCGACTTCGCCGAGCAGCACCGTCACGTCAGGCCGGTCGGCATAGAGGCGGCGGATCGGCCAGGCGATCTCCGAGGTGGAAAGAATGGTGGTCGCCACCTGATAGAGCAGCGGCTGGAAGAGATGGTGATTGCGCCGATCGACCAGCGTGATCTTGACGCCGGCACCTTTCAAGCCGTTGACGAGCTGCAGCCCGCCGAAACCGCCGCCAATGACGACGACATGATGATCGCTCATGACCTACCCTTTTGCGCCATTTCGCTCAAAGCCAATGTGGCCTTCGCCGCGATGGTTGCAACTGCCGTTTCGGAATAGCTCCCCTGCATCCCGGTCGGTGGACCCGGCTCAATCGGCATACCCCACGGGGATCGCCGTGCCGCCCTTCAGAAGCTCCATCGAGATTGAGGCCGAGACGTCGAAGAGCTCGATCTTGCGCACGATCTGCTTGTAGATCACGTCGTAGTGCTCGACGCGCGGCAGCACGATCTTCAGGATGTAGTCGTGATTGCCAGTCAGCCGGTGCGCTTCGACGATCTCGGGAATGTCGCTGATGATCCGGCGGAAGGTCTCCGTCCATTCGTCGGAATGGTGCGCCGTCTTGACCAGCGCGAAGACCGTCGTCGGCACGCCCATCTTTTCCCGGTCGAGCACGACGATGCGCCGGGCGATATGGCCGCTCTCCTCCAGCCGTTGGATGCGCCGCGAGCAGGCCGATATCGAAAGGGCCACGCGCTCGGCAAGATCGGTCACGGATATGCCCGCATCCTTTTGCAGCATGTCCAGAATGCGTCTGTCGCGATCATCAAGCATGTGTCGAACATATACCTCTCGCGTCTTTTTTTGCAGGATTTCATAAAATGACGCAAAATCCTGTCACATATATGACGCGAGAGACAAACAATGCAAACACATCGCGCCGGGATTGCGGCATCATTTTCGAAAGTTCAGAAGCATGGAGAGCATGAAGAGATGGAAACGATCGGCCTTATCGGCGGCATGAGTTTCGAAAGTTCGGCGGTCTATTACCGTGTCGTCAACGAGATGGTGCGTGACCGCAAGGGTGGCCTCGCCTCGGCCGAACTCATCCTGCATTCTGTCAATTTCGAGGAGATCGTCGCGCTTCAGAAGGCCGGCGACTGGGGTATGGCCGCCCGTCGCCTCGCCGACGTGGCGCTGCGCCTGCAGATCGCCGGCGCCGGCTGCATCCTCATCTGCACCAACACCATGCATCTGATCGCCGACAAGGTCGCAGAGAAGATCTCCGTACCGCTGATCCACATCATTGACGAGACCGCGAGATCGCTGCATGCGGCCGGCCGCAAGCGCCCGCTGCTGCTTGCTACCCGCTATACGATGGAGCACGGCTTCTATAGCGACCGCATGAAGAGCCTTGATGTTGATATCATGGTGCCAGATGCTAGCGACCGCACGACCGTGCACGACATCATCTTCAACGAACTCTGCGCCGGCAAGGTGCTCGACAGCTCTCGCGACAAGCTCATGGCAGTGATTGCACGCGCCATCGACAACGGCGCCGACAGCATCATCCTCGGCTGCACCGAGATCTGCATGATCCTCGATCCCGACCATTTGCCGCTGCCGGGCTTTGACACCACCGCGATCCATGCGAGGGCGGCGGTCGATTTTGCGCTCGGCGCAGACGAAGCGGCAGAAGAGGAAGCAGCTTGATATTGCCATGTTAGTTGACTCAGTCCACTAAATACAGGACAAGATCTCCATCTGGAGATCTTGTCGGACTGCTGACAAAGTCGGCCAACTCCTCTTTCGTCATGCTCGGGCTTGTCCCGAGCATCTGCAACCGGTGCAGCAGATCCTCGGCACAAGGCCGAGGATGACGCCGAGCAAAGAGCGAGGTTTGTCAACAAACCGGCAACGATCTCCATCTGGAGATTTTTGCCATGTCCGATATTGCCCTCATCGAAACCGCTCGCGATTTCAACCGCTTCTATACGAACTTCCTCGGCCTGCTGAACAAGGCCTATCTCGACACGCCCTTCACGCTGACGGATGCCCGAATCCTCTTCGAGGTCGGCTCGCATGACGGCGTCAGCGCCGCCGCACTTGTCCGCGACTTGCATCTCGACGCCGCTTATCTCAGCCGCATCCTCAAGCGTTTCCGCGCCGAGGGGTTGATCGAGACCAGCCCCGATCCGGCCGACCTGCGCAGCCAGGTCATCATTGTCACCGACCGGGGACGAGAGCAGTTTAAAGAACTCGGCCGGCGCGCCAATGCGCAGATCGCCGCCCGTTTCGACAATCTCGCCAGCGGCGAGCCGGAGGCCGCGGTCTCCGCCATGCACACGATCCGCACGCTGCTCGACCGGGCGGCAAAGCCCGCACCGGCCATCATCCGCGCCCACCGCGCCGGCGATATCGGCTGGATCGTTCAGAGCCAGGGCCGTTTCTATGCCGAGGAGTATGGCTGGGACCTACGCTTCGAGGCGCTGGTGGCCGACGTCGCCGGAAAATTCCTCGCCAATTTCGATCCGGCCAAGGAATATTGCTGGATCGCCGAACGCGGCGGCGTCAATATCGGCTCCGTCCTCGTCACCAATAGCGGCGACGGCATCGCCAAGCTCCGCCTGCTCTATGTCGACAAATCAGCCCGCGGCCTCGGGCTCGGCAAACTGCTGGTCGACGAATGCATCCGCTTCTCCAGGCAGAAAGGCTACCGCGAACTCTCGCTCTGGACCAACGACATGCTGGAGACCGCCCGCGCCATCTACGTCAAGGCGGGCTTCCGCCTTGTCTCCGAGGAGAGACATCGCATGTTCGGCCCTGAGGCCAACGGGCAGACCTGGGTGCTCGACCTTTGAATTTGCTGCGTCACAGAAATTTCACTTGATTTGGAAACGTTCATTCCCTAATTAGGCGCCATGACCGTTGCCACTCTCACATCAGAAGCAAAGACCCGCAGCCGTGGCCGTCCGCGCGAGTTCGATATGGACGCCGCATTGGATTCGGCCTTACGGGTATTTTCCGAACGCGGCTACCACGCCACCTCGATCAGCGATCTGACCGAGGCAATGGACCTCGCCTCTGGCAGTATCTACAAGGCGTTCAAGGACAAGCGCGGCGTCTTCCTCGCCGCTTTTGGTCGTTATCGCCAACTCGGCCGGCGGCGTCTCGAAGCGATGATTGCGTCGGCGGAAACAGGCCGCGACAAAGTCTTCCAGATGGTGATGTATTATACCGAGCTCTCCTATGGCGAGGCCGGCCGTAAAGGCTGTCTCGTCGTTGGCGGCGCCAACGACTTCGCCCTGCTAGACGAGGAAGCGGCTGCCCACGTCGTGACTGCCTTTGCCGCAGACGAAAAGCTGATGGCCGATCTCATCCGCATCGGCCAGGCAGACGGCAGCATTCCGAAGACGGTGGACCCGGATGCCGCCGCCCTCGCCTTCCTCTGCTTTACCAAGGGCCTGCGCGTCATCGGCAAAACAGGACGCAGCAGGGAAGAGATGATGTCTGCGGCCGAGGCCGCGATGAAGCTCGTGACCTGAACAGTCCGCACCGTGGACGAGAGAAATACCGGCATTCGGTCAAGGATCGGGTGGCCGCAGCCAGCATTTTTGCATTCAATCCCTACAATCTTTGAATACCGGAGTTTCTGATGAGCGTTTCAGCCACCACGCCGGATGAGGCCATTCCCCGGGCGTTATCCCCCTGGCTCACCTTCCTTTTCGCCGCCGCCTGCGGGCTGGTGGCCGCCAATCTCTATTACGGCCAGCCGCTCGCCGGTCCGATCAGCGCCGACCTCGGCTTCACGCCTGCCGCCACTGGCCTGATCGTCACGCTGACGCAGATCGGCTATGGTCTCGGTCTGCTGCTGATCGTGCCGCTCGGCGACCTCACTGAAAACCGCCGTCTGGTGCTGATGCTGATCGCCGTCTCCGCCGTTGCGCTCATCGGCGCGGCGCTGTCTTCGACGCCCACAACCTTCCTCGTCGCCTCGCTCTCTATCGGTCTTTCATCGGTCGCAGTTCAGGTCCTGGTTCCCTTTGCCGCCAACATGGCGCCTGATGCCACCCGTGGCCAGGTCGTCGGCAACGTCATGGGCGGCCTGCTCTGCGGCATCATGCTGGCGCGCCCCTTCGCAAGCTTCGTCGCCGAGGCCTCTTCCTGGCATGTGGTCTACTACGTCACTGCCGGCGTCATGCTCGTGCTCGCCGTCGTGCTCCGCGCCAACCTGCCGGTCCGCCGGCCGACGACCAGGCTACGCTACGGCGAACTGCTCGCCTCCATGGGCCATCTGGCGCTGACGTCGCGGGTGCTGCAGCGCCGGGCGCTCTATCAGGCCGGCATGTTCGGCGCCTTCAGCCTGTTCTGGACGACGACGCCGCTGCTGCTCGCAAGTCCCGCCTTCGGCCTGACACAGAACGGCATCGCCCTCTTCGCCCTCGCAGGTGCTGCCGGCGCGATCGCCTCGCCGATTGCCGGCCGGCTTGCCGATCGCGGTATGACGAAGATCGCCTCGACGCTTGCCATGCTGCTCGGCATGGCTGCCTTCCTGATTGGCCATTTCGCCGGCGACGGCTCGCTTGGCGCTTTGCTGCTCTTGACGGCAGCGGCGATCCTTCTCGATTTCGGCGTGACAACCAATCTCGTCTGCGGCCAGCGCGCCATCTATGCGCTCAACCCGGAACACCGCAGCCGGCTCAACGGCCTGTTCATGGCGACCTTCTTTGCCGGCGGCGCACTGGGCTCAGCACTCGGCGGCTGGGTCTATGCGACCGGCGGCTGGACGATGACGGCCTGGATCGGCTTCTGCTTCCCGGCGCTGGCTTTCCTGCTGTTCCTGACGGAAGGACGCGGCAAGTAAGGCGCCATTAGAATCCAGGATCGAACACCTAAACCTTGACAGAGCCAACTTTTGGATGCCCACATCCAGGAGGCAGCGTATTCATCCGTTTGAGATCTGCAGAATTTTCGCCTTTTTGCATGGGATTCCGGCATGGAGATAGACGAAGAGAAAATCGACGATGCCGTTCTCGCATTGTTATGGCTGACCCTGCATGACGGAGACCGTGCCTGGAAGGGTTTTGACTGGGGCGTGATGGACCGTTTGCATCAGAAAGGTCTGATTGCAAATCCCGCGGGCAAGGCCAAGTCTGTGGTTCTGAGTGACGAAGGTTTGCGACGATCGGAGGAATTGTTCCGCGCTCTGTTTATGCGATCGACCTGATAGTCCGATTTATCAGTGGCACTAGCCGTTGGCGGAATCGAATTGCGAACGGGCGGCGCGAACCGCATCATGGTTCGCTTCCGCCCAGTTCAACAGTTGCGCCAGCGTCTGATAGAGCGAGCGGCCGAGTTCGGTCATCGAATATTCCACACTCGGCGGCTTGGTTGGGAACACCTCGCGGTGGATGTAACCGTCCCTCTGCAGGTCGCGTAGCGTCTGCGTCAGCATGCGCTGCGAAATATCGGGGATCATCCGCCGCAGCTCGCCGAACCGGTAGGGCCGATCCGCCAGCACATCGAGGAGCAGCGTCGACCATTTGCCGCCGATCTGCTGCATCATGTCCCTGACCGGGCAATTGCCGAAATCGAGGCCGGCAAGATCGATCTCGCGCCGCGTCCCCGGCATCCTGTTCTTCAAACTGAGGACTGCACCGCTCATCTGCTGGTTCCCTTTTGGTAACGTACAGCCGAAAAACTGCCTCCTTTACACCGCCAAGTCAATTCCTATTCTAGTGTTACTCTCTTTTTGAGACCACCGCTGAAACATAGAAGGAAACGACTTATGAGCGAAACCATCCTGGTCACCGGCGCTGCCGGGCAGCTCGGCCAGCGAGTCATCCATCACCTCATCGAGACCTACAAGGTCGCCCCCGGCAACATTGTCGCGGCAACGCGCAGCCCCGAAAAGCTCTCCGAACTCGAAAAGAAGGGTGTGGTCACCCGCAAGGCCGATTTCGATGACGCGGCTGGCCTGGAAAAGGCTTTCGCCGGCGTCGACCGGTTGCTGATCATCAGCACTGACGCACTGGATACTCCCGGCAAGCGCCTCGCCCAGCACCAGGGCGCCGTTGCGGCGGCAGTCAAATCAGGCGTAAAGCACATCGCCTACACCTCGATGCCGGCGCCTGACAATTCGGTCGTCACCTTCGCGCCCGATCATCTCGGCAGCGAAAACGCCATCAAGGCAAGCGGCATCGCCCATACGATCATCCGCGACGCCTGGTATCACGACAACTATCTGCACGGCATGCCGCACAATCTGCAGGGCGGCAAATGGTACAGCGCCACGGGCGGCGGCAAGATCTCGACCATCTCGCGTGACGACTGCGCCCTGGCGATCGCCGCAGCCCTTGCCTCCGGCACATCCGAGAGCGCCACCTATACCGTAACCGGCACCCAGTCGCTGAACAGCCGGCAGATTGCCGCCATCGTTTCCGACGTCGCCGGCAAGCCGCTCGAAGTGATCGACGTCACCGACGAACAGCTCGGCCAGGGCATGCGCGGCGCCGGTCTTCCCGGTTTCGTCGCCGACATGCTGGTTTCTGCCGACGCCAACACCCGCGCCGGCAAGTTCGACATCGTCACCGAAGACTTCTCCAAGCTGACCGGCAAACAGCCGCAGCCGTTGAAGGATTTCTTCGTGGAGCACAAGGCTGCCCTGACCGCCTGAGGCAACGCTTGTCGCCCCTGTCCTTTGGGTTTAGCCCAAGGACAGGGGTGCTGTAGACACCGTCCTTGATTGCAAAAAAGCTTCATTCCAAGTGCGTCATTCACGACGAAGACGCCTGCGGCTGAATTCTGCGACAAGAACATGACCGAGGGACCATTGGAGAATACCGCGCTGTTTCTCGATACGGGATCGCCTGACGACTTCATGACGCAGAAAATAGCCGATCCTTAGAATTGCGAGACGAAGCGAGGCGGTTTTTCCCTAAGGTCGAGCCCGTATTCAAGCTCGGCCCGCATCCAGAGAACACCGCTTTCATAGGGATCGTCAGACATTGTCTCAGCTCGCGCGTGGGCGACATTACTGTCAGGCCAGTTCTTGATGCACGCGACGCTCTCGCGTCTCCGCTCGTTCCGGTCGATCGCACACCATTCTTGTCTCTCGTCGAACGGAACCCATACGAGACCATCCCGGAAACAGGTGATGGCGCGATATTTCGGCTCGACGACGATATTCCCGGCTGCATCCGCGATGCCCCAAAACAAGGTTCCGTTCGAATTCCTGGAGACGCGCTGTCCGCCGTCTGGTTCGCAACGCAACTTTGATTGCCGATCCTCCAGGCGGCGCGGCTCGGAGACTTCACGTCCTGATGCGTCGATCCAGAACTTCCGCGCATCCTTCGATACCGCATAGGCGCCGGAATCGGGCTGCATCTCGTCGAACTGAGGAGCGAGGGCCAGCAAACCGCCACTGTCCAATATACCCCATTTGCCGTCAATCTTCACGCCGGCAAAGCCACCGCTGAAACCAAATTGGCTCTGAAATGACGGCGGATCGACAAGCAGTTTGCCGTCCTGCTTCAGAAATCCCCATTTTCCATTGTACCGAACCGATACGGGGAATTCGCAAGTCATGTGCATGTCGTCAAAGAGATACGAAACCGTCGGCTTTTCGTCCGCTCCTACGACCTGAATACGGTTGCCGCTGTGCATGAATTTGATACCCGACGGACATACCGCAAGCACCTTCCCATCCTCCGGGTCGGGTATCAGATCCCCGGCACGGTTGAGCCCGATCCACTGGCCGTTGACCAATATCTTGGCCACCTCACCGGAATAATCGGGCAATCTCGCATCGTCAAACAAACGCCCGCCAAGCAACCGTCCCGCCTCGTCAAGGACGCCCACTTTCTGGCGTTCGGTCACAAGGTAAAAACCGTTTCGATACCCATGAATCCTAAACTGCTGTGGGGCGAGAATAGTTTGACCGTCCCGGTCGATCGCGCCGCATTGGGTGGCGTCGGCCAGGCCATGTTGGGCGGACTGATCTTCGTGTCCGGTCGGCCGGCCATAACAGACAATTGCTCTTCCTCCATGGAGTTTACCGGCTGTTTCGAAGCGAGGCTCGATCTTCCAGGTTCCGTCGGGAGCAAGCAATCCGTATCGTTTATCTCCCGGTTGAGCGGCCCAGACGAAAGTGCCGAATTCGAATTCTTTAATGGCCAGCTCGTCCTTCAGGATCTTTCCCGAAGGCAGATCAATGAGCAGATAGCGCGAATCGGCTCTTTGGAAAAAAAGTTCCTGAGCCGTAAAGCGTAAAAGGCCATAGGCATCCGACGCGACCGCTTTGCCGGGACGAACGAGCGCCGCCCCGGCTCCGAACGGAATGGCACGCGCATAGTTCGGCGACAGCAGAAACTTTCCCGTTCTATCGACAATTCCTGCCTTGTCACCAACCACCACTTCGGCGTGCCCATTGCGAAATCCGCGGGCAAGGTCGAACGCAGGCGCGATCACCATCTCGGCACTCAAATTGATATAGCCGAATTTGCCCTCGGAGCGCACGGCGGCCAGCCCCTCCGAGAAAGGAAGCCCAACTTCGAACTTGCGATCGATCCGCGGTTCTAACGTCGCTCTGTCGATATAGCCGCACAGAGCGTAGACGCCACCGCACCTTTCCACCCATCTTTCCGGTCGGGGATCGGCGACTCCAGCTCCAACGGAGCAGAGCAAACACGCCCATGCCGCCGTGATAAACATAAGTTGACGCGTAACAACTCTCATCCTATCACCGCCGGTTGAAGGAACTAGGAGATGCTCGTGTGTTGGAAATATGGCCGGTCCGCAGGTCAGATGTAACGAACACAGGAATCCTGCGCCCTCATTCGCGGCACGAGAGACCCTTGCAGGGCAAGTTAGTCGCCGCCAATACGCAAGAAGTAAGCGACCTTCCTCAAACCACCTGCCCGCAAGCCCGGCAGAAGCGGCGCACCGTTTCCGCCATGCCGTATTCCAGTGCATCGGCGGTCAGGCCGTGGCCGATCGAGACCTCGGCAAGCTGGGGAATGCGCTTCACCAGATCAGGCAGGTTTTCGACCGTCAGGTCATGGCCGGCATTGACGGCCAGCCCGATCGCAAGGGCCGCATCCGCCGTCCGTCCGAGCGCTTCGAGGATCGGCGCCGCCCGCTCCGGCGCGTCGAAGCAGCCGCCATAGGGGCCGGTATAGAGTTCGATTCGATCGGCGCCGACCGCCTTGGCGATCTCGACCGCTTCTGCATCCCCGTCACCGTCGGCAAACAGCGACACCCGGCATCCCATCGTCTTCAGCCGCGCGACGGCATCGGTCAGGAACGCCTGGTGCTTGCGGAAATCCCAGCCGTGATCGGAGGTCGCCTGCGCGGGATCGTCAGGCACCAGCGTCACCTGCTCGGGTGCTGCCCCGGCACAGAGCTCGAAAAATTCCTCTGTGGGATAACCCTCGATATTAAACTCGGCCTTGGGAAATTCGTCATCGATCAGATTGCGGATGACGGGCAGGTCGGAGAAACGAATGTGCCGCTGGTCGGGGCGCGGATGCACCGTCAGGCCGCTGGCGCCGGACGCGAGTGCGATCCGCCCGAGCGCTTCGACGCTCGGCCAGGGCAGGTCGCGCCGGTTGCGCAGCATGGCGATGGCATTGAGGTTCACGGAGAGCTTGGCGGGCATGGCTGATATCCATCGGTCACGGAAACGGGAGGCCCTGCTTTTAAGCCAAGGGCCATGCGATGGCCAACGAGATTCGCAGATGGATGCGATGCGGATCGCTGATGAAACCCCGGTATTTCGGCTCGGCATTGACCGGGTGCGCACGGCAAACAGTATTTCCCGTCGCCGTTGAAGACGACCGACCGATGCGGCGGTGCAACACATGTCTTGCTGCAGCACACCCGAAATCATGCCGTCACGTTGCTATCCCATTTAAAAGAGATTATTTTTAGCACTTATAAAAAAGATCGTTCACGCATAACGTGGACATCGTATCGCGTAGTGTACGCCGCGTACTGCTTCTTTCCCAATGAGAAGAACGCCTAGAGGAAACCCCACTCGCCGCGCATGGGAAGCAACTGGCAAAACCGCATGAGGTGCAACAACATGCCCCAGGAGGGTTCATGCCAGACGGTTCCAAACGCCTGTTTGCCACCGCCGGTATCGCTTCGGAGGCCCGGTCGAAATACCGGTTCCTGCCTTCGGCCGCGCTACCGCCGGATCTACCGGATGGTCCGGTGCCCATTGCCGACATGGCAAACGCATTCGGCGTCACGCACAGGACACTGCATTTCTATGAAGAGAAAGGGTTGATTTCAGCCAACCGCATCGGCCTGATGCGGGTCTACGGCCAGGACGACGTGATGCGCATGGCCGTCATTACAGTCTGCCGCGAAACCGGCATGCCGATCGCCGTTATCCAGGAACTGATGGACGAACTCCGCAACGCTGATTCGCAGGAAACGGCTGAGGCGATGTTCCGCGAGGCCCTGCAGGTGCGCAAGCGCGAACTGACGGCCGAGATGTCGACGCTGCACCGCCAGCTCCAGCAGGTTGGCGACCTCCTGGATTTCGACGGCGGCGTCGAGTCGCCGCCATTGAACGACAATCAGGACAGTGCAAGCCTGACCGCACAGGAGCGGCGTTGCCTGGAACTGATGGCGGAAGGCTATTCCACCCAGCGAATCGCCCGGGCGCTCGACCTGAAACATGACGAGACCCGTGACCTGGAGGCCGGAATTATCCTGAAATTTCGCGCCAACAACCGCTTCCAGGCCATCGCCAAGGCAGTTCTGCTCGGTATCGTGCAGGCTTAACGCCACTCACGAGCCACCCACCTGAGACACGGCCGCCACCGTTTCTTGTTCGCCAGTCAAGATCGGGAATGCGACCTGGTCGTAGGTGCGACTGGAATTAGCGGACGATTGTCAGCGTCTCCGCCGCGCGCGTGATCGCGGTATAGAGCCAGCGTTCCCGGGTATCGCGAAACGCCCAGCTCTCGTCGAAGAGCACGACATCGTTCCATTGCGAACCCTGCGCCTTATGCACCGTCAGCGCATAGCCAAAGTCGAACTCGTCGTATCGTTTGCGGGTGTTCCAGGGAATCTCGCCCTCGACATCCTCGAAGGCCTGCTTCAGCAGTTTGATCTTGGCAGCCCCGCGGTCCATGTCGTCGTCTTCGGGGCGAATGAGCAGATTGATGCCCGGCTTCGTCGTTTCCTTGGATGAGGTCATTACCTGCCAGAGCGAACCGTTGAGCAGGCCCTTGGCCGGATCGTTCCTGAGGCAGACGAGCTTGTCGCCGGTCTGTGGATAATCGGCGTTGAAGCCTTTTAGCTCGCGCAGGCGCTGATTGTAGCGCCGCCGCGTGCGATTGGTGCCGACGAGCACCTGGTCGGCATCGAGCACCAGCTGCTGCGTCACCTCGTTCTTCGAGATCACCTTGGCCGTGCCGTAATCGCCGTACATCACCTCATTGCCTTCGCGCACCTGCATGGCGAGCTTGATGATCGGATTGTCGCGCGCCTGCCGGTGGATATCGGTGAGCAGGTAGTCCGGATCCTGATTGGTGAAGTAGCCGCCGCCGGTCACCGGCGGCAGCTGGCCGGGATCGCCGAGCACCAGGATCGGCGTGCCGAAGCTCATCAGATCCTTGCCAAGCGCCTCGTCCACCATCGAGCATTCGTCGACGATGATCAGCGCCGCCTTGGCGACCGGGCTTTGCCGGTTGATCGAAAACATCGGCGCGATCGAGGTCTTGCCCGTTTCCTCGTCTTCCACGGCCTCCTCGCCGCGCGGCCGGTAGATCAGCGAATGGATCGTCCGGGCGTTGGAGGCGCCGCGCGAGCGCAGCACCTGCGCCGCCTTGCCGGTAAAGGCGGCAAACAGCACGTCGCCATCGACATTCTCGGCGAAATGCTTGGCAAGCGTCGTCTTCCCCGTTCCGGCATAGCCGAACAGGCGAAAGAGCGGCGAGCGCCCTTCCTTCAGCCATTTCGAAACAGCCTTCAGGGCTTCGTCTTGTTGCGGCGCAAATTGCATGATCGCAGGACTTGGCAGGATTCGCGGGCTTTAGGCAAGGCGGAAAACGGCAAATCGCCCGGCCGGACAATCATCAGTTCCACTGCCGGTCCGCGCCACTGGCACACATCGACGGGTCCTGCCCCATAGCGTCGGTGAGAAAATCCAGAACCGTCTTGACGCGCAACGGCATGTTGCGCCGCGAGGGATAGACGACGGTAACCGGCAGCCGGCTCGGCTGGAAATCCCTCATCACGGGGACCAGCCGGCCGGCGGCGATATCGGGCATCGCGATGATATGCGAAAGCACCGCAAGACCCGCTCCAGCAAGGGCTGCCCGGTGGATGGCGACCGCATTGCAGGCGGTCAGTCGCGGCGAGATCCGGACCGATATGTCTTCCGAACCGTTCGAGAAGGACCAAGTATTGGCCTCGCCCGCCCTGTTGTAACACAGGCATTCATGGTCCTTGATCTCCTTCGGTGCGCGGGGGGCAGCCCTGCGCGCGAGATAGGCGGGCGAGGCGACGAGGAAGGCCGTCGTCCAGCCGATCCGCCGGCAGACGAGGCTGCTGTCGGCGACCTGGCCCAAGCGCACTTCGAGATCCAGGCGCTCCTCGATCATATCAGAGCCCTGCTCCCTGAAGATGAGTTCGACCGAGAGCTTCGGATGGGCGGCAAGAAGATCGCCGAGCCGCTCGCTGAGATAGAGGCCGAGTGGTGCTGGAACGCTGAGCCTGACCTTTCCCGAGGCCATGGTTCCGTCCGATCCGGCCGCATCGCCAAGCTCCTCAACCGCTTCGAGAATCCGCAGCGCCATCGGCAGCATCCGCTCCCCCTCTGCCGTCAGCGACAGGCCACTCGTCGTGCGATGCAGGAGGCGGGTGTTGAAATGGCCCTCGAGGGCTGCGACCTGTCGCGAGACGGCGGGCTGCGTCACGTCGAGATCGTGCGCCGCCGCCGAAAACGAACCCGTCTCCACGACGCGCTGAAAGGTCCGCAATGCCGAAACGATATCCATCCCCCTGCCCCTCATACTTTTGCGCATAAGCTTTATGCAGCCAGACTAAACGAGAATGGCTTTACAGTCCAGCAATTAAGGATATCTTCTATCCATAAGGATATTCAATATCCTTAATTAAAGGAGAGACACATGACTCAGCGACTGAACTACGCCCAACAGTCCCCCGAGCTTTTCAAGAAATTCATGGAATTCAGCATGGCGCTGAAGGGCAGCGTGATCGACGAGAAGCTGCAGGCCCTCGTCGAGATCCGCGCCTCACAGATCAATGGATGCGGCTTTTGCCTCGACATGCATGTGAAGCAGGCCAAGATCTACGGCGAGACGGAACTGCGGCTCTACCACGTCGCCATCTGGCGGGAATCGAACCTGTTCATCCCCCGCGAGCGCGCAGCCCTTGCCTGGACCGAAGCACTGACCAAGCTTTCCGAAGGCGGCGTTCCCGACGAGATTTACGAACGGGTGCGCGGCCAGCTTTCCGAGAAGGAAATCTCGGATCTGACTTTCGTCGTCATGGCGATCAACGCCTGGAACCGCGTCAATGTCGGCTTCAAGACCGTGCCCGGCACGGCCGACAAGGCCTACGGCCTCGATAAGGCTGGCCTGAACTAAACCGCGCAATTCATTGAGAAGATTCACCTTTGACGCTGCCGCACCACGACAGCGAACGGAGATCCATTATGAAAATCGTTGTCATCGGCGGAACCGGCCTCATCGGTTCAAAGACTGTCGAACGCCTGCGCAAACGCGGCCATGACGTGATCGCCGCCTCGCCGAACTCCGGCGTCAACACGATCACGGGAGAAGGACTGGCAGAGGCGCTCTCGGGCGCCGAAGTCGTGCTCGACCTCGCTAACTCGCCGTCCTTCGAGGATAAGGCCGTGCTCGAATTTTTCGAGACCTCGGGCCGCAATCTTCTCGCCGCCGAAAAAGCTGCCGGCGTCAAGCACCATATCGCCCTCTCCGTCGTCGGCACTGAACGTCTGCAGGAAAGCGGCTATTTCCGCGGCAAGCTTGCCCAGGAAAAACTGATCAAGGAATCGGGAATTCCCTACACCATCGTCCATTCGACGCAGTTCATGGAATTCCTCGGCGGCATCGCCCAATCGGGAACGGTCGGCCAGACGGTCCACCTGTCTCCGGCCTATGTGCAGCCGATTGCTTCCGACGACGTGGCGGACGCCATGGCGGACGTGGCCCTCTCTGCTCCCGCCAACGCGACGCTCGAGATCGCTGGTCCGGAACGGGTGCGCCTCAGCGAGCTCGTCGCCCGCTATCTGAAGGCCATGAAAGACCCGCGCACCACCGAGGCTGACGTAGAGGCGAGATATTTCGGCGCAAGACTGAAAGACCAGTCGCTCGTTTCCGACGACAATCCGCGGCTTGGTTCGATCACCTTCGAGCAGTGGTTCGCAAAGTCCACCCAGCCGACATGATTGACGTGCCCTTAAGACGCAACCGCTCGGACGCGTCTTCCCCGACCCAGCAACCATGGAGATTCCGATGATCAGAACACTTTTCCTCGCCGCCGCCCTCGCCTTTCCGGCTGCCACCGGCGTCAGCGCCCATGACAGCAGCGAGTCTGCGGAGGTGACACTCGTCTATGAGCACGAGCTTCCGAACGTGCCGGGCAAGAGCATCAAGGGAGTGCTGGTCGAATACGGCCCGGCCGGCTTCTCCGAAGGCCACACTCATCCCGACACCGCCTTCATCTACGCCACCGTGCTCGAAGGGTCGATCCGCAGCCAGGTCAATGACGGCCCGGTCAAGGTCTATCAGGCCGGAGAGAGCTTCTCCGAAATGCCGGGCGACCGTCATGGCGTCAGCGCCAACGGCAGCGAGACTAAGCCCGCCCGCCTGCTCGCCGTCTTCGTCGTCGACACCAACCAGAAAGAGCTGACCTATCCGCTCAAGAAGTGACGATCGCATTACAGCGCCGCGCGTCTTTCAGACGCGCAAAGGACGCTGCAACACTTTGCATCTACGCATCGTGCTTTCCGAAAGTCGGTTCCGATTTTCGGGCCGATACAATACCGCCTGCGCAGGCCTGATGCTTGCGCAGGCGGCCGAGATGCTGAATCATGTGCGGCCTGCACACCGGAGACAGAGAGATGATTGACGACGCCCTCTTCGGCAAGCCTCTGATATCCCTGATAACAGTAGGATTTGCCGGTATCGTCGTCTGGCATCTGCTCTCCCGTCATCGGCCGACGACGCGGCTGGTGGTGCAGATCCTCTTCTTTGCAGTGATGACGCTGATCCTCGTCGGCAGCGGCATCGAACCCCACCGGTTTCAAGGATATGAGTCCGAGGATCCGCGGGCCCTGCTCGTCATCGTCGCAAAAACGCTCTGGTGGATCCATCTGGCATGGGCCGTCATCGGTTTCATCAGGCTCTATCTGGTGCTGGAGGGCAGTCCGCGAGAGGCTCGCCTGCTACAGGATCTGGTCATCGGCGTCGTCTATATCGGCATGGCCCTGTCGGTTCTGGCCTTCGTCTTCGGCGTACCGATCGGAACCCTCGTCGCGACCTCGGGCGTGGTCGCCATCATTCTCGGCCTGGCGCTGCAGAACACGCTCGCGGACCTCTTCTCCGGCATCGCCCTGACACTCGGCCGGCCATACATCATCGGCGACTGGATCCTTCTCGGCGACGGCACCGAGGGACGCGTCGTCGAAAGCAATTGGCGCGCGACACACATCCTGACCAGCGCCAACAATGTCGTCGTACTGCCGAACAGTTTTCTGGCAAAGCTCGGCCTGACGAATGTCAGCCGGCCTGACGAGAGCCATCTCCTGATCCTCACCATCCGCATCGCCCCGACGCGGATGCCAGCATCGGTCCGGCACGTCATGGCAACGGCACTTGCGAGTTGCAATTCGATCGTGCGCGAACCGCCGCCGGTCGTCGCGCTGAAGGGACTGGATGCCACCGCACTTGAGGTCGAGCTGCAGTTTCGGGTGACGAGCCCGAGCCAGCGGGTGCCGGCGCGGAACGAGGTGCTCGATCTCGTCTATCGCCATTGCAAATCCGCCGGCCTGCTGCTGGCCATCCCGCCCTCGGCGACGGTGCTGACCGCCGATCTGCCGACGGAAGAAAGCGCAAAGCCGCCGAGCGTAACGCCGCTTGCCCTGATCGAGGCCATTCCGGTCTTTACGACACTGACGTCCGATGAAAAGCGCAGGCTCGCCGAAACCGCGACTGTCCGGGAGTTCCGCAAGGGCGATGTGATCGTGCGGGAGGACGAAATGCTCCCCTCACTGATGATGGTGCGCGCCGGCATCATCGCGGCGAGGAACGCAGGCGAGGAACGCGGACGGCTCGCGCCGGGCGACTTTTTTGGCGAGACCGGACTGCTCGCCGGCATGCAGGAAGTGTGCACCCTGGAGGCTCTGACCCCCGTGACCGCCTATGAGATCGATCAGGAGGCGTTCGCGCCGCTGCTAAGCGAACGCCCGGCGCTGGCCGAAGAAATCGCCGACCACCTCGCCAGCCGCGCCGGGCGTTTCCGCAACGGCGCCTCTTTGCCCCCGGAACATGCCCGCAGCGCCCATGCCATCCTGAAGACTATCAGGACCATCTTCAAGGCATAGAGACCGGCACCCCGCTCAGCCGGCGCGCTTGAGCACCCATTCAAACGTGCTCCGCCAAATGTCGGCCGGCACTTCCTCGGACAAGGTGCCGACCAGATCGGAAAGCCGGACGCGCCTCAGCGTATCGCGCCAGGCCTCGTCGGCTTCCCACATGATGCGGGCGACCGCGCAGGGCTTGCTGTCGCAATAACCGGCCGGCCGGCAGGGATTGTTCTCCCGGATGTTCGTGCAGGTGAAGCTGCGCGCCGTCCCCTCGACCGCCTCGACGATCTCGAGAAAGTTGATATCCGAGGGGGGCTTGGCAAGCCTGTAGCCGCCACTCGGACCGAGCGTGGTCTCGACCAGCGATGCCTGCGAAAGGCTCTGCAGTGCTTTGGAGAGATATTCCTTCGGCAGACCATGAAGCTCGGCGAGCGCCTTGGTGGAAAGATACCTGCCCTCTGGCAGGCCCGCGAGAATGGCGCAGCAGTGAAGCGCCCACTCGACCTGGCTTTTCAGGATCATTCAGCAACTCGTGTGATAGCTGGTTCCGCCAATGGAATTAAGGATATATCATATCCGAAAGCAGCAGTGATGTAAATGAGCTGCAAAAGCAGCGTGTTGCTGCCTGAACGGTGACGGCGTCGATCTCCATTCAGCCGGCGTTCTCGCCCTCTGCCTCACTTCGCGCCTGATCACTTTCAATTCCTGCGATCAGCTTGCGCAGCAGCGCCGCAAGCGCCTCACGCTCCTTTCCATCAAGAGCCTGCAGAAATGAGGATTCGCTCGCCATGTCGGTACGGAAGGCCTGTTCGGCGAGTGCCGCACCCGCCTCGGTCAAAGCTACCAGCACGCTGCGCCCGTCACGCGGCGATTTCTCGCGGCGGATCAGTCCCGCCTTCTCCAGCCGGTCAAGCCTGTGGGTCAGGCCTCCGGACGAGATCATCAGCGCCGAATACATCTCCGTCGGCGTCATCAGGTAAGGCGGTCCGGAACGGCGAAGCGTTGCGATCACATCGAATTCGCCGCGGTCGAGGCCAAAATCGGCAAATGTCGCTTCGATGCTGGGGCGCACCAGGTTGGATAGACGAAAGGCCCGCCCCAGGATCGCCATCGGCTCGGTATCGAGGTCGGGCAGTTCCAGCGCCCATTGCCGGCGCAGCCGGTCGACATGGTCCTCCCTGGGGCAGTCCTCGTCCCCGGGGCGGTCACCGTCCCCGGGGCGGTCACCGTCCCCGGGGCGGCCACCGTCCCCTTTCGTTCCATTCATCATTCTCTGCCTCATATCACCACAAGCGAGACATACACCTTCCAACCGAGTTACGGAAGATATCTTGACAGGAAGATAGTTTTGGGAATATATCTTCTCGCGAAGATAGTTTTGCGATCGCAGATGGCACCAACAGGAGGCACGTGATGTTCAGGATTCTTCGCCACCAGGAACCGCGACCCGATCAGAGCCGCACGATCCGCTTCGAAGGCCGCGACCATGGCGGCGAGATATCGCTTTTCCTGGTCGACAATGAGCCCGGCCAAGGGCCTGACCTGCATGTCCACCCCTATTCCGAAACGTGGACAGTCAGGAAAGGCGAAGCCGAATTCACGGTGGGCGACGCCAAGACCCGCGCCTTTCCCGGCGATATCGTCGTCGTGGCCGCCAACATTCCCCACCGCTTCGAGAATGTCGGCACCGGACGGCTCGAAATCGTCTGCATTCATGCCAGCGACACCATCGTGCAGGAATTTGTGTGAGGCAAAGCCCTCGCCTGGAAGACAAAGCCTGGAGACAAAGGAAGAGGAGAGAACTGCAATGTCGAAGGTGATCTTCGTGAACCTGCCGGTGAAAGACCTTGCCGCTGCGACCCGCTTCTATGAAGCCATCGGCTGCAGCAAGAACGAACAGTTCAGCGATCACCAGGCCTCGAACATGGTTTGGTCCGACGCCATCTTCTTCCATCTGCTGACGCGCGATTTCTTCGCGACCTTCACGCCCAAACCCGTTGCAGAAGCGCAGAAAGCGAGCGAAATGCTGATCGCGCTGACGATGGACAGCCGTGAGGAGGTGGACGCTATCGTCGAGGCAGCCGCAGCCGCCGGGGGCCAAGCCGATCCACGCGCGCCGACGGACATGGGTTGGCTCTACAACCGTGCCTTCGAAGATCCCGATGGCCATATATTCGAGGCGGTCTGGGTCGACATGGCGGCGGCGACTGCCCCCGGAGCATAACCGGTAAGGCGCCCGACACGAAGTGCGCGGGCGAAACGGGCTCGGCCCACCTCGCCCGCCGCGAAAACTTTTACTGCCTCTGGAATAAAACTACCGCGCCTCGTGTCTCATCTCAGGTAGCGCAAGATCGCGTGCCCAACCTGAGGAGAGACATCATGAAATCCGTGAAATTCCTGTCCGTCGTGGCGGCCGCCGCCCTTGCCGCGACCGCTGCTTTCGCCGCCGCTCCTGTCACGACCGTGGAATCCGCCAAGGGCAAGGTGCTTGCCGGCGAAAACGGCATGACGCTCTACACTTTCAAGAAGGACGTGAAGGGCGTGTCCAACTGCTACGATGATTGCGCCAAGAATTGGCCGCCGCTGATGGCGGCTTCCGATGCCAAGGCTGATGGTGCATATTCGATCATCGACCGTAAGGATGGCACGAAGCAATGGGCCAAGGACGGAATGCCGCTCTATTATTGGGTCAAGGACAAGAAAACGGGCGACATCACCGGCGACGGCGTTGGCGGCAACTGGGATCTCGCCAAACCTTGATAGTCAGGCCCTGATGCCAAGAGAGCCGGCATGAAGATACCCGCACCCGAAACCTTCGAGGGCCAGATCCTGGCCCTCCTGCCCTCGCTCAGGCGCTATTCGCGCAGCCTGACGCGTTCGGATGCCGATGGCGAGGATCTGCTCCAGGATTGCGTCGAAAAGGTTCTCACGCGCCGCGGCCAATGGCGCGGCCTCAACCTGCGCGGCTGGGTCCTGACCATCATGACCAATCTCTACCGCAACGGCCGGCGCGGCAAGACGCGCGATGGCCTTGTCGAGCTCGATGCCGCAGACAATCTGGCCGTGCCCGAACCGCCGGCCGATCCGCTGGAACGTGCCCGGCTGGGCGATGCGCTGAACAGCCTTTCGGAGGAACACCGCGCCGTGCTGATGCTCGTGGTCATCGAGGGATACACCTATGGCGAGGTCGCAGCCGCGCTCGATATCCCGATCGGCACCGTCATGTCCCGCCTGTCGCGCGCCCGCCGGCGCGTCGCCGAGCGATTGAAGGCCGACAACATCATTACGCTTCGGAGACCGAAATGAACGAGCCCAATCCGAGCGTCACCGAAGCCGACCTTCACGCCTATGCCGACGGCCAGCTGCCGGAAACGGTGCGCGCCCGCATCGGGGCCTTCCTGGCCGACAATCCCGAAGAGGCGGCGATGGTCGCCGAATGGCAGGCGCAGAATTCAGGCATCCGATCGCTGTTTGCCGGTTATGAGAAGGCGAAGGACACCGATCCTCTGCTCGTCGTCCCCCCGCGCGCCGTTTCATCGGGAGCGAAACGCTGGGCGATCGCCGCATCAGCCCTCCTCGTCTTCACGCTCGGCGCCGCCAGCGGCTATTATGGCCCCGCACTTCTGGAAAAGCCGGAACTGCAGCTTGCCGGCTCCGAAACCCTGCCGAAACAGGCCCAGACCGCGTTTACGGTCTATGCCGCCGAGGTTCGCCACCCCGTCGAGGTCTTCGCAAACGAGGAGGTCCACCTCGCCACCTGGCTCGGCAAGCGCCTGGCAATCCAGCACCTCAAGATTCCGAACCTACAGTCGCTCGGCTTCAAGCTTGTGGGCGGCCGCCTGCTGCCGGTCGACGGCAGGCCGGGCGCGATGTTCATGTATGAAAACCAGGCCGGCGAGCGCCTGACCGTCATGGTCGGCCGCAACACGGAGAACCGCACGACGAGCTTCCGCTTCGCATCATCGGGCAATCTCGAAACCTTCTACTGGATCGACGGCGAACTCGGTTATGCCGTGACCGGAGAAATCTCCCGCGAGACGCTGCGGGAGGTAGCCGAGGAGTGCTACAAGCAATTCCCGTCGTAGAGTAATTCCAGGAAAAGTGCGAAGCGGTTTTCCGTCCGGAATTACGTAAAACAAATACTTAAAGCGGTTCTGCGCTTCCGTGAACAGCTCAACCGCTCTAGGGATCAGCGTGAGGGATCGTTGCTGAGTTCGATCGGCCGTCCATGCGGCGTCGCCTCCGCCGCCCGCTGCCAGCTCTGTTGCAGTGCCAGGATCGTTTCCGCATCGGCGATGCCGTTGTCGACGATGAGGTCGCAGAGTGCCGCCACCCAGCAGTCGAAATAGTCGCTGCCATCTTCGGCCCGGCCAGGCTTGTGCAATTGCGCGGAAAGCGTTTCAGCCCATTCGCTCCAGCTGAACAGGCCTTTTGCGTGCAGGTGCACGGTCATGGCGAAAGCTTCGGCCGCCCATGGTTCCGGAAAAACCGGCTCGCCCTCCGGCGACCTCGGCAGCCCGGACGATTGCGTCAGCGGCGACATTTCATGCCGGCTCAAGATAGCTCTCCCAAGCATCGATCGACACGGTCAGCGTGGGATCGGCATCTCCACCCCAAAGCTCCGCGCCGTCGAAAACGACCGTATAGAGCCATTGCGGGTTTTCGCCCTCGCCATGCGCATTGTCGTCAGGGAAGACGAAAGCACCCTGCACTGCCTCGACCACGCCTGTTTTGGCTCGGGCATAACGCGGCAGGCGCGTATGTGTTACTGGATTGAAATTCTTTGTCTTCACCCCTTCGCCGGCCACGAAGCGCGGCGCGGTCTTAACAGGACGATCGCAAGACCCGCCCTTCGCAAGAACGCCGGGCACCATGTCCGCCTTCAGCACCCGCTTCGGAACGGCTCCTGGCTGCTGCGCATGACCGGACAGCAATTCCGCGCGAGTCGCAAAGCCATGCTGTTCGAGCAGCTTGTCGATGCCGCGGATCCAGATCTCGTAATAGCTGGCGGCGAGATAAACGGCCGGCGGAATATTCTCGCGCGCGTGCCGGCTTTCGTCGATGGTCCAGGCGCCGAAAGCGCCGCAGGAAAGCGTGATGCCGAGCGCCCGCTTTTCCCATTCGGCATGGAAATAAGGCTCGTCCTTTTCGGGCGCGACAGGTCCGAACCCCATCTGCCCGCCGAGATCGTGCGGTCCGTTCATGTCAAGCTCTCCGGCTTGCCGGCAACGGCCGTACCGATCATCGCATCGCGGCTGACGAGGCCAGCGAGCGCCTGCTCGTCCATTCCGTCGGTCCCTTCGGGCCGCTCGGGAATGACGAGGTAACGCAGCTCCGCCGTCGAATCCGAGGCGCGGACCTTCTTATCCTCAGGCAGCGTCAGCCCGAATTCGGCCAGCACGCCGCGCGGATCGATGACGGCGCGCGAACGATAGGCCGGCGCCTTGTACCAGACCGGCGGCAGGCCGAGCACCGACCAGGGATAACAGGAGCAGAGCGTGCAGACGACGAGATTATGGGTCTCGGCCGTATTGAAGACGGCGCGCATATGCTCGCCCTGCCGGCCGGTATAGCCGAGGCTGGCAATGGCCGCCGTCGCATCACGCTTCAGCCAGTCGGCGAAATCAGGATCGCTCCAGGCCTTGGCGACGACATGCGCGCCGTTCCTCGGCCCCACCTTCGTCTCGTAGGTCTCGACGATCGCGTCGATCGCTGCCGCATCGATCAGCCCCTTCTCCGTCAGCAGCGTTTCCAGCGCCTTCACGCGCGCCTGCATGTCGGAATAATGGTTGTCGTGATCATGCCCATGGGCGTGCTCATGGTCGTCGTCATGGTCGTGCAAGGCGAAGCCCTCCCGAAACTGCCCGCTATTTCTAACAGATGCCGCAGGCCCGCCAAGCCCTTCTATGTCTCATGCGCTTTTCCGCTAATCTCCTGCCATGAACATTCTGATTCTCGGCGCAACCGGTTTTATAGGATCCGTCGTCGCGGCCCGGCTCGTCGCCGACGGCCACGTCGTGACCGGCCTCGGCCGCAATCCCGCGCGTGCGCGCCTGAAACAGCCGGCGATCGACTGGCGGCGCGCAGATCTTTCATGCATGACGAAACCGGCGGATTGGGACGAGATCCTCAAGAACCGGCATGTTGTCGTCAATTGCGCCGGCGCCCTGCAGGACGGCCTGTCGGATGATCTGTCGGCCACCCAGGCAGAGGCGATGCTGGCGCTCTATTCCGCCGCAAAAGGCTCGTCCCGCCCGCTGATCGTGCAGATATCGGCAAGGACGGCGGGAGCCGCTGGCGATCTTCCCTTCCTCGCAACCAAGCGGCGGGCCGACGAGGCGCTGGCGGCAAGCGGCCTGCCTTACCTTATCCTGCGCCCTGCCCTCGTTCTCGGCCGCAATGCCCATGGCGGCTCGGCGCTGCTGCGGGCGCTTGCCGCCTTTCCCCTGGTGCTGCCGCTGGTCCACGCCGAAAGTCCGGTCGAAACGCTTTCGGTGGACGATGTGGCGAAAGCCGTGTCGCAGGCGGTCTCCGGCGGCATCTCCGGCGATATCGATCTTGCCGCCGCCGAAGTTCTGACGCTCGCCGATCTCGTCCGCCTTCACCGCCAGTGGCTCGGCCTGCCGCCAGCCCGCGTGTTCGCTCTCCCTCGCTGGCTTGCCGGCCCGGTCACGTGGCTGGCCGATCTATCAGGACTGCTCGGCTGGCGTTCGCCGCTGCGCTCGACGGCGATGACCATCATGTCGGAAGGTGTGCGGAGCTTGAAAGTGGAGAGGGGCCTTGCCACAACACCCGCGGCAGCGACGCTCTCGGCCAATCCCTCCGGCGTACAGGATCTCTGGTTTGCCAGGCTCTATCTCCTGAAGCCGCACGTCATAGCGGGCCTATCTGTTTTTTGGCTGCTCTCAGGTTTGATCCCGCTGCTGACGCTCGAGAAGACGTCCGCTCACTTCCTGCCGTTCATGCCTGAGGCCGCAGCAACGGCGCTGACGCTTGCAACCTGCCTGATCGACATCGCTCTCGGCGCCGCCGTCATCCTTCGCCCGCTGGCGAAACGTGCCCTTCTCGGCATGCTGGCCGTGTCGTTCGCCTATCTTGCCGGCGCCAGCCTGCTCGAACCCGCGCTCTGGCTCGATCCTCTTGGTCCACTCGTCAAGGTGCTGCCATCGATCCTTCTGACGCTCACCGCACTTTCCACGCTGGATGAACGCTGATGCTTGAGGAATGGCTGCTGCTTGCCCATGTCATCGGCGCGACCGTGCTCTTCGGCACCGGCGCCGGCATCGCCTTCTTCATGGTGATGGCGCACCGGACACGCGATCCCCGTCTGATCGCCCATGTCGCCAGCACGGTTGTCATCGCCGACACCCTCTTCACGGCCACCGCAGCTATTCTCCAGCCGGTGACCGGCTATCTGCTGGCCCGGTCGATCGGTTGGGACCTGTCGGAGGGATGGATTGCGCTGTCGCTGCTGCTTTATGTCGTGACCGGCCTGTTCTGGCTGCCGGTCGTCTGGATCCAGATCCGATTGCGCGATCTCGCCCGTGCCGCAGCCACAGCGGGAAAGGCCCTGCCGCCGGCCTATTTCAGTCTTTACCGCATCTGGTTTGCCTGCGGTTTTCCGGCCTTCTTCGCCGTCATCGGCATTCTCTGGCTGATGCTCATGAAGCCGGCAATCACTCTATTTTAGCATCGGCCAGAGGCTTAGCACCAACAGCACCGCCATGCTGATATTGAACCATTTCAGCCGCACCGGATCGGAAAGCCATTCCCTCAGCGCCGAGCCGAAGCCGGCCCATGTCGAGACGCTGGGCACATTGACCGCCGCAAAAGCGAGACCCACGATCAGCACGCTCACCAGGTAGAGTTGCGGATTGGTGTAGGTCGCCATCGCGGTGACCGCCATCACCCAGGCTTTCGGGTTGACCCACTGGAAGGCGGCCGCCGCGAAGAAGGACATCGGCTCGACGCCGCTCCCGCCTTCGCTGAGCGAGCGCGACGAGGCGATCTTCCAGGCGATCCAGAGGAGATAGGCTCCGCCCGCAAATTTCAGCGCCGTATAGACCATAGGCACCGTGTGCAGCAGCGCGCCGAGCCCAAGGCCGACGCCGATCAGCAGCGAGAAGAAACCGACACCGATGCCGAACATATGCGGGATCGTCCTGCGGAAGCCGAAATTCACGCCCGATGCGAAGAGCATCATATTGTTCGGCCCCGGCGTGATCGAGGTCGTGAAGGCGAAGAGAACGAGGGCGAGAAATGTATCCAGCGGCATGCGACCTCCCGAAGCCAGCTTTCTGCGGCCTGTTTATTTAGGTCAGCATAACTGTCCTAAGTGGCCGATACCATTACATCATTGTCATGGTGACAGGATTACTTGAAAGATAAGAAATCGCCGCAATCTCCTGCAAAGTGGAAAAGATCATGCAAGACAGCCGGATTCCGACAATCACCTTCCCGAACGGCGTAGAAGTGCCGGCGCTCGGCCAGGGAACCTGGGCGATGGGCGAGGATGCCGGCCATGCCAAAGCGGAGATCGAAAGCCTGGGGGCCGGCATCGATCTCGGCATGACGCTGATCGACACCGCCGAAATGTACGGCGACGGTGGCGCAGAAGAGATCGTCGGCCAGGCGATCAGGGGCCGGCGCGACGAGGTCTTCATCGTCAGCAAGGTCTATCCCTGGAATGCCAGCCTGACAGGCACGATCGAGGCGTGCGAGCGCAGTCTCGAACGGCTGGGCACCGATCGCATCGATCTCTATCTGCTGCACTGGCGCGGAGACCATCCGCTCGCAGAGACCGTCGCCGCCTTTGAAACACTCAAGGCATCCGGCAAGATCGGCGCCTGGGGGGTCTCCAACTTCGACACCGACGACATGGAGGAACTGCTCGGAGTGCCCGACGGCACCAAGGTCGCCGCCAACCAGGTGCTCTATAACCTTTCCCGCCGCGGCATTGAGTTCGATCTGCTGCCCTGGTGCCAGAGCCGCGGCATTCCTATCATGGCCTATTCGCCGATCGGGCAGGGAAATATCCTGCACCATCCCGAGTTGATCCGCATCGCCAAGGCCTATCAGGCAACGCCCGCCCAGCTGGCGCTCGCTTTCCTGCTGGAACGCGGCGGCGTCATCGTCATTCCGAAGACCTCGAATGCCGAGCGCGCAGCCGAAAACCGCGACTGCGTCTCGCTCGACATCACCGACGACGACTGGGATGCCCTCGACGCCGCCTTTCCACCGCCCACAAAGAAAAAGCCGCTGGAGATGCTTTGATCTCAGCGGTTTTCTCAATTATTGCAGCATCGGGCTTTGATTCCCGGGCTGTAATCCTTACATGCCCGGGCTGTAATTTTTACATGCCCTGCACGCCGCGGTTCATCGCCGCAATGCCGGTACGGCACACCTCGATGAGGCCGAGCGGCTTCATAATCGCCACGAACTGATCGATCTTCGATGATTTGCCGGTGATCTCCAGAATGAAGTGGCCGACCGTCGCATCCACCACCTTGGCATGGAAGGCATCGGCAAGGCGCAGGGTCTCGGCGCGCATCTCGCCCTCGCCGATCACCTTGACCAGCGCCACTTCGCGCTCGATCGGCCGGTCCTGGCCGAGCTCGCGGGCGCGCACCGTCAGATCGACGACGCGGTGCACCGGCACGATGCGCTCGAGCTGCGCCTTGATCTGCTCCAGCACCTGCGGCGTCCCGCGTGTGACGACGGTGATGCGGGAAAGATGCGCCTGATGCTCGGTCTCGGAGACCGTCAGGCTCTCAATATTGTAGCCGCGGCCGGAAAACAGGCCGATGACCCGGGCAAGAACGCCCGGTTCGTTGTCGACGAGAACCGAAAGCGTGTGGCTTTCGACCGCCGCCGTTTCCGGCGAGATGAAATAGGCGGAGCCCGTGGGCTGTAGGTGTGCGTTCATGTTCTTAGTTCCTTCCCTGATCAGACGAGCGCGCGGCCCTTGGCGTCGATCGCATTGGCGACCGCTTCGTCGGTGGCTTCGTCCGGCAACAGCATTTCGTTATGGGCCTTGCCCGAGGGGATCATCGGGAAGCAATTGGCGAGATTGGCGACGCGGCAATCGAAGATGACAGGCTTTCTGACCTCGATCATCTCCAGAATGGTGTCATCAAGCGCATCCGGCTTTTCGCAGCGCAGGCCAACGGCGCCATAGGCTTCCGCCAGCTTGACGAAATCGGGCATCGCCTCCGTATAGGAATTCGAAAGGCGGTTGCCGTGCAGCAGCTGCTGCCACTGGCGCACCATGCCCATATACTGGTTGTTCATGATGAAGATCTTGATTGGCGCATCGTGCTGGATCGCCGCCGACATTTCCTGGATACACATCTGGATCGAGGCGTCGCCGGCAATGTCGATGACGAGGCTGTCGGGATGGGCGATCTGCACGCCGAGCGCGGCCGGCAGCCCGTAGCCCATCGTGCCGAGACCGCCCGAGGTCATCCAGCGGTTCGGCTGCTCGAAACCGAAGAACTGTGCCGCCCACATCTGGTGCTGGCCGACCTCGGTGGTGATGTAGGTATCGCGGTCCTTGGTGTGGGCGAAGAGCCGCTCCAGCGCATATTGCGGCATGATGACGTCATTGCTCTTCGTATAGGCGAAGGAGTTGCGTGCCCGCCAGCGGGCGATATCGGTCCACCAGTCGTCCAGCCGACCCTTTTCCGGCTTCTTCGGCAGCGCCCTCCACAGGCGGACCATGTCTTCGAGGACATGGCCGACATCGCCGCGGATGCCGATATCGACCCGGACGTTCTTGTTGATCGAGGATGGATCGATATCGATATGGATCTTCTTCGAGTTCGGCGAAAAGGCATTGAGACGGCCAGTAATGCGATCGTCGAAGCGGGCGCCGATGCAGACCATGACATCGCAATCGTGCATCGCCATGTTGGCTTCGTACGAGCCGTGCATGCCGAGCATCTTCAGCCAGTTCTTGCCTGAAGCAGGATAGGCGCCGAGGCCCATCAGCGTTGAGGTGATCGGGAAATCGGTGAGCTCGACCAGCTCGCGCAGCAGCTTGGAAGCCTCGGGGCCGGAATTGATGACGCCGCCGCCGGAATAGATGATCGGACGGCGCGCATTCGCCATCAGCTCGATCGCGGCATGGATCTGGTTGAGGTCGCCCTGGATCTTCGGCTGGTAGCTCTTCTGGATCGCATAATCCGCCGGCGGCGTGTAGGTGCCGGTCGCAAACTGCACGTCCTTCGGAATATCGACGACGACAGGGCCTGGACGACCGGACTGGGCGATGCGGAAGGCCTCGTGAATGACGGCGGCAAGCTGGTTGACATCCTTGACCAGCCAGTTGTGCTTGGTGCAGGGCCGGGTGATGCCGACCGTATCGCATTCCTGGAAGGCGTCGGAGCCGATCAGTGGGGTCGGAACCTGTCCGGTCAGGCAGACGAGCGGGATCGAATCCATCAGCGCATCCTGCAGCGGCGTGACGGCATTGGTGGCGCCCGGGCCAGAGGTCACCAGCATGACGCCGACCTTGCCGGTGGAGCGGGCGTAACCTTCGGCCGCATGGCCTGCCCCCTGCTCGTGGCGGACGAGGATGTGCTTGACATCCTCCTGCTGGAAGATCTCGTCGTAGATCGGCAGGACGGCGCCGCCGGGATAGCCGAAAATATGTTCGACGCCGTTGTCCTTCAGCGCCTTGAGAACGATCTCCGCTCCCGTCATCCGATTGCCTGCCGCCTGATTGTCCGTGCTCATCTGTCTGTTCCGTTTGATGCTGGGATTGCGTTTGTGGCCGGAAGCCCGAATTTCGGGCATAAAAAAAGGCCCCTGAGGAGCCTGTCATCTAGCGCATGGGTGGCTATCGCCGGATGGTTACACCATCCTGCCCATGCGCTTTCCCACCACGATAAGAGCCGTTGCGATTTTCATGGTCGGAAGTGATAGACAGAAAATTTCGCAGCGTCAACGCATGCCGCAATAAAAACTGCCCCACGCCTGCATCCACGAAAATCGATAGGATGAAGGATTTGTTAAAGGATCGACTTTATTCTTCTACGCTACCGCATGGAGTAGCCCTTTGCTCAACAACGACTTGCGCACCTCTGGCAAGGCAGGCGAGCATGATCGCCGCGATGGCCATGCGCCGGGAAATCGCTTTCTCGGCCGCGTCGTTGCATGCAGCGGGTCGCGGGCGACGATTGCCGCCGTCGCCGAACAGGGCGGCACCGATCTGACCGAACTCTGGTCCGTGGGGCGGCTGATTTCGATCAGCGTCGGCCGCAACCGCGTCGTCGCGCTCGTCTATCAGATGAACACCGGCAGCCATGCCTGGGGCGAAGGCGAAGACAATATTTTCAAGATCGAGACCGAGCTGCTCGGCGAAGTCCGTGTCGACGAGGACGGACGCGAGGAATTCTCGACCGGCATCTCGCGTTATCCCTATCTCGGCGCCATCGCCCACCGCATCCGATCCGCCGACCTGATGCGCATCTACGATGCCGGCGAAGGTACGACCGCCGTCATCGGCAAGCTGACGCAGGACGAAAGCATCGATGCGGCGATCCACATCCCCTCGATGCTCTCCAAGCATTTCGCCGTCGTCGGCTCCACCGGTGTCGGCAAGTCGACGGCCGTGTCGCTGCTCCTGCACAAGGCGATCGCCGCGGACCCGAAGCTGCGCGTCCTGATCCTCGATCCGCATAACGAATTCGCCGCCGCATTTCCTCAGCACGCCGTCACCATCGATACCGATACGCTTGATCTGCCCTTCTGGCTGATGCGGCTGGAGGAATTCGCCGAAGTCGTCTTTCGCGGCCGCCCGCCGGTGCCCGAAGAGCTCGACATGCTGCGCGATATCCTGCCGGAAGCCAAGCGCGCCTTCCGCGGCAGCGACAATTCGCTGGTCCGCCGCACGACGGAAAAGAGTTCGATCACCGCCGATACGCCGGTTCCCTATCGCATGGCCGATCTGCTGGCGCTGATCGACGAGCGCATCGGCCGCCTGGAAGGCCGCTCGGAAAAGCCCTTCCTGCGGTCGCTGAAGATGCGCCTCATCGCTGCGATCAACGATCCGCGCTATCACTTCATGTTCTCCAACAACACGATCAGCGACACGATCACCGAAACCATCGCGCAGATCTTCCGCATCCCCGGCGAGAACCGGCCGATCTGCACCTTCCAGCTTGCCGGCATCCCCTCCGAGGTCGTCAATTCGGTCGCCTCCGTACTCTGCCGCATGGCCTTCGAGGTGGCGCTGTGGAGCGACGGCGCCATCCACATGCTCGTCGTCTGCGAGGAAGCTCACCGCTATATCCCCTCCGATCCGAGCCTCGGCTTCGTGCCGACGCGCCAGGCGATCGCCCGCATCGCCAAGGAAGGCCGCAAATACGGCGTCTCGCTCGGCATCATCACCCAGCGGCCGGGCGAGCTCGACCAGACGATCCTGTCGCAGTGTTCGACGCTCTTTGCCATGCGCCTCGCCAACGACCGAGACCAGGAAATCATCCGCTCAGCCATTCCGAATTCGTCGATCTCGACGACCAGCTTCATTTCCTCGATCGGCAATGGCGAAGCGATCGCCTTCGGCGAGGCGATCAGCGTGCCGATGCGCATGCGCTTTTCCCGCGTCGACGAAAAGCTCCTGCCGAAGGCGAGCAGCGCCAACAGCAAGCAAAGCGAGGAAGATCCGGATACGGTCGATCTGCGCAAGATCGTCACCCGCATGCGGGCGGTGACCGTCGGACCCGACATTTCGAATTTCCAGCAGAACTATGCCGCGTCGGTGGCAGGTTTCGACGAGGCTGATGCAGCCGACGAGGATATCGACGCGAAGCCCTACCCGCCGCCCACCTCTTCCGTCGCGCCACTCGAATCCTACCGCCGCGAACTGCTGCCGCAAACACCGCGGCTGGACCCGGCCACGTCACCCGCGATCGATCCCCGGTTGGATGCGCTCCGCCGCGAGATGCGCCGCGACGAGCCGGTCTTTCCCCGGCCGATACCGCCGGCGGATCAGCCGGCCGTCTCCCGCCGGGAGCCAGGCACGTCGCTGCGCGAAAGCATCCTGAAAAAACCGCTGAGCGGCCTCTACAACAAGGATTGAGGCTTCAGCTCGCTCTCCAATGCGATCAGAGGCTCGACGGCCTCGAGCACTCGTTGCCGGTCCATCGACCCGAGCGGCAACAGAGGGCGTGGGAGCTCTGCCCTGGCGAGTGAGAGAAGGTCGAGCAGCGTATAGACCACGCGAAGGCTTCCGAACTCTTTGAACGTTTTCCAGAGCGGCTGGAGGAGACCATCGAGCCGATGCGCCTCGCCGCCCTCGCCTGCAATCGCGGCCTTGCTCAGGGCAAGGGCGACGCGCGGAAGCACGCCGCCGATGACGCTGTACCAGGCGTCGGCACCTGAAAGCAGCGCTTCGGCCGCGCGCCAGTCGCCGCTGTAGCCGATCGCAAGCCTGGTCTTCTCTCGCAATGCCGCCAACTCGCCTGCGAAATCGCCGTCAGCAGGCAGAGGCATCTTCACGGCGCTGACCGTCTCGAAATCGGATAGGCGCTGCAGAAGATCCCGGCTGAAGGTGAAGTGGGTCGTGCCGGGATTGTTGTAGATACAAAGCGGCAGCTTCGCCGCCTCGGTAACCGCCAGGAAATGCTCGTACGCTTCGTCCTGGGTCAGCGGCGTGTAGGACACCGGCGCAAGCAGAAGAGCGTCTGCACCGGCGACCTCGGCATCCCTTGCCAGGCTCCGAGCATGGTCTGTCCTCAGAGCACCGACGCCGACGACGAGGGGAATACGACCGCGAATGCACTCGACCGCAGCCTCGACGGCTCGCCGTCGTTCCTCGCGTGTGAGAAAGGCATAGATCCCGGTGCTGCCGAGAAGGCCTATCGACGCGACGCCTGCATCACACAGGCGTTCCAGCAGGCGGCCGAGGGCTTCGGTGTCGACCCGGCCATCTCTATCGGCGGGCGTGGGCGGAAAGGCCGAAAGACCATGAAACGGAGAAGCGATAGACATGATGAAAATCCGGTCAATGTGAGAACAGAAGGCGCGATCCGGCGCCCGCGAAGAAGACGGCAAGACTGCCCTCGATCCACCGCCGCGCACGGGCGTAGCCGCGCACCATCGGTGCCGTGGAGAAGAGCACGGCATAGCCGGCAAAAATCGAGATCCCCAAGAGCACGCAGCCGCCGAAGGCGGTGACGGCCATCTCCGGCGAAGCGCCCGGCTTGAGGCCGAGCGACATGATCGCCACCCAGGCCAGAACCGCCTTCGGATTGCCGAGATGCATCAGAACGCCGCGACGATAGAGCGCGCCGCGTTGCGCGGCAGGCCGCACGGCCTCGCTTGCCGGCCTATCCGGGGCGGCGGCCGAGCGGGCCGCTCTCCAGGCGAGCCAGAGAAGGTACAATCCGCCTGCGATCTTAAGGAACAGCAGGGCATGGGCATAGCGGACGAGGAGTGTCGAGATGCCGGTGACCGCGATCAGCCCCCAGCATGTCGACATCGTTATAACACCAGCGGCAAGGGCGAGCGCCGGTCGACGCCCTTGCCGCATCGCCACATTCATGATGGCCATATTGCTTGGTCCGGGACTGCCTGCAGCGATTGCGTAGGCAATGTAGACGACGAGAAGATCCTGGTAGACGACGAGAAGATCCTGCATTTACGTTTTTTTCCGAAGTTTGCGCCCGCACGCCCCACGAAGACGAAGAATGCCCCGTCGGGAACCGCCAATAAGCTTCCTTTTCTTCCAAAATTGGTTCATCATGAAGCGCCATTTTGAAGAATTTGTATAGACCATTTTGCGATGTCCAAACGGCGCAGCACCATCGAAATACCATCGCTCGAGGCGATCGATCGAACGGCCAATGTCGGTCGCCAGCTTGCGCAGGCCCTGCGGAACGCAATCGCCCGCAGTGAGCTGAGGTCGGGAGAACGCCTTCCTTCGACGCGTAGCCTTGCGGCTTCGCTGAAAATCGCGCGCGGCACTGTCGTCGAGGTGTTCGATCAGTTGACCGCAGAAGGCTATCTCGAAGCGCGGGTCGGAGCCGGAACCCGCGTTGCCGCTGATCTGATGGACGCGACGCCGGCCCGCCCGCCCACTCCGGCAGTGCCGTCTACTGCGGATGCTGTCGATCTGCCGTCCCAGGCGGCCCGGCTGATTTCCATCGCCCGTGCGCTCACCCCTCACCCGCCCGTTCCCTTCGCCATCGCCGTCCCGGCCTGCGGTATTGCGCCGGACGACAACTGGCGCCGTCTCGGCAACCGTGTGCGCGCGTCGCGACAGGCCGCCCCCTCGGGTTACCACGATCCTATGGGTTTGCTCGAACTCAGGTTTGCCATTGCCGATCACGTCCGCCGCGCGCGGGCCGTTCATTGCGAGCCGGAACAGGTCATCGTCACGTCGGGCACCCAGCAAGGCCTCTATATGGCAGGCCGGGTGCTTCTCTCGCGTGACGATGCGGTATGGGCCGAGGATCCAGCCTATCCCGGGCTGACGGCGGTGCTCGACGATCTCGACGTCCAGACGCACCGCCTGCCGGTCGATGCACAGGGAATGAACGTGGAACGCGGCCTCGAGCTATGCCCGCAGGCGCGCGCCGCATTCGTGACCCCGTCGCACCAATATCCGATCGGAATGCCGCTCAGCATGGCTCGGCGCAATTCCTTGATCACCTGGGCCGACCAAAATCGCGCCTGGATCGTCGAAGACGACTACGACAGCGAGCTGCGTTATGCCGGACACCCCTTTCCCTCGATGCAGGGATTGCGTCCCTCACGCGTCATCTATCTCGGCACCTTCAGCAAGGTGCTCTTTCCCTCCCTGCGCCTCGGCTACGTCATCGCCCCTTCGCCACTCGCGGAAGCCTTTGCCGGCGCCCGTGCCATTCTCGACCGGCATTCGCCGACCGCCGAACAGCACGTTCTGGCGGCCTATATGCGGGAAGGCTATTTCGAAGCGCACATCCGACGCATCCGCGGCCTCTATGCCGAGCGCCGCGCTGTTCTGCTTTCGGCGCTCGATCGGGCCTTGCCTGAGGGCTGCCGCGTCCAGCAGAGCGACCAGGGCATGCATATTCTTCTATGGCTGCCCGAGGAGGTCGACGACGTGCAACTCGCAGCCCGCGCCCTCTCGGCCGGCCTCGCCGTGCGGGCGATCTCCCCGATGTATGCCACGCGGCCGGCGCGCCCCGGCCTGATGCTGGGCTTCGGCGGATTTTTGCCGGACCAGCTGCAGGCGGCGGTCGGCGAACTCGTCAAACTGCTGAGCCAGCAGATGTCTCAAGCGGGAGGCCCGCAACAAGCTGAAGGCTAAACCGTCAGCCGTTCCCAGCTGTCGTCCATCTGGTTGCGGAACCATGTCATTTGCCGCTTGGCATATTGCCGCGTCGCCGCAGCACCCTTCTCCAGCACCTCGTCGCGCGTCATCTCGCCCCTGACCATCGCCGCAATCTGCGACACGCCGATTGCCTTCATCACAGGCGCCTCGGCCGGCAGGTCGAGCGCAAGCAGCGCCCTCACCTCGTCTTCCGCACCTTGCTGCAGCATTTTTTCGAAACGCCCGTTGATGCGCTGATGCAGCACCGCCCTATCCGGCAGCACGACGATCTTACGGGCCTCATCGGCGTCGATCACCACCGGCCCCGACCGGCCCTGGAAATCGACGATCGACCGTCCCGTCGCCTTGATCACCTCCAGCGCCCGGACGATCCGCTGCCCGTCCTGGCGGTTGAGGCTTGCCGCCATGGCGGGATCGGCCTCGGCGAGTTCGGCATAGAGCCCGTCCGGCCCCTCCTCCACCAGCCGCGCCCTGAGTTTCTCCCGCAGCGCCTCCGGTACCTCCGGCATATCGGAGAGCCCGCCGGTCAGCGCCTTGAAATAAAGTCCCGTGCCGCCGACGAAGACCGGCAACCGCCCTGCGGCCCTGAGCGTCGGCAGCAGTGCTGTGACATCGCGCAGCCAGGCGCCGGTGGAATAGGCCGCATCCGCCGGCACGTGGCCGTAGAGATGATGCGGCACGCCCTGCATTTCCTCT
This sequence comes from Rhizobium sp. 10PS4, assembly GCF_032464805.1. Classification (NCBI taxonomy): domain Bacteria; kingdom Pseudomonadati; phylum Pseudomonadota; class Alphaproteobacteria; order Hyphomicrobiales; family Rhizobiaceae; genus Rhizobium; species Rhizobium sp. 10PS4. The sequence goes on along the minus strand of NZ_JAWDIW010000002.1, from coordinate 278,380 downwards.
TCCGACGGGCGCGCGGTCAGCACCCGCAGCGTGTCGTAGACCTGCATGCTGTCGGCGTTGACGACCGCGCCGTCATGGCGTCTGGCCAATTCGACGGCGAGCGCGGACTTGCCGCTGGCGGTCGGCCCGGTTATCAGGATCGCGTTCACTGTGCTCAGAAGGTTTTCCATCATGGCCCTCGTTGCCACGCTTGTTGCCAATCCGTCAAATCCCGTGCTGACACCGGAACTCGCCGAGCGGGCGGCCGAGGCCGTGAACGCTTCCGGTCTCTACTGGCTGGCCGATGGCGTTGCCTGCGACATCGCGCTGCGCGACGGCAGCGATAGGCAAGCGGCCGAGGCCAATATCCTTGCCGTCATATCAAGCGCGCCCATCGACCTCGTTATCCAGGAGCAGGAGACCCGCCGCAAGAAGCTGCTGATCGCCGATATGGATTCGACGATGATCGGCCAGGAATGCATCGATGAACTCGCTGCTGAAGTCGGCCTGAAGGAGAAGGTGGCGAACATCACTGCTCGCGCCATGAACGGCGAGATCGCTTTCGAGCCTGCCCTGCGTGAGCGTGTCGCCCTGCTGAAGGGGCTGCCGATATCGGTCGTCGACGAGGTCATCGCCAAGCGCATCACGCTCACCCCGGGCGGTCCGGAACTGCTTGCCACCATGAAGTCGAAAGGCCATTACACCGCGCTTGTCTCCGGCGGCTTCACCGTCTTCACCAGCCGCATCGCCGCTACCCTCGGCTTCGACGAGAACCGTGCCAACACGCTGCTCGAAGACGGCGGCATTCTCTCCGGCTTCGTCGCCGAACCGATCCTCGGAAAACAGGCGAAGGTCGATGCGCTGAACGAAATTGCGGCAAGCCTCGGCATTTCGCCGGAAGAAGCGATCGCCGTCGGCGACGGCGCCAACGATCTCGGCATGCTGCAGCTAGCCGGCTCCGGCGTCGCCCTCCACGCCAAGCCCACCGTCGCTGCTCAAGCGCAGATTCAAATCAACCACGGCGACCTGACCGCCCTGCTTTATATCCAGGGTTACCGCAAGACGGATTTCGTCACGGCTTGAAGGCGATACCAGCGACATTCTCGAAATCGGGGCTGATCTCTGGCGGCTCGCACGGAAGGGCAACCTCCGTCAGCCCGCCAAATAGCCCTGTCACCTTCGGACCGCTCCGCCAACGGTCTCGTTTCGAAAGGCCGCCCGACACACTCTCTCCGCCCTTGTGCTCGTCACAGGAATCCAGCCACCACGCGTCTGCGCGGTGAACGACTTACGCCAAGAGAGAAGAGTCTTCTGAGCCCAAGGACCTTGGGCGCACTGGATTCCTGTGACAAGCACAGGAATGAGGGAGAGTTGGAGACCACGGCGGCTAATTCACTACCGCCGTAGTTCCCCTATTCCATCGGCACCGCCACGAACCGCAGATCGCCATTCGCCCCTGCGATCATCAGCTGGGCGTTGCGGCGGCCTTCCTGTTTCAGCGCCTGCACCTTGGCGGCGACCGCATCCGGCGACTTCATGAACTCCTGCGCCACCTCGACGATGACGTCGCCGGGCTTCAGCCCCTTTTCAGCCGAGGCGGAGCCGGGTGTCACTTCCGTCACGACGACACCATCGACACTCTCGGCGATGCCGAAGGCCTTGCGCGTCTCAGCGCTCAACAGCGACAGCGACAGCCCGAGCACGTTCTTCGGCGTGGCCGTATCCGGCGACACCTGGCCCTTATGCTGGTCAGGTGTATCGGGTGCAGGCTTGGCCTGATCGCCGGAATCCGGCTGGTCCATGTCATTGTTCTCGCCGGGATCCGGAGTGATCACACCGTCGTCCTGCGAGCCATCGGGTGCTGCATCGTCGGATGCAGCCGCCTGATCGCTGTCCTCGAGCCGGCCGAGCTTCACCTTGACGGTCTGTTCCTTGCCGTCGCGCAGCACCACGACGTCGACTTCCTTGCCGACCGTGCTTTCCGCCACGACGCGCGGCAGGTCGCGCATTTCGCTGACGGTCTTGCCGTCAAATTTCAAAATGACGTCGCCAGCCTTGATCGAGCCGTCGTCGACGGGGCCGCCCTTGATGACGCCGGCGACCAGCGCGCCCTTTGCAGTGTCGAGCCCGAGGCTGTCGGCGATATCGTCGGTCACCGGCTGGATGCGCACGCCGAGCCAGCCGCGCCGCGTCTCGCCATATTCGCGCAGCTGGTCGACGACGCCGGAAGCAAGCTCCGACGGCACCGAGAAGCCGATACCGATCGAGCCGCCGCTCGGCGAAATGATCGCCGTGTTGATGCCGATCACTTCGCCCTTCATATTGAACAGCGGGCCGCCGGAATTGCCCTTGTTGATCGCCGCATCGGTCTGGATGAAGTTGTCGTAAGGACCGGCATTGATGTTGCGGCCACGCCCGGAAATGATGCCCACCGTCACCGAACCGCCGAAGCCGAACGGATTGCCGATCGCCATCACCCAGTCGCCGATGCGCATCGTGCTGGAATCGCCGAATTTCACGGATTTCAGCGGCGTCTTCGGCTCGACCTTCAGCACCGAAAGATCGGTCTTCGTATCGGTGCCGATCAGCTTCGCCTTGAGCTTCGAACCATTGGCGAAATTGATCTCGATATCGTCAGCGCCCTCGATCACGTGGTTGTTGGTGACGATATAACCGGCTGGATCGATGACGAAGCCGGAGCCAAGCGAGCTGACATTATGGTTGCCGCCCTTGTTGCCCTGCTGCTTGTTGAAGAAGTCGTTGAAGAACTCCTGGAAAGGCGAGCCGTCGGGCGCGCGCGGCGCCGGACCCGCGCCCTCATCGTCCTTCACCTTCTGCGAGGTTGAGATGTTGACCACGGCGTCGAGCAGCCCCTCGGCGAGATCGGCGACGGAAGCCGGGCCGTTATTGGGCACGGCGGCCTGGATCGGAGCGGTCTGCTGTGGTGCGCCGGCTGCGGGAGGCGTAGGAGCGGGCGCAGCCGTTTCCGGAGTAGCTGGAGCGGGTGCAATAACCCCGGGTGCGGTCGTCTCAGGCGCGGTTTGCGCATAGGCAATCCCGCTCACGCCGGCTTGCGCCAGGATTGCGGCGCTGGCCATAAGCGCGAGCGTTCGTCTGAAGGGCGAGCGAATCGTGGGGGCCATCAAGCTTCCTCATAAGGGTGCAAGCGCACATTGAGCATCAGCATAAGGCGGAATGATGGAGGGTGAAATCACCTTTTCGCGAAATCCCCGTGCAATGTGACGTGGCCTCGCAAAAGCCTGATCGTCTCAATCATTCCACGAAAAAAGGGCCGGCGCTCGGGCCGGCCCTTCCGAAATTGTCGGTGGTCGTTTCGCTGGCTGTCAGTTCGCCGGGACCGGTGCCGCGGGAGCAGCTGCGCCCGGAACTGCCGGAACTGGCGCGGCCGGATTTGTCGGCTGCAGGGTGCCGGCGGCATTGTCGAAATAGCGGAAGAATTCCGAATTCGGCGACAGCACCAGCGTCGTGTCCTGCGACGAGAGAGCGGAGGAATAGGCCGCCATCGAGCGATAGAACTCGAAGAAGGCTGGATCCTTGCTGAAGACTTCGGCAAAGACGCGGTTTCGTTCCGCATCGCCCTGGCCTCGAAGGATTTCCGCATCGCGCTGGGCGCCCGCGGTGAACTCGACAACCTGACGGTCGGCGATGGCCCGCCGCCGCTGGCCTTCCTCATTGCCCTCGGCACGGATGCGCTCGGCCTCGGCAAGGCGTTCCGAACGCATGGCGTTATAGGTGTTGGGCGCAACCTCCGGCGAAAGGTCGGTGCGGCGGATGCGAACGTCGTCTATATGCAGGCCGAGATTTTCGGCATCCGTGCGCAGGTCGTCGCGAATCTCCAGCATCATCGCGACACGCTCTTCCGAGAGAGCGGCATTGTAGTCACGCAGACCGTAGACACGACGAAGCGATGAATCGAGCTGCGCTCTCAACCGCGCTTCCGCGGCTTCGCGATCGCCCGAGACCGTTTCGCGGAAGCGGCGAACATCCGAGATGTTATAGATCACGAAGGCATCGACGTCGAAGGTCTGGCCATCCTGGACCTGAACGCGAATATTGTCGAGATCGAGCCTCAGCGCCTGCTTTTCGACCAGCTGAACGCGGTCGGCATCCATGAAGCCGAAGGGCAGCTTGAAATAAATGCCAGGCTCGGTCTTGACCGACTGGATCTGGCCGAAACGGACGACGATGGCCTGCTCGCGTGCATTCACCACGAAGATGGACGAATAAAGCCCGACCAGCACGATGGCGAGGATGATGAGAATGATGGGAAGTCTGTTCGATGTCATGACTCAACCTCCCTGCTGCGCCGGCTTGCCGAGCTCATTGAGCGGCAGATAGGGCAGGACGCCCTGCTTCTCGTCGATAATGACCTTCCGGGAATTCTTCAGCACCTGCTCCATCGTTTCGAGATACAACCGCTTGCGGGTCACGTCGGGCGCCTTCGAATATTCGTCGTTGATCGCCGTGAATCGCTGCGCTTCACCTTCCGCCTCCTTCACGACGCGGTCTTTGTAAGCGGCTGCATCTTCACGGATTCTGGCCGCATCGCCTCGCGCCTGGCCGAGCTTCTGGTTCGTGTAGCGATTGGCCTCTTCGATCGTGCTGTCGCGGTCACGGCCGGCACGCTGCACTTCTTCGAAAGCATCGGCGACTTCCCGCGGCGGCGCCACATTCTGGATCGTCACGCCGGTCACGGTCACGCCCGCGCCATAGCGGTTCATCGTGTCCTGCAGGATATTGAGCACGTCCACTTCGATCGGCTGACGATTGCTGCGGAAAGCGTCCTGCGCCGGACGTCGGCCGACGATCTCACGCATGGCACTGTCGGATACCTGCTGCAGCGTCTCCGCCGGATTTTCGACGTTGAAGAGATAGGCTTTGGGATCGCTGACGGTATAGAAGACCGCGAACTGCACGTTGATCACGCTTTTGTCGCTGGACAGCATCAGGCCGTTCGAAGACGATGCCGAAGTCGCCCCGATGTTCAGCTGCTGTACGGTCACCTTGACCGTCTCCACTGTTTCCATCGGCCAAAAGTGGAAATGCAGGCCCGGCATGGAAATCTCGTCCTTCGGCGTGCCGAACCGCAGCTCGACGCCGCGTTCGTCCGGCTGCACGACATAAATGCACTGGATCAGCCAGAAGACCGCGACGATCGCCGCGACGATCACGGCCACGCCGCCGTTGAAGCCGCCGGGTATGATGTTGCGCAGCTGGTCCTGGCCGCGCCGGATAATATCTTCCAGATCAGGCGGTCCGCCCTTGCCGCCGCCACCGCGCGGCCGGTTCGGCCCCTGTCCCCATGGTCCCTGATTATTACCGCCGCCGCCGCCCCAAGGGCCGCCGCCGCCATTCTGATTGCTCCAGGGCATCAAAACCTCGTTGTTCGTTAAGTCTCCACGCATCCGAACCGTGGGGGCTGACCGGCGGACGCGTTGGTGACCGTTATAGGTATCGCCGCATCGGCTTTCAACGCAACGTGAGAAACTTGGTCAATTTAATTGGAAAATAGTTCATTTTCAGGCGTATCGGCACTCAAGATTTGATGGAACGCGTGTCTGGAAAGAATTCATACTGCACGCCATCATCATCAGAAGCGACAACCTTTTTCTCATACAACTCAAAGTATTTATCGAAATCCGGCTCCCTACCCATAAATTCTTCTTTAGATTTGAATCGATGTTCAGGCTTTCGCCTCTCATAACGAGTTATTCGAAACGGGTATTGATCATGCTCACTCTTAGGGTAATCGTCTTCGAACCCATGCTTCCACTCGGACTTTGATCCAACTGAATCCTTCTCGAAATCGGTCTCGAATTTCGCGTCTCCATTGATAGGACCACAAAAGACTTCCGTCAGAAAAACCTGATTTATATAGCGCTCGAATATCGTATAGATTTGCTCTCCACCTATAACAAAAAACTCAAGCTTCCCAGATATAATTGAGCTTACATCGGCGAATAACAACGCCGTTTCAACGTCTCTCGCCCATTTTACAAAAGGTGAATTTGAAAGGATTTCCGAGCGAGAAAGAACAATATTTGTTCGATTTGGTAGCGGCCGATTGCCAAGTGATTCAAAGGTTTTTCGGCCCATTATAATAGCATGGCCAGACGTTCTTTTTTTAAAAATCTGCAGATCAGTGCGAAGATGCCATGGCAATCGATTCTCAATGCCAATGACATTATCCGGATAACTGCGAGCAACAATTGATGTCGCCGACGGCATTTTCACCCGTTTTCTTTTGATTCTCATTGTATGCAATCTTCGGTTGCAGAGCGCTTATCCGATGTGGTTACAGTACAGAGAGATCGCATTCAAGTCGAATGTGACTAGTTGAAATCAAAACCACGAATGAAATATCAGACGGCGATCGGCGCCTTGATGCTGGCATCGGCCTCGTAGCCGATCAACTCGAAATCGTCGAAGGTGAAGCCGAAAATGTCCTTCACATCAGGCTTGATGCGCATGAAAGGCAGCGGCTTCGGCCGGCGCGCCAGCTGCAGCTTCGCCTGGTCGAAATGGTTGTGATAGAGATGGGCGTCGCCGAGCGTGTGGACGAAATCGCCAGGCTTCAGCCCGGTCACCTGAGCCACCATCATCGTCAGCAGCGCATAGGAGGCGATGTTGAATGGCACGCCGAGGAAGATATCGGCCGAGCGCTGGTAGAGCTGGCAGGAGAGCTTGCCGTCAGCCGCATAGAACTGGAACAGGCAATGGCACGGCGGCAGCGCCATTTCGTCCACTTCGGCCGGATTCCAGGCCGAGACGATGTGGCGGCGCGAATTCGGATTGTTGACGATGCCTTTGACGAGATTGGCGATCTGGTCGATATGGCCGCCATCGGGCGCTGGCCAGGAGCGCCACTGGGCGCCGTAGACCGGCCCGAGATCGCCGTTTTCATCGGCCCATTCGTCCCAGATCGAAACGCCGTTCTCTTTGAGATAACGGATGTTCGTCTCGCCCTTCAGGAACCATAAAAGCTCATGGATGATCGAGCGCAGATGCAGCTTCTTCGTGGTAAGGACGGGGAAGCCTTCTTCGAGGTCGAAGCGCATCTGGTAGCCGAAGACCGAGCGCGTGCCGGTGCCGGTGCGGTCGCCCCGGTCGGAGCCCTTTTCCATCACATGATTCAAGAGATCGAGATATTGCTTCATGTCGCGCTGATTCCCTTTCGGCCAATTTAAGCCTTCGGAGCCGGGAAACCAATCACCGGCCGGTATTTTCCCAATGTTTCTGATGGGTCGCATAACGCTTTTATGACGTTTGCCCTTTCCTTGGGCTGAGGAAACCACTATATCAGCCTTGCCGGCTTTCGGGTCGGCTATGGCGATAAATGAGCGGTGTAATAAACCTATTGGACCCGGGGGCGGTACCCGGCGCCTCCACCAAAAACCGGCGGTCTTAGAGGCCGGCTTTTGATGGGGGCGAAACAGGATCGACAAGGGTGTAAAGATCGTCTTTTTGCTCGGCATTGTACCGCCGTTATCGGGCTAAAATTGTAGTTGCAAACGACAACTATGCGGAAGCTCGTCTCGCTGCTTAATCGCGGTGTGACACTTCAATCAAAGTCCTAGTGGTTCGCACCTCTAGGCGGGGTCCGAAGGCACCTGGCAACAGAAGCCTTCACCTTCTCCCTGCCGCCGAAATCATGTATGCTGCTTAAAAACGTGACTCGGCTCCGGTCTTTCCCAAGGCGCCCGGACGTGGCATATAACCTTGTGAAAAGACTTCCGAACCGACGAAAGACAGGAAAAGCATGGGGCAGGATCATATCCGCTACGACATTCTGGCACAGGATGCACTTCGCGGCGTCATCCGCAAGGTTTTGGCGGAAGTCGCAGCGACGGGCCGTCTGCCCGGTGATCATCACTTCTTCATCACCTTCCTCACCGGCGCCACCGGCGTGCGCATCTCCCAGCACCTGAAGTCGAAATACCCCGAGCAGATGACCATCGTCATCCAGCACCAGTTCTGGGACATGAAGATCACCGAGACGCATTTCGAGATCGGTCTTTCCTTCTCGGACGTTCCGGAAAAGCTGGTCATTCCATTCAATGCGATCCGCGGCTTCTACGATCCCTCCGTCAACTTCGAGCTCGAATTCGACGTACCGCTCGCCGATGGCGAGGAATTGCCGTCCGGCGAAATCACCGCCTATCCGGTGGATGCGGCCGGGAAGCCCGTTGACGCCGCAGGCGCAAAACCCGCCGACGGCGAGGAGAAGAAACCGGGCTCCGTCGTCTCGCTCGACTCCTTCCGCAAGAAGCAGTGATCTGGAGGGAGGCCAAGCCTCCCTTTTTCGTGAGGGTCCAGGCAACCGCATGAGCGCCGAAATCATCAATCTGCGCCAGTTCCGCAAGAAGCAGGCCCGCTCCGAAAAGGAGAAGCAGGCCGAACAGAACCGCGTCTCCTTCGGCCGCACCAAGGCCGAGAAACAGCTGACGCGCAGCCTCAACGACAAGGCCGACAAAGCCCATCGCGACGGCCGGATCGAGACGGATGACGACGGCGCGTGACGGTTTCACGCAACGCGTGAAAGCCGGAATGGATTCTGCGATCAGCCACTTGCGCACTTTCCTTGAATCGATCTGCCAACCCACCCTTAATTTGATGGAGAGTCCTGAGCGCGAGCGCGTCGTCTCGGACGCGCTGTGCTCTATCCGGGATGTGAAGGCCCAATGATTCGTAAGCATTCGGCGACATTGCACGGCCATCGCACCAGTTTCTCGCTGGAAGATGAGTTCTGGGCCGAACTGAAGACGATCGCCGGAGCCCGTTCGATGCCGCTCGCCGCCCTGATCTCCGAAATCGACGACCACCGCCCACCGGACAGCAACCTGTCCTCGGCGCTGCGCTTGCATGTGCTTTCCTGGCTGAAGGCCGCCGCCAGCCACCAGGCTTGATGCATGTTGCTCAAAATCGCGCAGCGATTTGGGATGACATCAATGAAAACAAAGGCCTGAAGCGTCTTGCATGAATCAAATTCTCTGCGCTTTCACTGCGCCTGAACGCCCGGCAACTGGTCGAAATTGAGCGGACCGGGCTGCGCCTGCCCGCTGCGCCGTGCTGCTTCCGCCTCGGCCGCGGCCCTCGCCTGCGCATCCGCATCCGCCTTTGCTTTGGCTTCCGCCGCGCGTGCGGCCTCCGCCTCGGCAGCAGCCTTCTCAGCGGCGGCTTTCCGCGCCAGCGCGCGCAGCCGCACTTCCTCTGCCTGCCGTTGCCGCTCGATCTCGGCCGCCTTGATGCGCTCGGCGTCGTTGAACCGGTAGAGCGCCACTTCGCGGCGCAGCCGCTGTTTTTCGAGCACGATCGCCTGCAGCCGCTCGACGCGCCGGCGCTCGCGCTCGAAGGCCCGCAGCGACAGATAGCTGGTGATATCGGTCACATCCATCGTCTTGCCGGGCGACGGCAGCATGCCGGAAAAATTCAGCCGGAGCGCCGGCTCGGCGCCGGAAAGCGCTTCCGTGCCAGGATTGAATCCGACACCCAGCGTCGCGCTGATGCGCTCTTCCGGCAGCGCGATCTGCGCATCGGCGGTGATGCGGGCGAGATCGTTGGCGACGGTGACATTCTGCACCCTCAGCGTCCCGTCGGCGATATTGAAGGGGATGCCGAGCGGCGGCAGCTTCGCCTCGCCGTTGCTGAGCAGCGTCTCGATGATCGGATGCACCTTGCCGGCATTGATCTGCTCCTGCATCGTATCGGTCGCGGCAAGCAGCGGCGGCAAGATGGCAAGATTTAACCCGCGTATGCTGGTATCGCCGAGCCTCAATTCGCCCGAACCATTGAGCGAACTGGCGATCTCGCCGATCGTCTTGCCCGAGGCCTCCATCGACAGCGACAATCCGAATTTGCCGTTGGCGATCGGCGCGCCGTCGCGCAGCCAGACGACGCCGGAAAGATCGGAATCGGCAAGCGCAAGCTTCGTCTGCAGGAAACCTGTGCCGCTGGCATTGGTGAAGAGCAGATTGCCGGAGAGCTTTCCGCCGTCCCAGTTCCCGGCCATGTCGTTGAGCTGCAGCTCATCGCCCTTGTAGGCAACATCGCTGGTGAAGTCCGACACCGCCGTTTCCGGCAGGCCGGGCCAGAACTCCTTGGCCGCCAGCTTCACGTTGACGTCGAGATCCTTGAAGATGGGCAGCCCCAGCGGCGCCGTCATCAGCTGACCGTTGGCGGGATCGACGATCTGACCGAACACCGCCTCGCCGAGCCAGCCGGCATCGGCCTTGGCGAGTGTCAGCCCGCCGCTCGCGGTCGTCTTCGCAGCCTTCCGGTCGAAGGTCAGCGCACCCGAAAATTCGTTGTCGGCCGCATGTCCCTTGAGATCCGAAAAGACGATCTTGTCGCTGTCGACGGCGGTATTGACCTGCAGGCCGAACGGCAGCCCGGTTCCGGTCTGCGGCAAGGCTATGCCGTTCATGATGAGATAAGGGTCGATATCGGCGCTGTCGAGCGAAAGCGCGATCTGGCCGTTCATGAAGGTCTCCGGCCGGACGTCGACCTTGCCGTTGGCCATGAACGAGGTCCGGTCGGTCGCAAAGGTCAGCGCCGCGTCGGCGGGATCGTTGCCCGATGCCTTCACCTTCAGCGTTAGTCGGCCATTGGCGCCGACATCGACCGGCAGCGGGTCGAGCCCGGCCTGGCCGAACAGGACTGATGGCACGGCGTTTTCGAGCGTCGCCTCGAGGCTCGTCGTGCCGTTGCCGGTCAGCGCCAGGAGGTCGGACATGCGGTAATCGAGATTGACGCGGCTGCCGTTCGCCACACCGGCAAGCGTCACCGTCAATGCGTCGCCCTCGTCGCCGCCGAGCGTCAGTGCGCCGCGCAATGCCGTATTGCCGTACCAGCCGGCGTTGCGCACCAGCCGGTCGAGCACTGGGTGATGCGGCAGGTGTTCGCGCAGCATGGTGAAGAAGCCGCCGGGATCAGCCGATTTGAAGGTGATTTCGCCCGCACCCTTGTAATCGAGCAGCGAACCTTCCGCCCTGCCCGTCGCCGTCAGCTCGGCGCCGGCGATATTCTTGATCGACAGCCGGTCGACGGCAAGCGCCCCATCGGCGATCGTAAACGTGGTCTCGACATTCTCGGCACTGACGCCGAAGGCGGTGAACTTGTCCGCCTTGAGCTGGGCGGCGATCTTGTGGTCAAGCGCGTTGTCGCCGGCATCCTGGCCGGTCATCAGCCCGCTCAGCGCCTGCAGCGCGTCGAGATCGAGCGTATCGCCGTTTAGCGCCACCGACAGCGTCGGCGGCTGGCCGGAGATTGCCTGGCGCTCCAGCCGACCCTTCAGCGTCGCCGGTCCGATGGCGATCTCGAGATTTTCAAAACGCTGCAATTCGTGCGTCAGGCTGACATTGGCGGAAAAGCCCGCCTGCCGCAATTGCCGGATGGCCGGATCGACCGAGCCGGCAAGCCAGGAGGCAAGCCCGGTCGGCTGGCTGGATGCCATCACGATCTGGCCGTTGAACGAAGGTTCGCCCTGAAGCAGGAGCTTGCCCTTGCCTTCCACTTGCGTGCGCCCCGGCAGCGTGCCGGTGGCGCTGTCGATCATCCAGCCGATGCCGGCCGGTTCGAGCTCCAGCTGCACGTCGCGCAGCGTCGTATCGCCGGCGACGATCGCCGGCAGCTTGACGCTCGCCTTGCCCGGCACCTGCGGGATCGGCACCTGCGCGACGATGTCAATCAGCGAATTCAGCCGCTGGCGCGCCGAAACAGCGGGATCCCGCGTCGTCTTGCCAGCCGAGCCCTGATTGCCGATGCGGTTGACGTCGATCTGCTGCCCGACGGCGGTCAGCAGGAATTCCGGCGCATTGCCGGTATCGAGCGTCGCCTCGCCGGTTATGACATAGGGATCGTCCGTCGGGCCGATCTCCATCCGGTATTCGGGGATGCGGATGCGTTCGTTGGTGAGCTCGAAGCGGCCCTTGACGCGCGGCGGCTGCTCTTTCTTGTTGGCGGGCTTGGCGCTGTTGCGGATCTCGATCGCTGCCGAAAGCTGGCCCTGATAGTTCGGCTTGCTGTCGACGAGCTTCAGCTCGCCATCGAGATCGACGCTGACAGGGTGCTTGTCCGGCGAGAGCCTCGTGCGCATGCGCAGCACGCCCTTCTCGTCCGGCTGACTGCTCGAGATCGAGAAGCCGCCGTGCTCGCCATCGAGCGCAGCGTCGCCCTCGATGCGCCAAGGACCGGCCAGCGACTTTGCCGACATTTCCGCGTTGAGGCCGGTGATGCGACGCGAGCGACCCGACTGATCGTCGATGAATTCGACCTCGCCGCCGCTGACATGCACGTTTTCGAGAACGACGGTTCTTGCCGGTATTTCCGCGCGGCTGCCGCGCATCCAGTCGAGCGTGCCGTCCTTGAGCAATCTCAAGCGTACCTTCGGATTGACGACGCGCATGTCGAAGATCAGCGCTTCGCCCGACAGGAAAGGTGCAAGCTCCGCATCCATGGAGAACTGCTCGACCTTGACGATCGGCGTGCCGTCCGCTTCCTGGCCGACGCGCACGTCATGCAGCGTCACCGACGGGAACGGCAGCAGGCGCGCATCCACCGTGCCGTAGACGGTGACCTTCTTACCGATGATGCGGCTTGCCTGATCCTCGAAATTCTTGCGGAAATCCGTCCAGTCGATGAACAGCGGCGCAAGCAGCGCCACAAACAGCACTACGACGATCACTCCCCCCAGAAAGACGAGGAACCGGCCTACCAATGCAAAGCGTCTCCATTCGGGATTCTGTTGCCGACACTAGAGCATGATGCCGAAAAGTGTGAGCGGTTTTCGGACGACATCATGCTCTAACTCTTTAATTGAGAACAGGATTCAGATTTCAAGGCGAGCCGGCCTAACATCATCCTGTTCTAGCGCCATTCATGCCGGGGGCAAGACCCAACTTCATGAGAATGTTCCGTTTTCAGCCATGGTGGAAAATCTTGCCGGGATTGAAGATATCGTCCGGATCGAGCGCCTGTTTCACCTGTCGCATCAGATCCACCGCGCCGCCGAGCTCCTGTTCCAGAAACGCCATCTTGCCCTGTCCGACCCCGTGTTCACCGGTGCATGTTCCGTCCATCTCGAGCGCCCGCCGGTTGAGCCGTTGCACGAAAGCCTCGGCCACGGCGACGCCTTCGGTGCTCTTGTCATCAAACAACAGCAGCACATGGAAGTTCCCGTCGCCGGCATGGCCGACGATCGGCCCCAGCAGCCCATGCTCCTCGATATCCGCCTGCGTTTCGGAAACACAATCGGCAAGCCTCGATATCGGAACACAAACATCGGTCGAAAGTGCGGCAAGCCCGGGCGCCAGCGCCCTTGCAGCCCAATAGGCGTCATGGCGCGCCTTCCAGAGCTTCGTCCGCTCCTCGGCATTGGCGGCCCATAGGAATTCGCCGCCGCCGCATTCCGCCGCGATCTCGGCAAAGGCTGCCGATTGCAGCGGCACCGTCTCGTCGGTGCCGTGGAATTCGAGGAACAGCGTCGGGCTTTCGGCATAGGAAAGCTTGGAATAGGCGTTGCAGGCCCGCATCTGTACCGTATCGAGCAACTCGATACGCGCCACCGGAATGCCCATCTGGATCGTCATGATGACGGCATCGCAGGCGGCCTTGATGCTCGGAAAGGCACAGGCCCCCCCGGCAATCTTCTGGGGGATCGCCTGCAGGCGCAGCGTCACCGAGGTCAGGATGCCAAGCGTGCCCTCGGCGCCGACGAAGAGCCGCGTCAGATCGTAGCCCGCCGAGGACTTGCGGGCGCGCCGGGCCGTGCGGATCTCCTCGCCATTGGCAGTGACGGCGGTGACGGCAAGCACATTGTCCTTCATCGTTCCATAGCGCACGGCATTGGTGCCGGAGGCCCGCGTCGAGGCCATGCCGCCGATCGAGGCGTTGGCGCCGGGATCGATCGGGAAGAACAGGCCGGTATCGCGCAGGTAGATGTTCAGCGCCTCGCGTGTCACACCCGGTTCGACGGTGCAGTCGAGATCTTCGGGATTGACCTCGATCACCCGGTTCATGCGGCTGAAATCGATCGAAATACCGCCATTGGCGGCATTGACCTGCCCCTCCAGCGAGGTGCCGACGCCGAAACCGATTACCGGCACCTTGTGGGTCGCGCAGGCATTGACCGCCGCCTTCACATCCTCGGCACTCTCGGCGAAAAGCACCCCGTCGGGCAGTTGCGGCGGAATATAGGTGGTCGTATGGGCATGCTGTTCGCGGAAGGACTGGCGGGTCTGGAAACGCTCGCCAAAGCTCTGCTTGAGAATGCCGAGCACAGCGGCAATCCCCGCCTCGTTGCGTGTGCCCGCCTTCGCATCCTTCAGCGCCATCCCTTTGATCTCCCTGCCATTCCGCAGAAACCATATCGTGTTCTGCAGGCTACAGCGCCGCGCGTCTTTTCAGCCGCGCAAAGGACGCTGTAGGACTCTAGAATTGCTGCATAATTTCATCCTTAAATCGATTCCGATTTAAGGAATTATGCAGTAGGCTGGGTATGCGGCAAGTCAAAGCGGCTGTCCAGTTAAGATTGGCAGAAGATTTCATTCCCCTTTTGTTATAGGGCGGTTGCTATAGCCAAGTCCGCCGCCCTCGCACCTCAGACAATCGGCGGATTGAGCCGTGCAAAACCCTCCTGCCGCCGATAGGGAAAATAGGGATAGGGCGCCGTCACGGTGCTGACCGCGTCGAGCCTTTCGATCTGCTCCCTCGACAGGCTCCAGTCGACCGCGCCGAGGTTCTGCCTGAGCTGCTCCTCGTTGCGGGCGCCGATGATGACGCTCGATACCGTCGGCCGGTTAAGCAGCCAGTTGATGGCGATCTGCGGCACCGTCCGACCGGTCTCACCTGCGATGGCGTCCAGGACCTCGACGATGTCGAACAGCTTCTCGTCGTCGACGGGCGGGCCGTATTGCGCCGTCTCGTGCAGCCGGCTTGCCTTGGGCAGCGGCTGGCCGCGGCGGATCTTGCCGGTCAGCCGTCCCCAGGCAAGCGGGCTCCAGACGAGAGCTCCCACACCCTGGTCGGCGCCGAGCGGCATCAGCTCCCATTCGTAATCGCGCCCTGCCAGCGAATAATAGACCTGATGGGCGACATAACGCGGATAACCGTGGCGCTCGGCGGCGGCGAGCGACTTCATCAGTTCCCAGCCGGCAAAATTGGAAACGCCGACATAGCGGATCTTGCCTGCTGCAACGAGCCCGTCGAGCGTCGACAGCACCTCCTCGACCGGCGTCGAGGCATCGAAAGCATGAAGCTGCAGCAGATCGATATAGTCGGTCCCGAGCCGGCGCAGCGCATCCTCGGTCGCGCGGATCAACCGCGCCCGCGACGTTCCCCAGTCCTGCGGCCCCTCGCCCATCGGCAGCGCCGTCTTCGTTGAGATCAGCACAGCGTCGCGCCGGCCGCGGATGGCCTGGCCGAGCACCTCCTCGGACGCGCCGGCCGAATAGACGTCGGCCGTGTCGAAGAGATTGACGCCGGCTTCCAGGCAGATGTCGATGAGCCGCCGCGCTTCCTCGGCATCGGTATTGCCCCAGGCGCCGAACAGCGGCCCGCTGCCGCCGAATGTGCCCGCGCCGAAGCTCAAGACCGGCACTCTGAGGCCGGAGGCGCCGAGATTTCTATAGTCCATGGATCTGTCTCCTCTATTTCCTATGAGATAGACCTCGGACGTTCGATGATATAGAGTGCCTATCAGCAAATCATCTGTGACTTGAATTCATTATGAGCCGCCAGGACATCAACCGCTCCGGTGAAATGGAAGTCTTCGTCAGCGTCGTCGAGCGCGGTGGCTTTTCCGCCGCCGCCACGGCCCGGCGCATGACGCCATCGGCTGTCAGCAAGCTCCTCGCCCGGCTGGAGACACGCCTCGGCGCTCGTCTCGTCAACCGCTCCACCCGCAGGCTGCAGCTGACGCCGGAAGGCTGTGCCTTCTACGAGCGCTGCGTCGCCATCCTTGCCGATATCGCCGAGGCTGAACGCCAGGCCTCGACAGGTGAACAGGCCTCAGGCCGGATCCGCATCAACACCAGCGGCTCTTTCGGCAACCATGTGCTGGCGCCGCTCGTGCCGGCCTTTATGGCGCTTCATCCGGCCGTGACGCTGGATATTTCCCATACCGACAGGATAGTCGACTTGATGGAAGAACGCGCCGATGTCGCAATCCGCGCCGGCCCCCTGAAGAATTCCAGCCTGATCGCCCGCAAGCTTGGCGCCACCGGCAAGATCATCGTCGCATCGCCGGATTATCTCTCGCGTCATGGCAAACCACGCACGATCGCCGATCTCCGCCGCCATTGCCGTATCGGCTTTTCCTACGCCCGCGCCACCGAGGGCTGGCCGCTGCGCGAAGGTGGCGAAACGGTAACGATCCCGATCACCCCGGGCCTGCAGGTGGGAGACGGCGAAGCCATGCGTCACCTCGCATTATCAGGCGCCGGACTTGCCCGGCTCGCCGCCTTCACCCTGCGCACCGATATCGATGCCGGCCGCCTGGTGCCGGTGCTCGAAGAGGCCAATCCCGGCGATCTCGAGGAGTTCTATGCCGTCTATATGGGCCAGGGCGGCCCGCTGCCGGCGCGCGTACGCGCACTGCTCGATTTTCTCGTCAGCCATGTCCGTTTCTGAGGCACCCAGCCCGAAACCGCTCAGCGCTTTTGGAATGATGACATGCATAAAAACAACGACTTGAAGCGGTCGCATGAATCAGTTTCGCATTCCAGGGCGCCGAGAAGCCAGATTTCGCAATTGACCGCCCGCCTCGCGTCCGCCTATACCGAACCCGCGTCAGTCGGTCCTTGCAGCCGGCCTCTCTTCGTCATGCCGGAGCCTCTTCCCATCTTCAGCCCTTAAGGGCTCGCGCCGGTCATGCTCTAACTATTTAATTAGAGCAGGATTCAGATTTTGGCCGCCCCGGCCTAAAATCATCGTGTTCTAGGAAAGATACGGAGATCATGTCATTCAGCGACACGAGCCGCCTGCTGCGGGATGCCGGTCTGCCGAAATGGGCGCTGCTGCTGGCACTTTCGGCCGCTCTCGTCGTCTTCCTCGAACTCTTCGCGCTGCCGGCCTCGCTGCTGATCGGACCGATGGTCGCGGCGATGGCACTGGCATTGACCGTCGGCAAGGGAAAGCTTCGCGTGCCCTTCTGGCCGCTGCAGTTCGGCCAGGTCCTGGTCGGCCTGATGATGGCGCGCACCATCACCCCTGACATTCTCGGCACCATGGCGAAGGACGCACCGCTCTTTCTGCTGTTCATCTTCTCGGTCATCGCCATCGCCACCGGCCTCGGCTGGCTTTTGACGCGCTGGCAGGTGCTGCCGGGCACGACCGCGGTCTGGGGTTCTTCGCCGGGCGGCGCCTCCGCCATGGTCATCATGTCGGAAGCCTATGGCGCCGATGCCCGTCTCGTCGCCTTCATGCAGTATCTGCGCGTTGTCTTCGTCGCCGTCGGCGCCTCTGTGGTCTCGCGCCTGTGGGTGGCAGCCGACGGCGCCGAGCCGCCGCCGCTCGTCCTCTTTCCCGAGATCGACTGGCCGGCCTTTGCAGCGACGATGGCTTTTGCTGCCTTTTGTGCCTATGGCGTCCGGCGCCTGCGCCTCCAGGGGGGCACGATCATCGTGCCGCTCTTTCTCGGCGCCTTGCTGCAGGGCGTGGGCCTCCTGAAAATTGAATTACCGATGTGGCTGCTCGCCATCGCCTATGCACTGGTCGGCTGGAGCATCGGCCTGCGTTTCACCCGCTCGATCCTCAGCCACGTGGCGCGCGCCCTGCCGAGGGTATCGGCCTGCATCGTGCTGCTGATGGCGCTCTGCGGCTGCATGGCGGTGGCGCTTCACGTCTTCGCCGGCATCGATCCGCTGACCGCCTATCTCGCCACCAGCCCCGGCGGGGCCGATTCCGTCGCCATCATCGCCGCCTCCAGCGATGTCGACGTGCCTTTCGTGATGGCGATGCAGACCGGCCGTTTCCTGGTGATCCTGATGATCGGACCGATGCTCGCCCGTTTCATCGCGCGCCGTTCCGGCCTTGCGGAAAATCCCGCCTGATGCCCTGCCTGGGGTTATGCGCCAGCGCTCCCCATTGGCCGGGCGTCATGCCATAGGCCTTCTTGAAATGGCGGTTGAGATGGCTCTGGTCGGCAAAGCCGGTCGCCGCCGCCACATCGGAAATCCCCTCACCCGCACCGATCATCGCCCGCGCCCGCTGCAGCCGACGCATCAGGAGGTAGCGATGCGGGCTGGTGGCGAAGGCCGCCCGGAAATGCCGCGACAGCGCGAAACGATCGAGCCCCGTCACCGCCTCAAGCTCGCCGGAATTCACTGCCCGGGTCGCATGCGCCTCGAGATAATCCCGTGCCGCCCGCGCCTGCCGCCAGGCGACGAGGCCCAGCGGCCGCGGCGGCCGGCGCGCATGCCGCGTCAGCCCGCCCGCCACCTGCGATACGAAATCGTCGACGAAAAGCGCGTCCAGTTCGCGGTCGAGTTCGCCGAGAGCCGCCAGCAGCACGCCCGCCAGCGCCGGATCGCCGATAACGGGTTCATCGACGAAAGGCAGGCCGACGCCATCCGCCTTCAGGCATTCAAGAAGCAGCGACGGTTCCAGATAGAGCATGCGGTATTGCAGCCCATCCTCCGTCCCCGCCCCGCCGTCATGCTCCTCATCGGGGTGCAGCACGATCACCTGCCCCGGCAGGCTGAAACGCCGCTCGCCGCGATAGCGGAAGGTCTGAACCCCCTTCAGAGTCACGCCGAGTGCATAGGTGTCGTGCCGGTGCGGCTCGAAAGCATTGCCTGAGAACTGCGCCTCGATGCGCTCGATGCCGGGAAAGGCCGGCGCAGCCAGGATGGCGTTGCCGGATGGTCCCGCGCACAAACGTTCAAGACCTTCGAAGACCTGCGGATGTAAGTCCTGGTTCAACGCGCCCGATACTCCATAACCCGTAGACAGGTGAAAGATCGTCCGATGTTTGATACCAAAATTGCCGTCGTCCTGCGAAACAATCTTGCCGGCTGGCAGAAGCTGAACGTCACGGCCTTCCTGATGACAGGCATCGCCGGCCGGCATCCCGAGATCATCGGCGAAGCCTACAGGGACCGCGCCGGCAATCTCTACAATCCCCTATCGATCCAGCCGATCATCGTGCTCTCCGCCGACGAGGCGACGATATCAGCCGTTCACCGCCGCGCGCTGGAGCGCGATATCACCAGCTCGCTGTTTATCGAGGAGATGTTTGCGACCGGCCACGACGCGGCCAACCGCGCCGTCTTCGCAGAATTTTCGCCCGAAGACGCCAAGGTGGTCGGTATCGCTCTGCGCGCCGAAAAGAAGATCGTCGACAAGATCACCAAGGGCGCAACGATGCAGCACTGACGAAAAAGGCCGGGCGTGACCCGGCCTTTCCGCAAACGGTATGAGCCAGAATCAGCCCTGCGTGATCGGCGCGATCTGGATCTCGACGCGGCGGTTCTGCGCGCGGCCGGCCTCGCTCGCATTGGAGGCGACGGGCTGCGACGGGCCGAAACCGACGGCGGAGACGCGGCGCTGGTCGATGCCCTGGCCGCCGAGATAATCGGCAACCGAAAGTGCGCGGCGCTGCGACAGGTCCTGATTGTGCTGCAGGCTGCCGGTCGAATCCGTATGGCCGTTGACGTCGATCAGCGTGCGGTTGAACTTGCGCAACACGATCGCTACCGAATTCAGCGTCGGATAGAAGCCCGGCTTCACAGCGTCCTGATCGACGTCGAAGGTGATGTTCGACGGCATGTTGAGGATGATGTTGTCGCCGTTGCGGGTCACCGAAATGCCGGTGCCTTCGAGCTGGGCGCGAAGCTCGGATTCCTGCTGGTCCATGTAATTGCCGATCGCACCGCCGGCGAGAGCGCCGACGCCTGCGCCGATCAACGCCGCATTGCGCTTGCCGTGGCCGCCGCCGCCGACAGCCACGCCGACGAGAGCACCGCCGAGCGCGCCAAGCGCCGCGCCGCCGGCCGTATTGGAAACCTTCTGTTCACCGGTATAGGGATCGGTCGTCGTGCAGGCGCTGAGATAGCTTGCGGCAATAGCGAGAAGTATGAATTTTTTGATCATGGACAGGACGGTCTCCGTTCGACTGATGCGAGCAAATGGCAAGGATTGCGGCAAGAAAATGAAGATGTTCTCCTGATAGGGCAAATTCGGGCGCCGAAACACAGCCATGTTGCGGGAATGCGCTGATATCACCAGTTTTAGCGGATGGCCGCCCCTGCGCGGCGGCAGGCACAGCGATCAGCCCTCATGGTGCGGGTGAGGAGCGGAGCAATCGATCCAGTGAATCGATTGCAGTGACGAACGAAGGGCCGTGTCAAACCACGAGGGCGGCTGGCCGGAGGATCGTACCTTTAGAAGTTCTGGAAGAGCTGCCGCATTGTGTCGTAAGTGGCGTTGGCGATGTTCAGCGACTGTAGGCCGAGCTGCTGCTGCGTTTGCAACGCCCGCAGTCTGCTCGACTCCTCCTCCATGTCGGCATCGACAAGCCGGCCGATGCCGGCGGTGATGTTGTCGTGCAGTTTCGTGGCGAAGTCGTTCTGCAGGTTGATGCGCTTTTCCAGCGCGCCGAAGGCCGAACCGACCGTCGTCAGCTGCGTCAGCGCGGCGTCGACGACGCTGATCATCTGGCCGATCTGGCCCTGTGTCGTGCTTGATGTCACCGAGATCACCACCTGCCCGGTGGTGGTGCCATTCTTGCTCGTCATCAGCACGTAATTTTGCGCAGCACCGAGTTCGGTGGCGAAATAGGCCGATGTCAGCACCCCATATTCGCCGGAACCGGTGGCACGGTCGTCGATCAGGTAGCGCGCGTCCTTGGAGGTCGTCGCTCCCACCGGCGTATTGTCGATATGGTAGCTCAGCATGCCGATCGAGATCGTGCCGTCGGCGTTGCGGATGAACGAGGCCGGGATCTGGCGCGGCTGCGTCGGCGTCGCATCGTTGGTGAGGACCACCCAGTTGTCGCTGTTGAAGGTCGCCGATTCCGAAACGCTGCGCAGTTGCTCCTGCAGCTGTTTGATCTCTTCGTTGACCTTGTTTTTGTCGATGCCGTCTTCGGTTGCGGCAACCAGCTTTGCCTTGATTTCGGAGACGACGTCGATGACGCTCTGAACGCCGGTATAGGCCGTTCCCATCGTCGCCGCGGCCATGCCAAGCGCATCCTGGATCGCCGAAACCGCTTTATTGTCGGTCCGCGCGGTGGTGGCGATCGACCAGTAGACGGCGTTGTCGCTGGCCTTTTCGACACGCATACCCGTCGTGATGTGGTTTTGCGTGACCGTCATATTCCGATTGATATCGCGCAGCACATAAAGCGCCGCATCCACGGAGACGCGCTGATAAATACTCACGGGACTAAACTCCAAAACACAACAGACGCAAACTGAACTAAAAATGAACCGTGCCGCACGGACATTCATGTCCGGGGTCGCTGAAACTCCAGCGCATCGCAGCCTTCAAGAAACGAAGAAGACCAGTCGGTTACTGGTCACAATCATTGCCGTTTATGCTTAACAAACGACTAAACTTCAGAAGTAATTTAGCTAATTTTTCAAGGTTTCATACACCATGAGAAACGCCGCCGGACGAGGTTGGCCGGCGGCGTTTCGCAGTCGGATAAAACCTTATTCGGCGGCCTGCAGCTGCTCGTCATCGGGTGCGGCGCGTGGCCGTGTGGCGACCGACATCTCTTCGTGCAGGCGCGCTTCCTCGTGGGCGTGCGGCTTGGCGAAGCGGGCAAGCAGCAGATAGGCGACCGGCGTGATGAACAGCGTCACAAGCGTCGCGAAACCGAGGCCGCCGACGATCACCCAGCCGAGCGCAACGCGTGCTTCGGCGCCAGCGCCATGGGCAAAGACCAGCGGCACGCCGCCGAGGATGGTGGCGATCATCGTCATCATCACGGGACGAAGGCGCAGCGCGCAGGCCTTCTCGATCGAGGACCGCACATCCTCGCCCCGGTCACGTAGCTGATTGGCGAATTCGACGATCAGGATACCGTTCTTCGCCATGACGCCGACGAGCAGCACCAGGCCGATCTGGCTGTAGATGTTGAGGCTGGAGCCGGTGATAACAAGTGCGAAGACGGCGCAGGCAAGACCAAGCGGCACCGTCGACATGATGATCAGCGAGGACAGCACGCTTTCGAACTGCGCGGCCAGCACCAGGAAGATGATGACGATGGCGAAGCCGAAGGTCAGCGCCATGCCGCTCGAATTCTCTTCGAGCGTCGCCGCCTCGGCCAGTGGCAGCAGGCGGGAGCCTGGCGGCAGCAGCGGCTCGGCGAGCGCCGTCACTTGGCTGACGGCATCGCCGAGCGACATGCCGTTCCTGAGGCCGGCAGTGATCGCGACGGAGGCGAGCTGCTGCTCGCGGTTGAGCTGCGGCGCGACCGAACCTTCCTTCATCGTGGCGATGACCGACATCGGTACGATCTTGCCGTCGCCGGTCTTCAGAAACACGTTCTCAAGATCGGTCGGATCGTCGATCGGCCGCGTCGTCGAGGTCAAAAGCACGGGATAGGATTCGCCGTCGACGAAGACGTCGACCACCGAGCGCCCTTCGAGCAGCGATTGGATTGCCGTGGAAAGCCCGGTTATGTCGATGCCGAGATCCGAGGCGCGCTCGCGATCGATCGCCACCGATACCTGCGCCTGGCTGGGCTCGTTGGTCAGGCGCGGCGTATCATACTGGCCGGTGGCCTCGAGCGACTGCACCAGCTTGGCGGCCGCCGCCGTCAGCGCCTCGTGATCATTGCCGATCAGCGCCATCTGCAGACCACTGCCGGCACCGCGGATGCGAAGGCTGTTCGATGATATAGCATTGCCGCGCAGGGCCGGCACCCTGGAGGCTGCCTGGTTGATATCTCCGACGATCTCCGTCTGCGTCCTGTCACGCTCTCCCCAGGGGGCGAGCGTCAGCACCATGAAGCCGCTGTTCAGCGAACCGCCTTGCCCGGAGATCGAGAAGACATTGCGGATGTCGCCGCTGTCGACCAGCGGCTGCAGATATTCTTCGACGAGTTGCATCTTGTCGCGGGTATATTCGAGGCTCGATCCCTGCGGCGTCGTCAGCCGCATCATCACCAGCGACCGGTCCTCTTCGGGCGTCAGCTCGCTCTTCACCATCGAGAAAGCGACGAGTGCCGCACCGGCGAAGATCACCGAGAACAGGATGACGACGAAAGGCGCGTTGAGACAGCCGTGCAGCGCCCATTTGTAGAGATCGGCAAGCGTTGCACCGAAGCGGCCGAGCGCGCCGTGATCCTCGAGCATCGGTTTGGTCAGCATGCGCGAGGCGAGCATCGGACATAGCGTCAGCGCCACGATCGACGACAGACCGACCGAGAAGGCGAGCACGAAGCCGAATTCGCGGAAGAGGCCACCGACCTGTCCCGGCAGGAATGAGAGCGGAATGAACACCGCGGCCAGCGTCGCCGTCGTGGCGATGACGGCGAAGAACACCTCGCGCGTTCCGAGCACGGCGGCAGCGCGCGGCCCCATGCCTTCGGAGCGCCGGCGTACGATATTTTCAAGCACCACGATCGCATCGTCGACGACGAGGCCGGTCGCCAGCACGATCGCGAGCAGCGTCAGGATGTTGATCGAGAAGCCGACCATGTAGATCGCCGCCAGCGTGCCGATCAGCGCCACCGGCATGCTGACCGCCGGGATCAGCGTCGCCCGCCAGTCGCGCAGGAAGAGGTAGATGACGGCGGTGACGATGACGGCGGCGAGCACCAGCGCCAGCACCACCTCGTGGATCGCACCCTGGATGAAGACGGCGTCGTCGCTGGTGATGGCGATCGTCGTGCCCTCGGGCAGCGTCTTCGACAATTGGTCGACGGCCGCCTTGATGCCGGTCGATATGTTCAGCGTATTCGACTGCGCCTGGCGGATGATGCCGAGGCCGATCCCCGGCTTGCCGTTGGAGCGCAGCGCCGTTTCGCCGTCGCGTGGTCCAAGCATCACCGTCGCGACATCGCCGAGCCTGACGCGGTCCTGCAGGATGACGTTGGAAAAATCCGCCGGGGTCTGCAGGTTGGCGGTGGCGCGCACCACGATATCCTGCGTATTGCTCTTCAGCGAGCCGGCCGGCACGTCGAGTGCCGCATTATCGAGTGCCTTCGTCAGGTCGCCGATGGTCAGCCCGCGGCTGGCAAGCGCCCCCTGGTCGACATCGACGCGGAAGACCTTCTCCTGGTCGCCATATTCCTCGACGTCGGCAACCCCGTCGACAGAGGCGAGGCGATCGATCACCTCGTTTTCGACAAGCTGGGTCAGATCGTCCATGTTGAGATTGGTGGAGGTGACGGCAAGGCGCATGATCGCCGAGGAATCCGAATCCGCCTTGACGATCTGCGGCGCATCCGCTTCGTCGGGCAGGTTCTGGGTGATGCGGCCAATCGCGTCGCGCACGTCGTTGGCGGCGACCGAGAGATCGATCGCATCCGAGAATTCCAGCGTCACCCGGCTCTGACCGAAGGACGAGGTCGATGAAATCGATTTCAGGCCGCTGACGCGCGCGACCGCCCCCTCGATCACCTTGGTCAGTTCCTGGTCGATCGTCTGCGGCGATGCGCCATCGAAGGTGGTGCGCACGGTGACGACGGGACGGTCGACGTCGGGCAGTTCGCGCACCTCGACGCCGACATAGGCGGCAAGGCCGGCAACGACCATCAACGTGTTGAACACCAGCGCCAGGATCGGCCGGCGAACGAAAAGTGCAGTGAAGCTCTGCTTGCCCGACGCCCTGTCCTGATGAATCTCGGTCACGTTCATTGCGTGGCGACCTCCGCAGTCGCGGCGACATCGGCGCTCACACGCACCGCCCCACCCTCACGCACGCGCTGCAGTCCCTGTGTGACGATCACGTCGCCATCCTTGAGATCGGCTTTGACCAGCACGAAATCCGGATTGCGCTGCACGATGCTGACCCGCACCTTGTGCGACTTGTCGTCATTGACCTGCCAGACGAAGGAGCCCTGCGAATCCCACTGCACGGAGACGGGATCGACAGCCGGATATTTGTCGCCAGGAAATTTCATGCTGACACTGAAGGACATGCCGGCACGCAGCTCATCGGAACTATTGTCGATCCGGGCGCGCAGACGAAGCGTGCGGCTTGCCGCATCGATGCGGTTGTCGACGGCTTCGACCACGCCTGAAAACACCTGCCCCGGCCTTGCCACAGACATCGCCTCGACCGGCTGGCCGACCGACACCGTATTGGCGAAGCGCTCCGGCACCCAGTAGTCGACGAGGATTTCCGAACGGTCATCGAGCGTGACGATCGGGATGCTCGTCGTGACGTTGTCGCCGATATTGACCGGCACGATGCCGACGATGCCGTCGATCGGCGCGGTGATGTTGCGCCGGGCGAGATTGAGCTCGGCGGCCTGCAGCTGCAGCCGCGCGCCCTGCTCGGCGATCTCCGAATCGAACACGTCCATGCGCGACACGCTGGACTTGATGTTGTGATAGAGATTGGACTTCTCGACGGCGGCCTTGACCGCCACATCAGCCTGGCCGCGGGCGATCACCTGCTCCTCGCTGTCGAGCTTGGCGAGCACCTGACCGGCCTTCACCCTGTCGCCCGACTTGATGAGAATTTCGCGGATCGTGCCCGATGCCTGCGGCGTGACCGCGACCGAACGGATCGCATCACCGGTGCCGATGGCGTTCAGCCGGTCGTTGACGATACCCTGGACGACCGCCTGCGTCGCGACGAGAATGGTGTTGTTGCGCCCGCCGCCATTGCGGCGGTTCCCCTGTCCCTGCCCCTCACCACGCTGCTGCCCTTGCGCCCGGGCCGGAGCGTCGGCATCGGCCGTCTCCTCGGCCTTCGGCGCGATCTTGGAAACGATGCTGTCTGGAATACCTGCATCGCGCATCGTATCGCCGGCGCCGGGCACGAAGAAAACCCACGCGGCAAAGCCGGCAATAATGACGATGAGCGAAAGTACAAACTGCTTCCAGAAGGCCATTCACGTCTCCGGAGGGACTCGAGGTTGGACCAGGGTCGGTCGAAAGAGGCGCTGCGGGATCGAGATTCCCGTCTGATGCGACAATATCGCGCGTTTACAGCTTACCGGCAAGCATAAGCAGCCGGCATTACCGATTTGTAATATCAACAAAGAATGGAAATAACCCAGCCGCTCACTTTTGCTTGAATGAACACTCGCCCGTGTCTTTGATCCCGCCGATTGTCGGGCAAGATACCGTACAAAATCCCTGAGGATGCGGGTTGGATGCCTATCGGCGCATCGACCACCGCACGCCCATCACGGCCGCAATGCCCAGTATCGGCCACACCGCCCAGAACTGCCCCGTCCAGGTGAAGAGGTTGATGCCGGCAAGGCCGAGCGCCAGGATCGCCAGCAAGGTGATCTTGCGATTGAACCGGGTCTGGTCGCGGTTCCAGGCGAGCGCCGCGACGACGGCAAGCGCGAGCACCGGAAAACGCGCCCAGAAGACGCCCTGCCACGACAGGAGATTGATACCGATCAGGGCGGCGGCGATGACGCCGAGCACGCCATATAGCCTCTGTTGTCCGCCCGGTGCTGGGGTTGTCTCGGCCTTTGTTGCCGCCATAACCGGCGCCGGCTGCGGCTGCGGCCGCGCGGGGCCGGATCGTTCGGCAGATGGCATCTCGTCCCTGGCATCGCCGATCTTCACCGCGTAACTTGGCACGCCTTCGTCGACATTCTTCACCATAAGCGATCCGAGAAACTCGAAACCGACCGCCACCTTGTTGCGGACCTGGTCATAGACGGTGCTCGATATCACGATGCCGCCTGCCGCAGCCGACGTCTGCAGCCGCGCCGCAATATTGACGCCGTCGCCATAGATGTCGTCGCCCTCGACGATCACGTCGCCGAGATTGATGCCGATGCGGAAGAGCATGCGACCGTCGGCCGGGCGGTCGGCATTGAAGCCGGCGAGTTCGTTCTGGGTGTCGACGGCCGCCCGCACCGCCTCGACCACGCTCGGGAAATCGGCGATCAGCCCGTCGCCCCAGGTATTGACGACGCGGCCGCCATGGCTTTCGATCAGGCGCCCCATCGCCTCCCGGCAGCGCTTCAGGCTTGCAAGCGTCCCCTCCTCGTCAGCCCCCATCAGCCGCGTATAGTCCTGCACGTCAGCACAGAAGATCGTCGTCAGCTTGCGCCGCGTTTCACTCATGGTCTTTCGTCTCCGCGCTCTCTGCCCCCGGGAAAGCTCGCTGCAAAGGCTGAAACTGGTCGATTGGAGATCATGGGCTATTGCAGCGGCGGTAAGTTACTAAGCCTTTGTGTTCGTTACCACCGATAATTGCCGACCCGCGTTTTCCGGGCATGAGAGGCAGCGTGGGCGATTCAGCTTCCTTCATTCGCCCAGTCATCGACCTTTAAAGGCTCCGAGACGCGGGCAAAAGCCTTGTCGCGCGTGACGAGAGTTGCGGCAGTTGCAACGGCATGGGCGGCAATCATCATATCGAGGGGCGCCAGGGTCACCCCTTTGGCTTCACAGGCAGCGCGCAGGTCTCCATAAGTTCGCGTGACATCGTGATCCCAAGGCAGAATGTCGACCCGGAGCAGGAATTGGCGGATGCGTTCTGACAGCGCTTTCGGATAGCCTCGCTTGGCAAGACCGTAGAACAGCTCCCCTTCGGTGATCGATGAGATGACGATGTCCTCCATCGGAAGCGCGGCCAACCTTTCGATGATCTCCGGCCGATCGCCCTTGATCACATGGCTTACCATATTGGTATCGAGCATCCAGGCTGTCACTCCTTCCAGCCTTCGAATGGATCACGATCATGAGAAGGCTGCCGGCGGTCGTCTGGCCCCAGGAAATCGTCCGGAACCTGATCCTTGCCATAGAGTTCAAAGAGACCATCCCATGAATCCGGCTTGCGTGACAAAATGACATCGCCGGTCTTCGGATCACGACGGACGAACACCTCGCTCTCCTCGAAGCGGAACTCCGCAGGGAGCCTGACCGCCTGGCTGCGGCCGGTCGTAAAAATCTTGGCTGTTCTCGTTGCCATGATAGCCTCCATATCTCGATAGCTACCATGGTATATACCGATAGCCGGCAGCGAGCAAGAAGTCCGGCGCCTCAACAAAACCGCTGGATCACTGAACGATCTTGCGCGGGCTCGCCGTGTGTTCTCTCGCCACGATGTTGGAATCATCGATTTCCTGAAGCAGGACGTCGTAGCCCCAGAGATCGGCAAGATGCTGCAGGACGAGTTTCATGTCGGCTTCCTGGAGATAGCAGCCATTCATGACGATGTGCTGCAGAAGCAGGCGGCGGTCGCCGGCGAGGTCGACGTCGACGATATCGATCGCCGGATCGGTCCAGCCGATATCGTATTCGCGGGAGAGCTGGCGGCGGATGCGCAAATATCCGCGCTCGTTGTGGATCGCCGAAACCAGTACCCCCTCGGTCTGCTCCGGATCGTCGTAGAGATGGAACAGCCGCAATTGCCGGATCAGGTTCGGGCTAAGGAACTGGCTGATGAAGCTCTCGTCCCGGTAATTGGCCCAGATGTCGCGCAGGACCGCCATCGCATCGCCTCGTCCGGCGATATCGGGAAACCATGCGCGGTCCTCTTCCGTCGGCGTCGTGACGATCCTCTCTATGTCCTGCATCATCGCAAAGCCAAGCGCATAGGGATTGAAGCCGGAGAATCGCCGGTCGTCATAGCTCGGCTGGAACACGACGTTGGCGTGCGACTTCAGGAATTCGAGGAAGTTTCCGTCGCTGATCTGCCCCCGCTCGTGAAGCCGGTTCATGATCTGGTAGTGGACGAAGGTGGCGGTTCCCTCGTTCATCACCTTGGTCTGCCGCTGGGGATGAAAATATTGCGCGACGTGGCGGACGATGCGAAGGATCTCGCGCTGCCACGGCTGCAGCCGCGGCGCCGACTTTTCCAGAAAGTATAGGATGTTGTCCTGAGGGAGCCCGAGGGCGGCGCGGCGCTTTTCCAGGCCGCTGTCGCCCGCCTTCCGCGCCTTGCCGACGGGAACCGTGCGCCACAGGTCGTTGAACATCTGCTCCTCGTGGGTGCGGCGCTCCTGCTGCCGCTTCTCCTCCTGGCGAAGGTCAATCGTTGTCTTGCCCGCGTATCGATGCACCCCGTGCGACATCAGCGCATGGGCTGCGTCGAGCGTGCGCTCGACGGCCGCCTCGCCGTAACGTTCCTCGCAGCGGGTGATATAACCCTTGGCGAAATCGAGGTAGTCGAGGATGCCTTCCGCATCGGTCCAGAGCTTGAAGAGATAGTTGTTCTTGAAGAAATGGTTGTGGCCGAAGGCCGCATGCGCGGTGACAAGGGTCTGCATCGTCGCCGTGTTCTCCTCCATCAGATAGGAGATGCAGGGAGAGCTATTGATGACGATCTCATAGGCAAGGTCGCGCATCCCGCGGCGGTAGAAGGTTTCGTGATGCGCGAAATGCTTGCCGAAGGACCAATGCCGATAGAAGAGCGGCATGCCGGTCGAGGAATAGGCATCCAGCATCTGCTCCGAGGTGATGACTTCGATCTGGTTCGGATAGACGTCGAGGCCGAGTTCGCCGAGCGCGATCTCCTCGCAGGCGTCGTGGATGCGCTGGAGCGTTGCGAAATCCCAGTCGGCCCCCTCGAATAATAGCCGCTCTCGTGGCCTCATCGTCATGGTCATGGCGTCACCTTCGACTGTGCGTCACGTTTCTGGAAGAGATCGTGGAAAACAGGGAATATTTCGTTTCGCCGGCAGACCTTGCGCATCGAAAGCGGCTGCAGCTCGGAACGGATCCCGTCATAGAGCATCCAAAGCGGCGAGCGGGATACCGAGGAGTCACCGCCTTCTTCGCCGACCTCGATATAGGCGAAATATTGGCACTGTGGCAAAATCTCGCGCAGCAGCTGTCCGCTCAGGTTCCCGTCCGAATGGGCGTTGTCTCCGTCCGAGGCCTGGGCGCCATAGATATTCCATTCCGCCGGATCGAAACGTGCCGCGATGATCGCCCGCATTGCCGCTAGCGCACTTGAGACCAGCGTACCGCCGGTTGCCGGGCCATAGAAGAAGGTTTCCTCGTCGACTTCCTCGGCCTTGTCGGTATGGCGGATGAAGACGATCTCCACTTTCTTGTAGCGCTTCGACAGGAAAAGGTAGAGCAGCAGGTAGAACCGCTTCGCCAGGTCCTTCATGTGTTCCGACATGGAGCCGGAAACGTCCATCAAGCAGAACATCACGGCCTTCGCCACAGGCTTCGGCTCGTTTTCGAAGCGGCGATACCGCACGTCGAGCGGATCGATATAGGGAATGCGCCGGCTTTTTTCCGTCAGAGATTTGAGTTTTGCCTCAAGCGCCAGCCGGCTCTCGTCGTCCTCGCATTCCTCGATCTGCCGCTGCAGGGCTTCGATTTCTTCGCGGCGCGGACGGTGAAGCGCGACACGGCGCATCATCGCGAGCCTGGTCGTGCGACCGACGGCGATGTTGGACGGCGATCCCGACACGGAATAACCGGCACGGAACGGAGTTTCCTCCTCGGTTTCGGCCAGGCGCCGCTTGGCAAGGTCGGGCAGTTCCAGATCGTCCAGGAACACATCCAGGAATTCCTCGCGCGTCAGCACGAAGCGGAAGCCGTCCTCGCCGTCGCCCTCACCCGCATCCTTGGGTTTTCCGCCCCTGCTCCCCGGCGGGCGCGGAAGAATGTCGCCTTCGACGAAGGCCCTGTTTCCAGGCAGGATGTGGTCGCGGATGCCGCCGTCGCCCCTTCTCAAGTTCGGCTCGGCCATTCCATCGATCGGCAGGCTGATTTCCCCGCCGTCGAGTACATCGCGAATGTTCCGGTTTTGCAGAGAACGCTTTACCGCCTGCTGCACGGCGCCTTTCATGCGCCGAAGAAACCGTTGCCGATTTTCCAGACTTTTACCGCGCGGATTTAGCCGACGGTCGACAATGTGCATATTGGCTCCACATTAACTTGCCTGTTTGACGCGCATGTACCATTCGACGAGGCGCCGAACCTGCCTCTCCGTGTAACCCCGCGCGGCCATGCGCGAGACGAATTCGCTGTGCTTCTTTTCCGTTTCGGAATCCTTCTTCGATCCGAAGGAAATAACCGGCAAAAGATCTTCGACCTGCGAGAACATTCGCTTTTCGATGACTTCCCGGATTTTCTCGTAACTCGTCCATGACGGATTCTTTCCGCCGTTGGCTGCCCGCGATCTCAAGCAGAACTTGACGATTTCGTTGCGGAAATCCTTCGGATTGGCGATTCCCGCCGGCTTTTCGATTTTCGTCAGTTCCTGGTTGAGGAGCTCGCGGTCGAGAAGCTGGCCGGTATCGGGATCCTTGAAGTCCACGTCTTCGATCCAGGCATCGGCATAGTCCACGTAGCGGTCGAACAGATTCTGTCCGTAATCCGCATAGGATTCAAGATAGGCCTTCTGGATTTCATTTCCAATGAACTCTGCGTAACGCGGCGCAAGATCGGCCTTGATGAATTCCAGATATCGCTTCTCGACATCGTCGGAAAACTGCTCGCGCCGGATCGACTGCTCCAGCACATACATCAGATGAACGGGATCGGCGCCGATATCCGTGGTGTCGTGATTGAAAGTGGAAGCGAGCACCTTGAAGGCGAAGCGGGTCGATATGCCGTCCATGCCCTCGTCGATGCCGGCGGCATCCCGATATTCCTGGACACTGCGGGCACGCGGATCCGTCTCCTTCAGGCTTTCGCCGTCATAGGTGCGCATCTTCGAGAAGTATGTCGAATTCTCATGCTTGCGCAGGCGTGAAAGCACGGAGAAGCGGGCCAGCATTTCGAGCGTTGCCGGGGCGCATGGCGCATCGGCGAGTTCCGATCCCTCGATCAGCTTCTCGTAGATCTTCTGCTCTTCCGTCACGCGCAGGCAATAGGGCACCTTGATCACGCAAATACGGTCGATGAACGCTTCGTTGTTCTTGTTGGCCTTGAAGGTCTGCCATTCCGCCTCGTTCGAATGCGCAAGGACGATGCCGGAGAAGGGTATGGCGCCGATATTCTCGGAGCCGATATAGTTCCCCTCCTGCGTCGCCGTCAGCAGCGGATGCAGCATCTTGATCGGCGCCTTGAACATCTCGACGAATTCGAGCACGCCCTGATTGGCGCGGTTGAGGCCGCCCGAATAGCTGTAGGCATCCGGATCGTTCTGGGAATAGGTCTCCAGCTTTCGGATATCGACCTTGCCGACCAAGGACGAGATATCCTGATTGTTCTCGTCCCCAGGCTCGGTCTTGGCGATGGCGATCTGGCGCAACCGCGAAGGCTGTACTCTGACGACGCGGAAGCGGGAAATATCGCCTCCGAAGTCGTCGAGCCGCTTCAGGCACCACGGGCTCATCAGTCCGCTCAGGCGCCGCAGGGGAATGCCGTATTGCTCCTGCAGGAGCGATCCCATCGTGTCCGGGTCGAAGAGGTTGAGCGGACTTTCGAAAACGGGGCTGATCTCGTCACCGGCCTTCAGCACGTAGATCGGATGAACCTCCATCAGCAGCTTCAGCCGCTCCGCCAGCGATGACTTGCCGCCGCCGACCGGGCCGAGCAGATAGAGGATCTGCTTGCGCTCCTCAAGCCCCTGCGCCGCGTGCCGGAAGAAGGAAACGATGCGTTCGATTGTCTCTTCCATGCCGTGGAAGCCGACAAAGGCCGGATAGATCCGGATGGTCCGGTTCATGAAGATCCGGCCGAGGCGGGTGTCCCTGGCGGTGTCGACCATCTGCGCTTCGCCTATCGCGGCGAGCAGCCGCTCGGTCGCATTGGCATAGGCAAGCGGTTCCTTTTTGCAAAGATCGAGATACTCCGAGATCGACATATCGGTCTCGCGACGCGCATCATAGCTGCGGGTGAACGCATCAAATACGGATTCGCTCAGCATGGGCCCTCCATTCAAGGTTAATGCCACAGGCTTCAGGTGTCCCTATAACCATCGAGATGGCCATGACGTTCCTGAGAATCAATAGTTTCGTCGGTTATTCCACGCTCACCGGCCGTTTCTAGCAATGCACGAAATTGTGCATCCACCGGTTCTTTAATTACTGTACGAAACTGTTGGTGAGTATAGTTCAGAAAGACGCCATCGCGGTATCAGCACATTTCACGACGTGACAGAAAGATGAAAAAGGTGTGCAATACCGCCCGTGATTCGAGATCCCGAAAATCAGCGATCGGCAGGCGGCGGGCCCGTTCGATCGGCGAATATCGATTTGCGACGGGCCATATGACGCTGGAAAGTTCGGGATATTCTTAGAAACAGAATATTCTTAGAGAATGGGCGCATGACGATCATGCGCCGGATATTGCGATCATGTCTCCGCAGGCCTTCAGCCGTTGAACGCATCATCGAGCGCAGCGACGTCGATCTTGACCATGCCGAGCATCACTTCGGTCACCCGCCTCGCGCGCTCACGGTCGCTGTCGGCGACCATCTCGGAGAGCACGCGCGGCACGATCTGCCAGGAGAGGCCCCAGCGGTCCTTCAGCCAGCCGCACGCCTCCGGCGTGCCGCCATTGGCGAGGAATGCCTCCCATATCCGATCGATCTCGGCCTGGCTTTCCACGAGAATCGCGATCGAGAAGGAATGGTTGAAACTATCGAGCGGGCCGGCCTTCATGGCCAGGAAGGCCTGGTCGGCAAGCGTAAACTCGATCAGTTCGACGCTGCCGGGAGGCCCGCTCGGTGTTTCGGCCGGCAATATGGTGGTGCGGCCGATCCGGGAATCCGGGATAACAGACACATAGAATTCGACGGCTTCGCGCGCTTCCTCGGCGAACCAGAGATTTGAAACGACCTTCGGCATGAAACGATCTCCTTGGTTGACGGATGTTGATCCGGACTCCCGTCCGATGCTCCAAGGACGCGCAGCGGGCGCGGGTTCCGACATGCTGTGGCTGCAATATTTCCGTCGTGTCGCCGCCGTCGCGCCGGCGGGCGCTGTCGCTGAGAGCCAACTGCTTGGGATAGCGGGTGGGTCGGGAATGAAAGCAGAACATCTTTTCTGGTCTTTCCTTCCCGAATCACTACATTACGCGCCATGAGCAATAGTTTCGACGATATGCCCTTCTTCGACGAAGAGCCGGGCGAGATGGCGCGCAAGCCACAGCCGCCTGCCGCCCCCGCCGAAAGGGCGCCCGTCGCCGGTGGCGGCATCGCGGCGCGCGCCATGGCAGCACGCGACGGCGGCAAGCGGCCGGATTACCTCGCCGGGCTGAACCCCGAACAGACCGAAGCTGTCGAAACGCTGGAAGGCCCCGTCCTCGTGCTCGCTGGCGCCGGCACCGGCAAGACCCGCGTACTGACGACCCGCATTGCCCATATCCTCAACACCGGTCACGCCTTTCCCTCGCAGATCCTCGCCGTCACCTTCACCAACAAGGCCGCCCGCGAGATGAAGGAGCGCATCGCGCTGCTCGTCGGCGGCGCCGTCGAAGGCATGCCCTGGCTCGGCACCTTCCATTCGATCGGCGTCAAACTTCTGCGCCGCCACGGCGAGCTTGTCGGCCTGCGCTCCGATTTCACCATTCTCGATACCGACGACGTCATCCGCTTGATCAAGCAGATCATCCAGGCCGAAGGCCTCGACGACAAGCGCTGGCCGGCCAAGCAGTTCGCCGGCATGATCGACACCTGGAAGAACAAAGGCCTCGGCCCCGCCGATATCCCCGAGGGCGACGCCCGCGCCTTTGCCAATGGCCGCGGCCGCGATCTCTATTTTGCGTATCAGGCGCGGCTGACGACGCTGAACGCCTGCGACTTCGGCGACCTGCTGATGCATCCGATCGCGATCTTCCGCAAGAACCCGGATCTCTTGAAGGAATATCACGGCCGCTTCCGCTATATCCTCGTCGACGAGTACCAGGATACCAACACCGCCCAGTACATGTGGCTCAGGCTTCTCGCTCAGCGCCCCAAGGGCGAGCCGCAGAACGTCTGCTGCGTCGGCGACGACGACCAGTCGATCTATGGCTGGCGCGGCGCGGAGGTCGACAATATCCTGCGCTTCGAAAAGGATTTCCCCGGCGCCAAGGTGATCAAGCTCGAGCGCAACTACCGCTCGACCGAACATATCCTCGGGGCCGCCGCCCATCTGATCGCCCATAATGAGGGCCGCCTCGGCAAGACGCTGTTCACCGACCGCTCCGATCCGGACGACGTCAAGGTGCAGGTGCACGCTTCCTGGGATTCGGAAGAGGAGGCGCGCGCCATCGGCGAGGAGATCGAGCAGCTCCAGCGCGGCAAGCATCTCTTGAACGACATGGCGATCCTCGTGCGCGCCTCCTTCCAGATGCGCGAATTCGAAGACCGCTTCGTCACTCTCGGCCTCAACTATCGCGTCATCGGCGGCCCGCGCTTCTACGAGCGCCTCGAGATCCGCGATGCCATGGCCTATTTCCGCCTGGTTGCTCAGGCCGCCGATGACCTCGCCTTCGAGCGCATCGTCAACACCCCGAAGCGCGGCCTCGGCGATACGACGGTGCGCGCGCTGCACGACTATGCGCGTGCCCGCGATATCCCGATGCTTGCGGCAGCCGCCGACATCATCGAGACCGACGAGCTGAAGCCGAAGGCGCGAAAAGCGCTCTTCGACGTGATTCAATCTTTCCGCCGATGGCAGGAACTGCTTGAAAACACGCCGCATACCGAACTTGCCGAGCAGATCCTCGAAGAGTCCGGCTATACCGACATGTGGAAGAACGACAAGAGCGCTGAAGCCCCCGGCCGCCTCGAAAACCTCAAGGAACTGATCCGCTCGATGGAAAGCTTCGAGTCGATGCGCGGCTTCCTCGAACACGTCTCCCTGGTGATGGATGCTGAGACCAACGAGAACCTCGACGCCGTCTCGATCATGACGCTGCACTCGGCCAAGGGCCTGGAATTCGACACCGTCTTCCTGCCGGGCTGGGAGGAAGGCCTCTTCCCGCACCAGCGCTCGCTGGATGAGAGCGGCCGCGCCGGCCTGGAGGAGGAACGCCGCCTCGCCTATGTCGGCATCACCCGCGCCAAGCACCGCTGCCACGTCTGGTTCGTCTCCAACCGCCGCATCCATGGCCTCTGGCAGTCGACCCTCCCCTCGCGCTTCCTCGACGAACTGCCGGAAACCCATGTCGAGGTCGCCGCAATGGAGCAGAGCTACGGCGGGTATGGCCGCGGCGGCTACGGCCAGTCCCGCTTCGACAAGGCCGAACCCTTCGCCAACTCGTATTCCACTCCTGGCTGGAAACGCGCCCAGGCCAACAAGACCGACGCTACGCGCGATAATTGGGGCACCCGCTCCGGCCACGCCGTCGAACGCATCGGCTACGGCGAAAGCGGCCCGAAGGGGCGTACCATCGAAGGCGAGTTGGTGGCGAAATCGACCTCGTCGGAACCATCGAGATTCACCCTCGGCGATCGCGTATTCCACCTGAAATTCGGCAACGGCAACATCACTGGCATCGAGGGCAACAAGCTGACGATCGAGTTCGACCGGGCCGGACAGAAACGGGTGCTGGACGGATTCGTCGATCGCGTGTGACTCAGAGCAATTCCAGGAAAAGTGCGAAGCGGTTTTCCGTCCGGAATTGCGTAAAATAAAAGATTGGAGCGGTTCTGCGCTCCCATGAAAAGCTGAACCGATCCAAGTCAGCACGACGCGAAAACGCTCACCCGAGCATCCGCATCCTTCCAAGCCCGAGAATATCGTTGACGAGGGCGATGCCCATGCCCGCGGCGACGATTCCCAACCCGATCAGAAAGAGCCGGCGCGACCGATCATAATTGGTGGCGACGAGGGAGTTCCGCGCCAGCAAATCGGCAAAGACCTTCACCTGGACGGCGATGCCCACGGTCAGGAACAGCATCGGCAGAATATCGATGCGGCTCCAGTCATTGGGATTAGAAACCCAGACACTGATGAAATTGAGCGAGAAGCCAAGGATGATTCCAGCCGCCGTCAGCGACCCGTTGCGAAACGTCGCATCGATCTTTTCGTCGGGATCCGGCTCTGACATGGTTTCGCTTCCGGCTTGCTTCCAAGGGTAAGAAAGGCAGAAATCATGACCCGGAGCAAGGTCGGTTGACGTCGCCTCTCGCGGAAAGCAGACGAAATGCCGTAGCCGCGCAAACCCGGGCACTCCGCCCATAGCTCTTCCGCACTGCGTTACGGCATTTCGGGCCAACACCGGCATGGATTTAATCGCGCTCAGACACCGATCGCCCCGTCAACTCTCGCAATGATCGTATTAGAGCATTCTGTTTCGACGACTTACGACCGCTAGTGCCAGAATTAACACTTGCGCGTCCGCGCCTGGAAATCCACTAGTTGATCCATTCAGTGCGCTTGGCGTCTTGCACTGCAATAGAGCGAAGGGATTGGCCTTGATGAAAGCGCTGCTGCTCGTCGATATTCAGAACGGCTTCTGTCCGGGCGGCAATCTGCCGGTGCCGGAGGGCGACAAGGTTGTTCCCGTCGCAAACAGACTGATCGACAGCGGCAAATACGATCTGATCGTCGCTTCGCAGGACTGGCATCCGCCGGGCCACGGCAGCTTCGCCTCCGCCCATCCCGGTGCCGCCCCCTTCGAGATGGGAGAACTGTCGGGCAAGCCGCAGATGATGTGGCCCGATCACTGCATTCAGGGTACGCTCGATGCCGAACTGCACCCCGAGCTCAAATCCGAAGAGATCGACCTGATCCAGCAGAAGGGCGAGGATCCTGCTATCGACAGCTATTCGGCCTTCCGCGACAATGACCGCGATGCCTCGACCGGCCTTTCCGATTTCCTCGAGGATCAGGGCGTCACCGACCTCGACGTCTGCGGGCTGGCGACCGATTATTGCGTCAAGTTCTCCGCGCTCGATGCGCTGGAGATGATGCCTGACGTTCGCGTGCGCTTCATCGAGGATGCAAGCCGCGGCATCACGCCCGAAGGCGTCGCCGCCGCCATCGAAGAAATGCGGACACATGGCATCGCGATCATCGACAGCGCCAAGGTCCTGGCCGGCTGATTGAGACCAGCGACAAAAGACAGTGTGGCGGATGTCGGATCGGCACCCGCCCATCCGTCCTTGGCTCTGAACGCACCAATCATGGGAGTTGAGAGATGAGAAAGCTTGTTACCGCAGCCTTCGTGAGCTTGGATGGCGTTATGCAGGCGCCGGGCACGCCGCAGGAGGATCCGACCGGCGGCTTCACCCTTGGCGGCTGGACCGTCAATTACTGGGACGAGCCGATGGGCGGTTTCATGGACCGGATTTTTACCGACCCCTTCGCGCTGTTGCTCGGCCGCAAGACCTACGAGATCTTCGCAGCGCACTGGCCCTTCGTCGGCAAAGACGATCCCATCGGAAGAGCCTTCAATTCCACGACCAAATATGTCGCAACCACTTCCGCCGAGCCGCTCACCTGGGAAAATTCTGTTGCGCTGCGCGGCGATGCCGCCGCCGAAATCGCCCGCTTGAAGCAGGAGGACGGTCCGGACCTCCTGACGCAGGGCAGCAGCGGCCTGCTGCAAACCCTGCTGGTGCACGACCTGATCGACGAACTCCGGCTCCTGACCTTCCCGCTCATCCTTGGCCCCGGCAAGCGCCTGTTCGGCAAGGGCACCAAGCCGGCGGCGCTGAAGCTCACCGCCAGCTCGGTATCGACGACAGGCGTCATCATGAGCGTCTACGAGCGCGCCGGCAAAGTCGACACCGGCAGCTTCGCGATGGCCGAGCCCTCGCAGGCGAGCGCGAGGGCTGAGAAAGCGCGGGCGAGCGAAAGAGCGGAAGTTAGGCAGGCAGTTGTCTGGCTTCTTATTTCAAGACATAGGCGTCGTAGGTCTCATCGCTTCCGGCAACCGCACCGAAGCTTTTGACGAGCTCTGTCGCGCTTTGGAAAGCCGAAATCTCCTCTGGCGTCAGAGACAGCCGCCATACGTAGCTTTCACGCAAGGAGACGGGAGCAGTGATCCGATCGAGCCGCTGCGAGAGAAGAATGATGACAGGCACCCCCTCACTCTGCTGCAATCGGCGTGCTGATTGGAGGATATCGGCAAGGCTGAGCGAAAGCCGCGCGTTGCGGGTATATCGCACAATGGCGCCGAACCGCTCCTCCCGCAGGAGATAGGTGCGATTGGAGACGTAATAGGGCAAGGCTTCCACGAGATAGTCGGGATCCGCTATGATGACCGCGTCCTTGAGATCAGGGCGCGATTGCATGAACGCGCCGAAATCCTTACTTCGGCTCAGGGGTATTTCGGCTATGAAGGCCTGATTGATCTTTTCGATACCGGACACGACCTGTAGCGCCAGCAATATCAGGAAGCACAGACGCCCGAACCTTACGATCCCGCCAGCAGCCTCGATGCTGGCAGCGCCCGCCCCCTCGCGCTGAGTATGTCTGGTCAAGGCGGTGATCGCGATCATGAAAACCAGCCAGAGCACCTGATGTCTGTATCCGCCCGGATAGACAAGCGTAAAAAGCAGCGAAAGCCCCAAGAGAACCAGTCCGGCTGCGATCATCGCCGGCCGCCGGTTCGCCAGTGCCAACAGGCTGGCGTAGATGAGCACGGACATCAACGCTGCGAAAATATGGGAGGCCAACGGATATGCCACGACCAGTTCAAGGACGCGGTTGGGATAGAATTCCATAAAATGGGAACTGGGCACGGCAAGCGCACCAAGGGCAAACAAAGCGAAATTCTTGCCGCTGAGATCGTTCTGCCCCGTATCATTGAAGGTCGGATAGACCGTTACGAAACATAGAACAACTCCAACCGCGGCAATGGCAGCGGCTGTCGCAAAGGCCCGATATTCCGTCAGAGGAGGCCTTGGTCGCGCCAGAAGCAAATCGAAAAACCAATAGGCAAGGAAGCCGCCGACGAGCACGACCGAATGGACATTGGTATTTGCAAGCAAGGCAAACAACAGGCCGAGCAATATGCCGTTGCGTGCTCCTCTCTCCCAATTCAGGACGATAAGAAAAATCACCAGCATGCTGATGCCGTAATTTCGCGACATCGCGGCATATTCGAAAATCGAAAAGCTGCTGAACAACGACAGCAGCATGATGGAAAGCGGCAGTTTCAGCCTGAAAACCAGAAGATAGGCCGCCGCGGCCGCAACCGTCAGGGCGACGACCTTCAGGACGACAGGCGAGCCGACCACGACATAGGCGGCGCGCAGCAGAATATACCAAAGAGCAGGATGACCCTCGCCATGCATCCGGCGAAGCATATCGATGAAATTATCCCCCTGGAGGGCGAGTGACAAAGCACGAACCTCGTCACGCCAGACCGTTTCGGACCAGCAAAGCGCAGACGCCAGCGTAAGCCAGACCGTGAAGATCAACGCTTTGCCGAGCTTGGCGGATCGAGGTTCATCGATAACAGAGACAATCACGGCCAAATAACACGCAACCCGGTGAACGAAAGCGTCACGACCATATCGGTGCAGAAATAATTTGGCGTTAAGTGAAGGCTCTGGTTTGATTCTAAGGCGCTAGAATTTTTTCCTCCCTCTCAAGCAGATGGATATCTTCGGCCATGTCTTCCATTCGCTTCAACAGGGCTGCCTGCGCATCTCTCAGCCCTCGATTGTAGACGTACGGGCCGATCTCCTCGACGAAGAAGTCAAGCAGGAATTCAGCCGGCAAAGCGCCGATGGGATCCAGCTCCCGGTCGAAATAAGCGCGGATGCGCGAAACGATCTCAGCCTTTTCTTCCTTCGAAAATTCGATCTTCTTCATGGTTGCCTCTTTACCGAATGCGATCGGGAGTTTGATGGTTCAGCGAAATCGATTGGTCAATCAATGAAATTCAATTGCCGTTGCAAGCAGTAGACCATAAGGGAAAACCTGAATTCCAACAGGAAAGATCCCATGAATCGCGCCGACTTTGTTGAAGGTTTGCGGGGCGGCTCCGCCGTCGCGCTGGCATCGGCGCCCTTTGGCGCCCTGTTCGGAGCGCTCGCGGTCGAAAACGGCATGTCGCTCTCCGAAGCCGCCTTCATGAGTGCCACGGTCTATGCCGGCGCCAGCCAGATGGTCGGCATCGAACTCTTCGGCCACAATGTCCACGCCTGGCTGATCGTGCTGTCGATCCTCGCCGTCAATTTCCGCCACGTGCTCTATTCGGCGGCGCTGGCGCGCTACATCGGCCATTTCACGCCGGTGCAGAAATTCTTCACCTTCTTCCTGCTCGTCGATCCGCAATTCGCCGAAGCGGTAAAGCGCGGCGAGGCCGGCCGACAACTCACCTTCGCCTGGTATTTCGGCTTCGCCATCATCATCTACATCCCATGGGTGCTGATCAGCGTCGCCGGCGGCATGCTCGGCGGCTTCATTGGCGATCCTAAGGCCATCGGCCTCGACATCCTGCTGCCGGCCTACTTCCTCGGCATCGTCCTCGGCTTCCGCAAGCGAGACAATTTCCTGCCCGTGGCGCTCGTCAGCGCGGTGGCTTCCGTACTCGCCTACCGCTATGTCGGCTCGCCCTGGCATGTCAGCCTCGGTGCTGCCGTTGGCATCCTACTCGCCGCCGTGCTGCCTTTGCCGCCGCAAGAGGCTGATCTCGAAGCCGACGCCCTTAAATCCGAAGTGCACGAGGTCTAAGCCATGGAATTTGATCTTCACATGGCGCTCGTCATCCTCGCTGCAGCCGCCGCCACCTTCGCCACCCGCATCGGCGGGTATATCCTCATCACCCGAATGAAGAGCATTCCCCCGCGCATGGAGGCGGCGCTGAATGCCGTGCCGGCCGCCGTGCTGACGACGCTGGTCGCACCCGCCTTCTTCATCGGCGGATGGGAATCGAAGCTGGCGCTGATCACCGCCCTCTTCATCGGCCTGCGCTTCACCCATACATGGATGCTGGTCGCCGCCTGGATCGTCGTGATGACCTGGCGCCACACGATCGGCGCCTGAGCACCGGCCCGACAGCCGGCGCAGAAATTCAAGGCATCCCGTTTTCTCAATATTCCAGCGGCAGCGTGGCGTTTTCGAGCCAGGCCCTGACATCGTGATCGTGGATGAGTGGCATCAGCGCCTCGCATGTGCGGCGATGATAGTCGTTGAACCAGTGCAGTTCGTCATGAGTCAGAAGCTCGGGAATGACGAGGCTGCGGTCGATCGGGCAGAAAGTCAGCGTCTCGAATCCGAGCATCGGCGCATCGCCGCCCTCGATCTCTTCGGCGCCGCGCACATAGATCAGGTTCTCGATGCGGATGCCGAAGCTGCCGGGCCGGTAGTAGCCAGGCTCGTTCGAAAGGATCATGCCGGGCAGCAGTTCCTGCGTCGACAGCCGGGAGATGCGCTGCGGCCCCTCATGAACCGAGAGATAGGAGCCGACGCCGTGGCCTGTGCCATGGGCGAAATCGGCGCCGGCCCGCCACAGCGCGATACGCGCCAGCGGATCGAGGTCGCAGCCGCGCGTGCCCTTTGGGAAACGCGCCGTGCTGATCCCGATCATCCCCTTCAGCACCAGCGTGAAGAAGCGCCGATGCTCCTCCGAGACTGCGCCGATGCCGACGGTGCGGGTGATATCGGTCGTGCCGTTGATATATTGCGCGCCGGAATCGATCAGGAAGAGTTCGCCGGCCTCGATTATCCGGTTGGTCTCGGTCGTCACGCGGTAATGCATGATCGCCGCATGTTCGCCGGCGCCCGAAATCGTGTCGAAGGAAATGTCCTTCAGCGGGTTCTGCATGCTCTGGCCGACGCGGGCGCGCGCCGCTTCGAGATGCTCGGCAGCAGCGATCTCGCTCACCGTGCCGGGCTTCGTCTGCGACAGCCAATAAAGGAATTCCACCATCGCCGCCCCGTCCTGCAGATGCGCGGCGGCCGAGCCGTTGATCTCGACGTCGTTCTTCACCGCGCGCGGCAGCTTGGCGGGATCGGCGCCCTCCACCACTTCGCCGCCCGCCTTGCGGATGATCTCCGCCAGCGCATAGGCGGCGATATCAGGGTCGATCAGCACGCGGCCGCCATCTCTGGAAACGACGGCGAGCTTTTCTTCCAGCGCCGATGGCGGCAACTGCGTGCAGATCTGCGCGAGATAGGCCTCCGGCTCGATGCCGGTCTTGCGCTTGTCGAGGAAGATCTCGGCTCGGCCGTCGGCATGGATGATGGCGCGCGCCAGCGGATGCGGCGTGTGCGGCACGTCGGCGCCGCGGATATTGAAGGTCCAGGCGACCGAAGAGGGATCGGCGATCAACACCGCCGCAAGGTTCTTCTTCGAAAGATCGGCGGCAATCGTCGCGATCTTTTCCCTCGCCAGCATGCCGGCCTGCGCGACGTTCTGGATGCTGGCCGCGCCAAGCGGCTCGGCCGGACGGTCAGCCCAAAGCCTGTCGAGCGGATTGTGCGGCAGGAAGACCAGCGTGCCGCCGATCTCCGACAGCGCCCTTTCCAGACGGCGCACCTCGGCCCCTGCATGCAGCCAGGGGTCGATGCCGAGCCGCAGGCCCTTGGCTCCGTTTGCGGCGAGCCAGACATGCGGCGGCTCGTTGACGAGATCGCCACCCGAAAAGACCGAACCGTCGACCTGTTCGGCAAGCTGCGTCACATAGCGCCCGTCGACAAAGACGATCGCCTGCGTACGCAGGATGAGCGCAATGCCGGCCGAGCCGGTAAAGCCCGTCAGCCATGCCAAGCGCTCCGAACATGCGGGGACGTATTCGCCGTTGAACTCGTCGGCGCGCGGCACAAGAAAGGCGTCGATGCCGAGCGAATCGAAACCGGCGCGTAGCGCCGATACGCGATCCCTGCCGAATTGCGGCGTGGAGGTAACCTCGAAAGACTGAAACATGCTGGAAACCCGAATGATTGAGACGAATCCGGTTAATGGGATAGCGGCCATGTTAGCGAAATTTCAACCGATGGGGAGAAAAAGCGACCT
Organism: Rhizobium sp. 10PS4; assembly: GCF_032464805.1. Taxonomy (NCBI): domain Bacteria; kingdom Pseudomonadati; phylum Pseudomonadota; class Alphaproteobacteria; order Hyphomicrobiales; family Rhizobiaceae; genus Rhizobium; species Rhizobium sp. 10PS4. The sequence continues at coordinate 234,479 of NZ_JAWDIW010000002.1, read as the reverse complement.
AACGAGTCGAAACCTCTGGGGCCGCTCAACATTTTGACAGAACTGTGACGCCAAAAGTTAATTTGGCACGCTTTATGCGTTGGCCGCATGGCTCCCATGAGCGAAACCCTCTGCCTCCGCATTTCAGAATAGCTATATAGGCGTCATCGAACGGTTCGCGATGAACCTGTAAACAAAGGAATTCTTGAAATGACCGCCTCTCTCTCGCGCTTCGCATATAGCAGCCCGGTGCAGGCTGGCGAACGCCAGACCGTGCGTCACGTGATCGGGGCCCGCCGCCCGCAGAACGAGGACAGCCTCAAGCTGCTCGGCGCCGGCCAGCGGGCCACGCGCCACAAGGGCACCCCCAGCTACGCGTTCTAAGCCTGAAAGCCAGTCCGTCTCCTCCCTCCCGGACCGGCCTATTGGAATGCAGTAGAGCCCGCTTGAGCGCTCCTCCCCTTGAGCTCGCGGGCATTGACCGGATAGACCGGTCCAAGGCGGTGCCATCGGCACCGCCTTTTTCTTATCTTCAACAAGGCTCACAGAGCGGTTCCGTTTCGATAAGGCGGTGCGGCACCCGCCACCGCCCTCATCCCTGTGCTTGTCACAGGGATCCAGTGCGCCCAAGTCCTTGGGCGCGGGAAACTCTCTTCAAGCTCGTATGAAGTCATTCACCGCGCAGACGCGCGGTGGCTGGATCCCTGTGACGGGCACAGGGATGAGGGTGGGGAGGAGGCGCGTTGCCTTAAACAAGGCATGCGTTGCAGGAGAAATCACCTGCTCACAACCTTGAAAGCTCAGGGCCGATCGAGATGGATAGTCACCCAGCCGTTGCGCCAGATGGTTCTGACGTGGCGAAGCCTCGCGCCACTATAGGCGGCAATCACCTTCCAGCGCTGCCCGGCAAGGATGCCGGAGAGAATGACCGATCCGCCAGGCGCAAGATGCGTCGCAAGCTTCGGCGCCATGCGGATCAGCGGCCGGGCGAGAATGTTGGCGATGATGAGATCGAAGGGGCCATGCTCGGAAAAGGCCGTGGAATGAAAGCCCGGCGCGGTCCTGGTAACGATGCCCGAGGCGATGCCGTTGCGGCGCACGTTCTCGGCCGCCACCTTCGTCGCGATCGGATCGATGTCGGTCGCCAGCACCGGTATGTTCCTGAGCTTGCGCACCGCAATCGCCAGTACGCCGCTACCGGTGCCGAGATCGAGCGCGTTGCGGACCGAGCGCGAACGCACCACGCTATCGATCACCTCGAGGCAGCCGGCTGTCGTGCCGTGATGGCCGGTGCCGAAGGCCTGGCCGGCATCGATCTCGATGGCGATGTCGCCGGGGCGGATCTTGTCGCGGTCATGCGAACCATGCACCAGGAAACGCCCTGCCCGGACAGGCTTCAGCCCCTCCAGCGATTTCACCACCCAGTCGATCTCGGGGATGACTTCCCGCTCCAGCCGGGCATCAGGGAAAGAGGCCTTCAATGCGTCCTCGACACGGGATTGCACCTCAGCCTCGTCCTCGGCCATCATGTAGATTGAGGCTTCCCAGATATCCTTCTTCTCATCGATCTCGGTGGTGCCGATGGCAAAGTCTTCTTCACCGAAGACCGCGCTCAGAAGGTCGAGGATCTCCTCGGCCTTGGCTTCGGTCGTCGTCACGTAAAGGCGGATTTCACTCACGATAGGCGGTCTTTCCCGTTTCCGTTGCCCGCCGCCGATCGAGCCAACGCCCCATCACGCTGAAGCTGTCACCCCTTGCTGACGAGATTCTCCAGCTTCTTTACCGCCGTGTCCGGGTTTTCGCCATAGGCGATCGTTCCGGAAAACCGCCCGGCCGAATCGAGCAGGAAGACCGAGGCGGTGTGATCCATCGTATAGTCGCCATTCGGATCCTTCTCGTCGACCGGCACTTTCTTGGCGTAGACGCGGAACCCCTTGACCATCTCGGCGATCTTGTCGGGCGCGCCTGAAATGCCGGTGATGCGCTTGGAAACATTGGAGACGTATTCGTTCATGATCTCGGGCGTGTCGCGCTCCGGATCGACGGTCACGAAATAGGCCTGCAGCTTATCGCCCTTCGGATCGACCTTCTCCATCCAGCCGTTCAGCTCGAAAAGCGTCGTCGGGCAGACTTCCGGGCAATGGGTAAAGCCGAAGAACAGCGCCGTCGGCTTGCCGCGCAGCGCCTCCTCGGTGATCGGCTGTCCGCTTTGGGAGACCAGCGTGAAGGGCACGCCGAAGGGCGGTTCTGCCACCATGTCCCTCGACTTCGTCAGGTTGAGCGTGACCGCGCCAAGAAACCCGGCAAGTATCAGGACACCGACCCAGACGGCGATGCGGAATGTCTTCATTGGCATGATCCTCGATCCGGGCGGAGACGCACGGTCCGCCCCTTGCCCCGCGTGATTATAGCCTCGATCGGACGCGCGCAATTCAAGAATATGTTTCTGACCGGTGATTAATTGTCTCACCGATAGAAACTGCAACGGCAACGAAATCCGACCTTAGGAATCGGCACGGATCAAAAATGGCATGTTTGTGAATAGCTTGCCGTTTGAGCGACGGGTAATCGGAAAATACATATCGTTAGGAAAGACTTAAGCCGTCACATCTATATTTAACAGCGGTTCTGCATCGCCTCTCCCGCTGGGGACAACTGGGAAGAATTCTGACCATGAACAACAACAACGCCATCAAGCAGTCGGGCGCTTATCTTGAAATCGTTTCGTTCCATCTGGGCGATCAGGAATTCTGTATCGACATCATGGCTATCCGCGAAATTCGCGGCTGGGCGCCGGTGACGCCGATGCCGCACACCCCGCCCTACGTCTTGGGTCTCATTAACCTGCGCGGTGCGGTGATCCCCGTCATCGACATGGCCTGCCGCCTCGGCATGAAGATGACCGAGCCATCTGAGCGCTCGGCGATCATCGTCACCGACATCGCCGGCAAACTGGTCGGTCTGCTGGTCGAGCAGGTTTCCGACATGATGACCATCAAGAGCGAAGACCTGCAGCCGCCACCGGAAATCATCCCGGAAGCCCAGCGCGCCTTCTGCCGCGGCATCGTCGCTCTCGAAAAGACCATGGTCTGCTTCTTGAACCTCGATACCGTCATTGCCGACGAACTGACGCAGGCCGCTTGAGGTTGCTCATATCTGGATTTCGAAGGCCCGGCTCGTCCGGGCCTTTTTAGTTTCGGGTGGAGAATAAAGCCGGCATCGGATCAGTTTTTAGGAAAACCCCTCCCCAACCCCTCCCCACAAGGGGGAGGGACTAAGCTCGGGCCCCGACTCGCTCCTCCCGAAACGTCGAAAATCTGGAAAGCGGGTGCGGCAAGTTAAGCCCCTCCCCCTTGTGGGGAGGGGTTGGGGCGGGGTCTTTCATCGCAAGCGCGAGAGACCCCGGAACCTCCCAGACTTATTGCGGCTTCCCATTCTTCCAGACAACGCTCTGCCCATAGAGCGGAATGGTCGAGATCGACATCTTCGCCGAACCGTCGGTCAGTTCGCGCGAATGGGCGAGATAGATCAGCGTGTCGTTCGTCTTGTCGTAGATGCGGTTGACGACCAACGTCTTCCAGATCAGCGACATGCCCTGGCGGAACACCTCGCTGCCATCCTTGGACAAGTCGACATTGCCGATCTCGATCGGCCCCGTCTGCCGGCAGGCAATGGAATTGTTGGACGGATCCTCGAACCAGTTGCCGTTCTTGAACCGGTCGATCAGGCTGCGGTCGAAATAGGTGACGTGGCAGGTAACGCCCTTGACGTCAGGGTCGGAGACCGCCTCGACGATGATGTCGTTGCCGATCCAGTCGACCCCGACCTTGCCGACGACTTCGGCCGAGGCAGCACCTGTAGAAAGGGCGGCGAAAGAGAAGGCGGCGAGGAGAAGATTGCGCAGTCTGGACATGGCGGCTCCCTGAATAATCCGCATTCTAGATAAGCATGCACCCATGCTTTGCAAGAAAACGAAGTTTGCAGAAAGGGATCAGCCTTTTCGGCAGGTGCAGGGCTCGTATGCCCGCGCCGTCAGCCGGCCGGGTCTCATGCCGATCAATGCCGGTATGGCGTGGATGGCATGGGCCTTGACCGCCCTTGCCATCTCGATTGCGGCCGCTGCGCAGACGGCGGCATCTTCGGCGGCATTGTGGTGCACGAAACGCAGGCCGAGATGCTCGGCGATCAGGTTCAGCCGGTGCGAAAGGAAATGCGGCCAGATCCGCTGCGCCATCTTCAGGCTGCAGAGATAGGTAAGCTCCGGATAGGATTGCCGGTAGAGATCGAGGCTCGCCCGCCAGACGCTGAAATCGAAGGCGGCATTGTGCGCGATCATCGTCGCGCCGCGAAAATCCTCCTCGAACTCGTCCATTACCTCGGGAAACTCGGGCGCGTCCTCGACATGCTCCGGACGGATGCCGTGGATCGCGATGTTCATCCCGGAAAAGCGCATGTCCCGCGGCCGGATCAGCCGCTCCTCGACGCGCGTCACCCTGCCGTCCTCGATCCAGGCAAGGCCAACGGAACAGGCGCTGCCGCGCTGTTCGTTCGCCGTCTCGAAGTCAATCGCGATGGTTTTCAATGCCGCAGTCCGAATCGTTTCTTCGGGAACAGGAATACCGCCCCGCTTCCTGCCACGCAAATTCGACACGACGCCCGGTTGACTTTTTAACCCGCATATCGAAACTTGTTGGCATGATCGGTTCCGTAACCATGGCAGCACTTATCCATCACACCACGACCCTTGAAGGGTACGCGGGAGCGATGGTGCGTTAGCAGCGATCCGATCATCCCGAAAACCCTGCCGAGGCGAGCAGGGTTTTCGTAAAGCCGGCTCTCCTCCTGAAACAAACGGAGAGCATGAATGTCCGAAAACAAAGAGAACGAACCTCGCGGCCGAGCGCGCCTGCCGGATGGCGTACTCGTGCGCGCCGTTCGCCTGTCCGATGCGGAGGAGATCACCGATCTCATAAATCTGCCCGGCTACCGGGCCGGCACCTTGCGGCCGCCATACCAGAGGGTCGAGGAAGTTCGCAAGTACATGGAAAACCCGTCGCCGGGCGCACTCAACCTCGTCGTCACCCAGGACGGCAAAATCGTTGGCAATGGCGGCCTCAACCGTCTTTCCGGCCGCAGGCAGCACGTCGCCAGCATCGGCATGGGCGTGCATGACGATTTCATCGGCCGCGGCTTCGGACGGATCCTGCTCGGAGCAATGGTCGATGCTGCCGACGACTGGCTCGATATCAAGCGGCTGGAACTGACTGTCTACACCGACAACGATGTTGCCATCGGCCTCTACCGGAAATTCGGCTTCGAGCAAGAAGGCCTGCTGAAGGCCTTCGGATATCGCGCCGGTCAATACGTCGATGCCTATACGATGGCGCGCCTCAGGCTATGAGAAAACGGGGCTGCCGACTTGCCGTCAGCCCCTCACCCGCTGATCAGTGCCAGCCATTCGTCCTCGTCCATCGTCTGCACACCGAGTTCGCGCGCCTTGTCGAGCTTGGAGCCGGCGCCGGGGCCGGCGACGACGATGTCGGTCTTCTTCGAGACCGATCCCGCCACCTTGGCGCCAAGACTTTCCGCCCTCGCCTTTGCCTCGTCGCGGGTGAATTTTTCCAGCGAACCGGTGAAAACCACGGTCTTACCGGCAACCGGGCTGCCTGCCGTCTTCGGTTGTTCGGCCTCCTCGGGCGTCACCTCCTCAAGCAGTCGGGTGATCACCTCGACATTGCGCGGCTCCTTGTAGAATTCGACGATGGCCCGCGCCACGACCTCGCCAATACCTTCGATGGCGTTAAGATCGCTCCAGGCGTCGCCGGAAAGCGCCTCGGCCTCTCGCATTGCGGTTTCAAAGGCCGCATAGGTGCCATAAGAGCGCGCCAAGAGCTTCGCCGTGGTCTCGCCGACATGACGGATGCCGAGCGCGTAAATGAAGCGGTGGAGCGCAATGCTGCGCCGTTCGGTGATCGCCGCATAGAGCTTGCCGACGCTGACCTTGCCGAAGCCGTCAATATTCTCCAGCTTGGTCAGCGATTGCTGCTGACGCTTCTCCAGCGTGAAGATATCCGGCGCGGTGCGGATCTGCAGCGACGCGTCCTCGTTTTCGAAGAAGAAATCGATCTGCTTCGAACCGAGCCCTTCGATATCGAAGGCGTTTCGCGAAACGAAATGCTTCAGATGCTCCGTCGCCTGCGCCCTGCAAATGAAGCCGCCGGTGCAGCGGGTAACCGAATCAAGCTTGCCGGTCTTCTCATGTCTTTCACGCACGGCATGCGAACCGCAGACCGGGCAGGTCTTCGGAAATTCATAGGGGCTAGCCTCGGCCGGCCGCTTCTCCATGACGACGTCGAGCACCTGCGGGATCACATCACCTGCGCGCTGGACGATGACGGTATCGCCGATGCGGATATCGTGCTCGTCGTCGCGGATGCGCTCGCCGCTATTGCCGATGCCCCGGATGTAATCCGCGTTGTGCAGCGTCGCATTGGTGACGACCACGCCGCCGACGGTGATCGGCGTCAACCGCGCGACAGGTGTCAGGGCGCCGGTGCGGCCGACTTGGATGTCGATATTCTCGACGATCGTGAAAGCCTGCTCCGCCGGAAACTTGTGCGCCGTCGCCCAGCGCGGCGAACGCGAGCGAAAACCGAGACGAGCCTGCAGCTCGAGACTGTCGACCTTATAGACGACGCCGTCGATGTCGTAGTCGAGGTCCGGACGTTTGAGGCCGATCTCGTCATAATGCGTCAGGATGTCGGCGACCGAGCTCAGCCGTTTCATCAGCGGATTGACCGGAAAACCCCAATCCTTGAAAGTCTGCACCATCCCAAATTGCGTGTCGGCGGGCATTTCCGACATCTCGCCCCAGGCATAGGCGAAGAATTTCAGCTTGCGGCTCGCCGTCACCTTAGCGTCGAGCTGGCGCAGCGACCCGGCCGCGGTGTTGCGCGGATTGACATAGGTCTGCTTGCCCTCCGCCTCCATTTGCAGATTCAGCGTTAGGAAGTCGCTCTTGGCCATATAGACCTCACCGCGGATCTCGACGACGGCAGGAACGCCCTTCGGCAGCTCGTTGGGGATTTCGGCGATGGTGCGGATATTGGCGGTGACGTTCTCCCCAGTCGTGCCGTCGCCGCGCGTCGCAGCCGTCGTGAGCCTGCCGTTTTCGTAACGGATCGACATCGACAGGCCATCGATCTTCGGCTCGGCGGTAAAGGCGATCGACTGGTCCGGCAGCCGGCCGAGGAAGCGATAGACGCCGGCGACGAAATCCTGCGCATCATCCTGCGAGAAAGTGTTGTCGAGCGACAGCATCGGCCGGGCATGGACGACAGGCGAGAAGGTGACGGAAGGCGCTGCACCGACATGCCGCGACGGGCTGTCCTCGCGGATCAGCTCGGGAAACCGCACTTCCAGCGCATCGTTGCGGCGCTTCAGCGCGTCGTAATCGGCATCCGAAATCTCCGGTTGGTCCTTGCCGTGATAGAGCGCATCATGATGCGCGATCTCCTTTGCCAGCCGCTCGAGCTCGGCGGCAGCCTCTTCGATCGTCAACGTGTCGACGGTGAAACCTTCGGTGGACATGGAACATCACTCCAGAGAATCTGGCCAGAAAATCTGGATTGTTTTTAGAGCAAAATTTCCGGATGAAAAGAGAGGCTGGATATCCTGCATCGGGAAGATCGGTCTACCCCGCCTATTCCCAATCCCTGGCATTGCGCAGCCGGATGCCGCTGACATGCAGTCTGGTGTTCCAAAGGTTCTTCAACGGCCGCAGGCTATCGACTACCCGAAGCTCCACCCTGCGCGGCGCAAACTCCTGGTCGAGCCGCGAGATGGCGGTCCTCTCCAGGGGAATGACGCGTCTGCGGGCCACCCACATGCCAGCATCCTGAAGATCTTCGAAGCCCCCGGCCGGCATCTCGTAACGGTGGATCGTCTCCGCTTCGAGCCTTTCCAGCCAATGGCGCTCGACGTAGGCGACGGCCCGCCAGTCGCCGAACCAGTGCCGCCGTTCGGCCTCCGGCGTATCGGCTGTCGCCCAGAGCAGGATGCGGGGGGCAATCGCGCGGAAAGAGATACATGAAATCATGATCGGCATCGATTGCCCAGACGAGCGGACCGTTCAACCATTCTCGGCCGGGCGCACGGGCAGACGGGACGCGAACCGGGCGTGGCTCGAACGCCGCAATACCGGAATCGTCGCTGAAATGGAAAAGCCGCATGGCATGAGCTCGTCGCCGATCGGGAAGCTTCAGCCCATATCGCGCCGCAGGATGATTGTCATCCCGCCGGCCCGGGCGGGAAGAGCATCGCAAGAAAAATCAGCCGTTGCCGGCCAGCAGCCGCTTTGCCGCCGCCCTCGCCTCTTCGGTGACCGAAGCCCCAGCCAGCATACGGGCGATCTCCTCGGTGCGGTCCTTCTGCGCCATCGTCGCGACGCGCGTGGCGATCTTTTCCGAACCGTCGGCCGACGGTCCCTTGGAAATCAAGAGATGCGTCGCCGCCCGCGCCGCGACCTGCGGCGCATGCGTGACCGACAGCACCTGCACCCGCTCCGACAGCCGCTTCAGCCGCTGGCCGATCGCATCGGCCACCGCACCGCCGACGCCGGTATCGATTTCGTCGAAGACGAGCGTCGGGGCCGATCCGCGATCGGCGAGCGCCACTTTCAGCGCCAGCAGGAAACGCGACAGCTCGCCGCCCGAGGCGACCTTCATGATCGAGCCCGGTCGCGTGCCGGGATTGGTCTGGACATGGAACTCGACGACGTCGATGCCTTCGGCCAGCGCCTCGCCCGCATCCGTGGTGATCTCGACCATGAAAAGGGCGCGTTCGAGTTTCAGCGCCGGCAGCTCGGCCATGACGGCCCCGGCCAGTGCGGTTCCGGCATGATGGCGCTTGTCTGACAGCGATCGCGCCGCCGCATCGTAATTTTCCCGCGCCAGGCCGACCTCGGCATCAAGCCGCGCAAGCCGCTCCTCGCCCGCGTCGAGATCGGCAAGATCTGCGATCATACGGACGGCAAGCGCCGGCAGTTCGGTGACGGGAACGGAATATTTGCGCGAGGCGGCCCTGAGCGCGAAAAGCCGTTCCTCCACCCGCTCCAGCTCCCTGGGATCGTATTCGGTCTTGCGCAGTGCCGCCTCAACCTCCATCTGCGCGTTGGAAAGCTGGTCCAGCGCGGCATCGAGCAGCGTCACTGTGTCTTCGAGCAATCCCGGCGCCTCATGGCTCTTGCGCTCCAGCCGGCGCACCAGCGAGGCGATATGGGGCACCGGCGAGGCATTGCCGTTCAGGAATTCGGACGCCTCGGCGATATCGCCGGCGATTCGCTCGGCCTTCATCATCTTCTGCCTGTTATCGGCGAGCTCTTCCTCCTCGCCGTCCTGCGGCGAGAGCTTCTCGAGTTCTTCGACGGAAGAGCGCAGGTAGTCGGCTTCGCGCGCCGCACTTTCCACCTTCTCGCGGTGCTTCTTCAGCGTCCGCTCGCTGTCGCGCCACAGGCGATAGAGCCGGGCGACCTCTGAAACCTCGTCGGTGAGGCCCGCGAAGGCGTCGAGCAGGGTGCGGTGAGCGTTGGTGTCGACAAGGGCGCGATCGTCGTGCTGTCCGTGGATTTCGACCAGCAGCTGACCGGCCTGGCGCATCAGCTGCACGCTAACCGGCTGGTCGTTGACATAAGCCTTGGTGCGCCCGTCCGCCGATTGCTGGCGGCGGAAGATCAGATCGCCCTCGTCATCGATGCCGTTTTCACGCAGGAGGGTGCGGGCGCCGTGTTCCATGCCCACGTCGAACACCGCCGTCACCTGGCCCTTATCCTCGCCATGGCGCACCAGGTCGCCGTCGCCGCGCCCACCGAGCGCCAGCGACAGGCTGTCGAGCAGGATGGATTTGCCCGCCCCGGTCTCGCCCGTCAGCACGGAGAGGCCTATCTCGAAGGCAAGATCCAGCCGCTCGATCAGGACGATATCGCGGATCGAAAGCTGGATCAGCATTGGCCTCAGGAACCGAGAAGAAGTTTCTTGCCCGCAGCCGCGATCCACGAGCCCTTGTTTTCACGCGGCTCGGCACCGCCGCTCTGCAGCAGCTTGTAGGAATCAGCATACCACTGGCTGTCGGGGTAATTGTGACCGAGAACGGCAGCGGCTGTCTGCGCCTCGTCGACGATGCCCATGGAGTAATAAGCTTCGACGAGACGCGCTAAGGCCTCTTCGATCTGGTTCGTATTCGGATATTTCTCGACAACGATGCGGAAGCGCGAGATCGCGGCGAGATATTCCTTTCGCTCCATGTAATACCGGCCGATCTGCATTTCCTTGCCGGCGAGCTGGTCGCGCGCAAAGCGGATCTTGGCCTGTGCGTCGTCGACGTATTCGGAGTTCGGATAATTGTCGACGACGGCCTGCATCGCCTCGATCGTCTTGGCCGAGGCACGCTGGTCCTGCGTCACGTCGACGATCTGCTTGGAATAGGTGAGACCGATCAGATACTGCACATAGGCGGCATCCTGGGACTTCGGATACTGCGACATGTAACGGTTGCCGGAAGCAAGCGCATCGTCCAAGCGGCCTTGGCGGTATTTGACGAAGGTGCTCATCACAAGCGCCTTGCGCGCCCATTCGGAGAACGGGTTCTCGCGGTCGATCGCGTCGAACTTGCGCCCCGCTTCCGCCATGTTGCCGGCCTTCATATTGGCAAGGCCCTGGGTGTAAAGCACGTCGGGCGGATCGGTTTCGAGGCCGAGCTTGGTGATGTCGATATCGGGGTCCGACTGGCAACCGGAGATCAAGGCGCCTGCGCTGAGCACCAGAAGCGATGCGAACAAAGCACGCGCTGTCTTCATCATACCTTCAGATCCTGCATAACCCATTCGAAAGAACCCCACTGCTGCCGCTCTCTCCACGGCAGCCACGCCTCGCTGGCGTTTCTAGCCACAAATGTGCATCAAGAGCAACGCAATGATAAGGCATTAACGCATTTTTGTGGCAGCAGCCGCAGAAATGACCGGCTTTTCAACTTCTTCCCGACCTGTGGCGGCCAAGCATCGGCCTATTGCCGCAGACACGCCCGGACATAAAAAAACCGCCTCCGGGAAAGAGGCGGCCTGGTCTTGAGAATATGCTGGAGGTCATGCCGACCAGGGAGCGAATTCCGAAGCGCTGACCGCGATCAGTTCGCGGGCAGCGACACGCTGGCGCGGCGTCGACGTCTCGACCACCTCGTAGGCGGAGGAATCGGCGAGCAGCGCCTTCAGCGCATTGGCGTTCATCTTGTGACCACCGCGATAAGAACGGTAGCAGCCGATGAACTGGGCGCCGGCAAGCGACAGATCGCCGACGGCATCGAGCGTCTTGTGGCGGACGAATTCGTCCTTGGCGTAACGCAGTCCTTCGACGTTGATGACGGTGTTGTCGTCCGAAATGACGACGGAATTTTCGAGTGAAGAGCCGAGCGCGTGGCCCGACGCCCAGAGACGTTCGACATCGCGCATGAACCCGAAGGTGCGGGCGCGGGAAAGCTCGGCCTTGAAGACGGCGGCGGTCATGTCGCCGGCCCACTTCTGCCGGCCGATCAGCGGGCAGTCGAAATCGATCTCGACTTCGAAGCGCGTGCCGTCATAGGGGCGGAATTCGCTCCAGGAGCCGCCATGCTCGATTCGCACCGGCTTGGTGATACGGATATAGCGGCGCTTGACGCCGAGCGAGACGAGACCGACCTGCTCGATCGCCTCGACGAAGGGCAGCGAGCTGCCGTCCATGATCGGCATTTCGGAGCCCTGCACCTCGATCACCACATTGTCGAGGCCGAGTGCATAGACGGCGGCCATGACATGCTCGATCGTCGCAACCGAATGGGCGGGCGAGAAGCCGAGCACGGTGCAGAGGTCGGTGTTGCCGACCTGCGAGGAAACGGCCTTGAGTTCGGTGATATCGCCATTGTCATGCAGGCGCTGGAAAACGACGCCGGTGCCCGATTCGGCCGGGTTCAGGGTGATCGAAACGTCGGCGCCCGAATGGACCCCGATGCCCGAAAGCGTCACGGGACGCGATACCGTCGTTTGAAAACCCAGCAAGCCAATCGCCATAAATTCTGCCTTTACTCTTCCGCACCGGCGGCCTGTCCGATCGGCGCGGTCATCGTTTATTCTGCAGCCGGAGCCTGTCAAAAGGTCTCCTGGGGCAGTTTCGTTGCACCATACTTACGTGCGCCGGCGCTCCAATCCAAATCACTGTTTCTTTCGCTTTGTTACGAAGTCACGCGATTGAAATCATTTGCGAATCACGGGCGAAAAAACAGCAATGCCCGGGACCTTGATCCCGGGCATGAGAGGCCCGAAGCACGGCCTCAGTTCGACTGGCGACGCAGGAATGCCGGGATTTCCAGCTGGTCGTCTTCCTGCATCATCCGGGCCTGCGGAACCGCGCGGCCCTGGTCGTCGAGGTTGCCGCGACGCGGTGCGTAGAGGCTTGCCTCCGGCGACAGCGGACGGCGCTGCTGCGAAGCGGCCGGCGGTGCTGCAGTCATATCGGCGGCAACGGCGTCGTCGTCGCGGCGGCCAAGCGAATTGGTGATTCGCTTGAGCAGCCCCATCGGACCGCGCTCTTCCGCCGCATGCGCGGACGCCGACTGCGTGCGGTGGTTGAGTTCGGCCTGAACGACGGGCGGGAAATCCTCGACCTTCGGCATGCGCATCGGTTCGGGCGCCTGACGGATGGTCGGCTCCTGCCGGACGGGCTGCTGCTGCACCGGCTGCTGCTGGACGGGCTGCTGGATCGGCTGGCTCATCACCGGCGCCGGAGCCTGCTGCTGCACCTGAGGACGCATTGCCGGAGCTTCCGGTGCAGGTGCGAAGATCTTGCTCTGCGGACGGAAGGTTTCCTGCTGTGCCGCCGGCTGCTGCAGCGGTGCGGCAGCACGCGGGGCCGGAATTTCGAGCTCGCGTTCCATCTCGGCTTCGCGGATGGTCTGCGCGATCGGATCCATGGCCTTCGGTGCCTGCATGACGGGGGCAGGCTGAACTGCGGCCGCTGCCGGAGCAACAGCCGCGGAGGAACGGATAGCAGGCCTTGCGGTCGGCTGGAAGTTCCGCTCGGCGGCTTCGTTCATCGCCCGATCGATGCCGGTTGCGACGACCGAGACGCGGATGATGCCTTCGAGCGATTCGTCGAAGGTGGCGCCGAGGATGATGTTGGCGTCAGGATCGACTTCCTCGCGGATGCGGGTCGCGGCTTCGTCGACTTCGAAGAGCGTGAGGTCGCGACCGCCGGTAATGGAGATCAGCAACCCTTGAGCGCCCTTCATCGAGGTTTCGTCGAGCAGCGGGTTGGCGATCGCAGCCTCTGCGGCCTGCAGCGCGCGGCCGGAGCCGGAAGCTTCGCCGGTGCCCATCATCGCGCGGCCCATCTCGCGCATCACCGAGCGGACGTCGGCGAAGTCGAGGTTGATGAGGCCTTCCTTGACCATCAGGTCGGTAATGCAGGCAACGCCCGAATAGAGAACCTGGTCAGCCATGGCGAAGGCATCGGCGAACGTCGTCTTGTCGTTGGCAATGCGGAAGAGGTTCTGGTTCGGAATGACGATCAGCGTATCGACAGACTTCTGCAGTTCCTGGATGCCCATCTCGGCCAGGCGCATACGGCGCCCGCCTTCGAAATGGAACGGCTTGGTGACGACGCCGACCGTCAGGATGCCCTTGTTGCGGGCCGCCTGTGCGACAACCGGGGCAGCACCTGTGCCGGTGCCGCCGCCCATGCCGGCGGTGACGAAGCACATATGCGTGCCGTTCAGGTGATCGACGATCTCGTCGATGCACTCCTCGGCGGCCGCGCGGCCAACTTCCGGCTGCGAGCCGGCACCGAGGCCTTCGGTGACGTTGACGCCGAGCTGAATGATGCGCTCGGCCTTCGTCATCGTCAGCGCCTGCGCATCCGTGTTGGCGACGACGAAGTCGACGCCCTGGAGGCCGGCGGTAATCATGTTGTTGACGGCATTGCCGCCACCGCCGCCAACGCCGAACACGGTGATGCGCGGCTTCAGCTCTGTGATGTCAGGCTTTTGCAGCTTGATGGTCATGGTACCTGTTCCTTCTCTCTCTGGCCGCATCGCCACGCCGGCCAATTACGCAATTTCAGAAGCTTTCCTTCAGCCACTGGCCCATGCGGGCTATGCGACTGTTATTTCCCCCAAGCGACATGAGCAGACCGCTCTGTGACGCATGTGTCTCCATGTCCGCTACCTGCGGATAGATCATCAGGCCGACGGCCGTCGAAAAGGCCGGGCCCTTGGCCGCCGTCGGCAGCCCCGAGACGCCCATCGGGCGGCCGATGCGGACGTTGCGGGCAAGAATGCGCCGCGCCACGTCGGCAAGGCCGGTCAGCTGGCTCGCCCCGCCGGTCAGCACGACGCGCTTGCCGACGATCGGGCTGAAACCGGAGCGCTGGATACGGTCGCGGATCAGTTCCATCGTCTCCTCGATACGGGCCGATACGATGCGCGAGACCAGCGCCCGCGGAACCTGCGACGGCTGGTCGCGATCGTCCTCGCCGATCGGCGGGATCGAGATCAACTCGCGCTCGTCGGAGGAATTCGAAAGCGCCGAGGCATGCACGACCTTCAGACGCTCCGCATCCTCGATGCGGGTCGAAAGGCCGCGCGCCAGGTCGGTGGTGACGTGATGGCCGCCGAGGCCGACGGCATCCGTATGAACGAGCTTGCCTTCGGCAAACACCGAGATCGTCGTCGTGCCGCCGCCCATATCGATCGCCGCACAGCCGAGCTCGACCTCGTCGTCGACGAGAGCCGCAAGGCCCGATGCATAGGGCGTAGCAACGATGCCCTCGACCGACAGATGCGCACGATTGACGCTAAGCTCGAGGTTCTTCAGCGCCGAGCGCTCCGCGGTGACGACATGCATGTCGACGCCGAGCGCATCGCCATACATCGCCAGCGGATCGCGGATGCCGCGTTCGCCGTCGAGCGAGAAGCCGGTCGCCAGCGAGTGCAGCACCGAACGGTCCTGGCGCAGCGACTGCTGGCAGGCGGCCGACAGCACCTTCTTCAGATCGTTGAGCTCGACTTCCTGGCCGCCAAGATCGATTGTCGCGGTGTAGATATCGCTGCCGAGACGGCCGGCCGTCAGGTTGACGATCAGGCTTTCGACGGTCAGCCCGGCCATGCGCTCGGCCGCGTCGACCGCAAGGCGGATGACGCCTTCCAACGCGTCGAGATCGGCGATGACGCCGGTCTTGATGCCGCGGGAACGCTGGTGGCCGATGCCGATGATCTCGATATTGTGCGTGCGGCCCGGCAGGATCTGGCTTTCCTCGCGCGGCGTCAGCCGGCCGATCATGCAGACTACCTTGGTCGAACCGATGTCGAGCACCGAAACGACATGTGACCGCTTCGACGAAAGCGGCTTCAGGCGCGGCAATCCGAAATGGGATGAACCGAACAAGCTCATATATTCTGCCCCGCCTTCTTCAATTCTTTCGTACGCTCCGTCACTGCCGTCTGCCTGCGGATCGCCGCCTCCGGCGTCAGCTGGATCGCGGTTCTGTCGGCCAGCCTGAGATCGACTGCGGCAATGTCCCGCTCCAGGAGCTGATGCTCCCTGTCGAACTTCGAAAGCGTCGCCAGTGCCTGGTCGATACCGTCTTCCGGCAGCTTGACGACGACGCCGTTGTCCATATGCAGGTCCCAGCGACGGCCGGATATCCAGACATAGGCCTTCACGCGGGCCTTCACGTCGGGCCACTTCGAGAAGGCTTCGTCGAGCGAAGCCGCCGCCGTTTCGGCATCGCGGCCGACGACGAGCGGCAGCGCCGAAAACTTGTTGTCGCGCAGCGGCGCAATGACGCTGCCGTTCTTCTCGATCAGGGAAAGCTCCTGCCCGTGCTGCCAGATCGCATAGGCCTGACGTTCCTTGAGCTTCACCTCGATCGTCTTCGGATAAATCTTGCGGACCTCGACATTTTCGACCCAGGGAAGATGCGCGATCTTCCTGCGGGCGGCATCGACGTCGAGGGCGACCAGCGAGGTCGTGCCGTCAAGGCCGATCAACTGCAGTATCTCGATTTCGGAGGTCTCCGAATTGCCGGAGACCTTGACGTCCTCGATCGCAAAACCCGCGGCCGTCGTCGTCGCCTGCGCCACGGCTTCCGTGTGGCCGCCGAGCGACATGCCGTAAAGCCCCGTCGCGCCTAAGAAAGCGAGCGCCGAGACCGTGCCCGTATGAACGGGAATGTAGATTCGGCCACTGCAGAGGCTGATCAGGAAGCGCGTGACCCGGCGCAGCGGGCGCGGCAGCACGAACCGCTCTTCGGCTTCCACAATCGGAAGCACGGCATGATGGCTGGGGCGCCCAATCCTCTTGACCGTCAACGCAAACAAGACGCGTCCTCCACCATCCACCGGAGAAACTGACCAAATGAATAGCCGGCATGACCGGCCATTTCGGGCACGAGCGAGGTTGGAGTCATGCCTGGCTGGGTATTGACCTCCAGCCAGATGATTTCGCCGTCTTCGGAGAAACGATCGTCGTAACGAAAGTCGGACCGACTGACGCCGCGACAACCGATTGCCTGATGCGCCCTTAGGGACAATGTTTGTATTTTTTGGTAAATATTCGGTGAAATTTTCGCGGGGATGACGTGTTTTGAACCACCTGCCGCGTACTTGGAGTCGTAATCATAGAAATTGTGTCCCTGCGGCACCACTTCCGTGACACCGAGGGGAGTTTCACCCATGACGCCGCAGGTGAGTTCGCGACCGTAAACATAGCGCTCGACGATCACCTCCTCGCCGTAACGCCATTCAGGCGAGCTGACGATCTGTGGCGGATGCGCCTGATCTTCCGTGACGATGACGACGCCGAAGCTCGACCCTTCGCGGACGGGCTTCACCACATAGGGCGGCTTCATTGGATGCGTCGAGGGAAAGGCGAAACGGTTTACCACCTGCGATTCGGCCACCGGAATGCCGGCGGCGGCGGCAACGAGCTTCGCTTTGTCCTTGTCCATCGCCAGCGCCGAGGCAAGCACGCCCGAATGCGTATAGGGGATTTCGAGATATTCGAGGATGCCCTGAATGGTGCCGTCCTCGCCGAACGGGCCGTGAAGCGCATTGAAGACGACATCGGGCTTCAGCGCGGCGAGTTTCTCGGAAACGTCGCGCGCCACGTCGATGCGCGTCACGTCGAAGCCCTCCGCTTCGAGAGCTTCTGCGCAAGCCTTTCCCGAGGAAAGGCTGACAGGCCTTTCCGAGGAAAATCCGCCCATCAGGACAGCGACATGCTTGCGACTCATCAACACCCCCAAAAAATAACTTCTATTTTCGAAATCGACGCTTGCGCGAAGCTGTCTGCGCCGTTTCGGGCCTTTGTCCGACCTGGGTGCATTAGAGCATCATTATGGTTAATGAAGTGTTTACTTTCGTTAACTTCGTCTTGCCGCGCCCCTGATTTTTTAACCTTCTCTTCTTCGCGATTGCCAGATCGAAGATGTCGCCGATCCGCGAAAATAGAAAAACCCGCACGGAAAAACCGCGCGGGCTCAATGGGATAGATTAGTTTCTTGCAGTCAGTCGGCGTCGTCGAGGAACTTCCACACAAGCCCGCCGAGCGCCCCACCCGCAAGCGGCGCAATCCAGAACAGCCAGAGCTGCTGCAGCGCCCAGCCGCCGACGAAAAGCGCCTGGCCGGTGGAACGCGCCGGATTGACCGAGGTATTCGTCACGGGGATAGAAACGAGATGGATCAGCGTCAGCCCGAGGCCGATCGCAAGCGGCGCGAAGCCCGCAGGCACCCGACTGCTGGTCGACCCCAAGATGATGATCAGGAAGAACATGGTCAGCAGCACTTCGATCAGCAGCGCCGAAAGCAGTGAATAACCGCCCGGGGAATGATCGCCATATCCGTTGGCGGCAAATCCGCCGAGTTCGAAACCCGCCTTGCCGCTGGCGATGAGATAAAGCAGCGCCGCCGCGGCGATGGCGCCGACAACCTGCACGACGATATAGGGAACGAGACGCGCCGCCGGAAACCGTCCGGCAACCGTAAGGCCAAGCGAGACGGCGGGGTTGAAATGACCGCCCGAAATGCCGCCCACGGCATAGGCCATGGTGAGCACGGTCAGACCGAACGCAAAGGCCACGCCAACAAAACCAATTCCAAGCTCGGGATAGGCCGCGGCCAGCACGGCACTGCCGCATCCGCCGAACACCAGCCAGAACGTGCCGAGAAACTCAGCAACTAGACTCTTTTGCATGCTCGCCTCCTTTAACCTCAACCAAGAGTTTAAATGAATCCGTTACAATTTGATTCCGGTCAAGCGCGCGGCCATTGCCGCGGCAAGCTTCACGCAAGGATCGAGAAACGGGTGGAGATGCGGTACGTGCGGCGCGAGGAGACGTTTTCTCAGACCTGAAATTGCGTTAAGACCCGCCAAGCCTCCCAAGGCGACTCATAAAAATATTGATTGGAATGAAAATGACTGACGCGGTCTCCGCATCGCCGACTCCTGTCTCGAACAGCACGCAAGTCAATTCTCCGGCTCGCGTCCTCATCGCCAGCCTTGTCGGCACCACCATCGAATTCTTCGACTTCTACGTCTACGCGACGGCAGCCGTCCTCGTCTTCCCGCATCTCTTCTTCCCGGCAAGCGATACGAACGCCGCAACGCTGCAGTCGCTGGTCACCTTCTCGATCGCCTTTTTCGCCCGCCCCATCGGCGCCGTGATTTTCGGTCATTTCGGCGACCGCATCGGCCGCAAGGCGACGCTCGTCGCCGCGCTGATGACGATGGGGCTTTCGACCATGCTGATCGGCATGCTGCCCGGCTATGATGCGATCGGCATCGCAGCACCCTTGTTGCTGGCGCTTTGCCGCTTCGGTCAGGGCCTCGGCCTCGGCGGCGAATGGGGTGGCGCCGTCCTGCTTGCCACCGAAAACGCTCCTCCCGGCAAGCGCAGCTGGTATGCCATGTTCCCGCAGCTCGGCGCACCAATCGGCTTCATCCTCTCCTCCGGCTTCTTCCTCATCCTGACGGAAACGATGAGCAACGAGGATTTCCTAGACTACGGATGGCGCATTCCCTTCATCGCCAGCCTCGCCCTCGTCGCCGTCGGCCTCTATGTCCGCCTGAAGATTGCCGAGACGCCGGAATTCCGCAAAGCCGTCGAAAAGCACGAACGCGTCGCTGTGCCGATCGAGGTCGTCTTCCGTAACCATCTGCGCAGCCTGATCCTCGGCACCTTCATCGCCGTCGCGACCTTCGTGCTGTTCTACCTGATGACGGTCTTCACGCTCTCCTGGGGTACGACACCTCTGGAAAAGGGTGGGCTCGGTTACTCCCGCGAGCAGTTCCTGGTCGTCCAGCTTGTCGGCGTCGTCTTCTTCGGCCTGACGATCCCACTCTCCGGCTGGCTCTCCGATCTCTATTCGCGCCGCATCATCCTGACGCTGACGACGATTGCCATCACCATCTTCGGCTTCTTCTACGCGACGCTGTTGACAAGCGGTCTCACAGGCGCCTTCCTGTGCTCGATCATCGGCCTCGCCTTGATGGGCTTCACCTATGGTCCGATCGGCGCTGCCCTTGCCGCCCCCTTTCCGACCACGGTGCGCTATACCGGCGCCTCGATGACCTTCAACCTCGGCGGCATCTTCGGCGCTTCGCTCGCCCCTTATATCGCAACCTGGCTCGCCACCCATTATAGTCTGGACTATGTCGGCTACTACCTCGCCGCCTCGGCAGTGATCTCGCTGGTCTGCATCCGGCTGTCGGGCCGCGAGGAAGTCTGAGCCTCGAGCAGTAAGAGGATTGAAAGTGTTAGAGCGTCCTTTGTGCGTCCGGAAGGACGCACGGCGCTCTAACGTCGCGGCTTTTTATTGATGCCGTGGGCACTTCCGGGTAACCGGAACACTCACGGCAAAACGGGGAACAGATCATGCGATGCCTCATTACCGGCGCAGCCGGCTTTGTCGGTGGGCCTCTCGTCGAAAGACTGCATGGAGAGCGGATATCCGAGCTTGCGGTGACGACGCGATCTGCAGCCGCCAGCTTCCCGACATCTGTGCGGCATTTCCCCATCGAGATAACGAGCGAAACCGATTGGGCGGCAGTTCTCGAGGGTATCGATGTCATCGTCCATCTCGCCGCTCGTGTTCACATCATGAACGACCGCGCAGCCGATCCGCTTGCGGAATTTCGCCGGATCAACACCGCCGCCACGTTGAACCTCGCCGCACAGGCCGCCCGCGCAGGCGTAAAAAGGTTCGTCTTCATCAGCAGTATCAAGGTCAATGGCGAGGAGAACGATCGGCCCTTCCGGCATGACGATACGCCAATGCCGATCGATCCCTATGGCATCTCGAAGCTGGAAACTGAAATCGGGCTGCATGAAATCGCCGCCCGAACAGGCATGGAGGTCGTGGTCATTCGCCCGCCGCTCGTTTATGGACCCGGCGCGCGGGGCAATTTCGCCCTGCTCGTCGGACTTGTCCGGAAGAAAATGCCGCTCCCTTTCGCGTCGCTGAAGAACCGACGGACACTAGTCGCGCTTCCAAATCTCGTCGATCTGATCATCGCCGGGATGAAGCATCCCAGCGCAGCCGGCCAGACCTTTCTCGCAGGCGATGGAGAAGATCTTTCGACTCCCGGGCTTATCGAAGGGATTGCCGCAGGGCTAGGTGTCAAACCGATGCTGCTCCCCTTCCCCCCAACGCTGTTGCAGATGGGCGCGAGAGTCACGGGAAAGAGCGCAGTCTACCAGCGTCTTTGCGGTTCCCTGCAGGTCGATATATCCCATGCCCGAGACGTGCTCGGCTGGTCGCCTCTCGTCACGCCGCGCGAAGGCCTGAAGCTTGCGGTGACGTAAACCGTTATTCGCTCGTTACACCGTGGAACGGACGCACCTCACGGCCGGGCATGAAGACGCCGAGGCGTTTGATTTCCCACTCGAGTTTGATGCCGTCTTTTTCGAAGACCTCGCGACGCACCTGTTCGCCCAGATATTCGAGATCATAGCCGGTTGCCTGCCCCATGTTGATCATGAAATTGCAGTGAAGCGACGACATCTGCGCTCCGCCGATGACGAGACCGCGGCAGCCTGCCTCATCAATCAGTTTCCAGGCCGAATGACCAGCCGGGTTCTTGAAGGTCGAGCCGCCGGTCTTTTCGCGTACCGGCTGCACCGTCTCGCGATGGTTGCGCACGGCGTCCATCTCGGCGCGGATCTGCGCGCGCTCTTCCGGATAGCCCTCGAACAGCACGGAGGTAAAGATTAGATCTGTGGATGCGGTCGAATGACGATAGGAATAGCCCATCTCGGCATTGGAAAGCACATGCTTGTCGCCCTTGCGGTCGACCGCATGGACCTCGATCAGCCGCTCCCGCGTCTCCACACCGTTGGCGCCGGCATTCATGCGCGCCGCGCCACCGATGCCGCCGGGAATACCGTATAAGAAATGGAAGCCGCCGATGCCATTGTCCATCGCCATCGCCGCTACATGTTTATCAGGGCAGATGGCGCCGGCGAGAATCCGGTTTTCGCCGGCAAGCTCGACGAAGCCGAACCCCTTGGCCGACAGGCGCAGCACGACGCCGGGAATGCCGCCGTCGCGCACCAGGATGTTGGAGCCGACGCCGACCACCGTCAGCGGCACCTCTTCCGGCAATATCTTCAGGAAGGCGACGAGATCGTCGATGTCATGCGGCTGGAACATCAGCTCGGCCAGGCCACCGGCCCTGAACCAGGTGACGCGGTCCATCGGAGCATCCGGCGTGATACGGCCGCGGATATCCTTTACACCGTCTCCGAGAGACGCGAGAAGCTTTTCCCCATTCACCTGTTTCATACGGACTTTCCCGATAGGCCTTCCAGTTGCTTGGGCAGTGCCGCTGCCCAGGATGTAATGCTCCCCGCCCCCAACAGAACCACGAAATCGCCAGGCTTTGCAACCTCCGCGACCATCTGCGGCAGAAGCTCCGCCGAAGTTAGAAAGCGGGCGTCGCGATGGCCGCCGGATTTTATGCGCGAGACTAGCGACACGGAATCGATACCCTCGATCGGATCCTCCCCCGCCGCATAGACCGGTGCCAGGAAGATGCTGTCGGCATCGTTGAAGCAGGCGGCGAATTCCTCGAACAGGCTCGCAAGACGGCTAAAGCGGTGCGGCTGGTGGACCGCGATGACGCGGCCCTTGCAGGATTCTCGGGCGGCGCGCAGCACCGCCTTGATCTCGACCGGATGATGGCCGTAATCGTCGAAGATCTGCACGCCATTCCACTCGCCGGTCAGCGTGAAGCGGCGCTTGACGCCGCCGAAGGAAGCAAGCCCCTTGGCGATATCGGCGCTCGATATGCCGAGCCGGTTGGCAACGGCAATCGCCGCCGTCGCGTTGGAGATATTATGCCGTCCGGGCATCGGCATGACCAGCCCCTTGAGTTCGATCACCTGGCCGGTGCGGCGGCGGCGGATTTCGACGTCGAAGATAGAGCGCGTGCCGTCGATGCGCACATTCTTGAAGCGCACGTCGGCCTGCGGGTTCTCGCCATAGGTGATGATCTTGCGGTCCTCGATGCGGCCGACCAGCGACTGCACCTCGGGATGGTCGAGACACATGACGCCGAAGCCGTAGAACGGCACGTTCTCGACAAACTGCCGGAAGGCGGCGCGCACCGCGTCGAAATTGCCGTAATGGTCGAGATGTTCCGGGTCGATATTGGTGATGACCGCGACATCGGCCGGAAGCTTCAGGAAGGTGCCGTCCGATTCGTCGGCCTCGACCACCATCCACTCGCCCTCGCCCATGCGGGCATTGGTGCCGTAGGCATTGATGATGCCGCCATTGATGACGGTCGGGTCCAGCCCGCCGGCTTCGAGCAGCGCGGCGACCAGCGAGGTGGTCGTCGTCTTGCCATGCGTGCCGCCGATGGCGATCGCATTGCGGAAGCGCATCAGCTCGGCGAGCATTTCGGCGCGGCGCACCACCGGCAGCAGCTTTTCGCGCGCGGCGATGAGCTCCGGATTGCTCTTCTTGATCGCCGTCGAAACAACGACGACTTCGGCCTCACCCAGGTTTTCAGCTCGGTGACCGACGAACACCTCGATGCCCTTGTCACGCAGGCGCTGGACATTGGCGCTGTCGGCCTGGTCCGATCCCTGCACCTTGTGGCCGAGATTGTGCAGCACTTCGGCAATACCGCTCATGCCGATGCCGCCGATGCCGATGAAATGGACGAGACCGATCGTCTTCGGCAGTTTCATGCGCGTGTCCTCTTGAATTCCGCTATTGTCCGTCTGGCGGCAATAGCCTCAACCATGTCGGCAAGCAAGTTCGCTGCATCGGGTTTCCCGGCGAGTTTCGCCGCCGCCGCCATGTGCGAGAGCTTTTCCGGATCGTTCATAACAGCCGTCAGGATCGCCGCGATCTTCTCCGGCGAAAGCTCCGACTGGGCGATCACCTTCGCCCCACCGGTCGCAGCGAGTGCCGCCGCATTCGCCGCCTGGTCGTGATCGAGAGCGTGCGGGTAAGGCACAAGGATGGCAGGCCGGCCGATGACGGAGATTTCCGAAACCGTCGAGGCGCCCGAACGGCAGATGACGAGATGCGCCCTCGCCAACCTCTCGGCCATGTCGGTGAAGAAGGGGGCGATATCGGCATCCATCTCCAGTCTGGCGACGCAGCCGCTGACCATCTCCATGTCCTCGGGACGCACCTGCTGAGTGATGCGCAGACGCACGCGAAACGCGTCGTCGAGCAGACTGATCGCCGTCGGCAGCGTCTTAGAGAAATATTGCGCGCCCTGGCTGCCGCCGAAGACGACGAGGTTGAAGGCCTCGCCTGGATGCGACGGCGTGTAAGGCACCTCGGCCGCGGCGATGATTGCCGGGCGGACGGGATTGCCGGTCGTCACCGTCTTGTCCGGAAAGGCAGCGCCTCCCTCCGGCAGGAAACCGCCGGCGATGGCCTGCACGCGAGTTGCCAAGGCCTTGTTGGCGCGTCCCATCACGGCGTTCTGCTCGTGGATCATCGAGGGCACTCCGAGCCGGGTGGCGGCAAGCAGCGGCGGCACGGTGGGATAACCGCCGAAACCGACGACGATGACCGGTTGCAGCCGCTGGATCAGCTTCTTTGCCGCCCGCATGCCGCTCCAGAGCGTCCACAGCGAGCGGGCGACCGCAACCGGATTCTTCGAGCCGATCGTCGCCGACGGCACAACATGGATCTCCTCGGCCGGGAACTTGCCGGCATAGCGCTCGGCCCGGCTGTCCGTGACGAGATGCACCGAATAGCCGCGCTCCTTCAGCTTGAAGGCCAGCGCTTCCGCCGGGAACACATGGCCGCCGGTCCCTCCGGCGGCAAGCAGCACGATGCCTTTGCTCATGGTCTTCTACTCCGCCGGCAAACCGTGCGGGACGCGGAAGAGGCTCCGGTCCTGCGCGCGTTTTTCCGGTCGATGGCGCGTCAGCGCCAGAATGAAGCCGGCGGTGACGCAGATCGCCACCATAGACGAGCCGCCATAGGAAATCAGCGGCAGCGTCATGCCCTTTGCCGGCAGCAGTTCGAGATTGACGCCGATATTGATGATCGACTGGATGCCCATCTGCAGCACCAGGCCGGCGACGGCGAAACGGTTAAAATCGTTCCGCTCGCGATAGGCATGCGAGAGGCCACGCAGTACCAGCACGGTAAACAGCGCGACGAGCGCCATGCAGAAGACGATGCCGAACTCCTCGGCCGCGACCGAGAAGATAAAGTCGGTATGCGCATCCGGGATGATGCGCTTGACGATGCCTTCGCCCGGTCCCTGGCCGAACCAGCTGCCGCGGATGATCGCCTCGCGCGCGGTATCGATCTGGAACGTATCACCCTCGCCGGTCATGAATTTGTCTATTCGGCCGGCGACGTGCGGAAAGACGTAATAGGCGCTGAGCAGGCCGCCGGCGCCGCCGATACCGAGCAGCATGATCCAGATCCATGGCATGCCGGCCATGAAGAACATCCCCCCCCAGACGGCCGTGGTCAGGATGGTCTGGCCGAGGTCCGGTTGCGCGACGAGAAGGGCCGCGACGATGCCGAACAGAATAATGGCAAAGAGATTGCCGGGGATCTCCGGCTGGCGCGCATGTTCGGCAAACAGCCAGGCGCAGACCACGACGAAGGCAGGCTTCATGAATTCCGACGGCTGGACGGAAAGACCGGCGATCCAGATCCAGCGCCGGCCACCCTTGACCTCCTGCCCGACGAACAGCACCAGCACCATCATGGCGACCGAGATGATCAGGATCAGGATCGCGGTTCGCCGCACCTGGCGTGGCGTCAGGAACGACAGCCCGAGCATGACGCCGATCGAAGGGATCATGAAGGCCGCATGGCGCTTGACGAAGTGGAAGGGCTCGAGCCCGATGCGCTCGGCGACCGCAGGAGATGCCGCAAACGACAGCATGAAGCCGATGCCCATCAGGAAGATGAACATTGCCAGGAAGAAGCGGTCGATAGTCCAGAACCAATCGGCCAGAGGCCCACGTTCCGCGCGGCTTACCATGTCATTTCTCTCCTGTTGCCGGACCGATCAGCATCGCAATACCGTCAAGCGCTGCCACGTGGTCGACGAAAGCTTCGCCCCTGACTTCGAAGTTCTTATACTGGTCGAAGCTTGCGCAAGCCGGGGATAACATCACGGCCGAAGCAGCGCTTTCGTCGCGTTCGGCATCGGCGGCCGCATGCGCGACGGCGCGCTCCAGCGTGCCCGAGATCTCGTAAGGCACGGCCTCGCCGAGCGTCGCAGCGAATTCCGCCGCCGCCTCACCGATCAGATAGGCCTTGGCGATGCGCGGAAAATAGGGAGCAAGCGTCGTGATCCCGCCAGCCTTCGGCAAGCCGCCGGCGATCCAATAGATGCGATCATAGCTCGAAAGAGCCGGCGCTGCGGCATCGGCATTGGTCGCCTTGGAATCGTTGACGAAAACGACGCGGCGACGCTGCCCGACCGGCTGCATGCGGTGCTTGAGGCCGGGAAACGAGGCAAGACCGGTGCGGATGTCGTCGGCGGAAATCCCGATCGCGAGGCAGGCGGCAACGGCGGCGGCGGCGTTCTGCGCATTATGGCTGCCACGCAGCGTCTGGATGCCGTCGAGATCGGCGAAGGGCAGCATGGCGCCGCCGGCGGCCTGGATGAGTTTGGTGCCCTCGGCATAGATGCCGTCGGCCAGCACGTTGCGGCGCGAAATGCGGACCACCTTGACGCCTGCCCGCTCGACACGGTCGGCAATCAGCGCCGAATGGCTGTCGTCGACGCCGACGATCGCGACATCGCTGCCGGCGACCAGCCTTTCCTTGATATCGGCATAATGCTGCATCGTGCCGTGACGGTCGAGATGATCGGGCGTCAGGTTGAGCAGGATGCCGGCAGACGGGTCCAGTGTCGGCGCCAGATCGATCTGGTAGGAGGAGCATTCGACGACGTAATAACGCTCGGCCTTCGGCGGATCGAGTGTCAGCACCGCCGTGCCGATATTGCCGCCGAGCTGCGTGTCGTAGCCTGATGATTTCAGGATATGGGCGATCAGCGCCGTCGTGGTCGACTTGCCGTTGGTGCCGGTTATGGCGATGAAAGGGCAATCCGGCGCATGGGCACGGCGCTCGCGCACGAAGAGTTCGACGTCGCCGACGATATCGACGCCCGCCGCCCGGGCAAGATCGACGGTCCAGTGTGGTTTCGGATGGGTGAGCGGCACGCCGGGCGACAGCACGAACAGCGCCTGCTGGCTCCAGTCGATGTTGTGCAGGTCTTCGGTCCTGATGCCTTCGGCAGCGGCCTTGGCGACACTGTCGGGATTGTCGTCCCAGGCGGTCACCTCGGCACCGCCTGATATCAGCGCCCGGGCGGTGGCAAAGCCGGAGCCTCCGAGCCCGAAGAGCGCGACCTTCCTGTCTTTGAGCGTCGTGACCGGGATCATCGCTGCCTCACCGGAGCTTCAGCGTCGAAAGGCCGAGCATCGCAAGGCCGACGGCGACGATCCAGAAGCGGATCACCACCTGGCTCTCGGTCCAGCCCTTCTTCTCGAAGTGATGATGGATCGGCGCCATCAGGAAGACACGCCGGCCGGTCATCTTGAAGAAACCGACCTGGATGATGACCGACAGCGTCTCGATAACGAAGAGGCCGCCGATGATTGCCATGACGATCTCGTGCTTGGTGGCGACGGCGACGGTGCCGATCGTGCCGCCGAGTGCCAGCGACCCCGTGTCGCCCATGAAGATGGCGGCGGGCGGCGCGTTGAACCAGAGAAAGCCGAGGCCGGCGCCGATGACGGCGCCAAGCACGACGGCGAGTTCGCCGGTGCCGGGCACGAAATTGATCTGCAGGTAGTTCGCAAACACCACGTTGCCGGCGAGATAGGCGATGACGCCGAAGGAGGCGGCGGCGATCATCACAGGCACGATGGCAAGCCCGTCGAGACCGTCAGTCAGATTGACGGCATTGCCGGCGCCGACGATGACGAAGCCGCCGAAGACGACGAACATGATGCCGATATTGATCATGAAGTCCTTGAAGAAGGGAAAGGCGATCGAGGAGCCGAAGGTCGAGCCGGCAATCCCCGAGGCAAGGGCGGTGCGCATCATGAAATAGACGGCGATGCCGGCGATGACAAATTCGATACCGAGCCGCGCCTTACCGGAAAAGCCCATGTGGCTCTGCTTCGTTACCTTGAGATAATCGTCGTAGAAGCCGATCGCACCGAAGCCCAGCGTCACCAGCAGCGTGGCGACGACATAGACGTTGGAAAGATCGGCCCAGAGCAGCGACGCGCCGACGATGCCGGCGAGGATCATCAGCCCGCCCATGGTTGGCGTGCCGGCCTTCTTGAAATGCGTCTGCGGCCCGTCGGCGCGGATCGGCTGGCCCTTGCCCTGCCGGATGCGCAGCGAATTGATGATCATCGGCCCGAACAGGAAGACGATCAGTGCTGAGGTGAAGAGAGCAGCCCCCGTGCGGAAGGTAATATATCTGAACAGGTTCAGAAATTTGAAATATTCCGACAGTTCGACAAGCCAGATCAGCATTCAGGGCCCCTTGTTTACCCGATCAAAATTCGCGTTGCGTGTCGGCAAATGGCGGGAACTTGTCAAGGAGCGCGGCGACGATCTTGCCGAAACCGATGCCCAGAGACGATTTCACCATCAACACGTCGCCTGGCGCGACCGAGTTCAATACATAATCCGTCAATTCGTCCGTGTTCTCGCGATATTCGACATGGACGCTTTCCGGCAACGATTCCTTGAGCGCAGCCATCTCGGCTCCTGCGAGCCAGACATGTTCGATGCCGGCAGCAAGCAGCGGCACGGTAAGGTCGGTATGGACCTTTTGCGCATACTCGCCCATCTCAAGCATGTCGCCGAGCACGGCGATATGGCGTCCGCGGCCGGTCGGCTCGGAGGCTGCCAGCAGCGCGATCGCCGCGCGCATCGAGGCCGGATTGGCATTGTAGCTCTCGTCGATCAGCGTGAAGCTGCCGCCGCCGATCGAAAGCCGGTGGCGTTTGCCCCTGCCCTTTTCCGGCCTCAGCGTCGCAAGCGCTTCGATCGCATTCTGCATATCTGCGTCGACGATCCTGACGACCCCGAGCGCTGCGAGCGCATTCTCAGCGATATGGCGGCCCGGCGCGCCGAGCGCGACCTCCAGCGTCTCGCCGCCGATCGTCAGCCACAGCGTCGAATTCTCGTCGGAGCCGTTGAATTCTGCGAGCCGGAATTCGGCCTTGGCATGCTGGCCGAAAGAATGGATATGCTCGATGCCGAGCGACTGCGCCGTGCGGTCGAGGAAATTGAACTGGTCGTTGTCGCGGTTGAGCACGACATGGCCACCGGGTTCGAGCCCCTCGAAGATCTCGGCCTTGGCGGCGGCGATTTCCTTGATGTTCTTGAAATTGCCGAGATGCGCCGGCGCGATCGTCGTGATGATGGCGACATCGGGACGGATCATCGCCACCAGCGGCCGAATCTCGCCGGGATGATTCATGCCGACTTCGAAGACGCCGTAATCCGTATCCTCAGGCATGCGCGCCAGCGTCAGCGGCACGCCCCAATGATTGTTGAAGGAGGCGACGGAGGCGTGCACCTTGCCGGAGGGCGACAGCACATGCCGCAGCATTTCCTTGGTGGTCGTCTTTCCCACAGATCCCGTCACCGCGATGATCCGGGCCCGCGAGCGCTCACGCGAGGCAAGGCCGAGCCGGCCAAGTGCCGCGAGCACGTCTTCCACGACGATCATCGGCACCGTCAGGCGGCCCATGGCGGGAAGCCTCGCCTCGCTGACGACGAGAAGGGAAGCGCCGTTCGCCATCGCCATCGAGGCGTAGTCGTGACCGTCGACGCGGTCGCCCTTGATCGCAAAGAAGGCTTGGCCTGGAGTAATCGAGCGGCTGTCGATGGAAATGCCGGTGATGCCCTCGGGCAGCGTGCCGAAGGGGCGCCCCGCCATCGCTGCGATCATGTCTTCCGTCGTCCAGAGCCAGCTCAAGATTTCAACTCCTCCAAGGCCTTGCGCACCTCCGCATGATCGGAGAACGGCAGGGTGATGCCGCCGATCGTCTGCCCTTCCTCATGCCCCTTGCCGGCGACGATCAGCGTATCGCCGGATCTCAGCATGCCGACCGCCTCGCGGATCGCCATGGCGCGATCGGCGATTTCCGCGGCGCAGCTTGCTGCCGCCATGATCTCCGCCCGGATCGAGGCCGGCTCCTCCGAACGCGGATTATCGTCGGTGACGATAACGACGTCGGCAAGTCGGCAGGCGATTTCGCCCATGATCGGCCGTTTGCCGCGGTCACGGTCGCCGCCGCAGCCGAAAACGACGATGACGCGACCGGTAGTGAAGGGTCTGACCGAGCCCAGCACATTTTCCAGCGCATCCGGCTTGTGGGCGTAGTCGACATAGGCGAGCGCGCCGTCTTTTGTATGGCCGACGAGTTCGAGACGGCCGGACGCGCCGACGAGCTTCTCGAGCGCGGCCATTGCAACCTTCGCCTCAACGCCGGTCGACATGGCAAGCCCCGCTGCAACCAGCGCGTTGGCCACCTGGAAATCGCCCGCCAGCGGAATGTTCACCTCGAAGATCTCGCCGCCGATATGGATCTCGGCCATCTGCTTGTGGCGGAAGTGCTCGACGCGCTTCAACGAGAGATAATCGCCCTTCCGCCCGACGGTACGGATGTCGTGACCGGCATCGGTCGCGGCCTTGATCGCCTGCGCCGACCACGGATCGTCGGCAAAGATCACCGCGGGCGATCCCCCCGGCAACAGCGTATCGAAAAGCCGCATCTTGGCGGCCATGTAGGCCTCGACGGTCGGATGATAATCCATGTGGTCTCGGCCAAGATTGGTGAAGGCGGCGGCCGCAAGCCTGACGCCGTCGAGCCGGCACTGGTCGAGACCGTGGCTGGAGGCCTCCATCGCGGCATGTGTCACGCCTTCTCCGGCAAGTTCCGCCAGCAGCGCATGCAGCGACACCGGATCCGGCGTCGTCAGCGAGCCATATTCGTTGCGCGTCGGTGAGACGACGCCCGTCGTGCCGATCATCGCGGCCGCGTGGCCCGCATGCGCCCAGATCTGCCGGGTGAAAGAAGCGACGGAGGTTTTGCCCGCCGTGCCGGTGACGGCGACCATGGTGTCGGGCTGCCTGCCGTGGAAACGCGCGGCGGCGATGGAAAGGAAACGACGCGGCTCCTTGACCGCCAGCACGGGGATCGAAGCATCGACGGCTTGGGCGGCGATCGCGACGGCAGCGCCGCGGCCGGCGGCATCCACGATGAAGCCCGCGCCATCAGCCCTGGTGCCGGCGACCGCGACGAAGACATTGCCCGGCGCCACCTTGCGGCTATCCGAAGATAGGCCTGAAATATCAAGCAGGCCTGCCGGGCCTTCGAGCTGTGCTTCAAGTTCCGGAAACTGATCTCCGGCCAGGTCTCGCAATTTCATCGAATGCACTTTTCTCTCTTGAAGCCGGTTCACCCCTCGCGAATCGGCGTCGATATTCATTCACACTCAATAAGACACCAGCAAGGCCGATCCGCCCTCCCCGAATTTCGGCTCGATGCCGAGAATAGGGGCCGCGCGGCTGATGATGTCGCGGGCGATCGGACCGGCGGTACCTGCGGAGAGCGTTCCGCCATATTGCTTTTCGCCCGTTTTTGGCTCGTCGCAGAAGGTGATAACGGCATATCGGGGATTATCGATCGGGAAAGCGGAGATGAAGGAGTTGAAGTTCAGCGTCGAGGAGTAACGCCCATTCACCACCTTGTCCGCCGTGCCGGTCTTGCTGCCGACGGCAAAACCCGGCACGCGGGCGACCCGCCCCGATCCCTTGTAACCGTTGAAATCGAGGAGATGGCGCACTTCGTCGCTAGTCGACTTCTTAAGAACTTGCTTGGCGATCTGATCGGCCTGTTCGCGTGTGCGCGGCAGGAATGTCGGCTCGATCAGCTTGCCGCCGTTGACGAGTGCGGCAGCCGCCACCCCTGTCTGCAGCGCCGTCGTCGAGACGCCATGGCCGAAGGAAATCGTGATCGAATTGATCTTCTTCCAGACGCGCGGCTGGCTCGGCATCTTCACTTCGGGCAGCTCGGTCTGCATCTTCGTCAAGAGGCCTAACTTGGTGAGATAGTCCTTCTGAGCGTCGATGCCGACGATATCGATGACGCGCGCCGTACCGATATTCGAAGAATACTGGAAAATCTCGGGAACGGTCAGCCAGCGGCGCTGCCCGTGAAAATCGTGGATGGTGAAACCGCCGATATAGATCGATTTGCTGGCATCGAAACTGTCGGTCATCTTCACCTTGCCGCTATCAAGCGCCATGGCCAGCGAAAAGGTCTTGAAGGTAGAACCCATTTCGAAGGTGCCGTTGGTCATCCGGTTGAGCCAACCCTCCTTGGCGCCTTCCTGCGGATCGTTCGGATCGAAATCCGGCGCCGATGCCATCGCCAGCACTTCTCCCGTATGCACATCGATGATCGCGGCGCCGGCGCCTTTGGCCTGGAAGTTGTTGACAGCGTTGACGACCACGTCCCGAACGATGTTCTGCACGCGCAGGTCGATCGAAAGGCGCACCGGCTCGAGCGGCTGGTCGCTGGTCATGCCGACGGAGGCGAGATCGGCAAGCCCCTGGTCGTCGATAAATTTCTCCATGCCGGCGACACCGCGGTTGTCGATGTTGACGTAACCGAGGATGTGCGCGGCGGTCGCCCCGCCCGGATAGAAGCGGCGCTTCTCCGGCCGGAAGCCGATGCCGGGAATGCCGAGCGCCAGGATCTGGCTCTGCTGCTTCGGCGTCAGTTGCCGGCGCAGCCAGGCGAAATGCGAGGTCTTGACCGAGAGCTTCTTATAAGTGTCTCTGACGTCGAGCTCGGGCAGCACCGTTGCAAGCTTCTCGACCGCCTCGTCGGCGTCGACGATCTTGTTCGGCTCGGCAAACAGCGAGACGGTGCGGATGTCGGTCGCCAGCACCTCGCCGTTGCGGTCGAGAATGTCGGGGCGCGAGGCCATCAGCCGGTCGGGCGGCAGGATGCTGGAGACGACCTCCTGGTCCTTCATCGCATATTCGACGAGACGGCCGCCGATGACGGCGTAGACGCCCATGAAGCCAAGGATCAGCAGGCCGACACGGCTTTTTGCCTGCCCTGATTTCTTCTTGCGCGACCCCTCGATCGCCAGGCCGGCGGGGGAAGGACCGCCAAACCGGTTATAGACGCCGGCGGAGAAATGCGCCTGGCTCTTCAAAACCATGATGCGGGAAAGAAACGACATTATTCCTCCACCGATCCGGTTTCGATCTGGTCTGCATCCTCAGTCTCGCCGCGCGGCGCGGGCATCGGAACGGGCTGCGCCTTGGCGGTGGCTTGCGCGCCCTTGGTGCCTGGCGCGCTCTTGGCGCTGGCCTCGGTCGCGCTCTTGGCGCTGGCCACGGTCGCGCCTTTGGCGCTGACCTTTGCCTCCGTCACGTCAGGCACGGGAACCTCAGATTTCAGCATCGGCAATTCCTTGGCATGCACGAGCGCCGTCGATTCCGTCGGCTGCAGCTTCAATTCTTCATTATAGGCCTTGACCAGACGCTCCAGCCGGTTCGGCTGCGATTGCAGTGCCCAGTCGGCCTTGAGAAGGTCAATCGTGTCCTTCTCAAGCTTGATCTCTGCTTCGAGGCGATGAACCTCCTCGACCTTCAATTCGGCGCGGTGCTTGATCGTGTAGGTCACGGTGGCGGTGGCCGTCATGACGCCGATGAGCACGAGATCGAACGTTTTCAGCATATCAACCTCCAAGTTTTCCGAGACTGGCAAGATTGGGAAACCCGAAGAGCGACATATCCGCGGCTTCGGCGGCGGCGTCCGTCCTCAGACCGGCGCGCAACTTCGCGGAGCGGGCGCGCGGATTGATCTCCGCCTCCGCCTCGCTTGCCGAAACCAATGGCTTGCCGACCGCCGCAAAGGTTGCCGCCCGCTCATGCGCGACCGGCAGATGCCGCGAACCCGAAGCCTTGCCGGCGCGATCGGAGAAGAACTTCTTGACGATGCGGTCTTCGAGCGAATGAAAGGTGACGACGACAAGCCGCCCGCCGGGCTTCAGTACCGTCTCCGCCGCAAACAGCGCCTGCGCCAGTTCGCCGAGCTCGTCGTTGACGAAGATACGCAAGGCCTGGAAGACGCGCGTTGCAGGATGGATCTTGTCTTTCATCTTGCGTGGCGTGACGAGCTCGATGAGACCGGCGAGATCGCGTGTCGTTTCGAACGGTTTTTCCTCGCGTCGCTTCTCGATCGCATGGGCGATACGCGGTGCCTGGCTTTCCTCGCCGAGAAAATGGAAGATGCGGATGAGATCGGCGACCTTGGCGCGGTTGACGACATCGGCGGCCGAAACGCCTTCGGCCGACATGCGCATATCGAGCGGCCCGTTCTTCTGGAAGGAGAAGCCACGTTCGGCCTCGTCGATCTGCATGGAGGAGACGCCGATATCGAGCACGACGCCATCGAGCCCGCCTTGCGGCGCATGATCGGCAAGATGCGAGAATTGCGAATGAACGAGCCTGAGACGACCGCCATGGGCGGCAACCATCGCTTGGCCGGCCGCAATCGCCGTCGGATCACGATCGAGCGCGATCACCTCGGCGCCGGCAGCAAGGATGGCTGAACTGTAACCGCCCGCGCCGAACGTACCGTCGAGGATGAGTTTGCCGGGCGCGGGCGCCAATGCCGCAAGAACTTCAGCGAGAAGAACAGGAATGTGACGAACCGGTCCGCCACCGGCATCAGTTGAACCTCCGCCAGGATTCGCCACCATTCCGTTCCCTCGTTGTTTCAGGAACGCTTGCCCGCCAGCTTGCGCTCCCCTCGTGCCTGCGCCTGTGCGGCCACAAAAGCCTGCGGCTGCCAGAGCTGAAAATGATCCGCCCGACCGACGAAGGTCACTTCGTCCGAGATGCCGGTAAAGCCACGAATGAAATCCGTGACCATCAACCGCCCCTCGGCGTCGAGCTTCATGAAGACCCCGCCTCCATGAATGAGAAGCGACATCTCGTTCGCATCCGGCGAAAACGGATCCTCCGCAGCAATCTGCCGTTCGAATCTTTCGAGAAGATCCGGACCGCCGATGCTGATCGCCGGAAACACAAAGTCCTGGAAGCAGTAGAGCTCCTGGACGTTGCGCTGCGCCAGCACGGAACGGAAAGCCGAAGGCACGGAAACCCTGCCCTTGGCGTCGATCCTGTTGGTCGCATTCGAAAGGAAGCGGCTCATGACACGAAACATCCGTTCCCGCAGGGATCCGGACGACCAAAAGACGCCCGAAACTCCCGATATCAGGCACAGCTTCGCAAGCCGGATGAGCCAAAACCCCTCCGACGCTTCCGGAGAGGAAGACGCCTTTGCTTTGCGATAAATGGGCAGATAATTGCCCTGGTGCAGTGCGCATTTGGGATAGCATGGGACCATATGGGCGTCAATGGGATACGCCTATTTTGCAATAGACGCATGATCAAAAATTTATAAGCCGTTAAGTTTAACAAAGGGTTAGCGGAGTCATCTTACAAATGACACGCATTGGTATCCCTTCAGGAAAAATCCATCCGATGGATGCATAAACATCTGCTTGAAAACAGCCGGTTTCAGCGACTTACGCTGAAAATCCGGCTGCCGCGCCGTTAAGATGATAATCGCCAGTTGGCCTGTAAGCCGGGTTCTGTATGGCTCCGGCGTGAACCGGAACGTGGCAGCCATTCCTCTGGGACAGCGTTCGCACGCTGCCTCACGCAACCCACCCGGATGACTGGCCTGGAAACCAGCCGGAAGGCCTTTCGGCCTACCGCGTCATCCCTATTCGGTCTTGCTCCCGGTGGGGTTTACCGTGCCATTTCCGTTGCCGGAGATGCGGTGGGCTCTTACCCCACCCTTTCACCCTTACCTGTCATGACAGGCGGTTTGCTTTCTGTGGCACTTTCCCTGAGGTCACCCTCGCCGGACGTTATCCGGCACCGTGTTTCCGTGGAGCCCGGACTTTCCTCACCCTACCGCCTTTCGGCATTGGTAAAGCGCGGCTGCCCAGCCAACTGGCAGGGCTCCCATAAACGAGAGAGATCGCAATTGCTATCGAAATCAAAATTTACTTACCGAAATTGCGGTGTGAAATCCGTGGAATAGCCCTGTTCGCTGATTCCGCCTGACAAAAGCAGCTCGGCCCCAAGCCGACCGATTTCGTCCGAGCTCTTGGCCGACGTCCCGGCGCAGCCCGTCAACACCGCGATCTCGGGCGATGAGCTATAGCCAATCATCGGATAGCCGCTTTCCGTATGCGACACGACGCAGGCGGCCGTCGAAATCGAAAGCGGCACCATATCGGGCACAAGACCTTCAACGATGCGCTTGAGATGCGCGCGCACTGTATCGCGCCCCTCGGTCTTGAACCAGGCGCGCATTTCCGTGTCGTCGCTGAGCGTCAGATCGTCAGGATCGCCACCGATCTTCAGGTAGAATTTGCCGTCGGGATACCGGATCGGCGGCAGCAGGTAGATATCGATGCCAGGCGCCCGGAGAATGAGCGATGGCATCGCGACCAGGCGTGCCGCGTCGGCATCGCTTACCTCGAAAAGCGTCACGGTCCGGGCATAAACCGTCATGGCAACGGGCTGCGGCAACAGATTCTCCAAAATGGAAAATCCGCCTGCTGCCAGCAGCACCTTTTCAGCACGATAGATCAGGCCACCTGATGTCTCGACGGCAGCCGATCCACCTTCGCTGCGGATCGAAACGACATGATCGCGAATGACGGCCGCACCAGCCTGTTCCGCCAGCAACGATTGGGCTTTCACAAGCTTTCGCGGACTGATGTGGCCGGCGCCCCTCGCCTCGAAGACGCCCGCGCCCCCATCGGGAAAGGCGAAGAAGGGAAAGGCAGCTTTCAGCCCCTGCTCGTCGAGCAGGCTGGTCTCGACGCCGAGCGAAACGGCGGCCCGTCGGGTTTTCTCGAGATAATCGCCCCCGGTCGGCGCGACGACGACGCAGCCGACTTCGCGATAGAAATCGATGCCGCTGTCGCGGGCGATCTCGCCATAGCGGTCGATCGAGCGGTTGGCGAGCAGCGCCCAATTGCGGTCGGGATCGATGGTGCGAGTGATGCGCCCCTCGTCATAATGGCTGGCGAAGACACCCTGATGCGTCTTGCGGTCAACAGGCTCGTCCGGGCCAATCACCGCGACACCGTCCGCTTGGCGTGCCAGATATTTTGCGGCCGCGGCACCCATCATGCCGCGGCCGATAACGATGAACCTGAAATCGACTGCCATATCGCACCTCGCTAAATGCCAGCGATACCATGGCAATCGTCTTGAATCATCCAGCTCTTTTCAGGGATAAGCGCTTCAGGCTCAGAGCATTGCCAGAACCTTGCCGCAATAGGACTTGGACACCGGGTTCATGCGCGTGGCGCCATGGCCGGCATTGTATTTGAGGATGGTGTTGCAAGTCTCGCCACCACCGAGATCATGGGCCGCAGCCAGATATTTCATGCCGTACTTGATGTTGGTTTCGGGATCGAACAGGCCCTTGGCGCTGCCGGAATAGCCCATCATGCGGGCAGTTGCAGGCTTTATCTGCATCAGGCCGATTTCACCGTGGCTGCCGCGCGCATTCGGATTGAAATTGCTTTCGATGCGGATGACCGCGGTCGCAAGCGCAACCGGTACATCATATTGGTTCGCATATTTGCTGATCAGTGCGGAATAGGAATTGCCGGAAACATTGGCGACGGGATAACCGCTCTGGCGCTCGACCGTCTTCAGCGGGCGTTCCGCCGTCTTGAGCGGACGCTTCGCCGGCTTGACCGAACGCTCCGCTTTCTTCAACGGACGCTCTGTCTTCTTCGAAGGACGCTCGACCTTCTTCACCGGCGCATCGGCTCGCACACCCCAATCATTCGCAAAGGCAAAGCTATTTCCCGCCAGCACCATGCCAACGCATGTTGCAGCAACAACAATCAGTTTTCTCATGTAGTCTTGAACACTCCGACCCAAAGAATTTCCGGACGGCGCGCCTCGCTGTCATAATGAATACCAGATCAAGGACCGATCGGGATTCACGGTAATTCTTATCGTTTCACATAACGCCCTTGGTTTAACTCGAAAACAACCCCGAGCACCGCTTGGCGGAGGTTCTTAGACCATCGCAATGAGGAGATAATAGGGAAATGATGTGGCAGACCGAATTTCGCGCTGCAGTGCGAAATTCGGCGTTTCAGTAATTGTCGAGGAATCAGGAATAATGCGGCAAAGCCGACAGCAGCCGGTGCAGCGTGTCGATCGTCGAGAAATCGGCGATACCATCTATCCGTTCGGGCCGAAAATGGCGCTGGAAAGCTTCGACGTCACCCGCCGTTTTTTCCGAGAATTTGCCTGTGATTTCAGTGCCGTAACCATAAAGCGACAGCATCGACTGCAGCGCTTCCACAGGTTGACCGGTATCGCCGCGTTGGAAGAAGCGCCCACCGGTGATCGTTGCCGGCTCGATCCAGTGCCCGATGCCTGCTTGGTGGAGCGCGGCCCAGGGGAATTTCTCGCCCGGATCGACCTTGCGGATCGGAGCGACATCGGAATGCCCGAGGACCCGTTCCGGCGTGATCGACCAACGTTTGACACAGTCGCGACACAATTCGATCACCGCGGCGATCTGCTCTTTCGGATAATCAGGAAGCCCGCCCGGATGGCCGGCATTGGCGATCTCGATGCCGATCGACAGCGAATTGATATCGGTCTCGCCGTGCCAGCTGCTTTTTCCCGCATGCCAGGCACGCCGCATTTCCGGCACGAGCTGCACGACCTCGCCATTCTCATGCACGAAATAATGGCTGGAAACCTGACTTTCGGCGCGACAGAGCCAGTCGAGCGCACCATCTGCCGTCGGCATGCCGGTATAGTGCAGCAGGATCATATCGGGACGGCGCCCGTCCGCCCGTTCGCCATGGTTCGGCGAAGGTTGCACGCGGGCGCTTCTGCAGTCGGCCTCGAAAGAGGTCATGCGGCGCGGCGTTCCTTCTCGATCGCCTCATAGGCCGCGTTCAGCGCCGCCATGCGCTCATTGGCGATCACATGGAATTCCTTCGGCACGCCGCGCGAAATCAGCCGGTCGGGATGATGTTCGCTGACGAGGCCGTGGTAACGGCGGCGGATGGTCGGGAAATCATCGGAAGGCGAGACGCCGAGCACCTTGTAGGGATCGCCGCCGGACGACACGTGGCGGGCGGCGATCTGCTCGAAGCGGATCTCGCTCATCTGGAAGATCTCGCCGATATGGCGCAGGAAATTCAGTTCCTTCTCATGGATCAGCCCGTCGGCCTTGGCGATGTGGAAGAGGCCGTCGAGCACGTCTTCCAGCACCGGGCAATTGGCCGCACAGGTTACGCACAGCGTCGAGAGCCGTTCGGCATAGGCTTCGTAGCCGGCGACGTCCTGGCGCGCGAGATTGTAGAGCCTGGCGACATTCTTCGCCTGATCCTGCGGAAACTCGAAGATTTCGCGAAAGGCTTCGACCTCCTTCTCGCTGACGATGCCGTCAGCCTTGGCCATCTTGGCCGACAGCGCGATAATCGCCACCGAGAAAGCCACCTTACGCCGGGTCTCGGGATCGCCTTCAAAAACCGTGCGGATAGCCTCGACCACCGCAGACAGCGCATTGCCTGCAGTATTGCCAATGGCATTCAACAGTTTTTCCCAGAAGGACATCGAAAATCTCACACACTTGTCAACTTATAGAGAAACAGCTTGACCAAAGAATCGCAGCCTTTGCAAGGCGACTATTCGTCGTAGGGCCGAACACAGTTTTCACGATTTGGTAATTGTCGCACCGCAACAAACGATTCATCACGCCCGCTTTCATCTCGCATGAGGGCATGGACGGCGGTCGCCGGCATTGCCAGGGCACGTGGATTCCGGAACGCGCGGCGGAAATTTCCACGGGCAGTTCCCGACCGCAGACCTGGTTGAAACGATTATATCAGCACTTCGCGTCGCCTTTGCAGTCCAACATGGCAGAAACGTGCATTTTTCGTAAATTCTTTACTTTACAGGGCCCTTTCCCTGCCGCATCCATGCGCTAGCTAACGCTGCCGCACCGAAACACCGTAGGAGGGATCATGGCCAAACAGAAAGTCGCAATGCTGACCGCCGGAGGCCTGGCGCCCTGTCTTTCGTCCGCCGTCGGCGGCCTTATCGAACGCTATAGCGACGTCGCGCCCGAACTCGAAATCGTCGCTTACAAGTCGGGCTACCAGGGTGTGCTCCTCGGCGACAGCATCGAGATCAGCCGCGCGATGCGCGAAAAGGCGCCGCTGCTGCACCGCTACGGTGGCTCGCCGATCGGCAACAGCCGCGTCAAGCTCACCAATGCCGCCGACTGCGTCAAGCGCGGCCTGGTCAAGGAGGGCGAGAATCCGCTGCGGGTCGCCGCCGAACGCCTCGCCAATGACGGCATCACCATTCTCCACACGATCGGCGGCGACGACACCAACACCACGGCCGCCGACCTTGCCGCCTACCTCGCCGCCAACGGCTACGATCTCACCGTCGTCGGCCTGCCGAAGACTGTCGACAATGACGTCGTGCCGATCCGCCAGTCTCTCGGCGCCTGGACGGCCGCCGAAGTCGGCGCGCATTTCTTCGACAATGTCGGCAACGAGCAGACCGCCGCCCCCCGCACCCTCGTCATCCATGAAGTCATGGGCCGCCATTGCGGCTGGCTGACGGCCGCCACCGCCCGCGCCTATCTGCAGCGCACCAGCCGCAACCAGTATGTCGACGGCCTGATGATGGACGCGCACCTGAAGAGTATCG
The DNA here is from genome assembly GCF_032464805.1 of Rhizobium sp. 10PS4. Lineage (NCBI taxonomy): Bacteria > Pseudomonadati > Pseudomonadota > Alphaproteobacteria > Hyphomicrobiales > Rhizobiaceae > Rhizobium > Rhizobium sp. 10PS4. Next base: position 194,121 of record NZ_JAWDIW010000002.1, on the reverse strand, counting down.
ACGCCGTCTACCTGCCTGAGATGGCCTTCGACCTCGACGCCGAGGCCGCCCGGCTGAAGGAAAGCATGGACCGCAACGGCCACGCCACGGTCTTCGTCTCGGAAGGCGCCTGCCTCGATGCCATCGTCGCCGAGCGCGAAGCCGCCGGCGAGACCGTCAAGCGCGATGCTTTCGGCCATGTGAAAATCGACACGATCAATGTCGGCGCCTGGTTCCAGAAGCAGTTCGCCAATCTGCTCGACGCCGAGCGTTCCCTGGTGCAGAAATCAGGTTATTTCGCCCGCTCGGCGCCCGCCAACGGCGATGATCTCAGGCTGATCCAGAGCATGGTCGATCTCGCCGTCGAAAGCGCGCTCAACAAAGTCTCCGGCGTCACCGGCCATGATGAAAGCCAGAACGGTAAATTGCGCACTATAGAATTCCCGCGCATCAAGGGCGGCAAGGCTTTTGACCTTTCGACGGCATGGTTTGCCGAAGTCATGGACAATATAGGCCAGAAATACAAAGAAGCGTGATTGACGGATGGTTAATATGATGTCTTTGCTTGTTCCTGAGGAATAGGAGGAGACACCATGTCACTTGAAGCTTGGCTCGCTTTTGCGGCCGCATCCGCCATCATGCTGGCCATACCGGGGCCGACGATACTGCTCGTCGTTTCCTATGCGCTCGGTCATGGGCGCCGGACGGCCTTCGCGACGGTGGGCGGCGTGGCGCTTGGTGACTTCACGGCGATGACGGCCTCTCTCTTCGGTCTCGGCGCCGTCCTGGCCGCCTCGGCGACCCTCTTCACCGTCTTGAAGTGGATCGGCGGCGCCTACCTGATCTGGCTGGGAATCAAGCTCTGGCGGGCTCCCATCATCGGCGAACCGATTGCCGACAACGACAACCTGCCGGAGGAAAAGTCGGTCAAGATCTTCCTCCACGCCTATGTCGTCACCGCCCTCAATCCGAAGAGCATCATCTTCTTCGTCGCCTTCGTGCCGCAGTTCCTCAATCCGGCCCTGCCCTTCGTCGGGCAGATGGCGATCATGGAAGCCACCTTCCTCGTGCTGGCGATCCTCAACGCTTCCACCTACGCCTTTCTCGCCCATAGCGCACGCGGACTGATTCGCAAGGCGAGCATCCAGCGCGCCGTAAACCGAACCGGAGGCACTCTGCTGATCGCTGCAGGCGCCGTAACGGCCGGGTATCGCCGTATTGCAGCGTAGAAATATTCCGAAATATTCCGTGGTTGCCGGAATGTCACGAATAGGTTAATGGGGTCACCAGGGCTTAAGGCTTTTGGTAACTTTTATACGCTGCCGGGGCGGCGCGATTTCACGAAAGTGGCGGAATGGTAGCGATCGGATTATCCGGCCTGAAACGCAGTCTTGTCGTCTCGACGATACTCTGCGGCGTGATGACGGGATGTACGAGCGTCGAATACACGTCCCAGGCCGAACTGACAGCCGCCCAGACCGTCGTGCCCATGCCGAAACCCGGCGAAGATGCAACACTCGCCGCGATCCCGACAGCCGAAGGCGCGGCCGGTCAGTCGTTTTCAGGCGCCACCATTCCACAGACATCCCCCTCCCTGACCGCAACGGCGATGCCGGCCGTGACAGCCTCCCAGCCTGGCGATCTTACCATACAGGCAGGCATGCAGCCGGCAGCCTATGCGCAGATCCCGCTGACGCCCGAGATGACGGCGATTCAGTCCGTGGTACCGACGCCGCGTCCGGGAAGGCCGGCACAGCCGACGACGCAGCTTGCCTTTGCCGCGACACCGCAAAACAGCGCGCTTGCAGCACTTGCCGCAGTCGACACCACGCCGCGTGCCAGCATGGACTACGGTTTCGACGAATCCGGGCCAATCGATCCCCCGACCGCCCCCCCGATGTTCAGCGACGACGACAAAAACGATGCGCCGACCGTCGAGAAGAGCTTTGTCACCAAGCTCATCCAGAAATATTCGAAAATCTACGAAATTCCCGAGACCCTGCTCCATCGCGTCGTCCATCGCGAGAGCCGCTATAATGCGAAGGCCTACAACAAGCGCGGCTATTTCGGCCTCATGCAGATCAAGTACAACACCGCCAAGTCGATGGGCTATGACGGTGCCCCGGGCGGCCTCTTCGATGCCGAAACCAACATCAAATATGCTGCGAAATATCTGCGCGGCGCCTGGCTCGTCTCCGACAGCAAGGAAGACGATGCCGTTCGCCTCTACGCCCGCGGCTATTATTACGACGCCAAGCGCAAGGGCATGACCGACATCGCCCACGGTAACTACTGAAACCCGGCAATTGTTGAAACAGGGATGACGGGTGAAACGGTGGCCTATGGCTACGGCTGGGCTTGCCGTTGCGATCCGGCCTGCTGTTCCTGCGCCCCCGATTGCGGCAGGGCCGCCAGGATCGCCTTCAGCATCGTCCGCGGCTGGTAGCTGAACCAACTCGGCGTCAGTCCGAGCCGGACGACGACCAGATTTGCGGACGGCACGATCGCCATGCTCTGCCCGTCATGCCCCGTCAGCCAGAATGTATCCTCCGGCAGCCCAAACGCGGCGCTCGAGCCGCCGCCGGGGGCGAGCCAGGCCTGGCCCTGCGTGTACCGGCCGTTCGAAGCAGCCGTCGCGGTGCGCATGGCGCCGACAAAACCCTCCGGCAATAGACGCTGGCCGTTCCACACGCCATCCTGCAGCAGGAACTGCCCGAAGCGCGCCCAGTCATGTGCAGTCGCATAAAGATAGGAGCTTCCGGCGAACGTGCCGCGCGCATCGAGTTCGAACACGGCGCTCGTCATGCCGAGCGGGGCAAACAACGCGTCGCGCGGATAGGAAAAAGCCGCCTGAGCATTGCCGACCCTGTCCATCCAGATGCGCGACAAAAGCACCGCCGTGCCACTCGAATAGCGGAATCGCTTGCCGGGGGCCGCCTCCATCGGCGCATTGGCCGGCAGCGATACCATGTCGGGATCGAGATAGAGCATGCGCGTGACGTCGGCGACATCGGCATAATTCTCGTTGAAGGCAAGGCCGCTTTCCATGCCAAGCAGGTCGGAAACCTTTATTTTGGCGCGATCATCGTCCTTCCACTGCGCCAGCAGATGATCGTCGTCGAAGGAGATCTTGCCGTCGAGCATCAGGCGACCGAGGATCGCCGCATTCACCGTCTTCGTCATCGACCAACCGATCAGCGGCGTCTTCGCCGAGAATCCGGGGCCATAGGCTTCCGCGACGATGCGACCATCCCGCACCACCACGACCGCCCGCATGGCCGGGCCGGCAAGCCCGGCATCGGCCAGCACAGCGGCAACCTTCGTGTCGGGATCTCCGACGTCCTCGCCCTGCGGCCATAAAGCAGGGTTCGTTTCCATCTTGGCCGGCGCGCCGAAGGGGACGGCATTCGCTGCCGCCTCGAAATCGCCATCCGGCACACTCGTGCAGCCGAGCCCACCGCGATAGAGCGCATAACTCGATGCAAACAGCCCCATGAAGCGAGCCGTCACTCGGCCATTGTCACGGTCGACACTGACGCGCACAAGCCGCAGCAGCGGGTTTCCCGGCGCCTGCACATCGTCCTCCAGCACGTCCTCGGCGTTGCGCCCGGCGATAAAGACGTTGGAACAGACAATCTTGGCGGCATAGCCGTCCCCGACACGCAGGAGCTCCGGCGGACTGACGAACAACCAGGCGGCGCCGGCAACGACGAAAAGAACGAGAAGGAGAGCAAGCGCCTTCAAGACACGCAGGACAAATCGCATGGCATTCCTCCGAATGCCCGGAGAGAAGCAGGAATTCCGTCTGCCGGAAAGGGGGCGGCGCGAAGAAGATCCGTCGCCTCGATCACTTTCCGAGGAGCTTGATGTTTTCGAACGGCGCGCGCCCACAGCCCACGTCATCAAACTGTAGCAGTGGCGCGCTACACGCCCTGAACGCTAAAAAGGTGACAGACTCATGTCAGAATTTGCACCGGATGCCGGCTTCCGCAAGAACCGGAAACTCAAGGACGCCCTTCTCCGCCATAAGGCTTTTTCGAAGGATGGCTTTTCCGAGCGTCTCTTCGGCCTTCTCTTCTCCGGCCTCGTCTATCCGCAGATCTGGGAGGATCCGGATCTCGACATGCAGGCGATGGAGCTGAAGCCAAACCATCGCATCGTTACCATCGGCTCCGGCGGCTGCAACATGCTCGCCTATCTCTCCAAAGCGCCGGCCTCGATCGACGTCGTCGATCTCAACCCGCACCACATCGCGCTGAACCGCCTGAAGCTTGCCGCCTTCAAGCACCTTCCCGGCCATGCCGATCTCGTCCGCTTCCTGGCAATGCCGAACGAGAAGTCGAACAGCCGCGCCTACGACCAGCATCTCGCCGCCCGTCTCGATGAGGCGACCCGCAGCTACTGGAACGGCCGTAAGTTCGGCCGTCGCCGCGTCACAGTCTTCGACCGCAACATTTACGAAACGGGCCTGCTCGGTCGCTTCATCGGCGCCGCCCACCTTCTTGCCCGCCTGCATGGCGTCAAGCTGCACGAGATGACCAAGACCCGCTCGATCCGCGAGCAACGCCAGTTCTTCGACGAGCAGATCGCGCCGCTCTTCGAAAAGCCGGTCGTGCGCTGGATCACCGGCCGCAAGAGCTCGCTCTTCGGCCTCGGCATTCCGCCGCAGCAATATGACGAACTTGCAAGCCTTGCCGCCGATCATTCGATCGCGCCGGTGCTGAAGCACCGCCTGGAAAAGCTTGCCTGTCATTTCCCGATGAGCGACAACTATTTCGCCTGGCAGGCCTTCGGCCGCCGCTACGGCACCGAAGCAGAAGGTCCGCTGCCGACCTATCTGAAGTCTGAGCACTATCAGGTGATCCGCGCCAATGTCGACCGCGTCAACGTTCACCACGCAAGCTTCACCGAGCTTCTGGCCCGTGAGCCCGCCGCCTCACGCGACCGCTACATCCTGCTCGACGCGCAGGACTGGATGACGGACGAGCAGTTGAACGACGTCTGGACGGAAATCACCCGCACGGCGCGCGAAGGCGCCCGCGTGATCTTCCGCACCGCCGCCGAAAAGAGCATCATCGAAGGCCGCCTGGCTCCGGCGATCCGCGACCAATGGGATTATTTCGAAGAGAAGTCGCGTGAGCTGACCGCGCTCGATCGCTCGGCAATCTACGGCGGCTTCCACATTTACGGGAAGAAGGCGTGAGCAAGATCGGCACCGAGACGGCAGGACAGAGCGATGAACATGCCAGCCTCATGGATGGCATGTACCGCTATCAGCGCCATATCTACGACTTGACCCGCAAATATTATCTTCTCGGCCGCGACAGCACGATCCGCAATCTCGACGTGCCCGAAGGCGGCACGCTGCTTGAAGTCGGCTGCGGCACGGGGCGCAACATGGCTTTCGCCCACAGACATTTCCCGACCGCCAAGCTGTTCGGCCTCGACATTTCCCAGGAGATGCTGATTTCGGCGCGCAAGACCTTTGCCACCAAGGCGACGATCCCGGAGTTCCGCGTCGCCGACGCCACGGCGTTCACACCGCGCGAATTCGGCGTCAGCGGCTTCGATCGCATCCTGATTTCCTATGCCCTGTCGATGATCCCGGACTGGCAGCGCGCCGTTGATGCATCGATTGCCGCCCTCAATCCCGGCGGCCAGCTGCACATCGTCGATTTCGGCCAGCAGGAAGGCTTGCCGGGCTGGTTCCGGCGCATGCTGCAGTCCTGGCTTGCAAAATTCCACGTCACCCCGCGCCCCGATCTGCGCGAGGTCCTGGAAGCGCAAGCCCATGAAAACAACGCGACATTGTTGTTCGATACCGTCGGCGGCGGTTATGCCTGGCGGGCAGCTATTATCAGCAAGCGCTCATAATTCGCTTGAAACTAACCGATTTTTTACGTTGATATGGCGAATAGAGGGTTATCCTCTGCTGACTCGTCTTTTTCGAAGGTCAGGTTGTGGGGCAAAGAGATCATTCGAGCTACGACGGGACGCCCATGCGCCGGCTATTGTTTTGCGTTTTGCCCTTGGCCGTCCTTTTGGCCGGCTGCAGTTCCTCGGGTTATGACTATCTCGAAACGGCGTCGATCAAGCCGAAGACGCGCTTCAAGGACACCGATCCCCAGGATTTCGGAGCAAAGCATCCGCAGCAGAATCCGGTGCACGGCATCGATATTTCCAAATGGCAGGGCGATATCGACTGGGGCACGGTGAAGAATTCAGGCGTCTCCTTCGCCTTCATCAAAGCCACCGAAGGCAAGGACAGGGTCGATCCGCGCTTCGACGAATACTGGCGAGAGGCTGGCGCCGCCGGCATCCCGCACGCTCCCTATCATTTCTACTATTTCTGCTCCTCCGCCGATCAGCAGGCCGACTGGTTCATCCGCAACGTGCCGAAGGCGGCCATGCGGCTGCCGCCGGTGCTTGACGTCGAATGGAACGGCGAATCGAAGACCTGCCGCTACCGTCCCGACGCTGAAACGGTGCGCGCCGAAATGCAGCGTTTCATGGACCGGCTGGAGGCCTATTACGGCAAGCGCCCGATCATCTACACCTCGGTCGATTTCCACCGCGAAAATCTCGTCGGCTACTTCCAGGATTATCATTTCTGGGTCCGTTCGGTGGCAAAACACCCCGAGGCGACCTATTCCGACCGCCGCTGGGCCTTCTGGCAATATACCTCGACCGGCGTTATTCCCGGCATTAGTGGGCCGACCGACATCAATGTCTTTGGCGGCAGCGCAAAGAACTGGAACAATTGGGTCGCCGCCGTTTCCAAGGATAGAAATTCTTAGTAACGTCTTGCGATGTTTCTTGCTTCCGTCACATTCGTCTGTGAAAGCGACGGAAATCTGTTTGATATAAGGACCGCATCCATGCACCGCTCGCTCGCAAGCCGCTCTGCACTCGCCCTTCTGTTTGCCTTCGCCCTCGCAGGCGGCGCGGCCGCCCAGCAGGCGCCGGGCGCAGCCCCGGCAGCGCCCTGTGGAGGCGATCTGTCCGCCTTCCTCGAAGGCGTCAAGAAAGATGCTGTCGCAGCCGGCGCCAGTGCGGCAGCCGCCGACGAGGCCTTCGCCGGCGCCGAGATCGATCCCAAGGTCCTGAGTCGCGATCGCGCGCAGGGCGTCTTCAAGCAAACCTTCCTCGAATTCTCCCAGCGCACCGTCAGCCAGGCCCGCCTCGACATCGGCCGCCAGAAGATGAAGCAATATGCCGACGTCTTTGCTCGCGCCGAGCAGGAATTCGGCGTGCCCCCAGGCGTCATCACCGCCTTCTGGGCGATGGAAACCGATTTCGGCGCCGTCCAGGGCGATTTCAACACCCGCAACGCTCTGGTGACGCTGTCGCATGACTGCCGCCGCCCGGAACTCTTCCGCCCGCAGCTGATCGCCCTTATTGAGATGGTCGAGCATGGCGACCTCGACCCCGCCACCAATACCGGCGCCTGGGCCGGCGAGATCGGCCAGGTGCAGATGCTGCCGCGCGACATCATCGCCTATGGCATGGACGGCGACGGCGACGGCCATGTCCGCCTGAAGCAAAGCAGCCCGGACGCCATCCTGACGGCGGCGAAATTCATCCAGCATCTCGGCTTCGAGCGCGGCCAGCCCTGGCTGCAGGAAGTGACCCTGCCGGATAACCTGCCCTTCGAAAAATCCGGACTTGGCGGCACGATGAAGGCCGCCGAATGGTTCGCGCTCGGCGTCAAACCGCGCGACGGCAATACCGCCTTCGGTAACCTGGAAGGAGACCTCGTGCTGCCGCAGGGCCGCATGGGACCCGCTTTCATCGCCTATCCCAATTTCAAGATCTATCTCGAATGGAACAAGTCGTTCATCTACACGACCTCGGCCGCCTATTTCGGAACGCGCCTTTCGGGCGCCGAGCCGTACCTCAAGGGTGTGCCGGAACAGGGGCTTGCCAGCGACCAGATGAAGGCGCTGCAGACCAAGCTGCAGTCGCTCGGCCATGATGTCGGCGAGATCGACGGCATCCTCGGCTCCGGCACGCGAGTCGCGATCCAGAAGGAACAGAAGCGCCTCGGCATGCCGGCCGACGGCTGGGCAACGCCTGCCCTTCTTAACGCCCTTTGATCCCTGCTAACATTGCACCGCCATCCGCTTCGCAAGAAACGGGTGGCGCGATCCGCCGCCTGCGCTAAAGCATGAAACCGAAAACTGTTTTCGGCAAAACGGCTTGCGGTGGAGGAATCGGCATGGACAGCAGAATGAATGCCTGGACCTGGGCTCTGCTGGTCCTGCTCGGCCTGACCTGGGGCGGCTCCTTCTTCTTTGCCCGCATTGCCGTCCAGCACGTGCCGCCGCTGACCCTGGTCTTCTTCAGGCTGCTGCTCGCGGCGCTGGCGCTGCATATCTATATCGCCGGCCGTTTCGATTTCTATGCGATCTTCAAGGCCCGCTGGCGTGAGTTCCTGATCCTCGGCCTCATCAACAATGCCCTGCCGCATGCGCTGATCTTCTTCGGCCAGACCCGCATCGGCGCCGGTCTTGCGGCGATCCTGAATGCGACGACACCGATCTGGACCGTGCTGATCGCCAACTACTTCACCTCAGACGAAAAGCTGTCGCCGGCAAAGATCGCCGGCTGCCTCGTCGGCCTGGCCGGAACGATCGTGCTGATCGGCCCCGGCATTTCGGCCGGTCGCGAAGCCCCGCTCTGGGCGCTGCTTCTTCCCGTGCTTGCTGCCATCTCCTATGGTTTCGCCGCCACTTACGGAAAACGCTTCAAGAATGTTCCCGCCCCTGTTACCGCAGCCGGCCAGTTGACCGCCTCTTCGCTGATTGCACTGCCGCTGTCGCTGCTGGCCGATCGTCCTTGGGCGCTTGCCGCACCGCCGCTCGATGCCCTCCTCGCCATCCTGGCATTGGCGCTGCTGTCGACCGCCTTCGGCTACATCCTCTATTTCCGGATCATGGCGACGGCCGGCGCCACCAATGCCTCGCTCGTCACCCTGCTGGTGCCGCCGAGCGCCATCCTTCTCGGCGTGCTCTTCCTCGGAGAAAGGCTGGCACTGAGCGAGTTTGCCGGCATGGCGCTGATCGGTTTCGGCCTCGTCATTCTCGATGGCCGCGCCTATCGCCTGCTGGCCAAGGCCGCCTGAAACTGGTTGCGAATTCCACATGTTTTCAACCGGTTGCGATCCCGCCATGTTTTGGGCGCATAGGTAAATGCGCAATCGCCCGATTTAACGGCATGATAAAATCTGTGAACAAAAATTTGTTGAGAATTAACAAACAATTTCAAACGCTTGCCGAAACGCTATTCGACTTATCCACTGAACCCTTCTGCAGCGCAGCATAAGATCTGCTTCCCAACCGACATATTTCAGACATATTATTGGCCGGTTAACGCGAGGAGACAGACATGGGACTCACGCAATCCTTGAATGTTCTGTTGGTCAGTGCAGCGTTTGCTTTCGTCTTGTCCATGCTCTTCATCTGAGCTGGCCGACGAAAGTGTAATGACTGATAGTGCCTAAACTCCTGAATAGCTGATCAATCCGCCAACGAAAAAGCGCATGTCCCGCCCGACATGCGCTTTTCACTTTTGCAGCGCCGCGCGTCTTTTCGAGAGCCGCAAAGGGCGCTGTAGACGCGTTGATTGGCTGAAAGGATCAGGCGGCCGCGCCCGCACTTTTTGCCGCCCGGCGAGAGAAGCCGAGATTGTCGAGCACGGCGGAAACCAGCGGCGCACGGTTCATTGTATAGAGATGGAAGTCGTGGATACCGCGCCGGACGAGATCTTCGATCTGTTCGGCGGCGACTTCGGCGGCGACCTTCGCCCGCTCCTCGGGCTTGTCGTCGAAGCCTGCGAAGCGCTCATCGAGGAAGGCGGGGATAACAGTGCCGCAGGCCCCGGCGAAACGCTTCAGCTGCGTCAGGTTCTGGATCGGCATAATGCCGGGCACGACAGGGATCGAGATGCCGGCGCCGCGCACCCGTTCCAAGTAGCGCTCGAAATTGTCGTTATCGAAGAAGAACTGCGTCAGTGCCCGGTCGGCGCCATTGTCGGCCTTGCGCTTCAGCATGTCGATATCAGCCGCCGTATCACGGCTTTCCGGGTGTTTTTCCGGATAGGCGGAAACCGAAATCTCGAAATCGCCGATTTCTTTGAGGCCGGCCACCAGCTCCGCCGCATTGGCATAACCGCCGGGATGCGGCTGGTAGGGCGCGCCGGCACCGCCGGGCGCATCGCCGCGCAGCGCCACGAAATGCGTCACGCCGGCCTTGCGGAAGGTGTCGACCACCTGATGGGTCTCCTCCTTCGTTGCACCGACGCAGGTGAGATGCGAAGCGGTGGCAAGCGGCGTCTGCGAGAGGAAGCGCGTAACGGTGGAGAGTGTCGGTGCCTTGGTGGTGCCGCCGGCGCCATAGGTCACCGAGACGAAATCCGGGTCCCAATCCTGCAACTGGCCGACGGCGTGCCAGAGCTGGCCTTCCATCTCCTCCGATTTCGGCGGGAAGAATTCGAAAGAGACTCTAATGTCGTTGCGGCCGCGTGCTTCGTTTTTCAAAGCCATGTCATACCCTCCCGGCAAATGTAGGTTCGGCGCCTTCGCTCGTCTGCGAAGCCATGAGGCGCCTCGGATCGCGCGCGAGCCAGACGGTGACCGTCAACCCCTGCCCGCTTTGCTGACCCGGATGAAGATCGACAACCTGCTCGACGTCGAGCCTGGCTTTGCGCAACCAGTCGGACATCGCCTGGTGCGAAAAACCGAGACGGACATGCGCATGCTCGTCGCGGAGATATTCGAGCGTGTGCGGCGCAAGGTCGATGACCACGAGCCGGCCGCCCGGCCGGAGCATGCGCGCCGCTTCCGCGATCGCAATCTCCGGCTGATCGAAGAAATGCAGCACCTGATGGATCGTCACCAGATCGAAATCCTGTCCCTCGAAAGGCAGGTTCAGGATATCGGCGTGGCGCACGGTGGCCTTGGTGATGCGGGACTTGTCGAGATTGGCGCGCGCCACACTCAGCATGTCGCGGCTGGCATCGACGCCGGTCGCCCGGCGGTAGAGCCCGGACAGGAGTTCGAGGATGCGGCCGGTGCCGGTGCCGAGATCGAGCAGCGAGTCGATCGGCTGGCTGCCGAGCAGCCGGATGACGGCGGCATCGACCTCTTCATCGGCCGCATGCAGGCGGCGAAGCTCGTCCCATTCGGCCGCGTTGCGGCTGAAATAGGCCTGTGCCCGCTCGGCGCGCTGGCGTTTGACCTGCGACAGCCGCTCGCCGTCACGAAGGATGGTCGGATCGTTCTCGGAAACATGCTTCAGCAACGCCCGCACCAGCATGGCGGCCTTACCGTCCTGCTTGAGGCGGAAATAGGCCCAAGCGCCCTCCTGGTAGCGTTCGATCAGTTCGGCCTCGCCGAGCAGCTTCAGGTGGCGGGAGATGCGGGGTTGGGATTGGCCGAGAATTTCGGTAAGATCGGTCACCGTCAGATCGCCGCCGTCAAGAAGCGCCAGAAGACGCAGGCGCGTGGGCTCGCCGGCCGCCTTCAAGACGTCCACCAGCGCATCCAGTCCAAGCTTCAAGGGTTCGCTCATCTTTGATCCAATCAAGATATAAAGATATCTTTATGTGATTTGAAAAGCGGTGGCAAGCGGCAATTCGCACTCTCCGCGAAATTGGCTGCTCAGATTGCGACAAAGGCGTGATATGAAAAAGCCCCGGCCGAACCGGGGCTTCCGCAAGCAACAATGAGTGAAATCAGCGTGTCAGGCGCTTATGGGCCTGGCTACCCGGGTTGAGGGCATCGGGGCCGAGGCGGCGCACCTTGTCCTGTTCATAATCCTCGAAGTTGCCTTCGAACCATTCGACATGGCCGTCGCCTTCGAAAGCGAGGATGTGCGTCGCCAGGCGGTCGAGGAACATGCGATCGTGGCTGATGATGATGGCGCAGCCAGCGAAGTTCTCCAGCGCGTTCTCCAAGGCACCCAGCGTTTCCGTATCGAGGTCGTTGGTCGGTTCGTCGAGCAGCAAAACATTGCCGCCGGCCTTCAGCATCTTGGCAAGGTGAACACGGTTGCGCTGACCACCAGAGAGATTGCCGACCTTCTGCTGCTGATCGCCACCCTTGAAGTTGAAGGCGCCGCAATAGGCACGGGAGTTCATGTCGAACTTGCCAAGCTTGATAATTTCGGCGCCGCCGGAGATTTCCTCCCAGACCGTCTTGTCGGCCGCAAGGGTGTCACGGCTCTGGTCGACATAACCGAGATGCACGGTCTCGCCGATGCGGATCGAACCGCCATCCGGCGTTTCCTGGCCGGTGATCATCCTGAATAGCGTCGTCTTACCGGCGCCGTTCGGGCCGATGATGCCGACAATGCCGCCCGGCGGCAGCTTGATCGACAAGTCGTTGATCAGCGTGCGGCCCTCGAAGCCCTTGGTAATACCGTCCATCTCGATGACCACCTGGCCGAGGCGCTCGCTGAGCGGGATGATAATCTGCGCGTCGCCGGGACGCTGCTTCTCGGCGGCATCCACCAGTTGCTCATAGGACTTGATACGCGCCTTGGATTTGGCCTGACGGGCCTTCGGGCTGGAAGCGATCCATTCCTGTTCGCGGCTGATCGCCTTCTGGCGCGATGCGTCTTCGCGGCTTTCCTGCAGCATACGCTTGGCTTTCGCCTGCAGGTAGGCCGAATAGTTGCCTTCGTAGGGGATGCCACGGCCGCGGTCGAGTTCGAGGATCCAGCCGGTGACGTTGTCCAGGAAGTAGCGATCGTGGGTAATCATCATCACGGCGCCCGGATAGTCGCGCAGATGTTTTTCGAGCCAGGCGATGGTTTCAGCGTCCAGGTGGTTGGTCGGTTCGTCGAGCAGCAGCAGATCCGGCTGCGAAAGCAGCAGGCGGCAGAGCGCGACACGGCGGCGCTCACCACCGGAAAGGCTGGTGACTTCGGCGTCGCGCGGCGGGCAGCGCAGGGCTTCCATCGCCATCTCGACCTGGCTTTCCAGATCCCAGAGGTTCTGGCTGTCGATGACGTCTTGAAGCTTGGCACCCTCTTCCGCCGTCTCATCGGAATAGTTCATCATCAATTCATTGTAACGATCGAGGACGGCCGTCTTCGAGGCGACACCTTCCATGACATTCTCGAACACCGTCTTGTTGGGATCGAGATGCGGCTCCTGCTCCAGATAGCCGACCGTCGCACCTTCGGCGAGCCAGGCTTCGCCGGTATACTCCTTGTCCTGGCCTGCGATGATGCGCAGCACGGTGGATTTACCCGCGCCGTTCGGACCAAGGATACCGATCTTGGCATCCGGGTAGAACGAAAGGTGGATATTCTCCAGGATCTTCTTGTTGCCATAGGCCTTGTTGAGGCCGGACATATGATAGATGAACTGACGTGCCATGCTGCGCTGCTCCGGGCGGGAAACTTCGATTGTGCCGCTATGTAGGCGAAACAGCGCCTGCGGGCAACGCCGAAACCCGGTTTACTCAGGATTTCCGGTCAAAAGCCCGCAGCGTCGACGACGCCCTCGTCACAACCGAACGACGTTTTTCCAGCGCCCTGGATCAGATCGGCGAGGCCGGCACTTTTCGCCGATGCTGTCCCGGCGGCTTCCGAAAGCCCGATCGTCAGCTCGCTGATCATCCTGACATTGCCGGCCCGCCGGCAGCTCATCTTGATGCGGTCGCCGGCACCCGGCCCGAAGCTCTTGTCGAAAGCCGCCTTGATCGCGTCGGCTTTGACCGGCTTGCCGATATTGGCAGCGAAGAGATCGCGTACCGCCGACGCGTTGAGCGCGCCCACGAGATGCACACCGACGCCGAAATAGTCGTCGGCGCTCATCTTCGTGCAGGTGCCATGCTTCACCCATTCATGCCGTTCCAGGCCGGATTGCGTGCCGGGCATCGCCTTTGCCAGCGCCGTCTTCGTCTCGGCCGCAAGCGTGACCTCCGGCAGCTTGTTCCAGTCGCCATCCTTGTCGGCGGCCTTCTGCTCGGCGCTCACGCCGCAATAATCTTGCCGCATCGGCCAAAGTCCGTGCAACGAAAAGTTCGTCGCGTCCGGGCGCTCGCCGGTCTGGCTCGCACACTCGGCCTTCTTCTGGTTCGTCTGGCAAAAGGCCGGCTGCCAGCTCGCCGCCAGAATGAAGCGGGTGCGCCCGCCGGCCTCCTGCGCCACGCCGGCGCCGGCAACAATCATCGACACGGCAAACGTCAAGGTACGCAACTGCATGCTGCTCATTTCAACCCCCAAAAAAGAACAATACAGGAACAAATAAGCATCAAAATCAAAAGACCGCAACCCTGAATCGCAACACGGCCGCAATTTGTTATCGGATAATCAAATGACCATGTTGCAATTACCCGGCGATCTGGTCTGTTGCCGCCGGGAGGACCCACATGTTTTCTGAAACGCAAAGGCTCGCCGTGCCAGGGGCATCGTTGGCCTATCACCATGCTGAGGCCATCACCCCTCCACGCGGCATCCTGTTGATATCCCATGGCTTGGCCGAACATTCGAAACGATACCGCTCCTTTGCCGAGGCCATGGCGGCACGCGGTTATTACGTCTACGCCCATGATCACCGCGGCCACGGCGAGACGACGGCGCCCGATGCGCCGATCGGCCGCTTCGCCCGACGCAGTGGCGTCGAAAGGGTGATCGGCGACGTCGTCGCCATGCGCGGCCATGCGGCCTCCCGCCATCCCGGCTTGCCGGTGATCCTTTTCGGCCATTCGATGGGCGGCCTCATCGCCCTCAACGCTGCCGTCACGGCTCCGGCCGATTTCGACGCCGTCGCCGTCTGGAATTCGAATTTCGCCGTCGGCCTTGCCGGCCGCGCCGCCCAGGCGATCCTGCTTGCCGAGCGCATGTTGAAGGGCTCCGACGTGCCGAGCGGCTTGCTGCCGAAGCTCACCTTCGGCGCCTGGGGCAAATCCATTCCCGGCTGCCGCACCGAGTTCGACTGGCTGTCGCGCAGACCTGATGAAGTCGACAAATATGTCGCCGATCCGCTCTGCGGCTTCGACGCCTCGATCTCTCTCTGGCTCGATCTCTTCGAACTGACTTTCCGCGCGCCACACAAAATCCACCTCGACCGGCTGCCCCGGGACATGCCGATCCGTCTCGTCGGTGGCGGAGAGGACCCGGCGACGGAACGTGGAAAAGCCGTGCTCTGGCTGTCAAACCATTTGAAAGGTCAAGGCTTCTCCCGTATCAGCACTGAGATATATCAGGACATGCGGCACGAAACACTGAATGAGATCGGCGCGGATGCGGCGATCGCAGCCTTTGCGGACTGGTGCGACAGGGCCGTCGCAAGATCCTGAGCGACCAATATCCTGAGTACGGGGATTTCATCATGAACAGCACGTCCGCCCGCCCCGTTTCGTCCGCCTCCGACGTGACGATGGGGCTTGTGCTGATGTTTATCTCGGTGATGTTCTCGCCGCTCATCGATATTTTCGCCAAGCTTGCCATCGTCACAGTCCCGTCCGCGGAGATCACCGCCGGCCGCTTCGCCGTACAGGCCGTCTGCATGCTGCCGATTGTAATATGGCGGCGCAGCTTCGCCGATTTTTCCTGGCGCCAGAACCTGTTCCATGCCATCCGCGGCGCGATCATCACCGTCTCGATGATCTCCTTCGTCACCACGCTGAAATACATGGCGGTCGCCGACGCGATTGCGATCTTCTTCGTCGAGCCGATCATGCTGACGATCCTCGGCGGCATTTTCCTGAAGGAGACGATTGGCTGGCGGCGTTATAGCGCCTGCGGCGTCGGCTTTTTCGGGGCGATGCTGATCATCCAGCCGAGTTTCGAAGAGGTCGGCTACATCGCGCTTCTGCCCGTCGTCAGCGCGCTCTGCATCGCCATCTTCGTGCTGATGACCCGCGTCCTCTCGCACAGGGAGGACCCTTGGGCGATGCAATTCCAGATGAGCATCTGGGGCCTGCTCTTCTGCGCCGTCCTGCTTTTCCTGGGCCAGGGAACCGGCTCCGATCTCTTCGATCCGGTCATGCCGGATGGCCGCGCCTGGTTCTATGTCGCCGGCGTCGGCGCCATGGCCGCGATATCGGGCATCCTCGGCGTCTATGCCTATCGCGCAGCACCAGCCTCGACGCTCGCACCGCTGCAATATTTCGAGATCGTCTCGGCGACGATCTTCGCCTGGCTGGTCTTCGGCGACTTCCCGGATGCGATCAAATGGCTCGGCATCATGATTATCATGGCGTCGGGCTTCTACATTGTTTGGCGCGAGCGCCGCTTTGCATCGAAACCGGTATCCGGTACATCAGAGGCGACGCTGGCGCCCTAGATATAAGAACGAGAGCCCGGAGGAACATGACGGAGACCGTGACGAAAGAACCGCCGCTGGCCGGCATCCGTGTGATCGAGCTTGCCCGTGTGCTCGCCGGCCCTTGGGCGGGACAGATGCTCGCCGATCTCGGCGCCGACGTCATCAAGGTCGAAAATCCCGACGGCGGCGACGATACACGCCAGTGGGGGCCACCCTTCGTCGAGGGCGCCGACGGCGAGAATCTCTCGGCTGCCTATTATCACGCCGCCAATCGCGGCAAGCGCTCCGTCACCGCCGACCTGAAGAGCGCCGAAGGCCAGGATCTCGTTCGCCGCCTCGTCTCCACCGCCGACGTGGTCATCGAGAATTTCAAGCTCGGCGGCCTCGTCAAATACGGGCTCGATTATGACAGCCTACGCAAGGTCAACCCGAAGCTCGTCTATTGCTCGATCACCGGCTTCGGCCAGAACGGCCCTTATGCCAGCCTCGCCGGCTACGATTATATCGTCCAGGGCATGTCCGGCTTCATGTCGATCACCGGTGAGCCGGACGGCCAGCCGATGAAGGCAGGCGTCGCCATCGCCGATATCTTCACCGGCATCTATGCCGTCTCGGCGATCGAAGCCGCCCTGATCCACGCCCTGAAGTCAGGCGAAGGCCAGTTGGTCGACATGGCCCTGCTCGATGTACAATCGGCCGTGCTCGCCAATCAGAACATGAATTACCTGGTTTCCGGTGAGGCACCGACCCGCCTCGGCAATGCCCATCCCAATATCTCGCCCTATGAGGTCGTACCGACGGCGGACGGGTACCTCATTCTCGCGGTTGGCAACGACGGCCAGTTCCGTCGCCTCTGCACCCTCCTCGGCCTGGAGGCGATCGCCGGCGACGAGCGTTTCGCCACCAACAAGGCCCGCGTCGGCAATCGCGGCGAAGTGCGCCGCCTCGTCTCGACCGAGACGTTGAAATGGCAGAAGGCGGATCTGCTAAAGGCCTGTGAAGAGAACGCGGTTCCATCGGGCGCAATCAACACGATTGAGGAAATGTTCGCCCATCCGCAGGTACAGGCTCGCGGCCTGCGCATTGACCTTGCGGATGCCGCCGGCACCGTGATCCCCGGTGTCAGGACGCCTGTGGTGCTGTCGGAGACGCCGCTGCGTTATATCAGGCCGAGCCCGCGTCTCGGCGAACACCAGGCAGAAATTCTGGCGGAACTCGCCGAGCGCGAGAGGAAGGCATCGTCATGAAGAAGGCATTGTCATGAAGAAGACTGGCGGGGAACTGATCGTCGAGGCGCTGAAGGCGAACGGCGTCAAGCGTCTCTCCTGCGTGCCCGGCGAGAGCTTCCTCGCCGTGCTCGACGCGTTGCGCGACAGCGATATCGACGTCCTCGTCTGCCGCCAGGAGGGCGGAGCGGCGATGATGGCGGATTGCTGGGGCAGGCTGACCGGCGAACCCGGCATTTGCATGGTGACCCGTGGCCCCGGCGCCACCAACGCCTCCGCCGGCCTGCATATCGCCAAGCAGGACTCGATCCCGATGATCCTGTTCATCGGCCAGGTACAGCGGGAAGCGCGTGAGCGCGAGGCCTTCCAGGAAGTCGAGTTCCGCCGCGCCTTCACCGAATTCGCCAAATGGGTGGGCGAGATCGACGATGCCGCCCGCATTCCCGAGTTCGTCACCCGCGCCTTTGCGGTCGCAACCTCCGGCCGTCCCGGCCCTGTCGTGCTAACGCTGCCTGAGGACATGCTGCGCGATGAGGTCGAGGCACCCCGCGCCAGGCACTATGCCAATGTCGAGGCCCATCCCGGCCGCCGCCAGATCGACGATTTCTATCTCCGCCTGCTAAAAGCCGAGCGGCCGATGGTAATCCTTGGCGGCACACGCTGGGATGCTGATGCCGTCGCCGATTTTCAGAGCTTCGCCGAGCGTTTCCAGCTCCCCGTCGGCTGCTCCTTCCGCCGGCAGATGCTGTTCGATCATCTCCATCCCTGCTATGCCGGCGATGTCGGCATCGGCATCAATCCGGCGCTAGCAAAGGAGATCAAGGAGAGCGACCTGCTGATCCTGCTTGGCAGCCGCATGTCGGAAATGCCGTCCTCGTTCTATACGCTGATCGACATCCCCTACCCCCAGCAATCGCTGGTGCACATCTATCCCGACCCTTCGGAGCTCGGCCGCATCTATCGCCCGGATCTTGCCATCTGCGCGGCACCTGCCGATTTCGTCGCAGCACTCGCCGATCTGGAAGCGCCGGCCGAACCGCACTGGACCGAGCGCACCGCGCGACTGCACCAAGGCTATCTCGCCTGGTCGACGCCACCATCGACAGGTCCGGGCGCCGTCCATATGGGGCCGATCATGGAATGGCTGGAGGCCAATACCGGACCGCAGACGATCTTCACCAATGGTGCGGGCAACTACGCCACCTGGGTGCACCGCTTCCATCGTTTCCGCCGCTTCAACACCCAAGCCGCCCCCACCTCCGGCTCGATGGGTTACGGCCTGCCGGCAGCGGTCGCTGCCAAGCGGCTCTTTCCCGAGCGCGAGGTCATCTGCTTTGCCGGCGACGGCTGCTTCCTGATGCACGGCCAGGAATTCGCCACCGCCATCCGCTACGGCCTGCCGATCATCGCGGTCGTCGTCAACAACGGCATCTACGGCACGATCCGCATGCATCAGGAGCGCGAGTATCCAGGCCGCGTCAGCAGCACCGATCTGACCAATCCCGACTTCGCAGCCCTTGCCCGCGCCTATGGCGGCCACGGCGAGACGGTGGAGACGACGGCGGATTTCGCCCCGGCCTTCGAGCGGGCGCGCGCCAGTGGCAAACCTGCGATCATCGAAATCAAGCTCGATCCCGAAGCGATTACGCCGACGCGCACGCTCTCGGAAATCGCGCAAACAAAAAGCCGGTGAGAAAACTCACCGGCCTTGAAGGATAGGGACGCTGCGACCTTAATCGAGTGCGGCCGTGATGATGAACTCGACCTTGTATTTCGGCGCAGCAAGCTTGGCTTCGCTGGTGGCGCGGGCCGGCGGATTGGCCGGATCGATCCAGCCTTCCCAGACGGCGTTCATCTCGGCGAAATCGGCGATATCGGCGAGGTAGATGATCGTCTGCAGGATCTTCGACTTGCTGCTGCCTGATGCAGCCAGCAGGCGGTCGACTTCGGCAAGCGAGGACTTGCACTGATCGGTGACGCTTTCGCCCTCGCCGACCTGGCCCGCGAGATAGACTGTATTGCCGTGAATGACGGCGCCGCTCATGCGCGCGCCGACGTCGATACGCTTGATGCTCATCATAGTCTCCTGAGTGAATGGAAGGTGGCGGCGCTGAGGTTCAGCGCCGGAAAATTTGCACCTGGAACGGGGCTCAATTGCGAATGTGGTGTGTCTTCTGGTAGATCGCCGTCGAGCGTGCGCCGGAACGGCAATAGCCAAGCATCGGCCGCGGAAATTCGTCGAGCGCGTCGACCATGCCCTGCACGGCTTCCTCGGTCACGCCCATCGGCCCAACAGGCACATGGGCAATTTCGAGACCTAGCTCCCTCGCGCGCGCCTCGATGACGGAGAACGACGTCTGGTCGGGACTTTCGTGGTCGGGACGGTGGCAGACGATCGATTTGAAGCCCAGCGCCTTGATCTCGTCGAGCTCCTCAAGCGTGATCTGGCCCGAAACCGAATATTCATCGTCGATCTGGCGAATATCCATCGTCTTGTCTCCTCAAAAATCTTGGGCTGAAGGTCTACGACGGAGGTCTGCCAGCGTCAACAACACTTCGCTCACAGGAAGGCAAAGGTCAGCGCATAGCGGCGGCTCTCGCCGGGCGCCAGCATTTTGAATTCACCGGCTGCCTCAAGCTCGTCACGCGATATCCAGCGATGCGAAACCGGCTCGATGCCGATGATATGGGCCGGCGCCTTCTGGTTCCGCCAGACCTGCAGATAGGGTAGCGTGTCGGCGCGGAAGCGCACGCGCAGCGTCCTGCCGCCGATTGCGGCGATCGGTCCGAGGCGGACCTCCGCGAAACCCTCCTCCGTCGCCGGCGCCGCGACGCAGAAGATGCCGCCAGGCTCTTCGCCGAAGGCCCAGGGGAAACCGCCATTTTCCAGCATCCGGCCTTCGAGCCGTGTGCCGTCGTCCAGCCATTTGCCGCCGGTGTTCATATGATACATGAGGAAGGTCGGCACCGTCCGATCGCTCATATTGACGACCCGGTCCTCGAGCCGCACTTCGCCGGTCGCACCATCGATCCGCCACAGCCGCTCGAGGCGCTGCGGCAGTCCCTTCACGGTAGTGATGTCGATATCGGCCCGGCATTCGGCATTGCCGTTCTCGAACTTCGTCCACAGCACCTTTGCCGCATGACCGGAGGCCGATCCGTGCAGCGGATAGACCTTGCCGTCGTCCCGGCCGGGGATCGGCTGGCGGTGGCGGATATGGTCCGGCCCACAGGTAAACAGGAAACCCTCGAGCGAGTGATCGATTCGCGGGTCGCCGTCATCGGGAATGGCGCGTTTCGGGGCAATGTCGACGCCTTCGACGATGCATCCGCCGATATCCAGCACCGATGTTTCGTCCAGCATCAGGCGCGGCCCGCTTGCGGCGGCAAATTCCATCATCACGGTCTCCTCAGGGATTATCGACTCTTTAGCGCCGTGCGTCCTTCCGGACGCCACAAAGGACGCTCCAACTCTTTGAATCCTCGCATCGTCCTTTCCGAAATCGGTTCCGATTTCGGAAAGGACGATGCGCTAGCGTTAGGTTTCACGCCGCCATTCGTCAATCAGTGCGGCTCCTATCTTGTGTTTTTGCAGCAACCGTGAATTTTGCGGAACTGACACAAGGACGCAAACGTTTATGAGTAAAAGGAAATCTTAGTGATTTTCATATTTTGTTCAGCACGCTTTCATAAATTCCACACTAGCGTCAAAATTCGCAGGTGTGTGTCTGCCAGTCACTGATCGAGGTATGATACGTGGATCGCTTTTTGAAGTCGGCATTTTGTCTCGCGGCCGTCCTGGCTGCTCTTGCGGCTACAGCGCCGCAGGCAGGCGCGCAGCAGTTCCGCGATCGCCGCCAGAGCGATATCGTGCTTGTGACGCCGAGCGGCGAAATCCTCGACTATGTTCCAGCCGGCTATATCTACGCCCGCGACCGTAGCGGCAATCGCGTCTTGATCGACGACTATGGCAACGTCGTCGCCACAGAGATGCGCGCCCGCGGCTACTATCCGCCGCGGCCCGGCCCGCGCGAAGTCTATAACGACCAATACGGCAACGACCCCTATTATTCCGACAACAATCCCTATGGCGATACGCGTTATTCCGAGCGCGGCGCCGTCACCGGCGGCATACCGCGCGATGCCGCGATCGAGCGCCAGCCGCTCGGCGACCAGCCCTATCCCGAGGATAACAGCATCGGCAATCCGCAGCCCGGCGACGATTATGCCTCGATCGATCCCGACCAGCAGATCCCGCCCGCCGATCAGCCGATGGCCCCACCCGATGAACCTGTCATCACGCTGAACAACAAATCGAAGCCGGAGATCGTCGCATTGCAGGTCTTCCTCGACCGCGCCGGCGTCTCCCCCGGCGTCATCGACGGCCATATGGGTTCGAACGTCACCAAGGCGATCTTAGCCTACGATCAGATGACCGGCTCGAAGCTCGATCCGAACAACACCGACGCCATTCTGGAAGAGCTGCGCATGACCGGCGGGCTGCCCGTCGTCAGCTATACGATCACGCCGGCCGATGCGGCCGGCCCCTTCGTCGCCGCGATTCCGGAAGACTATTCGCATAAGGCGCTGCTGCCGTCGCTGGCTTACACCTCGACCACCGAGATGCTCGCCGAGCGTTTCCACATGGATGAGGCTTTCCTTAAGGAGATGAACCTCGGCGCCGACTTCACCGTTCCCGGCACCGTCATCAAGGTCGTCAATCCAGGCGAGCCGAAGAGCGGCGCGGTCGCCCGCATCATCGCCGACAAGGGCCGTAAGCAGGTCTTCGCTTATGACGGCGCCGGCAATCTGCTTGCCGCCTATCCGGCGTCGATCGGCTCCACCGATACCCCCTCTCCGTCAGGCACGGTCAACGTCGAGCGCGTCGCATTCAATCCCGGCTACACCTACAATCCGAAGATCAATTTCCAGCAGGGCGCCAATGACAAGATCCTCAATATTCCGCCCGGCCCGAACGGTCCCGTCGGCACCGTCTGGATGGCGCTTTCCAGGCCGACCTACGGCATCCATGGCACGCCCGAGCCCTCGAAGATCGGCCGCACCCAGAGCCACGGCTGCATCCGTCTGACCAACTGGGATGCCACCGAGCTTGCCAAGATGGTCAAGCCGGGAGTGACGGTCGAATTCGTCGACTGAAGTCATTCTCGCGATAACAGCGACAAGGCCGCCGAATCGCTCCGGCGGCCTTGTCGTTTCATACGGAATATATTCAGGCGGCGGAGCGGACCATCGGGCTTGTCACGCGGGCGGATGCCGTCAGCCTCACCGGCAGCTTGCGCATCATTTCCTCGGCAAAACAGGTAGCGTTTTCCCGGGCCTTGTCGAGATTGCTGACGCGTGTGGGATCGATCGTGTGCAGCGTACCGCCACAGTCGAAGATGTCGCGGAAGGCGGAGCGTTCGATAATAGCGGTATCGAGCACCGGCACATGCCGCTCGCTGAGTAGTGACTTGACGACTTGCAGCGCCCGCGTCGTTACCATCGAATTGACGCGGGTGAGCACCACCGAATGGCCGATCTTGATGCCAGCCTTCTCGTCCAGATACTGCAGCAGTTCGAGTACCTGCGCGCCGCCGCGCGCATCCATCGCGCAGCCCTGAATGGGAATCAGCACATGGTCGGAAAGGCCGACGGCGGTAGCAAGCAGCGGATTGCGCGCACCCGGCAGGTCGACGATGAAGTAGTCGGTATTGTGCTTGTTCTCGCTGATATGCAGCGGCAGAGACGCAGTCGTCACGAAATCGATCACCGAAACATTGGGCACATGACCTGATATTTCGTGCCAGCGCGAAATCCAGTGCTGCGGGTCGGCGTCGAGAATGGTGACGCGATAACCTTTGCGGGCAAGCTCGGTCGCGAGCAGCAGAACAGCGGTCGTTTTGCCGGCGCCGCCCTTGGTATTTGCGAATGTGATGACAGGCATGTTCGGTCCTCAGAAGGGATGGTGCGAGCTGGAATCGCTCTTTTACGCACCGTCGAAGCATCGTGCGGTTAATGCATCCTTTCTAATCATGGTTAACAAATTCGAAACACGCGCGGCGAAATTGCAGCCGGTATTTTTCACATCCCTAAAAATAGGGATGCCACCGAAACGTAAAAAGCCCGGAAAACCATGGTTTTCCGGGCCAGTCTGTAGGTCCGCTCTTATGTTGTCAGAAACAATCCCTGAACAGGGCCTTGGTATTTTCGAGTGTCATTGCAACCGGGTTGCCGCCGGCGCTCGGATCTTCGATCGCCATGGCCGACAATTCGTCGATGCGGTCGTCAGCGATTCCCATCGCCGACAGCGTCTCCGGCACGCCGAGTTCGGAGCGGAGCTTCAGCACATAATCGTAGAACCCGTCAAAACCGCCCGAAATGCCGAGATAGGCCGCGGCACGGCCGATCTTCTCCTCGATCGCCTTCCGGTTAAAACGCAGCACCGCCGGCATCACCACCGCATTGGTCATGCCGTGATGGGTGTTGTAGACCGCGCCGATCGGGTGCGACAGCGCGTGAATGGCGCCGAGCCCCTTCTGGAAGGCGACCGCGCCCATGGCAGCCGCCGCCATCATGTTGGCCCGGGCTTCGAGATCTGTGCCTTCCCGATAGGCGCGCGGCAGGAATTCCTTCACGAGCCGCATGCCTTCCAGCGCGATGCCGGCTGACATCGGGTGATAGAAGGGCGAGGAATAGGCCTCCAGGCAATGGGCGAAGGCATCCATGCCGGTGCCGGCGGTGATGATCTTCGGCATGCCGACCGTCAGTTCCGGATCTGAAATGACGACACCAGGCAGGAACCTCGGATGGAAGATGATCTTCTTCACATGCGTTTCGGAATTGGTGATGACGCTGGCGCGCCCGACTTCCGAACCGGTGCCTGCCGTTGTCGGCACCGCCACGATCGGGGCGATGCCCTCAAGGCTCGCACGTGTCCACCAGTCGCCGATATCTTCGAAGTCCCAGACCGGCCGCGTCTGGCCGGCCATGAAGGCGACGCACTTGCCGAGATCGAGGCCGGAGCCGCCGCCGAAGGCGACGACGCCGTCATGGCCGCCGTCCTTGAAGGCCCTGACGCCGGCTTCGAGGTTCTTCTCGTTCGGGTTCGGATCGACATCGGCAAAGATTGCGCGGCCGAGACCGGCATCTTCGAGGATATCGAGCGCAGTCTTGGTGATCGCCATCGAGGCAAGGCCACGGTCGGTGACGAGCAGCGGCTTCTTGATGCCGAGGCTTTTGCAGGCGTCGGCCACTTCCGCGATGCGGCCCCGACCGAGCTTGACCGATGTCGGATAGCTCCAGTTTGCGGTGATGTTGCTGCTCATGCTGTGACTTTCTTCAGATGGAAGGATTTCGGACGCGTCAGATTGTGGAAGCCGATGATCGACAGCGAGCCACCGCGGCCGGTTTCCTTGACACCGGTCCAGCACAGCGCCGGGTCGAGATAGTCGGCGCGGTTCATGAAAACGGTGCCGGTTTCGATCTCGCGGCCGAGCCGCCCTGCCCGCTCGGCATCCCTGGTCCATAGCGAGGCCGTCAGCCCGTACTGGCTGTCGTTCATCAAAGCGAGTGCCTCCTCGTCGCTCTTCACCTTCATGATGCCGACCGCCGGACCGAAAGTCTCTTCGCGCATGAAGGCCATGGAATGGTCGACATCGACAAGAATCTGCGGTGCGAGATAGGCGCCGCCGTCATCCTGGGGGAAAAGTTTGGGATCGACAAGCGCTTTGGCGCCCTTCGAAATCGCATCGGCGATCTGCTCGCGCACCACCTTCGCGAAGCGCTTATGCGCCATCGGCCCGAGCGAGGTTTCCGGATCGAGCGGATTGCCGAGCTTGTAGTTCGACACCCAGGCAACCGATTTTTCGACGAAGGCGTCATAGAGCGATTCATGCACGTAGATGCGCTCGATGCCGCAGCAGCACTGGCCGGAATTATAGGTCGCGCCGTCCATCAGCGTGTCGACGGCCGCCTCGAGATCGGCGTCCTCCATGACATAACCCGGATCCTTGCCGCCAAGTTCGAGGCCGAGGCCGGTGAAGGTGCCGGCAGCCGCCCGCTCCATCGAGCGCCCGCCCTCGACCGATCCGGTGAAGTTGACGAAATTGAAGCTGCCGGCGGCAATCAGCGCCGATGTCGTTTCATGATCGAGGAAGACGTTCTGGAACACATCCTCGGGAACGCCGGCCTCGGTGAAGGCCTGCACCAGCCGCTCGCCGACCAGCAGCGTCTGCGAGGCATGTTTCAGCACCACCGTATTGCCGGCCATCAGTGCCGGCGCGATCGTATTGATCGCCGTCATATACGGATAGTTCCACGGCGCGACGACGAAGACGACGCCATGCGCTTCGCGCTCGATGCGCCGCTCGAAACGATCGCTCTCCTCGACGACAACAGGCGCCAGCGCATCCGCCGCGATCGAAGCGACATAGTTGGAACGCTCGTTGAAGCCCTTGTATTCGCCGCCATACTTGACCGGCCGGCCCATCTGCCAGCCAAGCTCCGGCACGACGACGTCGGACATTTCGTTCAGCCGCGCAGCACCCTTCAGCACCAGCTGCACACGCTCTTCGAGCGGCCGTTTCGCCCAGGCCTTCTGCGCCTTGCGGGCGCGCGCCACGACATCCTTGGCGGCATCGAGAGAAAGGGCTGCGCGCTCGGCATAGACCGACCCGTCAACCGGTGAAATGCATTGGATCATTGCCATGATCTGTTCCTGTCCTCGTATCTTCAAAATTTGAGTGAGGCCGTGGCCCCTCATCCGCCTGCCGGCACCTTCTCCCCGTAAACGGGGCGAAGGGGATATGCCGCACCGGCTTTCCCAACATCGACGCTGCGTTTGGCACGTCCCCTCTCCCCGTTTTTACGGGGGTCCGTAGGACGGGTCGAGACCAGTGGCTCGACCCCGGCAAGGTTAGGGTGAGGGGCAAGCAAATCGCAAATGCCTATTAAGCTCTTTCGAAACCGCGCGCCACTTCCCAGTCGGTGATGCGGCGGTCGTATTCTTCCTGCTCCCATTCGGCGGCGCGGGTGTAATGGTCGATCACGTCGTCGCTAAAGGCTTTGCGCAGCATTGCCGATTCCGTCATTTCAGTCGTGGCCGCGCGTAGCGTGCGCGGGATCTCGCGAACGCCCTTGCCGCCATAGGCGTCGCCGACGAAGGGCGCTTCGAGTTCGAGCTTGTTTTCGATCCCGTCAATGCCGGCGGCAAGCAGCGCGGCGAAGGCGAGATAGGGATTGAGATCGGAACCGCCGACGCGGCACTCGATACGGATTCCCTTGGTCTCCTCGCCGCAGAGCCGGTAGCCGGCAGTGCGGTTGTCTTTGCTCCAGATCGCCTTGGTCGGCGCAAACGTGCCGGCCATGAAGCGTTTGTAAGAATTGATGTAGGGCGCAAGGAAATAGGTGATCTCGCTCGCATGGGCGAGAAGTCCGGCGACGTAATTGTGCATCAGCGGCGACATGCCGTATTTGCCGGTATGATCGAAGAATAGCGGCTTTTCCTCCAGGCTCCAGAGCGACTGGTGGATATGCGAGGAACTGCCAGCGGCATTGTAATTCCACTTGGCGAGGAATGTGATGGCCTTGCCCTTCGACCAGGCAATCTCCTTGCAGCCGTTCTTGATGATCGCGTGCCGGTCGGCCATGGCCAGCGCATCGGCGTAGCGCACGTTTATCTCCTCCTGGCCGGCCGAAGCCTCGCCCTTGGAGTTCTCGACCGGAATGCCGGCGCCCTGCAGCCCGGTGCGGATCGCCCGCATCACCTCTTCCTCCTTGGTGGTCTGGAAGATGTGGTAGTCCTCATTATAGGCGCTGGCGAGCTTAAGATTGCGGTAGCCAGAAGCCTGCGCCGACTCGTAGGTCTGGTCGAACAGGAAGAATTCGAGCTCGGAGGCCATATAGGCCTTCATGCCCATATCCTCGAGGCGCTTCACCTGCTTCTTCAGGATCGCGCGTGGAGAATGGGCGACCTCCTCATGCGTGTGATGATCGAGCATGTCGCACAGCACCAGCGCCGTGCCTTCGAGCCAGGGAATGCGACGCAACGTCGAAAGATCCGGCTTCATCGTGTAGTCGCCGTAACCCTTCTCCCAGCTCGTCGCCTTGTAGCCGGAAACGGTCTCCATCTCCATGTCGGTGGCGATCAGGTAGTTGCAGCTGTGCGTTTCCTTCCACGCACTCTCGACGAAATATTCCGCCTGGAAACGCTTGCCCATCAGCCGGCCCTGCATATCCACCTGGCAGGCCAGAACCGTGTCGATGCGCCCTTCGGCAACATCCTTTCTGAGATCGTCGATTGTGTAGCTGCTCATGATTGATCCGCCTGAACTGGGATTGAAAAATCGGGGCAACGAAATCGCATGCGCTCGGCCGGACTTTGCGGCCCGATGCCTTTTCGTTGAACCGGTGATGGGGCCGCAGGATGCGGCCCCGCCATTTGAGAGGGAAGCTTGTTTCTCAGGCTTCGCCGACCGCCGCTTCAGCCGCGGCGATTTCAGCCTGACGCTTCGCGATATCGGCGCCGATCGGCGGGCCCTTGAAGCGGCGGTTTTCAAATGCGAACCAGACGATGCCTGTCAGCACGAGGAAGCCGACGGTAATCTCCAGCGCCCAGTCGTTCGGCGGCTGGATACCGATATAAAAGATCAAGATCATCGAAATAATGGCAAGAACTGCGATCACCTTGTACAGCCCGATTCCCATATTCCACGGCCCCATCGTCGGCCATTTCGCCGTTCCGATCGAAACAAGGCCGAGCGCAATCGGCACCGCGAAGGACAGGAACAGGAAGATGACCGTGCACGACACGACGATCGAATAGGCCGGCGTGCCGGCAATGGTGATTGCCGAGGTGAACCAAACGAAGAGGACCGAAAGGATCGAGCCCGTCCAGATGGCGGCGACCGGCGTGCGGAAATTTGGGCTGACCTTGGCGAGGGCAGACGATGCCGGAAGGCCCTTGTCGCGCGAGAAGGCGAAGATCATGCGCGAAACCGAGGTGACGGTCGCAAGCCCGCAGAGGAACTGCGAGACGAAGATCAGGAAGTAGAGGATGCTCTTGATCGCCGGGTTCGTCTGCGCGTCCATCGCCCAGAAGAACACGTTCCAGCCCTGCTTTGCCGCATCGTCCATGTTCGGGATCATCAGCACGAAGGCGCACAACATGATGTAACCGAAAAGCGCCGACCAGAGTACCGCCGAAACCATGCCGCGCGGTACGGAGACGGCGGCCTTGACGGTCTCTTCCGAGGTATGCGCCGAGGCATCGTAGCCGGTGATGGTGTAGATCGGCAGCAGCAGGCCGAGCAGGAATGCCATGCCGGTCGAGACGGTGCCCGGCCAAACCAGCGATGCGCCTTCGGTGCCGGTATAATTAGCAAAGGTGAACAGGCGCGAAATATCCCAGCTAGGAGCAGCCGCCAGGCAGACGATCGTCAGCAGCAGCGCCGTCGCGAAGATCAGATACCCGGAAAAATCGGTGAGCTTGGCGGTGAGACCAATGCCGAAATGGTTGATGCCGGCCTGCAGCGCCGTGATGATCGCCACGAAGACGACTCGGTGAAGAAGCGTGTCCTCGATGCCAAACTGCGGACCGAAGGCGCCGAAGAAGAAGTAGAAAGTGCCGACATTGATGGCACCGAGCACGGTGACGAGACCGAGCAGGTTGAGCCAGGCAGACAGCCAGCCGGTGAAGCGATTGCCGAGGATCGAGCCCCAGTGATAAAGCCCGCCGGCCGTCGGATAAGCGGAGCCGATCTGTGCGAGGCCGAGGGCGAAGATGAACGATATTAGGCAGCCGAGCGGCCAGCCGATACCGATCGCAGCACCACCGGCGCCCGAAGTCGCCTGCCCGAGCGAATTGATGCCGCCGGAAAGGATGCAAATGATCGAAAACGAGATTGCGAAGTTCGAGAACGAGCTCATGCGTCGTTCGAGTTCCTGGGCATAACCCATGGAATGCAGGATGTGCACATCCTGCTTCTTGTCCAGTTCGGTATAGTCCGACATGACTTCCCCCTGTTCACGATCGGCCGCGGGATTGCGGGCCGATTCAGTGCCAATTGCCCGCGGCATTTGCGCCATGCAGACGTTCGCAGTTAAACTGCTCCCTCGGGTCTTCTTTTTCTTCAGCCGTCCAGACTTTGCTGGAGCAACCCTTTCAAATAATCGGCCATGACCCCTTGGCCGATATCGTCTGCGATGAGGTCGTTGCGGACCTCGATCATCACATTGCGCAAGCCATTCGAAAGCCCGTGCAGGATCAGCGTGTGGGTCACGCCGTCCTCGGGTCCGTAAGGCTCGTTGCGTTCCGTCCTGTAAAGCGGCGCCTTGGCCGCGACCTCCAGCATACGATCCGCGAGCCGGCTGTCCTCGTCGTGCAATATGCCGAGTTCGACGGCGCGTTCGCGGCCGTGATAGACCGCCGTGAAGCTGTGCATCGTCACGATGATGCTGTCCTGCCCCCTAGCCCGGCGATCACGGATCAGCCCGCGAATGGCGTCGTGGAAAGGCACGTAGAGCGAGTCGGTGCGCGCAAGCCGTTCTTCCGGGCTCAAATCCCTGTTGCCGGGAATGGCGTAGATCTCGCTGGTCTCCGGCATCGCGCCGGGTGAACTGGGCGGCCGGTTGCAGTCATAGATAAGCCGCGAGAACCGCTGGAAAACGAGCGTCGCGTCGAGCGCTTCCGATATGTTGCGGGCGACCGCAAGCGCGCCCGGGTCCCAGGCAATGTGACTGGAGAGCGCTTCGCTGGGCAGGCCGAGATCGCCGAAAACGGCTGGAAGCGCATTCGAAGCGTGCTCGCAGATCAGAAGCACCGAGCTCCGGCCTTGGGTGCGTTCGATCCCGACGCAGTCGCCGTCCGCTTCGCTGAGGATTTTCGGCCGGGCCAGCACCAAAGGCGCCACTCCTATCCCTTAACAAATTCTTGATGAAGAAAAGAATTCTTCAGGTTTCGGCCAGTGTCAAGCATGGACTGAAAATTTCTTTTCATGACAGCGGTTGACATGGATTGTGACAGCGTTGTTAACTTTGAGTGGGAAAGTGGCGCCAGACCATCCCGGGGAGCATAGTTACGTGACAGTTGCGTCGAAGACGGTTTCGGACGTCATACACTCGCATTTGGGGGTGTTGACGCGCGCCGAGAAGCAGTTGGCCGAAAGCCTGCTCGACAATTATCCGGTTTCCGGCCTCGGCAGCATCACAACGATCGCCGAAAACGCCGGCGTCTCGACGCCGACCGTCGTGCGCATGGTGCAGAAGCTTGGCTTTAAGGGCTATCCGGACTTTCAGGCGCATCTGCATCAGGAAGTCGAGGCGACGATCTCGAACCCGATCGCCAAGCACGACCGCTGGGCGCAGAACGCACCAGGCACCCATATTCTCAACCGTTTCGCCGATGCCATCATGGGCAATCTGCGCCAGACGCTGACCGATCTCGACACCGCGACGTTCGACAGCGTCGCCGCGTTGCTCTCCGACCGCAAGCGCGGCCTTTATTTCGTTGGCGGCCGCATCACCGGCGCGCTTGCCGAATATTTTTTCACGCATATGCAGGTGATCCGGCCGGCAACGACGCTGCTATCGTCGAATTCCAGCAGCTGGCCGCAATATGTCCTCAACATGAATGCCGGCGACATCCTGATCATCTTCGACATCCGCCGCTATGAGCAGGAGATGGTGAGCCTTGCGACCGCCGCCCGCAAGCGCGGCGCCGAAATCATCGTCTTCACCGACCAGTGGGGTTCGCCCGCGGCCAAGCTCGCCAGGCATGCCTTCCGCGTCCGGATCGAGGCGCCGTCGGCCTGGGATTCCTCCGTCGTCACCCTTTTCATCGTCGAAGCGCTGATCGAGGCCGTGCAGAATTCGACCTGGGACGAGACGAAGGAGCGCATGAAGACACTGGAAGGCCTGTTTGAGCAGACCAGGCTTTTCCGCAAACCGGGTTAGGAGGACAAGACTAAAACAGAAGAAAAACAATGACGGATTTTTCGCGGAAACAGACGGCGTTGTCGCAAATAAAGCATTTGTCGCAACCCTCGCTATTCACAGCAGAATTAACGTCACCGAACTGTCACACAAGCTTCATGTAATCTCATTAACAGCATCGCCAGACACTGAAAACCCGAAGGAGAACAACAGTGATCTCTAACATTTCTCGACTTCTGTCGCTTTCTACTGCGATGATCGTGGCCTCGACCGCGATTGCCGCCGCCGAGCCGAGCGCTGAACTTATCGCCGCCGCCAAAAAAGAAGGAAGCCTGACGACGATCGCTCTGCCGCACAGCTGGTGCGGCTATGGCGACGTCATTGCCGGCTTCAAGGCCAAGTACGGCCTCGAGGTCAACGAACTGAACCCGGATGCAAGTTCGGGCGACGAAATCGAAGCCATCAAGGCCAACAAGGGCAACACCGGCCCGCAGGCTCCTGACGTCATCGACGTCGGCCTCTCTTTCGGCCCGTCTGCCAAGAAAGACGGCCTGATCCAGCCTTATAAGGTCTCCACCTGGGATTCCATTCCGGATACCGCCAAGGATGCTGAAGGCTACTGGTACGGCGACTATTACGGCGTTCTCGCGCTCCTGGTGAACAAGGATCTCGTCAAGGAATCGCCGGCCGACTGGGCCGACCTGAAGAAGAGCGACTATGCAAACAGCGTCGCCCTCGCAGGCGATCCGCGCAGCGCCAACCAGGCTGTCCAGGGCGTCTACGCCGCTGGTCTTTCCGCATCCGGCGGCGACGCGGCCAAGGCAGCCGAGGAAGGCCTGAAATTCTTCGCCGAACTGAACAAGAGCGGCAATTTCGTGCCGGTCGTCGGCAAGGCTGCTCCCTTCGCGCAGGGCTCCACGCCGATCGTCATCGCCTGGGACTACAACGCCCTCTCGTGGGGCGAAGGCCTGAAGGGCAATCCTCCCTTCGAGGTCGTCGTTCCGAAGACCGGCGTCGTTGCGGGCGTCTACGTCCAGGCGATTTCCGCCTTCGCTCCGCACCCGAACGCTGCCAAGCTCTGGATGGAATATCTCTATTCCGACGAAGGTCAGCTCGGCTGGCTGAAGGGCTATTGCCACCCGATCCGCTTCAACGATCTTGCCAAGAACAACAAGATCCCGAAGGAACTGCTCGACAAGCTGCCGCCGGCAGCAGCCTATGAAAAGGCTGTCTTCCCGACGCTGGAAGAGCAGGCCGCCGGCAAGGAAACCATCACCAAGAACTGGGATTCCGTCGTCGGCGCCAACGTTCAGTAAAGTTTGATCCTGCCTCCCCGCTGCAAGGCGGGGAGGTTTTCTCACTCCGACGCCCCAGGATGAGCTTTTCCATGAGCACCGTTTCAACGCCGATGGCGAGCAGTGCCCCCTTGATCAACAAAGACCGCGTGATCGACTGGCTGGGCATCGCACCCTTCATTATTTTCTCCCTGCTATTCCTGATCATCCCCACGCTTTATCTCGTGGTGGGCGCGTTCCTGACGCCCGAGGGCGATGTCACGCTGAAGAATATCGGCGATCTTTTTACGCCATCGATCATGAGCGCTTACTGGATTAGTATCCGCATCTCGGTCGCCTCCGCCCTCGGCGGCGCGTTGATCGGCTTTTTCCTTGCCTGGGCCGTCGTGCTCGGCGGTCTGCCCGCCTCCGTGCGCTCGACACTGCTGACCTTCTCCGGCGTCGCCTCGAATTTCGCCGGCGTGCCGCTCGCCTTCGCCTTCCTCGCAACGCTGGGCCGCACCGGTCTTGTGACGATCTTCCTGCGCGAATGGTTCGGCTTCAATCTCTACGGCACTGGTTTCAATCTGCTGTCCTTCTTCGGCCTCACCATCACCTACATGTATTTCCAGATCCCGCTGATGGTGCTGATCCTGACGCCGGCCCTCGACGGCATGAAGAAGGAATGGCGCGAAGCATCGCAGATTCTCGGCGCCACCAACCGCCAATACTGGACGATGGTCGCGCTGCCGATCCTCTGGCCGAGCCTGCTCGGTACGACGCTGCTGCTTTTCGCCAATGCCTTCGGCGCCATCGCCACAGCCTTTGCGCTGACCGGCAGTTCGCTGAACATCGTGCCGATCCTGCTTTATGCGCAGATCCGCGGCGACGTTCTGCACAATGCCAACCTCGGTTACGCCATCGCGCTCGGCATGATCGTGATAACCGGCGTCTCCAACGTCCTTTACCTCCTGCTGCGCATGCGCGCCGAACGGTGGCAGAAATGAAAGCTCAACGTCTCGGAGCCTGGATCGCCGTCATTCTAGGTGCATCCTATTTCGTCATTCCGTTGATCGGCACCATCGAGTTTTCGCTGCGCATGCGCCGCGGCGAATACAGCCTCGACGCCTATCAATCGGTCTTCTCGGACATTCAGTTCCGCGAGACCTTCGGCTATTCCATGCTGATGGCGCTGCTGACCATCGTCTTCGGCATGCTGCTCGTCGTGCCAACGGCCTATTGGGTGCGGCTGCGATTGCCGCAGATGCGCCCCGTCGTCGAATTCATCACGCTGCTGCCGCTTGTCATTCCGGCGATCGTCATCGTCTTCGGTTACCTCAGGATGTACAATTCGTCGTCCTACCTGCCGCTGACGGGTTCAACGACTGGCACCAACATCCTGCTGGTCTTCTCCTATATCACCCTGTCCCTGCCCTACATGTACCGCGCCGTCGATACCGCCATGCGCGCCATCGACGTCCGCACCCTGACGGAGGCAGCCGAAAGTCTCGGCGCCAGCTGGACGACCATCATGTTCAAATGCATTTTCCCCAACGTCATGAGCGGCGTGCTTTCAGGCGCCTTTATCACGCTCGCGATCGTCATGGGCGAATTCACCTTCGCCGCACTGCTCAACCGTCCGGCCTTCGGTCCCTACCTGCAGCTCGTCGGTGCCAACAAGGCCTATGAGCCTTCGGCGCTCGCCGTCATCGCCTTCTCGATCACCTGGCTCAGCATGGGCCTGCTCAACATCGTTTCCCGCGTCGGCAAAGCCCGCCCGGCAAAGGCTTAAGGTATCTGGTTCATGTCTTTTCTCACGCTGACCAACATTCAGAAATCCTTCGGCCCGGTCCAGGTCGTCAAGAACTTCAACATGACGATCGAAAAGGGTGAGTTCGTCTCCTTTCTCGGCCCGTCAGGCTGCGGCAAGACGACCGTCCTGCGCATGATCGCCGGCTTCGAAACGCCGACCGGCGGCACGCTGACCATCAATGGCAAGGATCAGAGCTCGCTGAAGCCGAACCAGCGCAACATCGGCATGGTCTTCCAGGCCTACGCGCTGTTTCCCAATATGACCGTGCACGACAATGTCGCCTTCGGCCTCAAGGTCGCCGGCGCGCCGAAGCCCGAGATCGACGCCCGCGTCAAGGAAATGCTCGGCCTGATCAAACTCGATCATCTGGCCGACCGCTTCCCCTATCAACTATCGGGCGGCCAGCAGCAGCGTGTCGCCCTTGCCCGCGCGCTTGCCGTCAAGCCGCAGGTGCTGTTGCTCGACGAGCCGCTCTCCGCGCTCGACGCCAAGATCCGCGTCTCGCTGCGCGAGGAAATTCGCCAGATCCAGCAGCAGCTCGGCATCACCACGGTCTTCGTCACCCATGATCAGGAAGAAGCCCTGTCGATCTCCGACCGCATCGTCGTCATGAATGCCGGCAAGGCTGACCAGATAGGTTCGCCCTTCGAGATCTACAACACGCCGGCGACGCGCTTCGTCGCCTCCTTCGTCGGCACGCTGAACCTCATCGAAGCCACGGTCGTCGATCCCGACACCAACCGCATCCAGATCGGCGATCAGGGTATCACGCTGAAGCAGTCGGTCGCAGCTCACAAGACTGGCGAAACCATCTCGCTGGCCCTGCGTCCGGAAGCCGGCTCGCTCTCCGACAGCGTCAAGAGCGACACGGCGCTGACCGGCCAGGTCGTTTCGGCCCACTTCCTGGGGTCGGTCATTCGCACCCGCATGAATGTTGGGGGCAACGTCATCTCCTTCGACATGTTCAACAGCCCCGGCATCACCCCGCCGCAGGCCGGCGAAACCGTAACCCTGCGCTTCATGGCAGCCGACCTGCTGATCATCCGCGACTGATTTCGCCAATACTGCTGAGGCAAAGGCGCCGCGAAACGGCGCCTTTTTCATTTCAGGTGGTCCGACCCGTCAGCAATCGTGATGCAGCCATCACCATAAGGCACTTGAACTCTCCGAGGCCGGTGCCAGAAGTTGAGCGAACCAAATGAGCCGGGTAGCCCTCTGCTTGGCACTTTAAGAAAATGGGATATTTCAATGATTACCTGCCACCTGCGCTATGTGATCGATCCGTACAAGCTTGCCGAATTCGAGGAATATGCCCGGCTCTGGATTCCGATCGTCAACAGGATGGGCGGCACCCATCACGGTTATTTCCTGCCATCCGAAGGCGCCAACAATATTGCCATTGCACTGTTTTCCTTCCCGAGCCTTGCCGCCTACGAGGACTATCGCACACGCATGGCAAGCGATCCGGAATGTCAGGCGGCTTTCGAACTCGACAAACGTAACCGCAGTATCGTCAGCTATGAACGCAGCTTCTTGCGGCCCGTGCTCGGCTGATCAAACCCACACCCGACTGGAAACGAAAACCCCGTCGGGTTGGCTGGCGGGCTTTTCGTTCTGTCATGCGCTTAACGGATCGCCTGGTCGTCGGCGTCGAAACGATGGACGTGCGCCTGATCCGGCGTCGCATAGACGATCTCGTCCGGCTCGTACTGATGCTCGCCAAACAGACGTGCGGTCAGCAGGCCGCACTGGTCGGATTCCAGATAGATGATCGTGTCGGCGCCGAGATGCTCGACATGCACGACCTTCGCAGCCCAGGTCCCCTGTTCGCGCGACAACGTCAGGTGTTCGGGACGCACGCCGATCGTCTTGGCGCTGTGGTCGCCGACCTTCTCGGCTGCGATGAAATTCATCTGCGGCGAGCCGATGAAGCCGGCAACGAAGACATTGGCCGGTCGTTTGTAGAGTTCCATCGGCGAACCGATCTGCTCGATCGCGCCGGCATTCAGCACCACGATCTTGTCGGCGAGCGTCATCGCCTCGACCTGGTCGTGGGTGACATAGATCATCGTTGCCTTCAGGCTGCGGTGCAGCCGGGCGATTTCGAGGCGGGTCTGGACACGCAGCGCCGCATCTAGGTTCGACAGCGGCTCATCGAACAGGAAAAGTTCCGGTTCGCGCACGATGGCGCGGCCGATGGCGACGCGCTGGCGCTGGCCGCCGGAGAGCTCGGCCGGCCGGCGCGCCAGATAAGGTTCCAGCGAAAGCATGCCGGATGCCTTGCCGACACGCCTTTCGATCTCGTCCTTGGCGGTGCCGGCCTGCTTGAGACCAAGCCCCATATTGTCTTTGACCGTCAGATGCGGATAGAGCGCGTAGGACTGAAACACCATGGCGATGCCGCGCTTGGCCGGCGGCGTCAACGTCTCATCGCGGCCATTGATGACGACGGCGCCTGACGTGACGTCTTCGAGGCCTGCAATGCTGCGCAACAGCGTCGATTTCCCGCAGCCCGACGGCCCGACGAAGATGACGAATTCGCCGTCCTTGACCTCGAGGTCGATGCCTTTCAGCACTTCATGCGTGCCATAGGTCTTGCGGATGGATTTGAGTTGAAGCGATCCCACGGGTCTTTCCTTATAATCTGACCGGCTGGCCGGTGCGCACGCTCTCGTCGGCGGCAAGGCAGATGCGCAGCGACGCCACCGCATCCGCCATATGGCGGTCGAGGTCCAGATCCTCGCGGATCGCCCTCAGCATGAAGGCCTGTTCCAGGTCGCAGAGCGCCTGATGACCGGGCTCGCCCGTCATCGTCATATCCTGGTCAGGCCGGATGAACTTGCCGTCAGGCCCAGTCTCGGCCGTGTGCAGGCGGATCACCGAGGTCTTGGTGTGCGTGTCGATATCGTCGGACCTCGCGTTCGGATCCATGACGATCGACACCGCCCCCTTCGGCGACATCACATCTTTCACGAAGAAGGCTGTTTCCGAGATCATCGGGCCCCAGCCGGCCTCGTACCAGCCGACGGAACCGTCCTCGAACAGCACCTGCAGGTGACCGTAATTATACATGTCGGCAGCGATCTCGTCGGACATGCGCAGTCCCATGCCGCGTACCTCGACGGCCCTCGCATCGGTGATCTGGCACATGACGTCGACATAATGCACGCCGCAATCGACGATCGGCGAGGTCGTGCGCATCAGCGACTTGTGCGTCGCCCAGGTCGGGCCGCTGGACTGCTGGTTGAGGTTCATGCGGAAGACGTAAGGCGGGCCGAGCTTGCGCGCCTCCTCGATCAGCTTCATCCAGGAAGGATGATGGCGAAGGATATAACCGATCACCAGCTTGCGCCCCGCCTTCCTGGCTGCCGCGACGACGCGCTCGGCGTCGGCGACGGTGGTCGCCAGCGGCTTTTCCACGAAGACATCACAGCCCGCCTCGAAGGCGGCGACCGCATAATCGGCATGGCTGTCGGAATAAGTGTTGATCGAGCAGAGGTCCGGCTTCAGCTTGGCCAGCGCCGTCGTGAAGTCGGGATGGATCGTATAGTCCTGCAGCTCAGGCCCCAATTGCGGCGTCGAGCGGTTGACGAGACCGACGATCTCGAAGCCTGGATTGTTATGATAGGCGAGCGCATGGCTGCGGCCCATATTGCCGAGGCCGGCAACGAGCACGCGGATCGGTTTTTCGGTCACTTGACGGCTCCTGACGTGATGCCGCGGATCAGCTGCCGCGAGAAGATGACATAGAGGACGAGGATCGGCAGGATCGCCAGCGACAGCGCCGCCAGCACCGCATTCCAGTTGGTGACGAACTGGCCGATGAAGATCTGCGAGCCGAGCGTCACTGTCTTGGTCGCCTCGGAGGGCGCCAGGATCAGCGGGAACCAGAGATCGTTCCAGATCGGGATCATGGTGAACACCGCGACCGTCGCCATGGCCGGGCGCACCAGCGGCAGCACCAGGCGAAGGAAGATCGCATATTCGGAAAGCCCGTCGATGCGGCCGGCATTCTTCAGATCGTCCGAAACCGTGCGCATGAATTCCGACAGGATGAAGATCGCCAGCGGTATGCCCTGCGCGGTATAGACGAGGATCAGCGCCGTCAGCGTATTGACGAGGCCGGCCGCCACCATGCCCTGCAGGATCGCCACCGTGCCGAGACGGATCGGGATCATGATGCCGATCGCCATGTAGAGCCCGAGCAGCATATTGCCGCGGAAACGGTATTCGGAAAGCGCAAAGGCCGCCATGGCGCCGAAGAGCAACACCAGCAGGATCGAGACGATCGTGACGATAAAGCTGTTCTGGAAATAGGTGGCGAAATCGCCCTGCCCGAGCACCGTCTGATAGCCGACCAGACTGAAGGTCGACGGCGTCGGGATCATCAGCGGCTCGCGGAAGATCGAAGCACGATCCTTGAACGAGTTGACGATGGTCAGGAACACCGGAAACAACGCGACCAGCGTATAGGCGCTCAGCGCCAGATGTACGAGGCCGGTGCGGATGGGAGATGTGCGTGCCTTGGACATGCGCGCTCCTCAGAACTGGTAGCGACGCATGCGCCGCTGGATGACGAAGAGATAAAGCGAGACGCCGGCGAGGATGATGAGGAACATCACCGTGGCAATCGTCGCGCCCATCGAGCGGTCGCCGAGCTGAAGCTGGAAACCGAAGAAGGTGCGGTAGAGCAGCGTGCCGAGAATGTCGGTCGACATGTCAGGCCCGGCCAGCGCCCCCTGCACAGTATAGATCAGGTCGAAGGCGTTGAAATTGCCGACGAAGGTCAGGATCGAGATGATGCCGATCGCCGGCAGAATGAGCGGCAGCTTGATTTTCCAGAACTGGGCCCAACCGGTAATGCCGTCGCATTCGGCCGCCTCAATCACCTCTTCGGGGATGCTGAGCAGTGCGGCATAGATCAGCATCATCGGAATGCCGATATATTGCCAATTCGAGATCAGCGACACCGCGATCAGCGCCGAGCCGGACTTGCCGAGCCAGGGCGCGAACAGGAATTTCAAGCCGATGAGATCGAGCATCCAGGGCGCCACGCCCCAGATCGGCGAAAGGATGAGCTTCCAGATGAAGCCGACGATGACGAAGGACAAGAGCGTCGGCAGGAACATCGCCGTGCGGTAGAAGGCGACGCCGCGGAGCTTCGGCACCGAAAGCAGGGCGGCAAGCGCCACACCGATCGGGTTCTGCACGCACATGTGGATGGCAAAGAAGATCAGGTTGTTGACCAGCGCATTCCAGAAATCGCGCGCCCAGCGCGCATCGCCGAACAGCACCTTGAAATTCGCCAGTCCGACGAAGGCCGGCTGCCCGTCGACCGTATTGTAGAGCGAAAGCCTGAGCGTTTCGATGAGCGGCAGCACCATGACGGCAGAATAGACGATCAGGGCTGGCAGCATGAAGACGAAGATATGCCAGCGCACCGGGCGCCTGATCGGGACGATATCGACCGTGTTGTCGGTTTCGCTCATGGCTTTTGCCTGTTCTTGTCGACTGGCCGCAAGGTGCAGCGCAGATGGAAACATTGCGCCTCACCCCTGACCGTCTCTCCGGCTGCCGGGAGAAGGAACGTGCCCTGCTTTGATGCCAAGTCGGGCTGGGAGGTCGCTGCGAGTCTCCTTCTCCTCTGAAGTGGGAGAAGATGGCCGGCAGGCCGGATGAGGGGCGGCAAACGCCGCCCCTCCACACGCTATCACTTGGCCGGCTTGTACCAGCTGTCGAGGCCGTCCTGCAGCTTCTTGGCGGCAACCGCAGGCGTATCCGTGCCGTTGATCACGTTGGCCGATTCGACCCAGGTCTCGTTTTCGAGGTTCGGCGTGCCACGCGACAGGATCTGGTAGGTCGAGCGCACCGTCGACTTGTACGGGCCGCGCCAGGAAACGAATTCCTGAGCGAGCGGATCGGACATCTTGACCGGGGTGGAGTTCAGGCTGAAGAAGCCCGGCAGCGAGTTGGCGTAGATATCAGCGAACTCCGGCGAAGCGACCCAGCTGAGGAACTTCTTG
Source organism: Rhizobium sp. 10PS4 (assembly GCF_032464805.1). Classification (NCBI taxonomy): domain Bacteria; kingdom Pseudomonadati; phylum Pseudomonadota; class Alphaproteobacteria; order Hyphomicrobiales; family Rhizobiaceae; genus Rhizobium; species Rhizobium sp. 10PS4. The sequence goes on along the minus strand of NZ_JAWDIW010000002.1, from coordinate 153,596 downwards.
GCTTCCTCGGCATGGGTGCTCTTTGCGTTCAGGGCAACACCGATATCCGGATGGTCGGAGATGTAGCCCGTGTCGCCTGCCTTCGGAACCGGAGGCGGGAAGGCGCCCATCTTGAACTGGGCCTGGCTGTTGAACAGCGCGATTTCCCACGAACCGGCCGGATAGATCGCTGCACGGCCGAGCGTGAACAGGTTCTGGCTGTCGGAGTAGGTCTGAGCTTCGAAACCGTCGCCGAGATAGGGCTTCCACTTGGCAAGCTCTTCATAGGGCTTGACCCACTCGGCATCGGTCAGCTTCTGCTTGCCGGCGATCAGGGCTTCGCGGCCCTCTTCACCCTTCCAGTAGTTCGGGCCGATGTTCTGGTAGCCCATGGTGGCGGCCTCCCAGAGGTCCTTCGTGCCCATGGCGAGCGGGATGTAGGTGCCGTCGGCCTTGATCTTGTCGAGCGCTGCGTAGAACTCGTCCTGCGTCTTCGGCACCGAGATGCCGAGCTTGTCGAAGGCGTCCTTGTTGTAGATGAAGCCGTGGATGACCGAAGCCATAGGCACGCAGAAGGTCGACTTGCCGTCGTCGGTGCTCCAGGCGGCCTTGGCGACCGGCGAGAAGTTCTCCATGCCAGGAAGGCTGGTGATGTCGGCGAGCTGCTTCTTGTTGAAGAGTTCGAGCGAGGCATCGAACGGACGGCAGGTGATGATATCGCCTGCGGAGCCGGCATCGAGCTTGGCGTTCAGCGAGGCGTTGTATTCGGTCGGCGCAGTCGGTGAGAAGACGATCTTGATGCCCGGGTTCTTCGCTTCGAAGGCCGGGATGATCTTTTCCTGCCAGATCTGCAAGTCGTCGTTACGCCAGCTTTCGACCGTCAGCGTGACGTCGGCGGCATGGACGAGGCCCACTGAAGTCAGCAGACTGGAGGCAAGCAGCAAGCTTTTCAGAGCAGTGTTTTTCATTTCCCTCTCCTGTTTTAAGCACCTGAAGGCGCTGTTTTCGATCTGAAACAAGCAGTTGGCGTGTTTGAGGTAACACCCAACGCCCCTTCGAGGACCGCCAGCAATGCCGGTCCCGAAAGCTCAACGGACACGAAGGCGGACGCCTGCGGCCGAACTGCGCGCCTTCCCGGCGTCTGCACCGGGAGCGGCGAAATGATGGGGAAAGCCGATGGATGCCTGACCTTCGCCACCAGCTTGACGGGCCGGCGGGTCGTCATCTCGATCATCCTCGAAGCGGTTCCGGCTTGGTTTAACTGCCGGTTTTCGTAGACCTCGAAGCGCTGTTCCCTTTTGCCGAATTAAGGCCAAAAAAATACCAATTGTCCAGCCGAATTTAACTTTTTGGCCGGCTAAAATTGATTAAAAAATTTTAGCTAATAAAATCAACATGATAAAAAGATGAATTTTCTCCATCATTCCCACTTGGTAAATGGTATTTTTTTGGTATTGTATTAAAAACCATGGGGAACGGCATATTCGGAGGCCCGATGACGGAGCTTGCAATCGGCATAGACGGCGGCGGAACGAGCTGCCGGGCCGCAGTCGCGGACAGGAACGGCAATGTCATCGGTCGCGGCAAATCAGGCCCTGCCAACATCCTGTCGGATCTCGAAAACTCTCTTCTCAACATCGTCGAATCCGCCCGGCAGGCGCTCCGCGATGCCGGGCTTGCCGCTGAAACCCTTTCCTCTGTCGCAGCGGTCGTCGGCGTCGCCGGGGCGAACGTCGGCGATTACGGCAGGCGAATCGAAAAGGCCCTGCCCTTTGCCGAAGGCCGCGTCATCACCGATGCGCTGATCGCCCTGCAGGGTGCGCTCGGCGATGCCGACGGCATCGTTGGCGCCTTCGGCACCGGCTCGGTCTATAATGCCCGCAAGAATGGCCGGCTGAACGGCATCGGCGGCTGGGGTTTCGTTGTCGGCGACCAGGCAAGCGGTGCCCGCCTCGGCCGCGATCTCCTGGAACGATCACTGCTTGCCCATGACGGGGTGCGTCCGGCATCGCCGATCACCGACGTGGTCATGACTGAATACGGCAATGATCCCGAGCGCATCGTCGAATTCGCCCATTCGGCAAGACCGAAGGATTTTGCCAGTTACGCCCCCACCGTCTTCGAACATGCGGCTAAGGGCGATGCCGTGGCAGTCGGCATCGTCACGGATGCGGCAGCGGCGATCGGCGAAAGTCTCGAAGCGCTGCTCTGGCCCGAATGCCCATCGATTTGCCTGCTCGGCGGTCTTGCTGAAGCTTATGAGCCGTGGCTTTCCGAGCGCTACAGGCCTTTGCTTGCCAGACCGAAAGGCGATGCCCTGCAGGGCGCGGTGGAACTTGCGGTCAAGCTCTTGAACGACAAGCAGAGAGGTGCGGCATGACCGACGACCTCGCCACCCTCCTTTCCCTGGAGCGCCTGCAGGCAGCCGGCACAGGTCCGCTCTACGTCAAGCTGCGCCGCACGCTCGAAGGAGCCGTGCGCACCGGCACGCTTGGGCACGGCGATGCGCTGCCGCCGGAACGCGACATCGCCGAATTCGCCGCCGTCAGCCGCGTCACCGTGCGCAAGGCGATCGACGAACTCGTCGCCGATGGCCTGTTGGTGCGCCGTCACGGTTCAGGCACCTTCGTCGCCAAGCCGGTCTCCAAGGTCGAGCAGCGCCTGTCGCAGCTCACCTCCTTCACCGAGGATATGGCGCGCCGCGGCATGTCCTCCCGCTCCGAATGGCTGCACAAGGGCGTCCACACCCCCTCGCCCGACGAGATGATGATCCTTGGCCTCGGTACCGACGTCAAGGTTTCGCGCCTTTCCCGCCTGCGCATCGCCGACGACCAGCCGCTGGCGATCGAGAATGCCAGCGTCTCCGGCGAATTCCTGCCCGATCCCTCGGCCGTCACCAATTCGCTCTATGCCGAACTCGAACGCCTCCAAGTCCGCCCGGTGCGCGCCGTGCAGCGCATCTCCGCCACCAATATGAAGGAAGCCGACGCCCAGCTTCTCGGCGTCTCCGCGGGTGCGGCCGGCCTGTCGATCGAGCGTATCTCCTATCTGGGCTCCGGCCGCGCCGTCGAATTCACCCGCTCGCTCTATCGCGGCGACGCCTATGACTTTGTCGCGGAGCTGACGATCGCAGTGGCGTAAGCCCTACCAGAAGCGGGCGATCCAAAGCTGATTTCCGACAAGATCATCGAAGATCGCATCGGCGGAGATAAGCGGTATCCCATTCTGCATGGCGGTCGCGGCAAGAAACCGGTCGAACGGATCGCGATGTGTCCAGTCCATCATGGCTGCGGTCAGACAGATTTCCGGTGTCAATGCCGCGGCAATGCCACCCTGCTCGTGCAGCAGTTCCGGCAGCCGGCCGATGAAAGGCTCCATCTCCGGCCATTTGCCGAGACGAACCTTCTGCCCGACTTCAAATAGGGATATTGGGCTGACGAAAATCGTCTCCGCCTTTTCGATCAGAGCGATCGCCTTGGCCGAGAGCCGCCCGTCGCCGGTCAGCGACCATGCCCACGCATGGGTGTCGAGCAAGAGCGAGTTCACTCGCCCCCTTCCCAAGCCGCAAGCTCGCCCTGATCCATGGGCTCAAAAAAGTCGGGTCCATTTCCAACAACTTGCCCTTTGAGCAACCCGATCTTGAAGGAAGACTGCACAATCGGAATGATCTTCACGACAGGCTTGCGCCCCTTGGCGATCACCACTTCCTCACCGGAAAGGGCAGCGTCGATCAATTTCGACAGATTGGTCTTTGCGACATGGATAGTAACTTGCATCGTCGCCCTCATTAGCTAACTTGGCTAAGCATACCACCTCATCGTCAATTCCGCTATCAAATTCAAACAGCCTGAATGCGGGCAATTATTGAGCCGAATCAAAATCATAAAGCCGGAAGGTGAACCCTTCCGGCTTTTCATTTATCGAATCAACCTCTGAGGACGCCGCTATAGAACAGGATGATTTTAGGCCGGGTCGGCCTAAAATCTGTATCCTATCCTAAATTAAATAGTGAGAGCATGATGTCGTCCGAAAACCGCTCACACTTTTCGGCATCATGCTCTAAGCGACCGCGAAGCCTCGGCAATCAGGCCGCGTCTTCGATCTGCTCGTCCGTCTTGCGCGGCACGTAGTTCAGCACCGGCCCGAGCCAGCGCTCGACTTCAGACACCGCCATCTGCTTGCGCGCCGCATAATCCTCGACTTGATCGCGCTCCACCTTGGCGACGCCGAAATAATAGGAGTCGGGATGGCCAATATAGAGGCCGGAGACCGAGGAACCGGGCCACATCGCATAACTCTCCGTCAGCTTCACGCCGGCCGCTTTTTCGGCATCGAGCAGTTTGAAAAGTGTTGCCTTTTCGGTGTGATCGGGCTGGGCGGGATAACCGGGTGCCGGGCGGATGCCGGCATAGGCTTCGGTGATGAGATCCTCCTTGCTGAGCGTCTCGTCCTTGGCATAGCCCCAGTATTCGCGCCGCACCTGCTCATGCATACGCTCGGCAAAAGCTTCGGCGAAGCGGTCGGCCAGCGCCTTGACGAGGATTGAGGAATAATCGTCGTTCGCCCGCTCGAAACGCTCGGCGATGGCGATTTCCTCGATGCCGGCCGTCACCACGAAGCCGCCGACATAATCCTGAACACCGCTTGAAACCGGCGCCACGAAATCGGAGAGCGCCACGTTCGGCCGCCCGTCCCGCTTCGAAAGCTGCTGGCGCAGCGTATAGAAGGTGGCAAGCTCGTGCTTCCGGCTCTCGTCCGTGAACAGCCGGATATCGTCGCCAACGGCGCCGGCGGGCCAGAAGCCGATGACGGCGCGCGGGCGGAACCACTTCTCGTCGATGATCTTCTTCAGCATCGCCTGCGCGTCGGCCCAGAGCGCGCGCGCCGCCTCGCCCTGCTTCTCGTCGTCGAGAATGGCGGGGTAGCGGCCGCGCAACTCCCAGGTCTGGAAGAACGGCGTCCAGTCGATATATTTGGCAAGCTCGGCCAGATCGTAATCCTCGAACACCCGCGTGCCGAAGAATTGCGGATTGGTCGGTTGGTGGGCAGACCAGTCGATCTTGTGGGCATTCTCGCGAGCCCGCGGCAACGGCAGGCGCACCTTCTCGGCCTCGCTGCGCGCATGGGCGGCCGCCACCTTGGCATATTCGGCTCTTACATCGTCGACATAGCTCTGCCGCGTTTCCGGCGACAGCAGTGCGGAGACGACGCCGACGGCGCGGCTCGCATCGGTCACGTAAACCGTCTGCCCCTTGTTGTAGCCGGGATGGATCTTCACGGCCGTATGCACGCGGCTGGTCGTCGCCCCGCCGATCAACAGCGGGATCTCGAAGCCCTGCCGCTCCATCTCGGCAGCAACATGCACCATCTCGTCGAGCGACGGCGTGATCAGGCCGGAGAGGCCGATGACGTCGACCTTCTCGGCAATGGCCGTTTCGAGGATCTTTGTCGCCGGCACCATGACGCCGAGGTCGACGATCTCGTAATTGTTGCAGGCAAGCACGACGCCGACGATGTTCTTGCCGATATCGTGCACGTCGCCCTTGACCGTCGCCATCAGGATCTTGCCGGCTGACCGACGCTGGTCGCCACCATTGAGGCGCTTTTCCTCTTCCATATACGGCAGCAACACGGCCACCGCCTGCTTCATCACCCGCGCCGACTTGACCACCTGCGGCAGGAACATCTTGCCCGAGCCGAACAGATCGCCGACGACGTTCATGCCGGCCATCAGCGGCCCTTCGATGACGTGCAGCGGCCGGGCGGCCTGCAGGCGCGCCTCTTCGGTATCGGCCTCGATATATTCGGTGATGCCGTTGACCAGCGCATGCTCGAGACGCTTCTCGACGCTCCATTCGCGCCAGGAAAGATCTTGGACGCGGCCTTCGCGTGCGGCGCCGCCACGGAATTTCTCCGCCACTTCGAGCAGCCGCTCGGTACCATCAGGACGACGGTTCAGCACCACGTCCTCGCAGGCCTCGCGCAGCTCGGGATCGATATTGTCGTAGACGGCAAGCTGGCCGGCATTGACGATGCCCATGTCCATGCCCGCCTGGATGGCGTGATAGAGGAACACGGCATGCATCGCCTCGCGCACCGGCTCGTTGCCGCGGAACGAGAAGGACAGGTTCGACACACCGCCCGAAATATGCACCAGCGGCATGCGCTCGCGGATCGTCCGCGTCGCCTCGATGAAATCGACACCGTAATTATTGTGCTCTTCGATGCCGGTCGCGACCGCGAAGATGTTCGGGTCGAAAATGATGTCCTCCGGCGGGTAGCCGATCTTTTCGGTCAGCAGCTTGTAGGCGCGCGTGCAGATTTCAACCTTGCGCTCATAACTGTCCGCCTGCCCCGTCTCGTCGAAGGCCATGACGACGACGGCCGCACCGTAATTGTGCAACAGCCGAGCCTGAGCGAGAAAATTCTCTTCGCCTTCCTTCAGCGAGATCGAGTTGACGATCGGCTTGCCCTGAACGCGCTTCAGGCCGGATTCGATGATCGAGAACTTCGACGAGTCGATCATCACAGGCACACGTGCGATGTCAGGCTCGGCGGCGATCAGGTTGAGGAACTCGACCATCGCCTTTTCGGAATCGATCAGGCCTTCGTCCATGTTGATGTCGATCACCTGCGCGCCGTTCTCGACCTGGTCGCGCGCCACATCGAGCGCAGCCGTGAAATCGCCGTTGGTGATCAGCTTGCGGAAGCGGGCCGAGCCGGTGACGTTGGTGCGCTCGCCGACATTGACGAAGGGGATGTCCTTGGTCAGCTCGAAGGGTTCGAGGCCCGACAGCGACATGAACGGGCGATGCTCGGGAATCGGACGTGGCTTGTATTTCGCAACGGTCTCGGCGATCGCCTTGATATGCTCCGGCGTCGAGCCGCAGCAGCCGCCGACGATGTTGACGAGGCCCTCGCGAGCGAAGCCGTCGATCTGCGCCGCCATCAGCTCCGGCGTTTCGTCATACTGGCCGAACTCGTTCGGCAGGCCGGCATTCGGGTAGGCGCAGATGAAGGTATCGGCAACACCCGAAAGCTCCTGCAGGTGTGGGCGCATCGCATTGGCACCAAGCGCGCAGTTGAGCCCGATCGTGAAGGGATTGGCATGGCGCACCGAATTCCAGAAGGCAGATGGCGTCTGGCCGGACAGCGTGCGGCCGGAAAGGTCGGTGATCGTGCCCGAGATCATCACCGGCAGGCGCACGCCCTTGGCCTCGAAGCGCTCCTCGCAGGCGAAGATCGCAGCCTTGGCGTTCAGCGTGTCGAAGATTGTCTCGATGAGGATGATGTCGGCGCCCCCGTCAATCAGCCCGTCGATCTGCTCGCCATAGGCGGAACGCAGATCGTCGAAGGTGACGGCACGGAAGCCGGGATTGTTGACGTCGGGCGAGATCGAGGCGGTGCGGTTGGTCGGCCCGATGGCGCCGGCGACGAAGCGGCGGCGGCCGTCCTCGCGCTCGGCGCGCTGTGCCGCCCGGCGCACGATTTCGGCGCCTTCCTTGTTGAGGTCGTAGACCGCACCTTCCATCTCATAATCGGCTTGCGCGATGCGGGTCGAGGAGAAGGTATTGGTCTCGAGAATATCGGCGCCGGCCTTGGCGTATCTGTAATGGATCTCTTCGATCGCGTCCGGCTGGGTCAGGATCAGAAGGTCGTTATTGCCCTTCTGGTGACAGGCGCAGCCGATGAAGCGCGTCCCGCGGAACTGGTCTTCATCATAGCCGAGGCCCTGGATCTGCGTGCCCATGGCGCCGTCCAGAACAAGGATGCGTTCGCTCGCGGCTTGTCTCAATGCTGCGAAAACTTCACTGCCGTCACGTTTGCCCGTTTCCGGACCAAAGAGATTGTCAAACACGGGAGGGCTCCTTGACGTCGTAAGACCAGGCTTCCAAATCACATAAAGATATCTTTATGTCAATATATGCCTGTCGATTTAGTGCTTTGCAAATCAACAGTGCCGCGCGTCTCTTCAGACGCGCAAAGGACGCTGTAGCGTTTGAATCTTGGCGTCGTGCTTTCCGAAAATCGATCCCGATTTTCGGGCCGATGCGATAGCCGGATGACAGACTCGCACGACGCCTATATAGGCGTTTACGACGCTTTGTGCACGAAATCGGAGGAGCATCATGGCACCCGCAACCGGCAACGCCGTGCTTGGAAACTGGACGACCCGCGCCTATCACCGCAGCTGGCTGCTGACCCAGGCGAATGGTCTCTTCGATTTCTTCCAGCACAATTCGGTCAACCCAAAGGGCGGCTTCTACGATCTCGACGACAAAGGTAGGCCTCTCGACGCCGATGGCCAGGTCCGCGGCATCCATATCGCGGCGCGCGCGGTGCATTGCTTCTCGATCGGCGCGCTGCTCGGCCGCCCCGGAGCCTCCGACGTCGTCGACCACGGCATGGACTATATCTGGAACCATCATCGCGACCGGAAAAACGGCGGCTATTTCTGGTCGCTCAACAATGACGGTCCGGTCGATTCCAACAAGCAGGGCTATGGCCATGCTTTCGTGCTGCTCGCCGCCTCAGCGGCAAAGACGATCGGCCATCCGCTTGCCGACGGCATGCTCGCCGATATCACCGAGATCCTCAACACAAAATTCTGGGAAGCGAAGCACGGCGCGATCGCCGAGGAATTCACCGCCGACTGGCAGCCACTCGACGGCGGTGCCTATCGCGGCCAGAACTCCAACATGCACCTGACCGAAGCGCTGATGGCGGCCTTCGAAGCCACCGGCGACAGGGAATACCTGACCAAGGCCGAAAGCATCGCCGATCTCGTTATCCGCCGCGCGGCGGGTTCGGTCGACTGGCGCGTCGCCGAGCATTTCGATGCCGAATGGAATCTCGACAAGGCTTACTATCATTCGAATGAAATGTTCCGCCCGGCCGGCACGACGCCCGGTCATTGGCTGGAATGGGCCCGCCTCATCCTGCAGCTTTGGGCGCTCGGCGGCAAACGGATCGAGTGGATGCCGGATGCGGCCAAGGCGCTGTTCGCGCAATCCATGGCGCTCGGCTGGGACAACGACAAGGGCGGCTTCTTCTATACGCTCGATTGGGACGACAAGCCTGCCAAGCGCAACAAGCTCTGGTGGCCAGCCTGCGAAGGTGCGGCTGCCGCACATTTCCTCAGCGAGCACCTGCCGAGCGATTTCCATGAAGAGAGCTACCGCAAGATCTGGAACGTGATCGAGCGCGCCTTCATCGACCACAAGAACGGCGGCTGGCATGAGGAGCTGACGGAGGATCTCGTTCCCTCGCACTCGCTCTTCCCCGGTAAGGGCGATATCTACCACGCGCTGCAGGCCTGTCTCATCCCGCTTTTCCCGGCGACGGGCAGCCTGACGAAGGGCATCACTGAGGCTGGCGGCAAGCTCTGAGGCGAACGGCCTCACCGGCAAGAGACGTCATTCTCAGCCTTGTGCCGAGGATCTACGGATAGCGCGGCAGATGCTCGGCACAAGGCCGAGCATGACGAGCGAAAAGCATCGTCAGCGCTCCTGCGCCAGATCCAGACGAATATAATGTTGCAAACGAATATTGTGCCGGCGGTTCACGGCCTCGATCATCCGCTCCACGTCGTCGACCGGCGAATGCAAAATCTCCAACAAGAGCGCACGAAAATCCGCTTGCGATATCTTCCCGGCCATGCCGGTGATCGTGGGCTGAAGCTTGGTGTGAAGAACCCAATGCAGGACCGCCCGGCGATAGGCGTCATCGAGCAGCACAGCCAGATCGCCGGCCTCGATCTCATATTCGAAAGACAGGCTGACATGCCCCGAATCGACAGGAAGCGAATAGATCAGCCTCCCCTCGATATCGTCGACATGCGGCTCGTAGCCATCGCCCATCCGGCGCTTGCCGGAAATTGCAGCCATCTCAGGCGAGCCGCAGCGTATCCAGATCCTTGGCGAGCATCAGCGCCAGCGCCTCGACCGCGAGATTGTGGTCGTCACGCTGCGGCAGTCCCGAGACGGTGACGGCGCCGATACAGCCGGTACCCTTGACGTTGATCGGGAAACTGCCGCCATGCGGCGCATAGTCGGCGCCGGAAAGTCCGTTATCCTCGACCGTCTTGCCGTCCTTCTGCAGCTTCAGACCGGAGGCATAGCTGCTGCGGAAATAACGCAGCACCATGTTGCGCTTGCGGCGGACCCAATTGACGTTGTCGGGCGTCACACCCGGGAGGGCAGCATAGAAAACGGGCATCGAATGCAGGGTCACGTCGATCGCGATACCGAGGCCGCGCTCGGTGGCGAGTTCCTGCAGGAGTTTGCCGAGCTGCCATGCCGTCGTCAGGTCGAAGGCGTCGAAGCTCAGCACTTTCTCCTGCTCCACGATCCGGCTGAGATCGTCCTCGATTGTCATGATGAGCGTTCCTCTTCCGCGATGATCCGTGCAGACCATTCTCGCGGAGAGCAAAAAAGTAAAGCAAAAACTTGGGCCTACCGCTGGAGCAATTCCAGCAAAACTGCGCGGCGGTCTTGCGTCAGGAATTGCGCGAAGACAAAGAGATGGAGCATTTTTGTCACTCGAAGAAAACGGAAATGCTCTTCGTCAGAGCTTCGGCGTCAGCATCTCGAAACGGTCACAGGACCGGCGAGAAACCGCCCATCGCCCCGATGAATGGTTTCGGCAGCGGCGGGGCGTAGGAGCCGCGCTTGCTGGTGGAAAGCCCGAGCGACACCAGCGCTTCGGCCTGCTTGACGGCGGCGGCAACGCCGTCGACGACGGGCACGCCGTAGATATCCTGCAGTTCGCGCGCCAGATCGGTCATGCCGGCACAGCCGAGCACGATCGCCTCGGCGCCGTCTTCCAAAAGCGCCCGCTCGATCTCGGTCCTCAGCTTGCCGATCGCGCCGGAGGCCGCATCTTCCAGCTCCAGCACCGGGATATCGGAAGCGCGCACCTTGGCGCGGTCGCCCATGCCGTAGCGGCGCACCAGATTGTCGATCAGCACCCGCGAGCGCTCCAGCGTCGTCACCACGGTGAAGCGCTGCGCCAGGAAACCCGCCGTCACCACGGCGGATTCGCAAAGCCCGAGGATCGGCACATCGGCAAAGCTCCGAGCCGCTTCGAGCCCGGTATCGTCGAAACAGGCGATGACAGCCGCGTCATAACCCACCGCCTGCCGCTCCCTGAGTTCGGCGAGCAGGCCGGGGATCGCTAAGGCTCCGTCGTAATGCCCTTCGATGGAAACCGGCCCCATGCGCGAGGTGGCCGCGACGATCTCCGTGCCGGATGCCGCCACCGCACGCGCGGCGGTAGCGGCCTTCTCGGTCATGGAGGCCGTGGTGTTCGGATTGACGATGAGGATGCGCATGTCAGTTTATCTTTGCCTGCCGCCGGCTGAGCATCGTCATGATGCCGAGCGCGAGGAGAATGATAGTGAAGGAAAACAGCGTCGTCACCGTGCCGAGCGCATAGAGCACCGGCGTCGTGACGTTGGTGGTCATGCCGTAGATTTCGAGCGGCAGCGTATTGTAGGTGCCTGATGTCATCAGCGTGCGGGCGAATTCGTCATAGGAGAGCGTGAAGCCGAACAGGCCGACGCCGACCAGGCTCGGGGCGATCATCGGCAGCACGACGTGGCGGAACGTCTGCCAGGAGCTGGCGCCGAGGTCGCGCGCCGCCTCCTCATAGGCTGACGAGAAACGGTTGAAGACGGCAAACATGATTAGCACGCCGAAGGGCAGCGTCCAGGTGAGATGGGCGCCGAAGGCCGACGAATACCAGGCGGGCTTGAGCCCTCCCTGCTGGAAGACGACACCGATGCCGAGCGAGATGATGATCGACGGCACGACGAGACTTGCGACCGTGGCGTAGAAGAGCGCCGTCGAACCGCGGAAACGGCGGCGGAAGGCAAGGCCGGCGAGCAGCGAGACGACGACGGTCACCACCATCACCATTAGCCCGAGGGTGAAGGAGCGGCGGAACGATGCGCCGAAATCGCCGACCGCCTGCTTCTCGAACAGGTTGAAGAACCAGTGCGTGGAAACGCCGTTCATCGGGAAGGTCAGACCGCCGTCCGGACCCTGGAAGGAGAGGATCAGAATCGCCGAAAGCGGCCCGTAGAGGAACAGCACGAAGATGATGAAGAAGAGCGCCAGCAGATAGAATTCCAGGCCGCGTTTTTCGTGGCTCATCTCAAAGCTCCTTGCGGATATCGACGACGCGCAGGATGGCCGCGACCATCAACAGCACGACGGCGAGCAGCACCACGGCATTGGCGGCAGCGGCCGGATATTGCAGCAGCGACATCTGGTTCTTCATCATCAGCGCCACCGACGCGCTCTGGCCGCCGGACATCACCTGCACTGTCGAAAAGTCAGCCATCACAAGCGTCACGACGAAGATCGTACCGATCGCCATGCCGGGTTTGGCGAGCGGGAAGACGACATTCCACAACACCTGCCAGCCGGAGGCGCCGGCATCGCGCGCCGCCTCGAACAGCGACCGGTCGATGCGCATCAGCGTATTGAAGATCGGCGTCACCATGAACAGCGTATAGAGATGCACCATGGCGAGCACGACGGCGAAATCGGAATAGAGCAGCCATTCGATCGGCTGCGGGATGATGCCCATCTTGATCAGCGTCGAATTGACGAGGCCGTTGCGCCCGAGCACCGGTATCCACGAAATCATGCGGATGATGTTCGACGTCATGAACGGCACGGTGCAGACGAGAAAGAGGATCATCTGCGTCGACGTCTTGCGGATGTGGAAGGCCAGGAAATAGGCGACCCAGAAACCGATGACGAGCGTCAGCGCCCAGACGATCGCGGTGAATTTCAGCGTGTTGAGATAGATCTTCCACGTCACCCACGAACCGAGCGTGTCGGTGTAGTTCATCGTCAGGAAGTCGGGATAGAGGCCGGCAAAGTCGTAGTCCCAGAAGCTGACGACCGCGATCATGGCGATCGGCAGCAGGAAGAACAAGCCGAGAATGACGAACAGCGGCGTCGCCTGGAGATAGGATATCGCCGATGGGGAAAGCCTCAGTCCGCGCCCGCCGCGCGCGCCCTGGCCATCCTCCTCCGTTTCCGCTGCGATGGTCGCCATCCCTTACCCTTTCGGAAGCTCGTCATTCGTCCGGTCGTTAAAGAGAGGGCTCGAGAAGACCCCTCCCCAACCCTCCCCACAAGGGGGAGGGAGTATCTTTGCCGCGCCGCCTCCGAACCTCCTCCCCACAGGAGGAAGGAGTGTCCTTGCCGCACCGCCTCTCCAGGCTCCCTCCCCCTTGTGGGGAGGGTTGGGGAGGGGAAAACGACAATCGCTTAGGCCGCGATGAACTCGTTCCAGCGGCGGACCATGTAGCGGTCTTCGTCCATCACCGAGTTCCAGCAGGCGACAGCACCCATGCGGGCTTCGAAGGAGCCGCCGTCGCGAACGGCGCCGGCCTTCTCCATGACCTTGCCCTCGGGCGACATGATGTCGCCGGTGGCAGCCTTACCCTCGATCCAGTAGCCCCACTCGTCCGCCGTCATGAAGTTCTTGGCGGTGTCCATGCAGGCGGAATAGTAGCCCTGGCGGTTGAGATAGCCGCCGACCCAGCCCGATGTGTACCAGTTGATGTATTCATAGGCGGCGTCGAGTTGCGCACCCTTGAGGTGCGAGGCAAGGCCGAGACCGCCACCCCAGGCGCGATAGCCTTCCTTGAGCGGCTGATACTTGCAGGCGATGCCCTTGGAGCGGACGGCGGCGACGGCCGGCGACCACATCGACTGGATGACGACTTCGCCCGACGCCATCAGGTTCACCGACTCGTCGAAGCTCTTCCAGAAGGCGCGGAACTGGCCCTCGCCCTTGGCCTTGATCAGGAATTCGATCGTCTTGTCGATCTCTTCCTTGGTCATGTTGCCCTTGTCGGCATATTTGATGTTGCCCATGGCTTCCATGATCATCGCGGCGTCCATGATGCCGATCGACGGAATATTGAGGATCGAGGTCTTGCCCTTGAACTTCGGATCCATGATGTCGGCCCAGCTGGTGATCTCGCGGCCGACGAGATCGGGGCGAATACCGAGCGTGTCGGCATTGTAGATGGTCGGAACCATCGTCATCCACTGTGTCGCTTCCTTGGCGAATTTCTTGGAATCCTGCGCTTCGACGAAGCCGACCGTGTGCGGCGCCGTGCCTTGCGCGATGACGCTCTCCGGCTTCAGCTTGCCGTTGATGAAGAGCGGTACGATCTTGTCGTAATATTTCAGCTTCTTGACGTCCATCGGCTGCATCACGCCGGTCGGGAACACCTTTTTGGCGATCCAGTATTCGATGTCGGCAATATCGTAGCTGTCAGGCTGGGTGACGGCGCGCTGGGCGGCGGCATCGGAATCGGTCGCCGTCATCTCCAGCGTGATGCCGAGATCGGCCTTGCACTTCTCGGCGATGGCATTGATGTTCGAAACGCCGGTGCCGAACTGGCGAAGCGTGATGTTCGTCTGCGCCCAGATGGTGGGAAAGCCGGTGATGGCGCCGGAGCCGGCGATGGCGCCGACGGCGGCAGCACCCGTCTTCAGCAGCGTGCGGCGGGAAAGTCCCTTCTCCGCCTTGGTCGATGTCGTTTCAGTCGTCATGTCAGTTCCCCTTTTCTTGGATATGGAAGGTTCAGTGTTCTTGATGGTGATCGCTCACGCGGACGAGCGGCCGAGAAGCACGGCGTCCTCGAGCGCCCAGCTGAGCGAGACGGTGTCGCCAACGGCGACCGGCCGGGCGAAATAGTCGCCGTCGTCGGCAATGACGGTGAAGTCGTCGCTGCCGGCGCCGATAACGGTGATCTTCACGGAAGAGCCGCGATATTCGATGTTGGAGACGATGCCGTCGAAGCCGAGCGTCCATTCGGTCGCCACCTGCAGGCGCACGCGGTCGGTGCGGATGCCGATATCGACGGGCTCGCCGACCTCCCTGCCCGTCCCGCGCACGGAAAAGCTCTGGCCTTCCGGCACGGTCATGACGAACACGCCGTTCTCGCTCGACGTCACCCGGCCGGACAGCACGTTGTGATCGCCCATGAACCGCGCAACGAAGGCCGTCGCCGGACGCTCGAAGACCTCGCGCGGGGCTGCCGCCTGCTCGATCCGGCCGTCATTCATGATGACGATGACGTCGGCGAGCGCCATTGCCTCTTCCTGGCTGTGGGTGACGTGCACGAAGGTGATGCCGAGCGACTTCTGGAGTTTCTTGAGTTCGGCACGCATGCGGATCTTCAGGAACGGATCGAGCGCCGACAGCGGCTCGTCGAGCAGCAACGCTTCCGGATCGGTGATCAGCGCGCGCGCTAGCGCCACGCGCTGCTGCTGGCCGCCGGAAAGCTGGGCCGGACGCCTGGCGGCATAGGCCTCCATCTGCATCAGCTTCAGCATCTCGAGCGCCTTGGCCCGCCGCTCTTGCTTGTCGACACCCTTCATCTTCAGGCTGAAGGCGACGTTGTCGATCAAATCGAGATGCGGGAAGAGCGCGTAGGACTGGAACATCATCGCCGTGCCGCGCCTGGCCGGCGGAAAATCGGTGACGACGGCATTGCCGAGGCGGATATCGCCCGACGAGATGCTCTCATGGCCGGCGATCATGCGCAGCGTCGAAGTCTTGCCGCAGCCCGACGGGCCGAGGAAGCAGCAATAGGAGCCGGCCGGAATCTTCAGGCTGATCGCATGAACCGCCGTCGTCGCGCCATAGACCTTCGAAACGGATACTATATCGATCTCTGCCGCTTTCGACATCATGCCTTCCCCTGTTTGGAAAAGACGATGCATCTGCCGTGCCAAACTCCGCTGCTTAAAGGAAGCCATTGCGAAATAACGATTTTATCAAAACCGCCATAGAGAGAGAAAATTATAGGCGCAACGCCATCTGCACATGATTTAGGCTATCGTGCGCAATTTGTGCAAAACATCGTATACAATCCCACCACCATTTCGGGCACAAATTCTGTTTAACTTTTGCTGCGAACACGGATATGCTTTGCCGACCATCGGGAAATAAATTTCATGAAATCCGCCGCGAAGGCTCAGCAGGCCGAAGACTCAGCCGAAACAGGCGCGCAACAGATCCGCGATGCCATTCGCGAAGCGATCGTCGAGCGCAGGCTATCTCCCGGCACCAAGCTTTCCGAAAGCGATGTCGGCAATCTCTTCAACGTTAGCCGCACGCTTGCCCGCGCCGCCCTGCAGGCGCTCTCCTATGAAGGCCTCGTCAGCGTCGAAAAGAACCGCGGCGCCTCCGTCGCCTATCCCTCGCCTGATGAGGCTCGCCAGATCTTTTCCGCCCGCCGCCTGGTCGAACCCGGCATATTGCGCGAGGCGGCAACGCGGATCACGTCTGACGATATTACCCATCTGCGACAGCTTCTACTGGAAGAAGGCCGCCTGATGAGCGAGCGTGGTCAGACGGCGCGCCGCGCTGAAATCAAGGCATCGGGCGATTTTCATCTGACGCTGGCGGTCATATCGGGAAATTCGATCATGCAGCGCTTCATGGAGGAGCTCGTCGCCCGCTCGTCTCTGGTGATTGCCCTTTACGGGCAGTCGACCGCATCGAGCTGCGGCCATTCCGAACATGGTGACATCATCTCGGCGATCGAAAGCAAAGAACTCGACCGCGCCTGCCAGCTGATGCTGCATCACATCGCCCATATCGAGGCAGATCTCGACCTGCGCGAACGCAAGAGCCTGGGCCTCAAGGAAGCCTTCGAACTCTGAGCATGCAAAAGATGCGGGCGAGGATGCTTCACCGCGCCCGCTTCAAACGAACTCTCGAAACCCTACCAGGGCGTCTTCTTTGGCAACATCTCGAAGGCCGCGAAGATATCCTCGGCGCTCATTGGCTCGCCCGAGCGCAGCTTCACGGTTCCGTCGCGTCCGATCAGGATCAACCCGAACTCGCCGGACGGCGGTCCCTGCAGCCGATCGCGAATATCGTCGGCATCGAGTTCCCAGTCATCGTCGAACAGCGCAAACGCGCCGCCGCCGGCAATACTGAACACCTCGACGTCTTCCTCGATCAAGCGCATATGCGCCTTGCGCAGCCATTCATCCTGGATGAGCGCGCGGTCATCTTGCGCATCGGCAAAGATGATCAGCACCCGTTTCCTGTCGCGAAACTGCTCGAGCGATTGCGGAAGCTCAGGCTCACGCTTGGGTGTGCCGATGATTTCATGAACAATAGATTTTAGCATGGTGCTTCATTCCTCGCCCGTCACCACTGCATAATTCTTAAATCGGGATCGATTTAAGGATAGATTATGCAGCAATTCGAAGTGCTACAGCGCCCTTTGCGACTCTCGAAAAGGGCGCTGTAGTGGCGGGCTGTGCCTGCCGAATTAAACGGCTGGGAATAAGCGAGGTTCCGCCAAAAAGCGGAAAAGGATCGCAGCCATGGCCGCGATCCTCACTTTGTCAGTCGCGGCCCTGGTCTTCGGACGCGTGGGCCGAAACGGCGACGAGATCCGCAGCCCCAGTGACGTGAAGGCGCTTGCGCACCAAAACGCGCATGACACGCGCCGCCGTCGAGAAAGTCATCTGGTCGAGCGGGCCTTCGCCCTCCCACGGCTTGGTCAGCCGCTCGGTGACAGCGCCGACGATGTTCATCGGCACGATGTCGGTGCATTCGCGCATGGCTTCGAAAACGAAGCTGATAGGGATGACCCGGCCTTCGTAGGTCACGATCGGCTCGGTCAATTCGCTGTCCCATTCCTCGAAGGCATAGAGCGCTTCGCGAAACAGCTGCTGGAGGTTGAACGGCGCGTGGCCGTCATGAAGTGGCGGCAGTGCATTCATCATGTCTGTCTCCTCTTGATGGGTTGAAGCCAAAGTCCTCCGGTATCGGTCGCGCCAACGCGGGGAACGGAGCGTTTGCTGCCCCTGCGAACCGAATAACACTATTGATTCTATAGAGTAACGCGCTGGGGTAAAGCCCATTTATCCGCGCGCATGGAAGCGAATTCCATAACGCCATGATATTCTTGCATGTTTTAGTGGAAATTTTCTCGGCATCCGCCATTCGTCAAATATTTTTGCCTCCCGCCTGAGATCGGTCCGGAATGGCACAAAGGGCAGAAATCGCTGCGAAATCACGGAACTTTTGGCGCTGTAATCTGTTTTGTTCTCACATTCGCCAAACCGACTGGGGTTACCACCAATGACGCAAATCCGTGAACCGGAGCGCCGGAGCAGAATCCTGCGCGGCCGTCCCTATAGCCTTGATGAATTCGCCTCCAAATACGGCCTCCGAAACGAGCAGGCTGAAAGCCTGTTCACCCGTTTCGGGCCCTCCTCGATCGAGCTCGACCTGCTGATGGCAGCCAAGCGCCGGCCACCGGTTCTGCAGGACAGAATTGCCGAATAACACTTTGTCGAACGGAACGGATAGATGAGCGACAGACGCCACGAATGGATTAGCAAAAGAGCTTACGCGATCTGGGAGGAACAGGGCCGCCCTGATGGCCGCGACGACGAACATTGGCGCCAAGCGGTTGCCGAACGCGATGCGCTGGAACGCACGCAGGCCTCCGTCGATGGCCGCGAGGTGCTAGTGAAGTTTCGTCCGAAACCGCAGCGGCCCGAAATGCCGCGTCAGGACTGGGTCAATCCTTCGACAAAGGCCGGCTGACCCTTCCCTCTTGCCGGCTCAGCCCAGGCTGAGCCGGAAGCGGGCTTGAAAATCTCCCTGCCACCACATTGGGAAATTGGTTCCCCATTTATTGTTGTGCAGATTGAAGCGGATGCCGGCGGTAAAATCCGGCAGCGTCTTGCAAAATGTCATGAAATCCGAGCTTTGCGGAGCAACCAGCGGCGCATCGAAGGTTTCGATCGTCAGCGGGCCATCGGCAAGATCACCACGTGCTGATGTCACCGCCTGCAATTGCCCGCCGCCGCTTGTCGCAATATTCCCGGATCGGTGCCAGAGGCCCATCTTGCGGAAATTCCAGTCCCCGGCACCATCAGGCGTGAACGAGAAGAAACTTGCCTCCGGCATGCGGTTGGCCGGCTTGTCAAGCAACGTCAGGCTGAGGTCGAGGTGATCGCCCTCGGCGGTGAAATGCAGCATCACCTGCGGCGGCGCGCCATATTTCTGCACGGCCTCGGCCGGCATCGACAGAAGGATGCTCGCCCCATCAGTTGCTTCCAGCGCCGGCAGAAAAATCTTCGAAAGTGTTGCCCCCGACCGGGCAAGCCCCGGCTTGTCATGGTCGAGCACCGCCCATTCCTGGCGATGGGTCAGGTAGGTCTCCATATGCCTGATAACGTCGCCGGCATCGTAGCTCTCATATCGATAGGCGATCAGCGAGCCATCGCGGCCGGAGATCGTCCGGCCGGAGGGAGAGGTGATTTCGGCCACATCGCCGCTCGCACCGTCGAGCCCGATCGACCAGCCGCCGGTCTGCAGACGGAGCTGCCGCCCACCGCCCTCGATCACGGCAGGCGTGGCGATATCGGCAAGCACCGCCTGGGCCGCCTTCCGGTCTGTCTCGTCGAGTTCCGAGACCGCCTGGTCGAGATAGGCGCGCTGCTCGTCCCATGAGGCTTCGGTATAGGCGAAGCGATAATCGGACCGGCGCGCGGCCTCGAAATCGGACCGCGACCATGCCTTGTCGTCACGCAGATAGGATTTGATATCGACGCCGCAGGTATGCTCGGCCACCATCGCCAGTCCGCGCCCGAAGGCGAGACGCCGCGCGTCGAGCCCATCCGCCGCGAAGCGGTCGTAGAGCCTCTGCAGCGCGAGGAACCGCGCCGTCTTCACCGGATCGCTGCCGCTGCCATGGATCCAGCTGTCGCCGAGTTCCAGCTCGACGACAGGGAAACGCTCACGCCCGCTCCAGAGAATGGCGCCGTAATCCTCGAGCGTCGCCGCGCGGATGACCGCATCCGGCTCGCGGGCGCGTAATTCGCGATAGGCCTCGGCCGTCTGCGGCACGCTCTGCGGCCCCATATTGTCGTTGGTATGGGCAAAGCTCAGCCCGTCCTCGAGACCGTCGGGGAAACAAGTCTCGCCGTAGGAGCGCTGGTACATGACCACCACTTCCTCGCCGCCAGGCGCCCGCCAGCGGAAGATGTCGGGCACATCAGGCGGCGGTGAGGCCGTATTGACGCCGAGATGCAGGAAGCGGATGCCCGCCTCGGAAAGCAGCGGCACCATGCCGAGCGTATGGCCGGGCACATCAGTCATCTTCGCCGCGATCGTCGTCTTGCCGAAGCGGCGGTCGAGCTCCTGCGAATAGGAAAGCCCGACCCGGAAAAGGTCCGGCGACATCAGCTCCGTATGCGTGGTGAACGGCAGGCCGTGCCAGCGGATCAGCCCGCGCTCGATCGCCTGTTCCAGCGCTGCCACCTCGGCGGCCGAGCGCGAATTCAGATGGTCCCAGATCAGCCAGGCGCCCGTCGTCCAGATGAAATTCGGCTCGTCGGGATTTTCGGCATGAAAATGCTTGGCCGTTTCGATCGCCTGCGGAATGAAGCGCTCGTGATATTGCCGGCGGACTTTCTCGGCATGATCGGTAAAGCCGATATCGAGATGGGTCTTGAAAACCAGATGCACGCGCTTTTCAGTCATTCCATTCCACGCATCGGTGATGACAGTCGAAACATTCTGCAGCCAGTGGCGGCACAGGTGAGGAGTGTAACCGTTTCCACAAACATCTTTGCTCCTGCCGCAAATTCTTCGTCAACCCGTTTTGGCACAAATCGATGAAATAGTGCGGGTTTATTAACCATATATCCGAAAACGCTATCGTCCGACGCTTTCATCGTAGAATCGAATCGCGACAAGAATGAAGACGTGTTCATCGATAATTACATAGAAAGGCGGCGGGACTTCTTTGCTGCCGTGCCCGGGTGGTGCGCTGTTTAGCCAAGGAGAAAAGCCCGAGCCTTTCGTGAAAGCCGATTATCAGAAGGGGCTGTTTTCCTGGCAGAGCGCACGGTGGACCTCGGTCCAGAATAGCGCCAGCGGCGTGTCGCCGTTGCGTTCGGCAACGAGGGCGCGGATCAGCGCTTCGGAGCCTGCCATGTCCTGCCAGCTGGATTTCAGGCCCTTGGCGGCCTGTTGGCATTCGGCAATCGCGAATGGTCTCTTGCTGTCCATATGAGGTCTCCTCATGAAAGGCGCTAGCAGATGGGACCCGGATTGTCATTCCCCGCATATGTGGGGATGCCTTGTATTTATGACAGCCCTCGCGGTAGGATTGAGGGGATTGGGGCAGTGGAAATGATTGAGAATACCTACAGCGAAAAATTCGAGTCCGCTTTCGAACAGATCAAGGCTGCGGCCAATGTGGATGCCGCCATCCGCATTCTCCAGGCGGAATATGGCCTCGATTTCGTCACCTACCATCTCGCCCAGACGATCGCGGCCAAGATCGATTCGCCCTTCGTGCGCACCACCTATCCGGATGCCTGGGTCTCCCGCTACCTCTTGAACAGCTATGTGAAGGTCGATCCGATCGTCAAACAGGGCTTCGAACGCCAGTTGCCCTTCGACTGGAGCGAGGTCGAGCCGACGCCGGAGGCCTATGCCATGTTGGTCGATGCCCAGAAGCACGGTATCGGCGGCAACGGCTACTCCATTCCCGTCGCCGACAAGGCGCAGCGCCGCGCGCTGTTGTCGCTGAATGCCCGCATACCGGCCGACGAATGGGCCGAACTCGTCCGCCGCTGCCGCAACGAATGGATCGAGATCGCCCATCTGATCCACCGCAAGGCCGTCTATGAGCTGCACGGCGAGAACGATCCGGTGCCGTCATTGTCGCCGCGCGAGATCGAGTGTCTGCACTGGACGGCGCTGGGCAAGGACTACAAGGATATTTCGGTCATCCTCGGCATATCGGAGCACACGACGCGCGATTATCTGAAGACCGCCCGCTTCAAGCTCGGCTGCGCCACGATCTCGGCCGCCGCCTCCCGGGCCGTGCAATTGCGCATCATCAATCCCTAGGTCTTTGTTGGCGCATGTCGTTCTCGCAAAACCGCTGCACACTTTTGCGCGACATGCTCTGCCCCCCTCATTTGAGGGGGCCCATCTGAGGGAATTTCCGAACCGGCCCGCTTGAACCATTGTGCTTTCCACGAACTTGAAAACGCTGGAGGGCAAAATGTTCGTTATCATTCAGGCACATGAGTATCAGAAATACGCTGCCGTACTCGACCAGATGTTTCGCCTGCGCAAGAAGGTCTTCGCCGATACGCTCGGCTGGGACGTTCCCGTCATCGGCCCTTACGAACGCGACAGCTACGATTCGCTCGCCCCCGCCTATCTCGTCTGGTGCAACGATAGCCGCACCCGCCTCTATGGCGGGATGCGCCTGATGCCGACGACCGGCCCGACCCTTCTCTACGATGTCTTCCGCGAGACTTTTCCAGATGCCGCCAATCTTATCGCCCCCGGCATCTGGGAAGGCACGCGCATGTGCATTGACGAGGAGGCGATCGCCAAGGATTTCTCCAATGTCGATGCCGGTCGCGCCTTCTCCATGATGCTGCTTGCGCTTTGCGAATGCGCGCTCGATCACGGCATCCATACGATGATTTCCAACTACGAGCCCTACCTCAAGCGCGTCTACAAGCGCGCCGGCGCCGAAGTGGAAGAACTCGGCCGTGCAGACGGCTACGGCAAATACCCCGTCTGCTGCGGCGCCTTCGAAGTATCGGACCGGGTGCTGCGCAAGATGCGCGCCGCCCTCGGCCTCACCCTACCCCTTTATGTCAGGCACGTGCCGGCCCGCTCGGTCGTGACCCAATTCCTGGAGATGGCAGCATGAACCGCCTCGCTGAAACCGCCCCGCAGACCGCAATGCAGAAGGATATCGGCGCGCTGGAGCGCCATGTTCTCGCATCCCGCGACATCGCCACGCAGATAGGGGATCCCTTCCTCTCCTATCTCCTTTCGATGGCGCTGTTCACGATCTACGAGAAGAAGGCCCATCACGAGAACGAGGCGCTGAAGAGCAGCTTCAGCTGAGGGTGTGGTTCCCCTCCGCCCCGCCTGAAGACGAGCAAGTCTCCCGGCGCCTCGCGCGCAGCCGCAAAAACAGTCCCCGTTTTGCGGCTGCGCGGCGTGTTTACGTCATCAGCGTATCGATCGTTGAAATCAGCGTGTCGTGCAGATAAGGCTTCGGCAGGAAGGCGGTATTGGCGGGCAGCGCCATCGGATCGAGCCGCACCATGCCCGAGGTGATGATGATGCCGATATTCGGCCGCATCGCTCGCACCCGCTTGGCAAGTTGGAGACCATCCATCGACCCGGCCATATTAACGTCGGTGAACAGGATATCGACATCCTGCCTGCCCTTCAGCACCACCAGAGCCTCGTCGGCGTTGGCCGCCTCCAGCACCACATGACCGACATCCTCCAGCACATCGAGGATATTGAACCGGATCAGCGGCTCATCCTCCACGATGAGCACCACGGCACTGTTCGAAGCCACCATCTGCGATCGCCCTCTTCATGCGGATGTGACTTGAGTAAGTGTAGCCCGCGCCAGAAGGTTCCAGTGGCTGCCCACGAATTATGCATCGTCCACAGATGCGTGCGCTCCCCGCTTGTGGCTCCCTCGGATTTGCGTTAGAGCGGAAACCGTGCTGCGGGAACCATTGCCCCGGCACCCAAGCGCCGGACACGGCGCCAAGGGCCTGTAGCTCAATGGTTAGAGCCGGCGGCTCATAACCGCTTGGTTGGGGGTTCGAGTCCCTCCGGGCCCACCATCTTTTGCATTAAGTGGTTCAAATCAATCTCCTTTAGCCGGACGCCAATTTCCGCAATTTTGACAGGAGGTTCCGGAATTTCGGAAACCTTTCGAAGCTCCCTTAAGCCGCTTCGAAGCATGCTCGATTTCTTTGCAAAGCAGGAGCGCTTCGAGATCATCCTGATCCGGACGACAGTACGCAAATAAAAGTCCGGCTTGCGCGGCTATCCCTAAAAAGTCGCGATTGTCTTTTGACGATGGGGTGGCCGTCACTGACGGCAATTTCCTCTAGAAACCCTCACAGCAGGACGAAACGCCGATACGGCAGAAGGATCGGTGCGTTGATTTTCTGCCTACGCCTGAGGGCTAGGAAGCGAGTTCGTGCTGATCGTCGCGTGAGACTGCGACAAGGAGTATGCACCACGGTTGCCAACCATCGGCTGGTCGAGATTTATTGAGAATGATCGGAAACTTCGCGTTCGTGCAGCGCTTTGCGGATTGATACGCGTATGATCAGCCTGATCGTCGAGCCACCTGCCTTTCGATAGAAGTTGTGGTACTTATTAATGGAAGTCGTTGTTCTCGGGAGGAGTAGCAATTCATGGTCGTACACAGGGATATGACTAGCGACGAATGGAAGTGGCTCGTGCGCCTTTGCCAACACGAAGCGGATAGCATTCCTAAGGAAATTGAAGCGCGGTTTACCGAACTTGGTCTGCTCGGGCCAAATGGTCTTTCGGACAATGCCAGGAATTTGGTTCAAAATGAACTGCTGGCAGAGCGGCGAAACAGACTGCAAGGGCTTCACTGAGTGATAACCTTGGACGCCAAGCAGGAGTTCAAGGTGGTGATGTTCATTGCGGTACGGCCCAAGCGGGTAACCGACCTCGGCGGCGGGCGTTTCCTGATCGTCCGTGCAGCTGTTAGCACGGCGTCATGCCCGATCTGCGCACATTTCTAATAGCTACAAGAACGCCCATCGCTCGGCCTGAACCCACCCCCACACGCCGGATTAAGCGGCTGACGCTCATAATAACCGCCGCCGATCGACGACGTCTGGTCGACGCTTCCGGACGATGTGCAGCCCGAAATGATCGTGGCAAGGCTGATCAGCGTTCCGGTCGCGACAAATGCGAAAAATCGGTTCATCTGAGCTTCTCCTTCGGAGGGGCTGGTTTTACCCCAAGCGGGCAATCTACCACCCACGGCGATTACCGACGAGGATTTATAGCAGCCGACCGCCCCCGGCGGCCCCTTCTAACGCCAATGTGATCACCTTTTAGGCCAGCCACCCTCAAGCCATGCACTGTCACATAACTGTCATGCAAAATTGCCCATTGTTACGGCAGTCTGGGCAAAATATATGCTGCCGGCTAACAAAAAAAAGAATGAGTGAACTGCCATGAGTGCCATACAGAAACTTTTCCACCGCAATCTCCTGACCCGCTTCGTCGCCGGTCTCGGTGCGGTTCCCCAGCGCATTCGCGACGCACGCGAAGAGCGCAAGCCCGCCATCCACCCATCCTTCATGGACGATTTCGGCGCCTAGTAGGACAATTGGCGAGTCAACAGACTCGTCTGCTCCCGCGATACGTCCTCCAATGTCATTTCAGTTGATATCTGATGGGAAGCCGCCAGCGGCTTCTGATCAAGCCGCGGCGGAAAATTCCTTCCGGAACCAGATCCGGTCAACGGGCCGGCCTCCGGCATGCCCGCTGACCCTGCCGAATTCGACGTATCCGAGCCTCGGGTAAAAATCCGGCGCCTGGGTCGAGAGTGTGTCGACGCAGGCCGCGACCGCCGCGCGGCGGCGGCCTTCTTCTTCCGCCGCCGCCATCAGTTTCCGGCCGATGCCGCTCAGGCGCAGCGATTGCGCGACCCACAGATTGCCGATGAAAAGAATCGAGAAGGAAACGGACGCCGTTATTCCGGCGATAAGCCTTCCGTTTTCCCGCCAGACGATGGCGAAGGCCTCGCGTCTGATCTCAGCGCTCTCGTTGAAGGCGTTCAGGCCATCGGAAATCGCGGTGGCGATCTCGGACGGGACGGGATCGAGCGTTTCGAACATTGTTTCCTCGTCGTCGATGATCGCCATATGATAGCGAGCCGTCGGTTCCGGTCCAGCCGTTTCGGCTTCTAACGGGCGGCGGACGCCCTCCGGGTTCAGCCCAAACGCATGCCCCCGCAGATTTTTCTCTCGCTACGCATGCGCCTGTCTTTTCTCGCCGTAATAGCTTCACAATCAACCGACAGAAAGCTGTTCCGGGAAACGACAACCAAGGAATGAAAACATGGCGCCGATCTATACCAAAACTGTCCTGATGACCGCCCTTCTGGCGCTGCCGCTCGCCGCCTCAGCGCCCGCCTTCGCGCAGGAGGCAAAGCCGCGCGAGCCGGTGATTTCGGTGACCGGCGATGGCGAATCCTCCGTCGCTCCCGATATGGCCGTCGTCAATCTCGCCGTCGTCAAACAGGCGAAAACCGCCCGCGAAGCGCTCGACGAGAATAACAAGGCGATGAACGACGTACTTGCCGCGCTGAAGAGCGGCGGCATCGCCGAGCGAGATCTGCAGACCTCCGGCTTTTCCATCCAGCCGCAATACAATTATCCGCAGCCGGTCGACGGCCAGCAGCAGCAGCCGCAGCTGATCGGCTACCAGACCATCAATTCCGTCACCGTCAGGCTGCGCGATCTCGCCAAGCTCGGCGCGGTGATCGACCAGTCCGTCAGCCTCGGCATCAACCAGGGCGGCGAAATCCAGTTCACCAACGACAAGCCGGACGCCGCCTTCGAAGAGGCACGCAAGGCCGCGGTCGCCGATGCCGTCAAGAGGGCAAAGACGCTGAGCGAAGCCGCCGGCGTCAAGCTTGGCCGCATTCTCGAGATCAACGAGAATGTGCCGCGCGCGATGCCGCAGCCGGCCTATCGCGCTACGATGATGAAAGAGGCCTCCGACGCTGCCGTTCCCGTCCAGGGCGGCGAGAATAACTACAATGTCAGCGTCACCGTGACCTTCGCGATCGAGCAGTAAACATGACAACGCCGCGCGTCTTTTCAGACGCGCGGGGCTGTAAAAAGATTTTCAAAAAGAAAACCGCCCTTGCCGATCGGGGAGACTGGCAAAGGCGGTTGTGGCCGCCGCATCGGGGAGACGGGGCGGCGTATTCTTCCAACGATTAGCGGCGGCGCAGGGCGGGGCAACCGCGCACATTGCCGAAGCTCATTTCATCAGGGCCGCGACGCGTCCAGCCCTGGACGATCACGCGGCGCGGGGTGATGTCGACGACGCGGGCGCGACGAAAGCCGTAGTCCCGGGCGAGGTTTTCGGCGAGCTGCGGATTGCAGCCGCGCGACGGCCGGCCGTAGCCCGGGCCCGGAGGCGGACGGCGGTAATCCTGCGGCGGACCACGGTCCGGCTCGCCAATAATGATATTCAACTGGGCGGCGGCCGGGGCCACCGTACCGGCCAGGGTGCCGGCTGTCAGCATGACGGCAAGACCCGCCTTTGCCAGAAACTGCATCATCGAAAAACCTTTTCGTTTGAAAGTCGGGCCGGTCAAGCCGCCCTCCCCATTAATCCGCATGACGCCGAAGCGTCATTTGGGAATCACTCATACAGGTCAGAGAAGAGACGGCTGAAAGTGTCACCGTCAAGGCAAAAACAGACCGGAAGCGCCGCATCGGCGCCTCCGGCTGCAGTCCTCAGCGCCGGATCAGCGGGCAGCCGCGGACATTCGCGAAGGTGATCCTGTCCCAGCCGCGGCGGTCGCGCCCGGCAACGACGACGACCCGCGGCGACATGCGGGTGATGTGGGCTCTCCGCAGGCCGAAATCACGCGCCTTGCGCACCGCGTGCATCGGCGAGCAGCCGCGGATCGGACGATGATATTGCGCCTCGACGACGAAGTTCGTCTGCGGTCCGGCGGCGGCCGCCGTGGAAACAGTGGCCGGAATGGTGCAGAGGGCGAGCAGAGCGGCAAGCGAAGCCTTGGTCAGGAAATGCGTCATGGGATGTCTCCGTCGATTGGTATTCCAAGCTCTCCCTTCAGGGATTGTCTCGACAGTAAACGCAGCAAACTGAACGGCGTTCGAACCGGGCATTCAGTTTGCATTCACAAGAATTAACCGATTTCAGGAGCTGAGATGCAACACGACTTCCCGCCGATGCGGCCGGTCGCGATGCTCGAAAAGATAAAGGCCCTGCCAGGTGCCGAGCATCAGCCGCCCCCTGGCGACGGGAATGCCGATCGAGACCTGCGTCAGCGCCGCCTTGATATGCGCCGGCATGTCGTCCGGCCCTTCGGCCCTATGCACGATCCAGCCCATGTCGGGATCGGAGGCCGGAGGCACGAGGCGGCGGAAGAAGGAGAGAAGATCGGTACGCACGTCGGGATCGGCATTTTCCTGAATGAGCAGCGAACAGGATGTGTGGCGTACGAAGACGGTCAGAAGCGCCTCCTCCCGCCCCGACGCGCTGACGAAGGCCTCCGCCTGGTGCGTGAACTCGTAAAGGCCCTGTCCGCGCGTGGACAAGGTGAGGATCGTCTGAGGCAAGGCGCTCTCCCGCTTCGAGATGACATCTCTCGCGAGTTGGCGCGTTGACTGGCGCAAGTCAAGCTTGCGCGTGCAAGTCAAGCTTGCGCGGGCAAACCACTGACCGCTTCAGAAAGAAGAAAGGATGAAGCGCCGGTTGGCGGCAAGCACCGGCCGGGCATTCATCGGATAGAGCGTCGTGAAGGCGCTTATATCGTTCTCGTCGGTCTCGATCGGCTGCCTGAGCACCATCCAATCGACAATCTCGCTGCAAGGCGGCGTCGTCAGCGACCCCTCATAGGACCAATAGGTGAGCTCTTTCGGCAGCAGCCCGTTCGGGTTGACATCGACCGCAGCCTCGCCGCCTGCCGTTTTAGGAAAGGCGGCCGCCAGCCGCGAGAAGCCGGGATTGGCGGCACCCGGTGTCACGAATACACCAAGCACCCCAAGCGTGCCGGTTTCCTTGTGCCTGTGGACGAAATGCGCCTCCATCGGGAAGCTCCTGCCGTCGACATGATGTTCGCTCGGCGCATGGAAATGATATTGCAGCAGCTCGTAGCTGTTACCGGCCCGCGAAAGCCTGCTGCCACCGGGCATGTTGACCTGTATCGTGTGGCCGTTGTTGACGATCCTGCCGCCAGCCTTCCAGTCGATCGCAATTGGCGGAAGCTCCGCCTTGACAGCACCCGTCAGATCGAGCGGCGATTGCTGCGAACCGGCTGAACAGGCGGTATTCTCCGGCGCCATCGCGCCCCAGTGGTCCGGGCCTGACTGGCCCTCATAGCTCCAATGCGCACCTTCGGCGGCAAAGCCAGCACCGGCACAGGCCGGGCAGGCGCCAAGCACGATCAGTCCCTTGATGAAATCACGTCGCTGCATGTCCGTCCCCCCACGGTGGCAGCCGGTAGCCTGCCGAGCCCCGCGGAGCGATTATGCGCTCGCGCAAGGCAGAAGGGAACATGGGAGGCCAAGCATCCTGCCATTCGCGCGCCTGGCCTAAAGTCTTGCATGCACATCGTCATTCCTGAGCGGCGGCAGAGTTTGAAAGTCAAGCTTCAGAGCCTGAGCAGCGTCTCGAAGCCGCCGTAGATCATCCGCTTGCCGTCGAAGGGCATCTGCCACTGGTCGCCCTTGAGCCTGGGATCATCCATCACCTTGGCATTGATATCGTCGCGCTCCTGGCGCGAGCCGTAGACGATCCAGGAAAACACCACCACCTCGTCCTCCTTCGCCTGCACGGCGCGGGGAAAGGAGGTCAACTCGCCATAGGGCACGTCATCGCCGATACATTCGACATATTCGAGCGCGCCATATTCCTTCCAGATCGAGCCGGCGAAGGTCGAGAATTCCTTGTAGGCCTCGATATTCCCCTTCGGAACCGCCACGATGAAACCATCGACGTAGGACATCTCGCTCCCCCTTTGCACTTGTCAGCAGAGAAAGATAGGAGAGCGGCCGGACAGGTCCAGGGACGAAGCACTTACAGATTTTCGCGGTCGATAGTACGAAATCGCGAAGTAGGAAATTGCACCGATATCAATGTGACGTATAAGTAGAAATCTTCAGATTCTACCCGTCATTTCATCCGCAGGTTTCCCATGCGTGTTATTGCTGCATCCGTTTTTTGTTTAACTCTGATCCAAATCGCAACCGTTCTGGGCGCGGAAGATAGTCGCTCTTTTCATCTGCAAGCGTTCAAAGGGGAGGATAAATCCTGCTATGCCGTTAACCGTGCATACGAAAACACCCACAATAGCGGGCGCTACAGCTTTACTGTATCGGAGTTGCAAGAAGATGGTCATCTCAGACCTTACATGGAGGCGCGGGCGATAGACGGTGTCTTCTATTCCAGAATCGAAAATGGTGTCTGGGATGAAGATAAGCGGCTGCCCATTCGTACCCCTCTCGATGCAAATTCGGGGCTGCCAATCTTTACGTCTTGTAAAGAGCTCGGGAACTCGCAAACCGAAGAAGGCCTGGCTTTTCACTATTCCGCATACTGGCACCGTTACAAATGGAGTGCGGCAATCGACATCTGGATATCGAAGACTTCAGGGAAATTCATCAAGACAATCAGCCGCTATGATCAGGGCGCGGGAGAGATGCCATTTTCAGTGGCTGTCCAAATAATGGATTATGACAGAGCCCACGCAATGAAACCGGTAGTCCCACCAACCTGTTGGGCCCTTAATCTGGAGGCTTCGCCAGCCATCTGCATCGATCTCACCTCTCCGACTCCAATCACGGCCCATTCACCAGTTTGAGGATGAGCTGCTGGATATTGCCGCCATCACCCATTTCGATCTTGTCGAAGTCGCGGCCGCGCTGGCGCTGTCTTTGCGAGATCTCGCCGAGCCGGCGGGTCAGCTCGATTCTGATCTTCTTGCAATCGGGATCGTCGGCAACGGTGAGGCCGATGCTCATCGCCTCGATTTCCTTGACCATCTCCTTGATGGTCTCGCCATGCACCCGCTCATGCGCCTGCACCCCTGATATGAAGCCCTCCCAGCTGCTCTTCACGGCGGCTGGCAGCGCAGCAGATGGTTTCGGCAGCGTATAGGTGATGATGAGCTTCGGCCGGTTGGTCACGATCACGCAGGCATTTGCCTGCGGTTCGTATTTCCTGGTCCAGGTCAGCTTGAACGTCGTATGCGCGATTGCCCGGCCGAAGCCGCCCGCCTTCGGCCCACGCTCGCCGATCGATGCATAGAGCCCGGCCCCCGACGTGCCTGATATCGAATAGGGCCGCACTTCTTCGACCGCCTGCCACTCGGCCAGCGCCACGGCCGGCACCGAGGTAAAAAACGCTGCAAGCACATAGGATAGAAAATTTGTCGTCACGCGCGGCTCCGCCGAATGATGTTTCGGGCCGAACCTAACGGGAGCGGTCGCCGCTTTCAACGCGTATAGATACGCTAGCCCTGCAGCGTCTTGACCTTGGTGAGATCCGGGAAGAGCCGCATCCACAGGGCGACGACGACGATCGTGCCGAGCCCGCCGACAACGCCGGTGGCAACCGGCCCGGGCTGCCGCCATCATGCCGGATTCAAATTCGCCGAGCTGGTTGGAGGTGCTGGAATAGATGGCTTGTCAATCGGAATGAGCTGCCGTCACCGGATTGTGCCATGCCTCGGCCCGCCTCGCACAACCTTTAGCGCGGCTCCCTGGAGATGCTGAGATAACCGGGATCGAATTCCGCGATCTCCTGCAGACGTTCCCAATCGACGATGGTGATCGTTCGGTTCTCCCAGGTGAACACGCCCTCGCGTCTCAGCGCCTGCAATGTCTTGTTGAGGTGGACGACGGAAACGCCGAGGACGTCGGCCATCTCGATCTGCGTCAACGGAAAGTGGAAGCTTGCGCCGCGCGTCCGCTTCACCACCTGCAGCCGCACGAAGAGTTCGCAGACGAGGTGAGCGATATGGGCGCGCTTGGAACGCCGGCCCATGGCAACGATCCGCTCGCGGTGGATGGCGCCGTCGACCAACGTATCGAGCCAGAGCAGCCGGGTCAGATGCGGCATGCCTTCGGTGATCGCCTTGAGATCGGCATGATCGGCGAAAGCGACGTGACAGGACGACATCGCAACGACGCCATGGTCCATCTTCTTGATCGGGAAAGCGTGCAGATCGACAAAATCGCCAGCGACGTGCAGCGCGGTGATCTGGCGACTGCCATCGGCCATCAGCCTGTAGCGCGCCGCAAAGCCATCGAGCAGCAGCGTGCTGTAGGTCGGACGGCTTCCTTCGGAGACGAGATCCTCTCCGGCAACGAAGTGCCTGTCTTTGACGATGATCGCTCTGAGATGGCTTTCCTCCTCGGCCGATAGCACATCGCGGCTTCCAAGGTTCAGCAGCAGAGATTCAATCATGGCCTTGCCCGCCGATATCGCAAAAGTTCCGGACCATTTCGATGCGACCTGTATTTTCTATAAGAATCAATGCCTAGAGCCTTTTCTGGTCAGATTGCAGCATTCTGTTGGCTGAAACGGGCCGGCTGATCGATCGGCCGGCTTGGCCGTAGAGCTGGGCTACGACGCGCGCCGGCCGGTCGACCATCCGACTCCGTTTGAGCCAACAGAATGCTGCAATCTGACCGGGAAAGGCTCTAGCCTCGGAACAATTGTCTTCATCTGTGATTTCTCCCTGTGACGCGCAGGAAAAAACATGGCTCGCTACTATTTCGATCTACACAACGGCGAAGGTCCCACGCGCGACGAGCACGGCACCGAGCTCAGATCTCGTGAAGACATTCCGAAAGAGGTGACCCGCATCCTGCTGGATGTGGCCCGTGACGAACTGCCCGCGGGTGATCGTATGACGATCGCCGTCACCGTTCGCAACGAGAAGGGCGTTCCTGTCACGGTTGCCAGTCTCGTCTTCAGCAATGAATGGCTCGACGTCTTACGATAGCGGCCGCCGTTTAAGGGCTGCCGCCGCTCACACATACGCATCAATCCGACTCGGTCGATTGTGATGCGAGACGCTAAGACCCGCCCTCATAGCCGGCAATTAACTTTGACATAGTCTTTCGATTGCTTCGGCTCGATCGGGCTACTCAAGGCATGCACGCCGATCACGGCTATTTCGAAATTTCTTCGAGAATCAGCCGGATTTCTGCCAGCGGCCGCCGGCTTTCATCGAACAGTTCCACCGACAGCATATTCAAAGGTGCAGCCGGCAAGCCTTCGGCGGCCATTTCCGCGAGAACGCGCCGCGCCTCCGCTTTCGCAGCCTCGACAGAGTCGAAATCATATCCCGTCTCGGTCGCCCCGACGCCATCCCGATCGAAAAGCTGAAAGTAGAATTTCGGCACCACACATCCCCGGCTAGATAACGCTAACGGTTCCGCGGCGAACATGTTCCGCCGGAACGGCTTCGATGCCGCGTCAGAAGGCGCCGGCTTCCGGAGAGGCCATTTCCTCGATGCCGTCGACACGGTCGGGATAGAAGGCAAGATGGTCTTTGATGCTGCTGACCGCCGCATTCGGCGCCTCGTAGGTCCAGACGGCATTCTTCGAGCGCTCGCCGCCCGGAATGATGCTGTAGTAGGAAGCGTCGCCCTTATAGGGGCAATGGGTGGCGTGGTCGGTGCGCTGAAGCAGCGACATGTCGACATCCTTGCGCGGAATATATTGCACCGGCGGATAGGAGGCCTCGCGCAGCGTCAGCGCATTGCGGGTATCGGCAATCGTCTTGCCGCCGAGCGTGACGACGACGCGGGAGGGATTGTGCTCGACGCTGATCGGATGATCCGGCCCCGGAATCTTGATCGACTTATCTGACATCTTTTCTGACATGGGGATTCGTCTCCAGGAGGTATCGATCCCACTGAGATAGGGCGGACATGTCGCCGGCCCAAGACATCAAGCGTCGTGAGCCTCAAATCCTCGGAATTCGAAACGTGGCGATGCCAGGCTCAGCATCGCCATCTTCGGCGCCGCCGGCCAGTGCCGTACAAGCGCATCCGCAACTGTTTCGATCAGCCTGGCGATGTCGTCGCTGGCGGAGGCGTGCAGGGCCTCGGCAACGATCAGGACCGAGCGCGTCGTCTCCCGCACCGCCGAAAGCCCGCTCTGCCGGTTCGTCCAACGCCGCGCATGCGCGTTCTCCCCGCCATCTGCGAAGATCACCTCGTTTGGCTCGGGATATTCGACTTCGCCGCCAAAGGTCAGATATGTCTCGTCACCCCTCGCCCGCCGGACCTGGAGATCGCCAGTGATCCTTTCGACGTCGAAGACGGCGATCGGAATGGCGAAGGCGAGCGAAATCGCGTTGCAGAGATCGATAAGCGGATGTAGGCGCGGCAGCGCATGCTCCTGGCGGA
Organism: Rhizobium sp. 10PS4; assembly: GCF_032464805.1. Classification (NCBI taxonomy): domain Bacteria; kingdom Pseudomonadati; phylum Pseudomonadota; class Alphaproteobacteria; order Hyphomicrobiales; family Rhizobiaceae; genus Rhizobium; species Rhizobium sp. 10PS4. The sequence goes on along the minus strand of NZ_JAWDIW010000002.1, from coordinate 119,571 downwards.
AGCGGCGCAGCAGCGCCTCGGACGCGCAGCGATATTGTGTCGGCTTCAGCCCCATGCGGGAAAAGCCGCGCCGCCAAGCCTGGATCTCGGGAAATTCGCTTTCCTGCGCTTTGGCTAGCCGGGCCTCGGCGAGCGCGTTGAAGCCCGCGATCGCCGCCTCGACATCGGCATCCCCATGGATCCCTCCCGCATGGAGCGCGCCGGCGCGAAGCTCCGGAAAGGCCTGCCATATGGCATCGGAATGGCTGAACTGCATGGTCTATCTTCCCCCGGCAAGTTTCATTCTACGACTCTCGGCAAAGGCAAGCCCGAGCACGGCCGCAAGCACGCAGGCGATGCCGGCGATCTGGTTGAGCCCGACTGGCTCGCCAAGGATGGCGAACGCAAGCGTCACGGCGGAAACCGGGGCCAGCGCGGTGAAAAGCGCGGCTTCCGTGCCGCTCACCCTTTCTGCTCCCGCATACCACAGCAGAAATCCGCCGACAGTCGGAACCAGCGCATAATAGACGACGGCGCCCAAAGCGCTTGTGGAAATACCATGTGCGAAAGGCGCTTCGAAAATCGCCGGGATGGCGGCGACGATGAAACCGATGCCGGCCATCAGCGTCGACTGTGCAAGCGGCGCAATCTCCGTCTTCAATCTTTTGTTCAGCAGGATGAACAACCCCTCGCAGACGACGGCCAGGAAGATCAGCACATTGCCGGAGAGCGCCCCTCCGGCCGCATCCGGCGTGGAGGCGATCGAAAGTACACCTGCCGTCGCAAGCGCCACGGCCAGAAGCAGGGCGGGCTGCGGCCGTTCGCGCAGCAGCAGGATGGAGATTGCAGTCGATACCACCGGCAACGTGCCGATGATGACGCCGGCATCGGCCGCCGAGGTCAGGCTGAGGCCGGAGATCAGCAGCGTCGTATAACCGACACTGCCGGCCCCGGCCTGAATGACAAGGATGAGGCGGTCTTGCCTGGAGAGTTTCGGCAGCCGGGCACCGGTCGCCCGCATCAGCAGGAGAAGGACAGGAAAGGCGATGGCGAAGCGCAATGCGGTGGCGCTGAACGGCGGCAGACCCGATGCGATGAGTTTGCTGGCGATGACGGTGCTTCCGACCGTCAGCATCGCCAGCGCCAGATAGACATAACCTTGAACCTGCCTCGACATTCAGCGCCTCCTGTTGGATGCGCCGAGAAAACAGCAGGAGCCTGTCGGGGTCTTGAACGAAATTGCAGCTGCAAAGAAGCTGCTCAGAGAAAGGCGCCGGCATAGAGGCGCGGCGACAGACCGTATTTGCGCACGAAAACCCGCGTCATGTGGCTCTGATCGGCAAAGCCGCTGGCAAAGGCCGCTTCCGCAAGTGGCATTCCCTGAGCAATCAGCCGCCGGGCGATGTGGATGCGGGCCTGGACGAGATAGGCATGCGGCGTCAGGCCGGTCGCCTTGGCAAAACCGCGCAGCACCTGGAAGCGGCTGAGCCCGCTTTCCCTAGAGAGATCGGCAAGAGAGACGGCGGCAAGCGGATCGTCGTCGATCAGATCTCGGGCCGCGCGGATCGGCGCCGGCACCGGTGGCCGCTCTTCGGTATCACAGCGCTCCCGCATGACATCGGCGACGAGCTGCAGAAGCAGTTCCTCGCGGAGCAACTCCGCCGCCGCCCTAGCGCCGGTCACCGCGCCAAACAGCGTTTCGAAGCGGGCGGCGATCGCCGCATTGCGAATGACGGGATGCGGGATTTCCGACCGCGCCGCGCCGCTTTCGCTGATCTCTCGCGACAGACCGGTGACGATGGCGGGATCGAAATAGAGGATACGCCACGACCGCCCCTCTCCGATCGGCGCCCCGTCGTGCACCTCGTTTGGATTGACCGTGATGATGTCGCCGGCCTCAGCCTCCACCATGCCGCGGCCACTGAGCGACGACTGCGCCCCGGCGGACATCAAACCGATGCCGAACTGCTCATGCGTATGACGCGCAAAGCTGTGATGCGTTTCCGCCTCCACCGCTTCGACGCCTGATAACGCCGAGCGCAGCATCCTGAACTGGTTTTTGGCCATCATCTGCCCGCAGGTCCAATCGCCGGCCACTCTGCCAGCCACCTTGAGATGACGCAATCGTGGCGGCTAAGATGCCTGCCTAGAAGAATTCGTCGAGCAGCTGGTAATAGTCGAGTCTGGTCGAATCCGTGGCCGGCATGCCGTAGCGATCAAGGAAGGCCTGCACCAGCGCCTCGCCGAAATTGTGGGCGATGCTCCGGCAGGCGAGCGCGATATCCTGATAGCGGTCGGCGACGCCGAGACGACTGCAGTCGATATAACCCGAAAATCCCTCTTCCGACGCGATGAAATTCGGGAGGCAGGCGTCGCCGTGGGTGACGACGAGATCCTCGCGGCCAGGCCTCCCGCTTTCGAGTTCGGCAAACAGTGCCTCAGCACTCTTTCCAAGCCGCGTCTCATCGAAATCGGTCTCGTCGACGATGCCGGCCTGCATCCGCGCTTTTGCCGCCGCGATACGCCTCTCCAGCCGGTGATCGAAGGGACAGGATGCGATCGGCAGGCGATGCAGGTCAAGAAGTGCCGCAGCCAGCAGCTCGACCCGCGCAAGCGGCGTCAGCACTGATGCACTGGCGAGATCACTCCCGAGCAGCGCGTTGATCAGCAACCGGTTGCGCGCACCGTCGCTGTCGTCTGCAATGACATCGGGACAGGGCAGACCGGAAGCCTTTAGCCAGCGAAGCCTGGCGGATTCATCAGCGAGTTCGCCAAAAGCACCGGCCTCTTCGACCTTCAGATAAAGCGTCGGTAATCGGAGAGCTTCCAGCCGAAAAACGCTCGCGGCAGAACGGCCGAGCGCATCGCGCTCGAACCGGTAACCGGCCAGACGGGCATCGAGCGCGCCCGCCGACGGCGGTTGATCCTCTTGGAAAATCGACATGATATCTAGGCCATTGATGCTGGCGCATTATCCCGACAGGGCGGGACAACACAAGCGGCGCAATCGCTCAGCGCACATTGGCAGACTGAACGGGCCTCCGCGACCTCAATGAACGGTTTCGGCGGGTGCTGCTTCGAGAAGGATTTCGAAAGCCTCTTCCAGAGCGGCTACCAGAATATCGGTCAGCTCATCGCCCTTGTTTTCCAGGAACAGCGCGCTCACGGCTTCGTCCTGATGCTCAAAGAAACGCTCGATCTCGTTCGACATATCATCTGTCCTTTTCTTCACCGGAATCATCACGGCCATGAAAAGAGGCTATGTGCGGTTCCTTGCGCGTGGCTTGTTGCAGTGGTCGAACTCTTTCCCCGTTAGTCTTCAGGAAAGCGACGGTTTTTCCATTCGCTGCGCGGAACCGAATTTCCGACATCATACTCGAAGGATATAACCTTCGTCGCATCATTATCCACTTCGCACCTGAATCTGACCTCAAACCATTCACTGCGGCTCTTGAAGGCCCCGCGCCGTGCATCAAGTACACTTCCGCTCAGAAGTGAATAGGAAGGTAGCCAACGCGGTTGATATTGCGCAGCCGAATGGATCAGTTGCTGCCTGAGTTCAGTCTGGCAAAGCTGGTTGATACGCTCACCTCGCGGCAGATTGCTGATCGCGGTCTTGATCATCGGACTGGCCATGGCCTTTTCGGAAAACAGCGTCTTCGCCTTGATCATTTCGTCCGCCTCCTTGGCCTCGGCTTTCGGCGGCGTCGAAGGCGCCGACATCGTTGTGTCCTCGGGTGGCTTCGCCTGCGCGAAATTCGTCTTTGCCTCATCCTGTCCTGTGGCAGCCGGCCCGTTCTTTTCCGGATTAGCCTCAACAGCCGCCACCTGTGGAAGCACAATATCCTGAGGCACCGGATTCGCCGCGGTCATTGTCTCCGAAACTCGAGGCTTTTCGGGCTGCGGCGGCTCGACCGGTGCCTCCTCCGGTTTTACATTAGCAATTGGTGGCTTTGGTGCTTCCGCCCGTTGCGGCTCTCCCTGTGCCTTTTCTTTCGGCGCTGAATCCTTGTCGGCAAATTCAAGCACCGGACGAAAAGTGCGCGACCTTGGAGGTTCTGCCTGAGGCTTTGCAGCTTCCGAAGGCGCCGGTGGTGGCGGAGGCGGCGGAGGCGGCGGAGGCGGTGGTGGTTCCTTCTTGGCCTCTTCCGGCGGCTTCGGCTCCGGTGGCTTTGGCTTGGGCTCCGGCTTTTTCTCCTCCGGCGGCGGGACGAGTTCCACCTTCACACTCTCGTCTTCGGGAGGCTTCGGCTCGATCTTCGGCAGCCCGAAAATCAGAAGAGCAACGATAGGAATATGGGCAGCAACGGACGCGACGACGCCCCAGCGGATTTCAGGCCGCTGCCTTCCCGTTTCGTGCTGCGCTTCCGCCGGTTCTACGTCTTCTTCTGTCACAGCAGCGATGTGGCCTCTAAAGCCGGCAGCATCAAGCCACAAAAGAAAAAAACCGCGTGATCGAGCAGCACGAGAGTTATTAGCTAACGCTCCGCAACCTTCAAGATAGACGATCTCCGGCTCCGGCTAACCGAGCGAGCCGATGAGATCCCGATAGGCGGCTTCCGGAAATGCCTTCAGCGTCTCCGTGCGGACATTGCCGCCCATCGCCAGCGAGAGGGTAAAATGCGCCATGACGGCGTCATCGGGCGCCTCGCAGACGGCGACCATGTCGTGCCCGCCCATCGTCAGAAAGAACTGATTGAAGGAGCCGCCGACGCCGGCGAGCAATTTCTTCGCGGCGTCGAGCCGCTTTGCCGAGTCGCGGACATTGCGGATGCCCTGATCCGTCCAATTGATCAAAAGAATGTAAGTGGTCATGTCGCACCTCCCAGAACATGGTGCCGAAAAGTCTCAGCGGTTTTCGGACGGCGTCATGCTCTATTTCTTCGATGTGGAGCCGGATTCAGATTTCAGGCCCGTCAGGCCTTAAATTATCCGGATCTAGCGGAGGATTGGTTCACACAAGCGCACGTCTGCCCTCGCTCATGCATCGCGATCGATGCCTTCCCCCGTGGCCGGATTATAGGCTTGTCACCATGGAGGGACAAGAAAGACACCGGGATCATTGGTATTAATCACAAAAGCAAAAGCCGGGCATGAAGCCCGGCTTTTCAAAAGTCAGAACGGCGTCGCCGAAACCCTAGCTGTCGAGGAAGCTTCTCAGCTTTCTGGAGCGGCTCGGATGCTTCAGCTTGCGCAGCGCCTTCGCCTCGATCTGACGGATACGTTCGCGGGTGACCGAGAACTGCTGGCCGACTTCTTCAAGCGTGTGGTCGGTGTTCATGCCGATGCCAAAGCGCATGCGCAGAACACGTTCTTCGCGCGGCGTCAGCGAGGCGAGAACGCGGGTCGTCGTCTCGCGCAGGTTCGCCTGGATGGCGGCGTCGATCGGCAGCAGCGCGTTCTTGTCCTCGATGAAATCGCCGAGATGCGAATCCTCTTCGTCGCCCACCGGGGTTTCGAGCGAGATCGGCTCCTTGGCAATCTTCAGGACTTTGCGGACCTTTTCGAGCGGCATGGCGAGCTTTTCGGCCAGTTCTTCCGGCGTCGGCTCGCGACCGATCTCATGCAGCATCTGGCGCGACGTGCGGACGATCTTGTTGATCGTCTCGATCATGTGCACCGGAATGCGGATCGTGCGGGCCTGGTCGGCGATCGAACGGGTGATCGCCTGACGGATCCACCATGTCGCATAGGTCGAGAACTTGTAACCGCGGCGGTATTCGAACTTGTCGACCGCTTTCATCAGGCCGATATTGCCTTCCTGAATGAGGTCGAGGAACTGCAGGCCGCGGTTCGTGTACTTTTTGGCGATGGAGATGACGAGGCGAAGGTTCGCTTCGACCATTTCCTTCTTGGCAATACGCGCTTCGCGCTCACCCTTCTGCACCATATGAACGATGCGGCGGAATTCCGAGATCGAGATGCCGGTCTCGGTCGCCAGATTCTGGATTTCCTGGCGAATGTCGCGGATCGTCGTGTTTTCGCCTCTGGCGAATTCCTTCCAGCCGCGAGCGGCCAGATTGCCGATCGACTTCATCCAGTTCGGGTCGAGCTCGGCGCCCTGATACTGCTCCAGGAAGGAGTCGCGCTTGACGCCGTAGGATTCGGCCAGACGCAGCAGGCGGCCCTCGTTGGAAACGAGGCGCTTGTTGATGTCGTAGAGCTGCTCGACGAGGGCGTCGATGCGGTTCTGGTTCAAGGACAGAGATTTGACGGCTTTGATGAGCTCATCTTTGAGTTCCTTGTAACGGCGCTCCTGGGCAGTGGACAGCGTGCCGGAAGCCGACAGCCGCTGCTCGACCTGCTGGTCCTGCAGCTTGCGCAGCTTCTTATAGGTCTCGGCGATCGTATCCAGCGTCTCCATCACCTGCGGGCGAAGCTCGGCTTCCATCGCAGCCAGCGAAAGGTTGGATTCGTCTTCGTCCTCTTCCTCCTCCTCGGGAGGCAGGCCTTCGCCGCCGACATCGGTGATGTCGTCGTCGCCGGAGCGGGCGCGACGGGTCTTTTCCTTCTCTTCTGCCAGCTTGCGATCAGCTTCGATCTTCTCCGGGCTCTGGAACTGCGGCGCAGCCTTGGCTTCAGGGCCGGAATAGGTCGTTTCGAGATCGATGATCTCGCGCAGCAGCGTCGTGCCCTCGTTGAGCTCGTCGCGCCAGATGATCAGCGCCTGGAAGGTCAGCGGGCTCTCGCAGAGACCCGCGATCATCGTCTCGCGGCCGGCCTCGATACGCTTGGCGATCGCGATTTCGCCCTCGCGGGACAGAAGCTCCACCGAGCCCATCTCGCGCAGGTACATGCGAACCGGATCGTCGGTACGGTCGGTCGGTTCTTTTTTCTTGGCGGTCGCAAGCGCCGTGCCGCTCGAAGGCGCGAGTTCGCCGCCTTCGCTCTCCTCGTCGCCGCCGGCGTCGTCGTCATCGCTGCCGCCGGAAGCACCGGTTTCCTCGGCTTCCTCGTCTTCGATGACGTTGATGCCCATGTCGGACAGCATCGACATCGTGTCTTCGATCTGCTCGGACGTTACTTCTTCGGACGGCAGGACCGCGTTGAGCTCGTCCATGGTCACATAGCCGCGCTTCTTGGCGGCCTTGATCATCTTCTTGACCGCGTCGTCGGAAAGATCGAGAAGAGGGCCGTCGCTTGCGCTGTCGCGTTCGACTTCCGCGTCTTCGTTCTCTTTGACCTTGGTTGCCATTTATATCGTCGCCTTCCTGACGCTATCCAATCTCGCTACGGTGAACGGGCTGTCTCAGGGCCTGACGCGCCGCACGCGCCGCCCTCGAATCACCTTTGCCCACCTAACGGGATGACATTTAAAGCCTGATTAACCACGATTGCCGGCACCGAACAGCAAAGCTTTCTTGCTTTTGGATTGCCGGCCATGGTTGCGCGATCCGCCTTGACCCAGTTCACCGTTTCAACAAGTCGAACGGTGATTCCCACATTTTTTGTTCTCGTCAAGCTTTTCCAGAAAAAAAGCGCACGAAACACCGGAAAAAGCCTTATCCACAGGCTTTGAACCGCGGCAGCGATTGCGAACCTTATTTAAGATGCCGTGAACAAAAGACAAGGGCAGTAAAGATTTTGCCCGCCGCGCGGTCTCATACGCAGGATTTTCTGCCGGTTTTGCCGTCAAGCCGGCGGCATACCTGCCGACCGGCACGACGGCGCAAAGCATTCACCCTTCTCACATCCAGTCCATGACCACTTTGCCCGAGTTGCCCGACCGCATCGCCTCGAAGCCGTCGCGAAAGTCGTCGATACCGATCCGGTGGGTGATGATGGGCGCAAGGTCGAGGCCGCCCTGGACGAAAGCGATCATCTTGTACCAGGTCTCGAACATCTCGCGGCCGTAGATGCCTTTGAGATTGAGCATCTTGAAGATCACCTTGTTCCAGTCGATTTCGAAGCCGGCCGGCGCAATGCCGAGAATGGCGATCTTGCCGCCATTGTTCATCTTGTCGATCATATCGCGGAAGGCAGGTGCGGCCCCCGACATTTCGAGCCCGACGTCGAAACCCTCCGTCATGCCGATCGCCTTCATCACGTCGGCGAGGTTTTCCTTCGATGCATCGACGACGTGATCGATGCCGAGCTTGCGCGCCAACTCCAGCCGGTGCGGATTGATATCGGTGATGACGACCTTGCGGGCGCCGGATCGCTTGGCGACGAGCGCGCCCATGATACCTATCGGCCCAGCACCGGTGACGAGCACATCCTCGCCGACGAGATCGAAGGAAAGCGCAGTGTGCACGGCATTGCCGAACGGATCGAAGATCGCGGCGATCTCGTCGGAAATATCATCCGGGATCGGCACGACATTGCTTTCGGGAATGCAGACGAACTCGCCGAACGAACCCGGCCGGTTGACGCCGACGCCGAGCGTATTTCGGCAGAGATGCCCCCTGCCCGCCCGGCAGTTGCGGCACTTGCCGCAGACGATATGCCCCTCGCCGGAAACCCGCTCGCCGACATGATAGCGGGTGACCGCCGAGCCGATCTCGGCGATCTCGCCGGAGAATTCATGGCCGACCACCATCGGCACCGGAATGGTCTTCTGCGCCCACTGATCCCAGTTCCAGATATGGACGTCGGTGCCGCAGATTGCAGATTTCTTCACCCGGATCAGCACATCGTTCGGCCCGACCTCGGGCACTGGCACATTCTCCATCCAGAGCCCGACCTCCGGTTTCGCTTTTACCAGCGCCTTCATCATGTTCGACATACTTGTCCCAACCCTTGCTTGGTGCTCGACTTCGCTACTCCCTCTTCTCCCCAGCGGGGAGAAGGTGCCCGATAGGGCGGATGAGGGGGCGGCACGGCACGCCGTCCAGATCAATTACCCTTCGCTCACGCTCAGGGTGTCGCTTCGCTCCGCCCCCTCATCTGTCCTGACGGACATCTTCTCCCCGCTGGGGAGAAGGGGGAAGCCTTTCTCAAATCACACCCAATTCCCGCCCTGCCTCGGCAAAGGCCGCGATTGCCCGCTCCACATCCGCCCGCGAATGCGCCGCCGACATTTGCGTACGGATGCGGGCCTGGCCTTTTGGCACGACGGGGAAGGAGAAGCCGATCACATAGATCCCCTTCTTCAGCATCAGGCTTGCCATATCCTGGGCGAGCTTGGCGTCGCTCAGCATGACGGGAATGATCGGATGGCCTTCGCCGGCAAGCGTGAAGCCGAGCTTGGTCATTTCGCTGCGGAAGAGATCGGCATTGTCCGAAAGGCGCTTGCGCAAGGCATCACCATTTTCGATGAGGTCGAACACCTTGAGCGAGGCGGCGGCGATGACAGGTGCTAGCGTGTTCGAAAACAGATAGGGCCGCGAGCGCTGCCGCAGCCATTCGACGACCTCTGCCTTGGCGGAGGTATAGCCGCCCGAGGCGCCGCCAAGCGCCTTGCCGAGCGTGCCGGTGATGATGTCGATCCGGCCCTCGACACCGCAATATTCCGGCGAACCGCGGCCATTCTTGCCGACGAAGCCGACGGCATGGCTGTCATCGACCATGACCATCGCGCCGTATTTCTCGGCGAGGTCGCAGACGCCGCCCAAATTGGCGATGATCCCGTCCATCGAGAAGACACCGTCGGTGGCGACCAGCTTGAAGCGGCTGCCTTCGGCCTTCTTCAGCTCCTCTTCGAGCGCTGTCATATCGTTGTTGGCGTAGCGGAAGCGCTTGGCCTTCGAAAGCCTGACGCCGTCGATGATCGAGGCGTGGTTCAATGCGTCGGAGATGATCGCGTCCTCTTCCGACAGCAGCGTTTCGAAGAGACCGCCATTGGCGTCGAAGCAGGAGGAATAGAGGATCGTGTCTTCCATGCCGAGGAAGGAGGAGATGCGCGCCTCGAGCTGCTTATGCTCTTCCTGTGTGCCGCAGATGAAGCGCACCGAGGCCATGCCGTAGCCGTATCGGTCGAGCGCCTGCTTGCCGGCCTCGGCCAGTTCCTCGTTGTCGGCAAGGCCGAGATAGTTGTTGGCGCAGAAATTCAGCACCCGCTCGCCGGTGGAAATCGCGATCTCGCCCGCCTGCTTGGAGCTGATGACGCGCTCGGATTTGTAGAGGCCGGCATCCTTCAGCGCTGAGATCTCGTTGCTGAGATGGGAGAGAAATTGCGAGGTCATGGATGGCCTTTCCCAGAGATTTCCATTTGCCCGCCGGGTTAGCATATTGCCGCCGGCTTGTCTTCTTCAGCGCTGGACCGCAATCAGCAGGAACATCGGCCGGTCCATCTCCTCCGCCCAATCTGGATTGTCGTGGAGCTCATCTTCGTTCGGGCTCCACTCCTCGACATGACGAATGGCAAACCCGGCCGCGATCAAGGTGTTGAGCGTGGTGCCGAGCTTGCGGTGCTGCTTGACCACACCCTTGGCGAGCCAGTCGGTGGTGCGCGGACCTTCGACGGAATAGCGGTCGAGCGGCCAGATGCGCAGCCCCTCGGCATCGACTGCCCAGGCGGGATTGGTCGGCGCCATGAAGATTGGATGCTCGATGGTGAAGACGAATTGCGATCCCGGCAAAAGCGCGCGATAGACCGTCGCGGCAAGACCGGCGAAATCCTCGATATAATGCAGCGCCAGCGAGCTGTAAGCGAAATCGAAGGACGCCTCGGCAAGCGTGAGATGCTCGAGATCGGCGATCTCGTAGGTGATCGCAGCATCCGCCGTATCGGCCCCCGCTCTGGCGATCATCTTTTCCGAGATGTCGAGCGCAAGCACGCTTGCAGCACCCTGGCTCACGGCAAAACGCGAAAACCAGCCGAAGCCGCAGCCGAGATCGACAACATGCTTGCCGGCAAGATCGGGCAGCAGCGCGCGCACCGCCGGCCACTCGGATGCTCCGTCGAGCCCGTGCAAGGATCGCCTCATGCCGCTATATCCAGCGAAGAATTCCGGTCGGTCGTAAATATTCTGGGCCATCGGCGCTCCTCCCTTGCCGCTCAGCTGTTGTCCTGCGCCAGGATGATCTCCAGGAAGGCATCGCCATAACGTTCGAGCTTCGCCTGCCCGACGCCTGATATGGCGAGCAATTCCTTGCGGGTGCGAGGCCGCTCCGTGGCGAAGGCGATCAGCGTCGTATCGGGAAAGACGACATAGGGCGGTACGCCGAGCGATTTGGCAATCGCCATGCGCTCGGCCCGTAGCGCCTCGAAGAGACTGCCGTCGGCGCCTGATAGTTCCGATTTGCGCTCGCTGCGCTCCGCTTTCTTCGTGCGCCGTTCCGAGGCCGGGCGGTCCTTGCGGAAGAACACCTGCCGCTCGTGCTTGAAGACGGAGCGCGCCTCCGGCTCCAGCTTCAGCGCCCCGAAGGCCTCGTGGTCGACGCGGATCAATCCCATGGCGAGCAACTGGCGGAAGACCGACTGCCAGACGCGTGCCGGAATATCCTTGCCGGCGCCGAAGACCGGCATTTCGGGATGGCCGAAACGTTCGGTCTTTTCGTTGACGTTGCCGAGGAGGACATCGACGACATGGCCAGCGCCGAAACGCTCGCCGGTGCGGTAGACGGCCGCCAACGCCTTGATTGCCGCGTCCGTGCCCTCCCAGGTCTCGACGGGCTTCAGGCAGGTGTCGCAATTGCCGCAATGGCCGGCATGCGCCTCGCCGAAATGGGCAAGGATCGCCTGGCGGCGGCAGGAGGCGGTCTCGCAGATCGCCAGCAACGCATTGAGCTTGGCGCGTTCGACCCGTTTGATCTCCGCGGCAGCACTGCCCTCGTCGATCATCCGGCTGCGCTGGATGACGTCGGCCATGCCATAGGCCATCCAGACTTCGGACGGCAGGCCGTCGCGGCCGGCGCGCCCAGTCTCCTGATAATAGGCTTCTACCGAGCCCGGCAGGTCGAGATGGGCGACATAACGCACGTTCGGTTTGTCGATGCCCATGCCGAAGGCGACGGTGGCGACCAGGCAAAGGTTCTCTTCTTTCAGGAAGGCATCCTGGTTGGCGTCACGAACCGCCCTGTCCATGCCGGCATGGTAGGCACGGGCGCGAATGCCCTGCCCGTTCAGCCATTCGGCCGTATCCTCGACCTTGGCGCGCGACAGGCAATAGACGATGCCACTGTCGCCCTTGTGGCGGGACAGGAACCGCAGCAGCTGCTGGCGCGGCTGGTCACGCTCGACGATCTCGTAGGCAATATTCGGTCGGTCGAAACTGGTGGTGAAGATTTCGGCAGAATCCAAACCCAGCCGCTCGATCATGTCGTCGCGCGTATGCGGATCGGCCGTCGCCGTCAACGCCACTCTGGGCACACCGGGATATTGCTCGCCGAGCCGCCCGAGTTCGCGATATTCCGGCCGGAAATCATGGCCCCATTGCGAGACGCAATGGGCCTCGTCAATCGCAAACAGCGCGATCTTCTCGTTGGCGATCAGCTCGCGAAACCCATCGGTCAAAATGCGCTCGGGCGTCACGTAGAGAAGGTCGAGCTGGCCTGCCGAAAGCGCGCGGCGAACCTCGACGAACTCCTCGCGCGACAGCGACGAGTTGAGTGCTGCGGCGCGGATGCCGAGCTGCTTCATCGCCTCCACCTGATCGCGCATCAGCGCGATCAGCGGCGAAACGACGATGCCGACGCCATCGCGGCAGAGCGCCGGGATCTGGAAGCACAGCGACTTGCCGGCGCCTGTGGGAAAGAGCACAACCGCATCGCGGCCGGAAACCACATGCTCGACCACCTGCTGCTGCTTGCCGCGGAAGGAGGAATAGCCGTAGACCTGCTTGAGAATATCGAGCGGCGAGCGGCCGGAAGAAAACAGCGCGCCGGAAGCAGAAAAGCCCGGTTCGTTTCGTTCGGTCAGCGACATCAGTGGTTCGCCGCCCCTTTGACGCGGCCGGAAAGCACGCCGAAGCCATCGATGATGGCCTCCTGGTTCTCAAGGCGCACCCCTTCGAAATGCACTTCCTGCTGCGCGCGCATCAGTTGAACGATCGCCTCGCCGTCACCGGCTTCGGTCGCCAGCGCAATCTCGCGCTCGAGCTCGATCTTCTGCCGGCGCAGCGCCTTCGCCCGCTTGTGGGAAGCCAGTGCCTGCCGGTATCCCTCACGCGCATCCTCCATCGCCGCCTCCTCGGTCGCGATCCACAGCCGGGCATTGCGCACCTGCTGGTCGAGGCTCTTGATGAGCGGGCCGAAGCCTTCGAATTCCAGCCTTTCGGTCAGATATTCGCGCGTCAGATGCGGGCCGGCGACGGCCGCGGCGGCTCCCAGCATCGCCGACCAGAGCCGCTGCAGCTCGCGGCTGTCATAGTCGATCGCGGCGATCTCGTCATAATCGTCGATCATCAGCGAGGGATGATTGACGACGGTCAACGCCAGCACGCTTTCGCGCAGCGCCGTATTGTTCTGGTGGCCGCGCACGGGACCCGAGCGGGCGAGCCTTTCGGAAATGACGCTGGGGCTTTTCGGCCCTGCCTTGCCCGCATTGTCGCGGCCCGTCCGGTAATTGCCGTTGCCGTTGAAGCCGCCGCGGCGATCGCCATTGTTGCGGTTCTGGAACTGCGGCTGGAAGAAGACGTTCAGCCGATCGCGAATATCCTGCTGGTAATGACGGCGGACATTTTCGTCGGCGATGACGGCGACCAGTTGCTTCAGCCGCGCCTCGAGCTCGGCGCGCGCCTCCGGCGTGTCGAACTTGCCGGTATTGACCTCCCGGCTCCACAGCATCTCGGAGAGCGGCTTTGCCTGGCTCATCACCTTGTCGAAAGGCGCGCGCCCGTCATCGCGCACCAGATCGTCGGGATCCTTGCCGTCGGGCAGAAGCGCGAAGCGAACGGAACGGCCGGGCTTCAGATGCGGCAACGCCAGTTCGGCGGCACGATTGGCGGCGCGGATGCCGGCGCCGTCGCCGTCGAAGCAGAGCACCGGCTGCGGCACCATCTTCCAGAGCAGCTCGAGCTGGTTTTCGGTGAGCGCCGTGCCGAGCGGCGCAACGGCATTCTCGATGCCCGCCTGATAGAGCGCGATCACGTCCATATAACCTTCGACGGCGATGATGGTGCCGGTCGCATTGTCGTCCTGAGGATCGCCGCGGCCCGGCCCCTGGATCGCGCGCCGCGCACGGGCGAAATTATAAAGGACATTGCCCTTGTGAAAGAGCTCCGTCTCGTTGGAGTTCAGGTATTTCGCCGGCGCATCGGCCGACATGGCGCGGCCGCCGAAAGCGATCACCTTTTCCCGCGACGACAAGATCGGGAACATGATGCGGTCGCGGAAACGATCGTAGGAGACCGGCACGTTTTCATGCACGACCAGACCACAGGCCTCGATCTGCTCCTTGGAGACACCCTTGCCGGCGAGGAATTCCTTGAGTGCATTGCGGCTGTCGGGCGCAAAGCCGAGACGGAAGGTCTCGATGGTGCGTCCCGTCAATCCGCGGTCGCGCAGATAGGCGCGCGCCCTCGCCCCATTCGCCGTCTGCAGCTGATCCTGGAAAAATTGGGTCGCCATTTCCATGACGTCGATCAGCGAGCCGCGCTCCTTCTCGCGCTTCTCCATCACAGGATCGGCAAGCGGCATCGGCACGCCGGCCATATCGGCGATCTGCTGTACCGCCTCGGGAAAACTCAGGCCCTCCAGCTCGGTGAGAAAGCGGAAATGATCACCGGTCACCCCGCAGCCGAAGCAGTGGTAGCGGCCCTTTCGGTCCTCGCAGTGGAAGCTCGGCGATTTCTCGCCGTGGAACGGGCAGCAGGCCCAGTAATCGCCGCGCGACACATTGGTCTTGCGTTTGTCCCAGCTCACGCGGCGCGCAATCACGTTCGAAATCGGAACGCGGTCGCGAATATCATCGAGAAAGGTGTTGGAAAAGCGCATTTATACCTCTTGGCCAGCCTCCATATAAGCTGCTTTTCCGCTCCATGCCACGAAACTTGTCATGAAAACCCGCTATTCACAGGCTATGCGGCCGTCATCGGCGGCTGCGGTTATCCAATCAACAACGCGTTATCGCGCCCTGCGACAGGGTGCGACATTATTGTCCCTTCGGAGCAGGAATTCCGCCGTCAGAAAAGCTTCCGCGAGAGCGTGGACCTCCAATAGAGTTGAGAAAAAATCTTTTGGAAACAATGGATTATCTCCTCAGGTGATTGCGCCTCATCATCCCTCGCGCCATCGCCCGAGAGTCCGCTTCGACGCCTCTCAAACCGCCGATTCCGGCAATTATTATTTTTTTGTAATTTGAATAAGCCGCCGCACCGCAATAGGTTCGATCTCAACAAAGCGATCCCCGAGCGAAGCACCATCCCTACCCCCGGCGCCGCTTCGCAAGGGTGCCTTTGCAAATACCCTCCGGCTTGGGCTTCGGCCCTGCGTGCCGGTGGAAGCAAAGAGCAAGAAGGCAGGAGCGCCCCCAGCTCCTGCCTTCTTAAATTTTGGCTCTCCTTGCAACAACTCTCCCTTTGAAATTAACCGCTTATTGACAAAACCGTTGACAGGCGGCGCCTGCATGAAAGATGTATGCGCCGAATTCCCTGGACCTCTCCAAATGGCTTTTACCGCGGATAATCTTGCAGCAGACGATCGCTTTCTCGCTGCCATCCTGCATTGCGCCGATCAGATGCTCGCCATCTATCGCGAGAGCCCGCGCATCGCCTCGATCTTCGCCGCGCAGCAGCGCTGGCTGATGGCCCATGCCGGCTTCGCGCTTCATTACGGTTATTCCGACGATGGGAAGAGCGGCGGCCTCTATTCCGGCCGCTTCATCGATTTTGCGGTCAGGAACAACATCGCCAGCCGCAACACAGCCGCGGCCTTCATGCAGGAAATGCTGGCCTATCGCTTCCTGCGACCGGTCCCCGGCCCCGATAAGCGCACACGCTACCTGGAGCCCACCGAAATCGCCGAGCAGCATTTCACCCGGTGGCTCGTCGCCCATATGATGATCCTCGACAGCCTCGACGGCGGCGAGCGCGCCGATAAGATCACCGCCGACCCCTCGGCGATGATGGCAGCGATCCAGCCGCTGATCGCAAGGGCGATCATAGGAAGTGAAGCGGTCCGCAATCCGGGCGCCACCTTCAACCTCTTCAACTGGGCGAATTCCGGCGGGCTGGTGATGGACTACCTGATCTCGCGCCTTCCCGAATTTCCAAGAACGGCCGACCGCGTCGCGCTCGGCCCTCTGTCGCTCAGGGAAATCCGCGAACAGTTCATGATCTCCAATACCCACCTGAAGCGGCTTCTGATGCAGGCAGCGACCATGGAGAGCATTGGCTGGACCGAACCCTCCCGCAAGGGCGACTTCTGGCTGTCGGGCCACTTCATCCGCGAATATTGGAATTATCAGGCGGCGAAATTCGCCATCATCGATGCCGCCGCCGAAGCGGCGCTCGGGCCTGCGGTCCGTGACGAACCGCAGGCAAGACGCGTTATCTGAGGCTTATCCGTTCAACAGTTCCTTGACGGTCGCCGACGCCTTGGCGAAATCCATCTGTCCGGCATAACGCTCCTTCAGCGCCGCCATCACCTTGCCCATGTCCTTGGCGCCCGCGGCACCCGTTTCAGTGATGATCGCCGAGACGTTGGCGCGCACTTCACTGTCCGAAAGCTGCTTCGGCATGAAATCATGGATGACGGTGATTTCGGCGCGCTCCTTGGCGGCAAGTTCCGGCCGGGAATTCTCCTCGTAGATCTTGGCCGATTCGTCGCGCTGCTTAACCATCTTGGCGAGGATCTGCAGGATCTCGTCGTCGCTCGCCTGCTCCTTGCCGGTGCCGCGGTTGGCGATATCGCGGTCCTTGACCGCGGCCTGAATCAGCCGGACGGTGGACAGCCGCTCCGCATTCTTGGCCTTCATCGCCTCTTTCAGCTGGGTGGCGAGTTGATCGCGCAGCATGGTCTTCACTCCTGTTTTGATGCCGCTTCATAAACCACGCTGATGCGGGGGATCAAATAAATTGCGCGGTCAGTGCGATAAAGCGCAGGAAAACGGCAGCAATCTCGGCTACAAAGATTGACCGCAAGCGATTGCGTGGCTATTTACCGCCACCTGCACCAAAATTCGTGATCAGGCCTGAAGCGCGCGGCATTGCCGCGTCCACACGCCTGCGAGATCAAAAGGCGGCCAGCCGCGGCAACGCGCGCACCGATCGCCGGAAACGGGATGAAGATGACCGCGACAGCACCCTGGACTATCGAAAAGCCGACCGCCCTGCTCGTTCTTGCCGACGGCACGGTCATCGAAGGCAAGGGCATCGGCGCCACCGGCAAGGTGCCGGCCGAAGTGGTCTTCAACACAGCGCTCACTGGCTATGAGGAGATCCTGACGGACCCCTCCTATCTCGGCCAGATCGTCACCTTCACCTTCCCGCATATCGGCAATATCGGCACCAATGATGAAGACATCGAGGACCTGACGCCTGCCGCCCGCCATGGCGCTGTCGGCGTCATCTTCAAGGCCGACATCACTGAGCCCTCGAACTACCGCGCCGCCAAGCACCTCGACCAATGGCTGAAGGCCCGCGGAGTCATCGGTCTCTGCGGAATCGACACGCGCGCGCTGACCGCCTGGATCCGTGAGAACGGCGCTCCGAACGCGGTGATCGCCTACGATCCGAACGGCGTCTTCGACATCGAGACGCTGAAGGCCGAAGCCAAAGCCTGGAGCGGCCTCGAAGGTCTCGACCTCGCCAAGATCGCCTCGTCGGGCCAGTCCTCGCAATGGACCGAAACGCCGTGGGTCTGGAATGAAGGCTACGGTGAACTCAAGGCGACGGACGCGAAATACCACGTCGTCTGCCTCGATTACGGCGTCAAGCGCAACATCCTGCGCCTGTTTGCCGGCCTCGACTGCAAGGTGACCGTCGTGCCGGCAGCAACGAGCGCCGAAGACGTGCTCGCCATGCAACCGGACGGCATCTTCCTGTCGAACGGCCCGGGCGATCCGGCGGCAACCGGCGACTATGCCGTGCCTGTGATCAAGACGCTGATCAAGACCGATATCCCAGTCTTCGGCATCTGTCTCGGCCACCAAATGCTGGGCCTCGCACTCGGCGCGAAGACCGAGAAGATGCATCAGGGCCATCATGGCGCCAATCACCCCGTCAAGGATCATACGACCGGCAAGGTCGAGATCGTCTCGATGAACCACGGCTTCGCGGTCGACTCGAAGTCGCTGCCGGATGGTGTTGAAGAGACTCATATTTCGCTTTTCGACGGCACCAATTGCGGCCTGCGCGTCCTCGGCAAACAGGTCTTCTCCGTCCAGCACCATCCGGAAGCCTCTCCAGGCCCGCAGGACAGCCACTATCTCTTCCGTCGCTTCATCAACATGGTGCGCGAGAAGAAGGGCGAACCGGCGCTGGCCGAACGCTGATTTCAAGCCTTAGCGATTTCCGACCGCCCAGGTCGGCCTTGAACTTGTCGACAAACCTCACTCTTCGTCGTCCTCGGCCCTGTGCCGAGGATCTGCCACCTATCGACCGAAGGCAGATGCTCGGGACAAGCCCGAGCATGACGAAAGAGGAGTTGGCCCGCGTTGTCAGTAGCCCAAAGGTTCACCCAGCCGGGTCTTTTTCTCTATTCGTATATTGACCTCAACTTAACTTGAGGAATTACAGATCTGCCTGCAGACATCTGATGCAGGAGAGAATGGATGAGCGGAGCTTTCTATCGAGTCGACAAGTTCATCGTGCCGGCGGCGGCGCGAGAAGAATTTCTCGTCAACGTGATGATGACCCACAAGCTGCTGGAGGCGCAGGACGGTTTCATCGATCACAGGGTGCTGGAGCAGGTCGCCTGTCCGGGCGAATTCAATTTCGTCACGATTGCCGAATGGGAAAATACCGAAGTCGTCGAGCGTGCACAGGCCGCCGTCGCAGCGGCCCACAAGGCCGCTAATTTCGATCCGCAGGAAATGTTTGCGCGTCTCGGCATTCACGCCGATATCGCCGGCTACAAGCCTGTCGCGGCCTGACGGCGGAGGCGGCCGGCTCAGGCGTGGGCCAGTTCCGCCTCGCGGCGAAGGAGAAGGTAGAAGCGCGCGCACAGCATGACGGCAGCGGCCGCCAGCCCGACAAGGAAGCCGAACCAGATGCCGATGCCGCCGAAACCGAGCGGGAAGGCAAAGGCCCAGGCGAGGAAGAAGCCGATCGGCCAATAGGCGATCAACGCCATGATCATCGGCACGCGTGCGTCCTTGAGGCCGCGCAGCAATCCATTGGCAATCACCTGCAGCCCATCGACGAGCTGGAAAAGCCCGGCAACGACGATCAGCGGTCCGGCATAGGCAAGCACCTCGGGCGCCTCGGGCGAGTTGACGTCGAGGAACCAGCTACCGAGGAATTGCGGCATGGTGGCAAAGAGCACCGAGCCCACCGCCGAAATGGCGCAGGCGAGAACGAGCACGGTGATCGAACCGCGCACCAGCCCTTGATAATCGCCCTGCCCATGCGCGACGCCGACGCGCACCGTTGCCGCCTGGCTGAGGCCGAGTGGGATCATGAAGGCGATCGAGGCCCATTGCAGGGCTATGCCGTGGGCGGCGAGCTCGATGGTGCCAATATAGCCCATCAGCAGTGAGGCCACAGTGAACAGACTGACCTCGGCGAGGATGGTGACGCTGATCGGGAAACCGAGCCGGATGACCTCCAGCAGCGCGTGCCAGTCGGGTTTCCAGAATCGCACGAAGATCTCGTAGCGCCGCGTCTCTTCCCGCCGCTGCACGAAGGCCAGGATGAAGAGGAAGCCGGCTGTCTGCACGACGACCGAAACGATCGCCGCCCCTTCGAGCCCCATTGCCGGAAAGCCGAAATGACCTAGCACCAGGGCATAGGCGAAGATCGCATTCATCACCAGCGTGACGATGGTGACGTTGAGGATGACGCCTGCCTTGCCGATGGCACTGACAAGCGAGCGCATGACGTTGAAGAGCAGCGCCGGCAGTACGCCGAACTGACCGATCATGATATAGCCGTGGGCGAGCTTGGCCACCTCGGGCTTCTGCTGCGCAAAAAGCAGGATCTGTTCCGCATTGAAGAAGGCCGGCTGCATGATGACCCAGTATGCGATCACCACCCACAGGCCCATGCGCAGCGACCGGCGCACCGAGACGAGGTCGCCGCGGCCATAGGCCTGCGCTACCAGCGGAATGACGGCGATGGCAAAGCCCGAACCGAAGATGAGGATCGTGAAGAGGAACTGGGCCGACAGCACCATCGCCGCCAGCTGCTCGGCGCCGAGACGTCCGACGATCATCACATCGGTGGTGTGGATGCCGAGCTGAGCGAGCTGGGCGCCGATCAGCGGAATGCCGAGCGCCAGCGTGGCGCTGAAATGTGCACCCCAACGATTATCGGTTGTCGGCGCAAGCCTGCGCGCGTCGATCGGCGTGTCCATGACACCAGTCCTGTGATTGAAATATGCGTCGCCGCAGCTTGCGGCGAAATATCATCCGGGCTTAGATCAAAGCCCTGCAAAGAACTACCCCAAATGAGGCAGATGATGAAAAATTCATCATCACATCAGCGTTTCTGATCGATCAGCCCGTCGCTTCCAGCGCCTTGGCCGGCTCCCTCACCCGAACCCTTGTGAGGAATACCCCTGCTGCCAGAAGGATGAGCACGGCGGCCGTGAGATACGGCGCGCCTGCAAAAGTGACGAGCGCCTCGGGCCGCGTGAAGTAGGAAAACATCTGCGTGAAGATGAGTGGCCCGACAATGGTGGTGATGCTGCTGAGGCTCGTCAGCGCTCCCTGCAACTCGCCCTGCGCCGACGGCGGCACCTTGCCGGCAGCGATGCTGCGCAGCGGCGGGTCGGCGACGTTTTCGATGACCGTCGCGACGATGACGACGTAAACCACCCAGCCCTCCCAGGCGAAGGCATAGCCGGTCAGTCCTGCAGCTGAAAAGCAGAGGCCGAGAAGAGCAGTCTTCCACTCGCCGAGCACCGGCACGATCCGCGGCAGAACCAGCCCCATGACGATCGCGGCGCCGATGCCGTAAATGCCGAGCGACAGACCGATCTGTCCCTCGCTCCAGCCATAGCGATAGGTCGCGACGAAGGACCAGACCGAGGGATAGACGGCATGCGCCAGGAAGAACAGGAACATGACGAGGCTGACCCAGCCGATGCCGGGATAATGGCGCATCTGGCGCAACGCGCCGAGTGGATTGGCGCGTTTCCATTCGAACCGGCGGCGGTTCTTCGCCTCCAGCGTCTCGGGCAAAAGGAAGCAGGCGGCGATGAAATTGACAAGCGACAGCGCAGCCGCGCCGAGGAACGGCACACGCGGGCCGAATTCGCCGAGGACACCGCCAACGACGGGGCCGATGGTGAAGCCGACGCCGAAGGCGATGCCGATCAGCCCGAAATTCTTCGCGCGGTTCTCCTCCGTGCTGATATCGGCGATATAGGCCGAGCAGGTGGCAAAGCTGCCGCCGCTGATGCCGGCGAGCACGCGGCCGACGAACAGCATCCAGAAGCTGGTGGCGATGCCGCAGATGAAATTGTCGACCGCGAAGGTCAGCACCGAAAACAACAGGATCGGCCGGCGACCGAAACGGTCGGACAGATTTCCGAGCAGCGGCGCGAACAGGAACTGCATGCCGGCATAGACGAGCATCAGCAAGCCGCCGTCGATCGCCGCATCACTGACGCTGCCGCCGGTCAGCTGCTCCAGATAGGCGGGCAGGACCGGCATGATGATGGCGATACCGATAATGTCGAGGAAGAGGATGATGAAGACCAGGAAAAGGCCGCGGCGAACGAATTTCGGGTCAAGCATGAGGCATCTCTACAGCGGTTGGTCCTGAAAAGACGATCTCGTCGCCGAGAAAGTGACATAGCTCAGAAAAGAAACCGAAACAATCCGTGAACATTTCAAAGTTTTTGATAATGCTCAACGGGAAATTCATGAGAGGCCTCAACCGGTGGCGCGTTGCCGTTCCAGCTTCAGATAATCAAGAGCCGCTCAGCGGATCGTCGGGCAATGCGTCCTCTTGCAATCGTCGCGACGGCATCCAGATCACAAGAGAGACCGGTCATTGTGCATTCCCCCGCACAGCCTGTTTGAAACTCTCCGATTATCGCCCGAATGCGAAAGCGGTAGAAAGGCAGCATCGATCACGACGCCCGGCGCGGATGTGCAATCGCGCCGCGGCGCAGAAGAAACGGCGCAGAAGAAGGAGAAGACAATGCAGACCTATCGTTTGGGAAAGACCGGACCCGATGTCTCGGCCATCGGCCTCGGCTGCATGGGCATGTCGGGCATGTACGGCCCCTCCGATCGCGCAGAAAGCATCGCGACGATCCATGCCGCGCTCGCTGCCGGCGTCAACCTGCTCGACACCGGCGATTTCTACGGCATGGGCCATAACGAAATGCTGATCGGCGAGGCATTGAAGGGCCGCAGGCGCGAAAACGCTGTCATCAGCGTCAAGTTCGGCGGCTTGCGTGATCCCGTCGGCGGCTGGAACGGCATTGACGCCCGCCCGGTCGCGGTGAAGAACTTCCTCAGCTATACACTGCAGCGCCTCGGCGTCGACTATATCGACATCTATCGTCCCGCCCGCCTCGATCCGAACGTGCCGATCGAAGACACGGTCGGCGCCATCGCCGACATGGTCAAGGCAGGTTATGTCAGGCATATCGGCCTGTCAGAAGTCAGCGCCGACACGATCCGCCGCGCCGCCGCTGTCGCCCCGATCGTCGACCTGCAGATCGAATATTCGCTGATCTCGCGCGGCATCGAGGAAAAGATCCTGCCGACGACACGCGAACTCGGCATCTCGATCACCGCCTACGGCGTGCTCTCGCGCGGCCTGATCAGCGGCCACTGGCAGAAGGGCCAGGGCGGAACGGCCGGCGATTTCCGCGCCTACAGCCCGCGCTTCCAGGAAGGCAATATCGAGCAGAACCTCGCTCTGGTGGAGAAGCTGCGCGAGATTGCCGAGGCAAAGAGCGTCTCTGTCGCCCAGATCGCCATCGCCTGGGTCGCCGCCAAGGGCAAGGATATCGTCCCGATCATCGGCGCCCGCCGCCGCGACCGGCTGACCGAGGCGCTCGGCTCACGCGCCGTCGACCTGTCACCGGACGATTTCGCCGTCATCGAACGCGCCGTGCCGAAAGACGCCGCCGCGGGTGGGCGTTATCCCGAGCATATGCTGCAGCACATGGACAGCGAGAAGTAAGCAAGGATAGAAGGGCGATGTGCTTTGTGCCATGCGCCCTTCATCTCTCCTCAAATCGGTCCCGAGAACGTATCACAGGCCGACAGTTGGCCGCTGTCGAAGCCGCGCTTGAACCATCTGGCCCGCTGCTCCGAGGTACCGTGGTTGAAGCTTTCCGGGACGACGTAACCCTGTGACCGCTTCTGCAGCGAATCGTCGCCGATCTGCTGGGCTGCGTTCAGCGCTTCCTCCAGATCGCCTGACTCGAGCAGGCCCTTCTGCTGGGTATATTTGCCCCAGATGCCGGCAAAGCAATCGGCCTGCAGCTCGACGCGCACCGACATCTTGTTGGCGTCGGCCTCGCTCATGCGCTGGCGGGCCTGGTTGAACTTCGGCAGGATGCCGAGCAGGTTCTGCACGTGATGGCCGACCTCATGGGCAACGACATAGGCCTCGGCGAAATCACCCGACGCGCCGAAGCGGTCGGAAAGCTCCTGGAAGAATTCGGTATCGAGATAAACCTTGTGGTCGCTCGGGCAGTAGAACGGACCTGTTGCAGATGATGCGGAGCCGCAGGCCGATGCCGTCGCGCCCGAAAACAGCACGAGACGCGGCTCCTCGTAATTCTGGCCCTGCGCCTGGAAGATGCCCTGCCAGGTATCCTCGGTCTCGGCAAGGACGGTGCGCATAAAGGCGGTCATCTCGTCATTGGCGGGCGCGCGCGTTCCGCCGGACTGGCTCTGCTCATAGCCCGGACCGCTCGTCGTGCCGCCGGTGTCGAGCACCTGCAGCAGATCGATGCCCATCATCTTGAAAATGAAATAGATGACGACAAGGAAAATGATCGTGCCGATGCTCAAGCCCCCGCCGGCGCGGCGAACGCCGCCGCCGGAGGGAAAATTGAAGCCACCGCCGCGGCCGAAACCGCCGCCGGTCGGACCGCCGCGGCGATCCTCGACATTGTCTGACTGACGCCGGCCTCTCCATTCCATTTTCGCTCTCCCCGCAACGCCCGTGCTTGCACTCAAGCAATCTATATATCCGTCGGCGGCCGGAATTCCAGCGACTTCATCGGGCAATCAGGCGCCCGCGTCGGCGGCGCAGCACGATCGCGACCAGGATCGAGCCGATCACCGCCGCGGCAAGCGCAGCCAGCCATTCCGCACCGGTGAAGACGACCGCATGCATGATCCGGCCAGGCAGGAAAGTGAACAGGCCGGCAAGGACGATACCGCCGAAATAAAGGCCGGCGACGATGCGCTTGTGCAGGCGGATATCGCCGCGACGAGCCGCCGCGATCGCATTCCAGCTGCCGAACAACGTTGCAATCGACAGAAGATGGATCGGGCTGAACCCATAGAAGAGATTGAGTTCATGAATGAAGAAGCTCGATACCGCCGTCACGACCATCAGCGCCATCCAGATCCTGCCGAGCAGCCGGTGCAGCGGCGTGCCCTTGGGACGCAGCAGGGTATAGGCGCCGAGAAGTGCCGCCGGCGCAACAGCAGTGACATGGATCTGAACGGCGAGCGGGGCGTCGAGGAGCGGTTCGAGGGTCATGAGCGGCATCCGGTTGAATTCGATCCCTGTTTCCGCCAAGACTCCATCTGCCTCAATCCGAACCGCGCGAACGGCAGGAAAACTTCGTGATTCACCCCTTCTTGCAATCCACGTTTCGCGAATTGCAGGTCTTTCTCCACTCCCGGCGCTTCTGGGGAACCTTTGCCGCGGTCGTCCTGCTCTTTGCCGTCACCGGCCCCTACGGCACGATGGAAAACATGGCCTTCGGCGAACGCCTCGCCTACTGGCTGACCCTGCATGCCCTTGCCTGGACGATCGCCATTCTCTGCGCGGTCACGGCCGAAAGACTGCTGTGGGGAATGATCGTTTCCATGTTCGCCCGCATGATGGCCGGTTCACTCGCCGCCGCCCTGCCGATCGGTTTTGCCATCGGCCTCGTCGACTATATCTTCGCCGGCGAAGCGACCACGCTCGAAAGCGGCCTGCAGCGC
Source organism: Rhizobium sp. 10PS4 (assembly GCF_032464805.1). NCBI lineage: Bacteria > Pseudomonadati > Pseudomonadota > Alphaproteobacteria > Hyphomicrobiales > Rhizobiaceae > Rhizobium > Rhizobium sp. 10PS4. Next base: position 94,472 of record NZ_JAWDIW010000002.1, on the reverse strand, counting down.
GCGCTTTTTGCGGTGCCGCTCTGCGCCCTCTTCTGCCTTTTGACCTATATGGCGATGAGCCAGAAAATCGCCGAAGCCGCAGCACCTCAGGAAACCAGCCCCGCAACCACGATCCTCGACCGGCTGAAACCTGAGAATCGTGGCTCGCTGCTGCGCCTTTCCGTCCAGGACCACTATACCGAGGTGGTGACCAGCCGCGGGCGCGAACTGGTGCTCTTGCGTTTCGCCGATGCGCTGAGGGAAACCGCCGCAACGCCGGGCCTTCGCGTCCATCGCTCGCACTGGGTGGCCGATGCCCATGTCGAAAGCCTGAAACGCGACAATGGCAGGCTGCTGATCCTCACCCGCGACGGCACGGAAATCCCGGTCAGCCGCAGCTATGCCGAGGATGTGCGCCGCCGCTTCACGTAAAAAAGTCGCGCCAAACGCTTGATGGGACTCCCGCTTTCGCACTTCCGGAAGCAGGGCGGCGGCGAAATCCGGCTGATGGTCGTGCCTGACGGGAAATAGTCTCTCGTGCCGTGTTGGATTCCTGTCGATTCCGCGATTTATGGGGTTCCGTTTGCAAATACATTTGCCTATAAGCCGCTTCTAGCCTGAAAAGACCCAGCATGCGCGACCCGACCCGGTGATCTCCCACCCTGGCCGGCTTTCTGCGCAGCCAGAAAACGGAAGCACCCATGCCGAAGCGCCAAGACATCAAATCGATCCTCATCATCGGCGCGGGACCGATCGTCATCGGCCAGGCTTGCGAGTTCGACTATTCCGGCACCCAGGCCTGCAAGGCGCTGAAGGAGGAAGGCTACCGCGTCATCCTCGTCAACTCCAACCCGGCGACGATCATGACTGATCCGGGCCTTGCCGACGCCACCTATGTCGAGCCAATCACCCCCGAAGTCGTCGCCAAGATCATCGCCAAGGAGCGCCCGGATGCGCTGCTGCCGACCATGGGTGGCCAGACGGCGCTGAACACCGCGCTTTCGCTGAAGCGCATGGGCGTTCTCGACCGCTACAATGTCGAGATGATCGGCGCCAAGCCCGCCGCCATCGACATGGCCGAGGACCGTGCGCTGTTTCGCGAGGCGATGGCCCGCATCGGGCTGGAAACGCCGCGCTCGATGCTGGCGAACGCCACCGACATCAAGGACCTCGACCGCAAGACGCACGAGGCCGAGCGCGTCAAGCTGCGTGAAAGCCTTTCCGGCCCCGACCTCGACACGGCGCTGGACGAGCTGGAAAACCAGTGGAACCTCGGAGAGAGCGATCGCAAGCAGCGTTACATGAGCCATGCCATGGCAATCGCCGCCCAGGCGATCGACCATGTCGGCCTGCCCGCGATCATCCGCCCCTCCTTCACGCTCGGCGGCACCGGCGGCGGCATCGCCTACAACCGCTCGGAATTCTTCGAGATCGTCGGCGGTGGCCTTGATGCCTCGCCGACCACCGAAGTGCTGGTCGAGGAATCGGTGCTCGGCTGGAAGGAATATGAAATGGAGGTCGTCCGCGACAAGGCGGACAACTGCATCATCATCTGCTCGATCGAGAACATCGACCCGATGGGCGTCCACACCGGCGATTCGATCACCGTTGCCCCGGCGCTGACGCTGACGGACAAGGAATACCAGATCATGCGCAACGCCTCGATCGCGGTGCTGCGCGAGATCGGGGTAGAGACCGGCGGCTCGAACGTCCAGTTCGCCGTCAATCCGAAGGACGGCCGTCTCGTCGTCATCGAAATGAACCCGCGCGTCTCGCGCTCGTCGGCGCTCGCCTCCAAGGCCACCGGCTTCCCGATCGCCAAGATCGCCGCCAAGCTCGCGATCGGCTATACGCTCGACGAACTGGATAACGACATCACCGGCGGCGCAACGCCTGCCTCCTTCGAACCGTCGATCGACTACGTCGTCACCAAGATCCCGCGTTTCGCCTTCGAGAAATTCCCCGGCGCCTCGCCGGTGCTGACGACCGCGATGAAGTCGGTCGGCGAAGTCATGGCGATCGGCCGCACCTTCGCCGAATCGGTGCAGAAGGCGCTGCGTGGCTTGGAAACCGGCCTGACCGGCCTCGACGAAATCGAGATCCCCGGCTTTGAAGAGGGCGAATCCAGCCAGAACGCCATCCGCGCTGCAATCGGCACACCGACGCCCGATCGCCTGCGCATGGTCGCTCAGGCGCTGCGCCAAGGCATGAGCGAAGCCGAAGTCCACGAAGGCTGCAAGATCGACCCCTGGTTCATCGCCGAACTGAAGGCGATCGTCGAGATGGAGGCCCGTATCCGCGAGCAGGGCCTGCCTGATGATGCCGCCAACCTGCGCATGCTGAAGGCCATGGGCTTTTCCGACGCGCGCCTGGCGACGCTGACCGGCAAGCGCCCGAAGGAAGTCGCCGAATTCCGCAACAGCCTGAATGTCCGCCCCGTCTTCAAGCGCATCGATACCTGTGCGGCCGAATTCGCCTCGCCGACCGCCTATATGTATTCGACCTATGAGACGCCCTTCGTCGGCGCCGCCCGCTCGGAAGCCGAGGTTTCCGACCGCAAGAAAGTCGTCATCCTCGGCGGCGGCCCGAACCGCATCGGCCAGGGCATCGAGTTCGATTATTGCTGCTGCCACGCCGCCTTCGCGCTGAAGGATGCGGGTTATGAGGCGATCATGATCAACTGCAACCCGGAAACCGTCTCGACCGACTACGATACGTCGGACCGGCTCTATTTCGAGCCGCTGACGGCCGAGGACGTGATCGAGATCCTGCGGGCAGAACAGGAAAAGGGCGAAGTCGTCGGCGTCATCGTCCAGTTCGGCGGCCAGACGCCGCTGAAGCTTGCCGAGGCGCTGGAAAAGAACGGCATCCCGATCCTCGGCACAGCGCCTGACATGATCGACCTTGCCGAGGACCGCGACCGCTTCCAGAAGCTGTTGATGAAGCTCGACCTCAACCAGCCGAACAACGGCATCGCCTATTCGGTGGAGCAGGCCCGCATGGTCGCCACCGAAATCGGTTTCCCGCTGGTCGTTCGCCCCTCTTACGTGCTCGGCGGCCGCGCTATGCAGATCCTGCATTCGGAAGGCCAGTTGCAGAGCTACCTGCTCGATACGGTGCCGGAACTGGTGCCGGAGGATATCAAGCAGCGCTATCCCAACGACAAGACCGGCCAGATCAACACCCTGCTCGGCAAGAACCCGCTGCTCTTCGACAGCTATCTCAGCAACGCCATCGAAGTCGATGTCGACTGCCTCTCCGACGGCACCGACGTCTATGTCGCCGGCATCATGGAGCACATCGAGGAAGCCGGCATCCATTCCGGCGACAGCGCCTGTTCGCTACCGCCGCGCTCGCTGTCGGTCGAACTGCTCGACGAACTGGAGCGCCAGGCCAAGGCTATGGCCAAGGCGCTCAATGTCGGCGGCCTGATGAACGTCCAGTTCGCCATCAAGGACGGCACCGTCTACGTTCTCGAAGTCAATCCGCGCGCCTCGCGCACCGTGCCCTTCGTCGCCAAGACCATCGGCGCGCCGATCGCCAAGATCGCCGCCCGCGTCATGGCCGGCGAAAAACTCGATGCGACCTTCGCCGCCTATGGCGAAAAGCCCGATCCGCGCAAGCTGAAGCACATCGCCGTCAAGGAAGCCGTCTTCCCCTTCGCCCGCTTCCCCGGCGTCGACACGCTGCTCGGCCCGGAAATGCGCTCGACCGGTGAAGTCATCGGCCTCGATACCGATTTTGCGCTGGCCTTCGCCAAGTCGCAGCTTGGCGCCGGCGTCGAGCTGCCGCGGGATGGGACGGTCTTTGTCTCCGTCCGCGACGCGGACAAGCCGCGCGTGCTGCCAGCGATCCGCATCCTCGTCGAGCAGGGCTTCAAAGTGTTGGCAACCGGCGGCACCGCCCGCTTCCTCGCCGAAAACGGCATTACCGCCACCAAGATCAACAAGGTGCTGGAGGGCCGTCCGCACATCGAGGACGCGATCCGCAACCGCCAGGTCCAGCTCGTCATCAACACCACCGATGGCAACAAGGCGATCTCGGACTCCAAGTCGCTGCGCCGTGCGACGCTGATGCAGAAGGTGCCCTACTACACGACAATGGCCGGCGCCGAGGCCGCCGCCCAGGCGATCAAGGCGCTGAAGGCAGGCAATCTCGAAGTGCGACCGCTGCAGAGCTATTTCGCCTGAGATACGGAACGCCATCGCTCGATCAGCGATGGTACCAGCCTTGCCATTGGGCATCACCGGCGACTTCTGAATCAGTTTATGCAACTGCCAGCATAAGGCGCTGAACTGTCAGCATATCTTCGCGAAATCGTGCCAGCTCATCCGCTTTCAACTGCTCATCGGGAATACGCAGCAGATAAGACGGATGCACTGTCACGAAGAGCGTGCGCCTTTCGTCGATCGCGATCGCCTTGCCCCTGACATCCTGCAGCCGCTGCTTCGTATCGGTCAGCGCTGCAAGCGCCGTCGCCCCCATGGCAACGACCAGCTTCGGCTTGACCAGCGCCATCTCCAGATCGAGCCACCAGCGGCAATGCTTCACCTCTCCCATATTGGGCTTCTGATGGATGCGACGCTTGCCGCGCGGCTCATATTTGAAATGCTTGACGGCATTGGTGACGTAAAGCGTCGAGCGGTCGATGCCCGCTTCAGTGATCACCTGGTCCAGCAGCCTGCCGGCGGGACCGACGAAGGGGCGCCCTGATATATCCTCTTGGTCGCCCGGCTGCTCGCCGACGAACATCACCTCTGCATCGCCCGGTCCCTCACCGAAAACGGTTTGCGTGGCCTTTGCATGAAGCGGGCAGCGGGTGCAGGCGGCAGCTTCCGCTCGCAGTGCTTCCAGCGTGCCCGCCGGCGCTTCGGGTTCAGCTGGAATGCTGCGAGCGGCTTCCTGCAGGCGATCGTGAAAGGGCAATGACTGGGTTGCCTCCCGTGCGGCCATGGCCCGCACCTTGCTCTCCGCCGATGCGATCAGCCCAGGGATGAGATCGGCTTCCGGCAGATTCTTCCAGTATTTTTTCGGCATCTCCGCCTGCATCGCCTTCAGCTTCAACCGCGCCGGATTGAAAATGCTGGCATAGTAGGTGCGCCAGAGGTCATCGGTAGCATCGGTGAGATTGGGTTTTTCACACGGTTCGTCGCTCATCGTCAGCCGCTCACCGTCCCAGGCGGCTGACCCCTTGGGCGTCGCGATCAGCCAGTCCATGTCGGTGAAGCGCCGTTGGAAGAAAGGCGCGGTGCGCCTGACGATATGGTGATCTGGCTCGAACCAGGCGAGGAATTTTCGACGGTCCGCCGATACCGCACCAACCTCCTTGAAGCGGACGAAAGCCGTCATCTTGTGCGCGTCGCGCCGAACGTTTTTCGCCATCAGCCTGGCACGGGCGACGTCCTCGTCGGAGGTCACTTCAAGCAATTGCCGGTCGAGTTGCAGCCGCCAGAGCAGACGGTAAAGCAGGGAAAAGCGCGCCGGGTCGGAATGGCAGAGAACTGTCTCTGCCAGCTCGATGAAGGTGGGCGGCACTGTCATCGGCTTGCGTGCTGCGGCAGACGCAGGCGGCATGGCGTCGTGTTGAAACGCAAAACCCGGCTCAGCGCGTTTTTCGCGCCACTCGATCTCCTCCGGCAGGATGCCGGCGACCGCGAAGGCGCGCGCGGCGTCACGCCATTCGGCAAGCTCCCCGTGTCCTGCCAGCACGACCCGGCGCATCACAGCAACGACAATTGTTCGGGTTGCGGTTCGAACATAGCGCGAAGGTCGGGGCGGTCGATCAATCGGCGCGGCGACCAGCCTTCCGCCGAGATGAAGGACTGAACCTTCTTGATCGAAACGCCGAGCCGCTGGAGATCGTCGAGCCGCAACCGGCGAAAACGCCGCGCCGAAACGATCGATTTGACTGTCTTGGTGCCGAGACCGGGCACACGCAGCAACCGCTCGCGCTCGGCCTTGTTGATATCGACGGGAAATTCGGCCCGGTTGGCGAGCGCCCAGGCAAGTTTGGGATCGAGGCTGAGATCGAGCATGCCTCCCGCCTGGTTCGCGGTGATCTCGTCGATGCCGAAACCGTAGAATCGATAGAGCCAGTCGGCCTGATAGAGCCGGTGCTCGCGCATCAACGGCGGCTTGATTAGCGGCAGATTTTTCGACGAGTCCGGGATCGGGCTGAAGGCGGAATAATAGACGCGCTTCAGGCCGTAGCTGCTGTAAAGCCGGCCGCTGGTCGCAAGGATCGTTGCGTCGTTCGCGCCATCGGCGCCGACGATCATTTGCGTGCTCTGACCGGCCGGCACAAAACGCTGACGCTTCTTCGTCCTGAGCGTCGGTTCGCCCGCGGCCTCGATCTTCAGCCTCAGATCCCCCATCGATCGCCTGATATTGGCAGGCTGCTTTTCCGGTGCAAAGCGTGTGATGCCGTTATCCGTCGGCAATTCGATATTCAGCGACAGCCTGTCTGCATGAAGCCCCGCTTCCTCGATCAGACGCGGTGAGGCCTCAGGGATAGACTTCAGATGGATATAGCCGCGGAAATTGTGGCTCACACGCAGTTCGCGAACGATGCGGACCATCTCTTCCATCGTGTAATCGGACGACCGAATGATGCCAGAGGAAAGGAACAGCCCTTCGATATAGTTGCGGCGGTAGAATTCCAGCGTCAGCCAGATGACCTCCTCCGGTGTGAAGCGCGCCCGTTCGACATTGCTCGACGAGCGATTGACGCAATAGGCACAGTCGTAGACGCAGAAATTGGTCAGCAGTATTTTCAGAAGCGAAATGCACCGCCCGTCCGGGGCATAGGCATGACAGATGCCGGATCCCTCGGTCGAACCGAGCCCGCCGCTTCCCCGGAAATCACGTTTCACCGTGCCGCTGGAAGCGCAGGAAGCGTCATATTTCGCGGCATCGGAAAGGATGGCCAAGCGTTCTGTGAGCGACTTCTTCATTAGTATGTTCACTATATGTTCTTATAGGTAGAGTCAATCAAGGCGATGTGATTTCTGCCCATTTTCAAGCCGCACCTCCCGATATCGGGGCGGGCCGCGTTTCTTTTATGCGAATTTTCTGGAAATCGGCCTTGGCGATCTGCTATAAGCGTCCGACTAAGATTGTGGCACGGTTCCGAAGCTCCCCTTCGGGACCTGTTTTCTTTTGTGTTCGCCGCTGATTGTGCGGATACGAGGATTGAAGGACAGAAAAATGGTTGAAAAGGTACCGATGACACCGGGCGGTTTCGTCAAGCTGCAGGAAGAGCTGCGCTGGCGTCAGCAGGAGGAGCGCCCTCGAATCATCGAGGCGATCGCCGAAGCCCGTGCCCATGGCGACCTTTCCGAAAACGCCGAATACCACGCCGCCAAGGAAGCTCAGAGCCATAATGAAGGCCGCATCAGCGAGCTGGAAGACCTGACGGCGCGCGCCGAGGTCATCGACCTCACCAAGATGTCGGGCGACAAGATCAAGTTCGGCGCCAAGGTGAAGCTCATCGACGAGGACACCGACGAAGAAAAGACCTACCAGATCGTCGGCGACCAGGAAGCCGACGTCAAGGCCGGCCGCATCTCCATCTCTTCGCCGATCGCCCGTGCTCTGATCGGCAAGGAAGTCGGCGATTCCATCGAGGTCAATGCGCCCGGCGGCTCCAAGGCCTACGAAATCCTTCAGGTTTCCTGGGGCTGATCGCCCGCCAGCCGCGAGCCCCCTCCCTTGCCGGATATTCGTGACGTCGAGATTATCGCGCCCAATTTCAAGCGCCGGCTCTCCGGCGTCACGTCGACCATCGTCCAGCTCATCCCGTGCCAGATCCGGCTCGGCATCAAGATCGCGACACTCGGCCCCGGCCTGCCGGAGGACCTGCCGAAACTTAAGGGACGGCAGCTCCTCGGCCTCTGGCGCCCGCCGGCGCGCCGGCGCCAGCGTGTCTGGCACGCCCGCCGCAACAACGAGATGGCCGTCGGCATCCTGCTGCGCCATCTGTTGCGTATGCCGCTGAAGCTTCTCTTCACCTCGGCCGCGCAACGCCGCCACACCGCCTATACGAAATGGCTGATCCGTCGCATGGACGCCGTCATCGCGACCAGCGATCGATCCGGCTCGTTCCTCGACGTGCCGCACGCGGTGATCCAGCACGGCGTCGATCTTGCCTTGTTCCATCCGCCGGAAACTGCGGAGGACGGCATCGCCGCCACCGGCCTGCCGGGCCGCCATCTCATCGGCTGCTTCGGCCGCGTGCGCCATCAGAAGGGCACCGATCTTTTCGTCCAGGCGATGATCGAACTGCTGCCGCAGCACCCCGAGTGGACGGCGGTCGTCTCCGGCCGGGTGACGGCCGAGCACACGACATTTGGCGACAAACTTAAAACGGATGTCGCGGCCGCCGGGCTCAGCGACCGTATCCTCTTCCTCGGCGAAGTGCCTGACATCAAAGTCTGGTATCGCCGCCTGACGCTTTACGTCGCCCCTTCCCGCAACGAGGGTTTCGGCCTGACGCCGCTCGAAGCCATGGCTTCGCGCACAGCGGTGGTGGCATCGGACGCTGGCGCCTATGCCGAGCTCATCGTCACGGGCGAGACGGGGTGCGTTGTCGCCGCCGGCGATGGCGAGGCGCTGACGCGGGCAATCGAGCCCTATATCGCAGATCCCGCTCTGGCGATCGCGCATGGCGAGAATGCCCTACGGCACGTCAGGACGAATTTTGCACTGGAGAAGGAAGTAAGTGCGATCGGCGCCGTTTACAACAGCCTTCTCGGCGGCAACCGCGGCTAAATCGGAAAAGAAAAACGGCCCGCCGGATAACGGGCCGTTTCAGGATTTTAGGACTGCGGACAGTCCGGTCAGTTATTCAGCCGGCTGAAGCCCGGCGGCGGGAGCACTCTCGCCGGTCTGGCCGCCCAGTGCGGCGGCGAGCTGCACCGTATCCAGCTCGTTTTCCCAACGTGCCACGACGATCGTCGCAACCGCATTGCCGACGAGGTTGGTCAGTGCCCGGCATTCCGACATGAAGCGGTCGATGCCGAGGATGAGCGCCATGCCGGCGACAGGCACGGATGGCACGACGGAGAGCGTCGCGGCAAGCGTGATGAAACCGGCGCCGGTGATGCCTGCGGCACCCTTGGAGCTCAGCATCGCCACCAGCAGCAGCAGGATCTGGTCACCCCACGAAAGCTGAATGCCGGTTGCCTGGGCAATGAACAGCGCTGCCAGCGTCATGTAGATATTGGTGCCGTCAAGATTGAAGGAATAACCTGTGGGGATGACGAGGCCGACGACCGAGCGCTTGCAGCCGGCCTTTTCCATCTTGTTCATCAGTCCCGGAAGTGCTGCCTCCGAAGACGAGGTACCGAGGACCAGCAGCAGCTCTTCCTTGATGTAGCGCAGCAGCGCCACGATCGAGAAGCCGTTGTAGCGGGCGACTGCGCCGAGAACGATGAAGACGAAGAGCAGAGACGTGACGTAGAAGGTGCCGATCAGCATGGCGAGGTTGGCGATCGACCCGACGCCGTACTTGCCGATGGTGAATGCCATGGCGCCGAAGGCGCCGATCGGGGCAGCCTTCATGAGGATGGCGACGAGCTTGAACACGGGCGCCGTCAGGGCATTGAGGAAGTTGACGACCGGTTCGCTCTTTTCGCCGACCATGGCGAGTGCGATGCCGAAGAGCACCGAGAAGAACAACACCTGCAGAATGTCGCCATCGGCAAAAGCGCCGACAATCGTCGTCGGGATGATGTTGGTCAGGAAGCCAACGATGCTCTGCTCATGCGCTTTCGCGGCAAAAGTGGCAACGGCGGCCGGATCCAGCGAGGCCGGATCGATGTTCATGCCGGCGCCGGGCTGAACGACATTGGCGACGATCAGGCCAATGATGAGCGCCAATGTCGAGAATGTCAGGAAATAGAGCATTGCCTTGCCAGCGACGCGGCCGACCTTCTGCAGATCGCTCATGCCGGCAATGCCGGTCGCAACCGTGAGAAAGATGACCGGCGCGATGATCATCTTGACGAGCTTGATGAAGGCATCGCCGAGCGGCTTCAGCTGGATGCCGAATTCGGGATAGAAATGCCCGAGCAGGATACCGGCGGCGATGGCGGCGAGAACCTGAACGTATAGATGGGTATAAAAGGGCTTCTTGCCCTTGCTGCCTGCGACTGCGTCGAGTGGTGCTGCGATCATGATGTCCTCCTAATGGCTCGTCCGGAACGAACTCCGGCCTCCCGAGCCGTTCGCTTCAAGTCCAACAGCTCAGCCGTTGTTGCCAAGTTCTTCGCAATCGTTGTGCCAGTTTTGCGTCGGCCATCAACACGTTGAATTCATTTCATAAAAATTTGCGGGGCTTCTGCTACCTCATTAAGCAATGCGGAAATCCGCACAAATCCATTTGCGTTTCGTGCAGAAAAGTGCACAAATCCGCCATGTCCGTGTCGCAGAAATTGTGGCCTTCCCTGCCCCTGCAACACCGCATCCGGCGGATGTGGTGGGCCTATGCCGTGCTCGCCCTCCTCGCTGTCGTGGCAGGCCTATGGGCCAGCGGCGAGATTGGCCGGCACCGGGCGCAGGCTGCCCTCGAGGAACAGGCCCGCATGGATGCAAGGCTGAATGCGGCTTTGCTGCGCACGGTTCTCGAAAAATATCGGGCGCTTCCCTTCGTGCTGTCGCAGGACGCGGCACTCGCCGCCGCACTAGCAGGAAACGATGCCGGCGCGTTCGAGCGGCTCAGTCAGAAACTGGAAATGCTGGCTGCGGGCACGAAGGCTGCCGTCATCTATGTCATCGACAAGGACGGCATGGCGGTTTCGGCCAGCAACTGGCGCGAACCGACGAGCTTCGTCGGCAATGACTATCGTTTCCGCGAGTATTTTCAGGGGGCGGTGGAACGAGGACAGGCCGAGCACTTCGCGCTCGGCACGGTCAGCAAGAAACCGGGCCTCTATATCTCCCAGCGGATTTCGGGCAGCAATGGCCTGCTGGGCGTCGTCGTGGTCAAGGTCGAATTCGACGACGTCGAGGCGGATTGGAATGCCTCCAACACCCCGTCCTACGTCGTTGACGAGCGCGGCATTGTCCTCATCACCAGTATTCCGTCATGGCGGTTCATGACGATCGGCCGGATCGCCGAGGACCGGCTGACGGCGATCCGCGAAAGCCTTCAATTCGGCGATGCGCCGCTTCAACCCCTGCCGCTCGACATGGTTCGAGACCTCGGTGACGGGCTCGATGTCGTCGGGATCGTCATGCCCGGCGATGCCGAGAAAACCAGGTTTCTCGATGTCGCAACGTCGGTGCCGGCGACCGGTTGGCATTTGCAGCATCTCGTCGCACTCGGACCATCCGTCGATGCGGGGATTCGTGAAGCCCGCATGCTGGCATTGCTGATACTCCTGCCGCTGCTGGCCGCAGCAGCCTTCCTGTTGCGCCGTCGCCATGTGATCAGCCTGCGAATCTCCAGCGAACAGCGGGCTCGGGAGGAACTGGAACGGCGCGTCGCCGAGCGGACGCTGGATCTCAGCCAGGCGCGGGACCGGCTGCAGGCTGAAATCGTCGGCCACAAGAGCACGGAGCAGAAATTGCAGGCGGTGCAGCAGGATCTGGTGCAGGCCAACCGACTGGCCATCCTGGGTCAGGTGGCAGCCGGCGTCGCCCATGAGATCAACCAGCCGGTGGCAACCATTCGTGCCTATGCGGATAACGCCCGCACCTTCCTCAATCGCGGCCAGACGGCGCCCGCCGGCGAAAACCTCGAAAGCATCGCGGCGCTGACGGAGCGCATAGGTTCGATCACCGAGGAGCTGAAGACCTTTGCCCGCAAAGGCCGAGGCAGCGCCGAACCAACCGGATTGAAGGACGTCATCGAGGGCGCGGTGATGCTGTTGCGCAGCCGGTTTGCCGGCCGCATGGATACGCTCGACATCGACCTGCCGCCCGACGAACTGCAGGTGATGGGAAACCGGATTCGTCTCGAGCAGGTGCTCATCAACCTGCTTCAAAACGCCCTCGAGGCGGTGGCGCCGAAGGCCGGAGAGGGTCGCGTCGAGGTCAGAACATCCACCGATGCAGGGATGATAACGGTGACGGTCGCCGACAACGGTCCCGGCATCCCGCCGGAAATCCGCAAGGGCTTGTTCACGCCGTTCAACACCTCGAAGGAAAGCGGCCTCGGCCTCGGCCTGGTGATCTCCAAGGATATCATCGGCGACTATGGCGGCCGGATGGAGGTTTTAAGCGACAGCGGCGGTACCCGGTTCATCGTTCAGCTGAGGAAGGCTTGAGGTCATGAACACACTGATGCCTGTTGCGCTGATCGACGACGACAAGGACCTTCGCCGCGCCACCGCCCAGACGCTCGAACTCGCCGGATTTTCCGTTTCCGCCTATGACGGTGCGAAAGCCGCGCTGGCGGATCTGCCGGCGGACTTTGCCGGCCCCGTCGTCACCGATATCCGCATGCCGGAGATCGACGGACTGCAGCTCTTCGCCACGCTTCAGGGCATGGATGTCGACCTGCCGGTGATCTTGATGACCGGCCACGGCGACATTCCCATGGCCGTTCAGGCGATCCAGGACGGCGCCTATGATTTCATCGCCAAGCCCTTCGCAGCCGATCGGCTGGTCCAGAGCGTGCGTCGCGCAAGCGAGAAGCGGCGGCTTGTTCTGGAGAACCGCATGCTGCGGAAGGCAGCCGAAGATGCGCAGGAGAATTTGCCGCTGATCGGCCAGACGCCTGTCATGGAAAACCTCAGAAAGATTCTTCGCCATATCGCCGATACCGATGTGGACGTGCTCGTCGCCGGCGAAACGGGCAGCGGCAAGGAAGTGGTTGCCCAGCTCTTGCATCAGTGGAGCCACCGCAGGAAGGGCAATTTCGTGGCGCTAAACTGTGGCGCCCTGCCCGAAACCGTCATCGAAAGCGAACTGTTCGGCCACGAGGCCGGCGCCTTTACCGGCGCCCAGAAGCGCCGCACGGGCCGCATCGAACATGCAAGCGGCGGCACGCTTTTCCTCGACGAGATCGAAAGCATGCCGGCCGCCACCCAGGTCAAGATGCTGAGGGTGCTGGAGATGCGTGAGATCACGCCGCTTGGCACCAATGAGGTGCGTCCGGTCGATCTTCGCGTCGTCGCGGCGGCCAAGATCGACCTTGGGGATCCCGCGGTGCGCGGCGATTTTCGTGAGGATCTCTATTACAGGCTGAATGTCGTGACGATCTCCATTCCGCCGCTGAGAGAACGCCGCGACGATATTCCGCTGCTGTTTTCCCACTTCGCCGCTCGCGCCGCCGAGCGCTTCCGTCGCGATGTCCCGCCGCTTTCACCGGATGTGCGGCGGCATCTCGCCTCGCACCCATGGCCGGGCAATGTCCGCGAACTCTCGCATTATGCCGAACGCGTGGTGCTTGGCGTGGAAGGCGGAGGAACGGCAGCGGTCGCTCCGCAGCCGACGGATGCGACGCTTCCCGAACGGCTGGAGCGCTACGAGGCGGAGATCATTCGCGACGCGCTGTCGGCCAATGGCGGCGACGTCCGCCGCACCATCGAGGCGCTCGGCATTCCGAGAAAGACGTTTTACGACAAACTCCAGCGCCACGGAATAAATCGGGGAGGCTATATATCACGCAAGTAATTGGCGATGGCGTTTGCTCTACCGAGGTGGTGTTAGACCTCCACCAGTCCCAGCTTCTTCACCTGCCGGATCGTCAACATGGTGCGCACGGTATCGACATGTTCGTTCGCCGTCAGTACCTCAATGACGAAATCCTGGAAACGTGTGAGGTTCTCCGCCACGCAATGCAGCAGGAAATCGCTGTCGCCGGAGACCATCCAGGCTTGGCGCACCAGCGGCCATTCGGCGGTGGCGGCGGCGAAGGCCTTGAGATTGCCTTCCGACTGGTGCTTGAGGCCGACCATGCAGAAAGCGACGAGGTCGAAGCCAAGCTTCGGGCTGTTCAGCATCGCGTGATAGCCCTCGATGATGCCGGCTTCCTCGAGCTTGCGCACCCGGCGCAGGCAAGGCGGCGCCGAGATGCCGACCCGATCGGCAAGCTCCACATTGGTCATGCGGCCATCGGCCTGCAGCTCCCGGAGGATCTTTATATCGATGACGTCGAGTTCCGCACGACCCACATCATTGCCTTTCTTTAATTCTCCGCGGGGAGCTTCTATATAAAGCCGCGGAATACGCAAGAAAGTTTCACGCCGATGACGGATTCTTGCACATCGGGCGATTTGCCTTGTTGGTAACGCAAGGCTGCCCTTGAATAAAAGCATTGGACGTTCATAAATGGCGCAGGGACGCGAAACGGCCGCAATCGCTATCTAGCCGCCGCCCTCCTGCCAGTCGAAAGGAAATGACATGCCCGCCCGCCATACCAAGGTGCTCATCATCGGTTCCGGACCTGCAGGCTATACTGCCGCGGTCTATGCCGCGCGCGCCATGCTGAAACCGGTTTTGATCGCCGGTCTCGAACAGGGCGGCCAGTTGATGATCACCACCGATGTCGAGAACTATCCGGGCTTTGCCGATCCGATCCAGGGTCCCTGGTTGATGGAACAGATGCTGCAGCAGGCAAAACATGTCGGCGCTGAGATCGTCAACGACCTCGTGACCGAAGTCGACATGAACCAGCGCCCCTTCGTCGCCCGCACCGACAGCGGCCAGGTCTGGACCGCCGATACGCTGATCATTGCCACCGGCGCCAAGGCCAAATGGCTCGGCATCGAGAGCGAGCAGCATTTCCAGGGCTTCGGCGTTTCGGCCTGCGCCACTTGCGACGGTTTCTTCTATCGCAACAAGGATGTGATCGTGGTTGGCGGCGGCAACAGCGCCGTCGAGGAGGCGCTCTATCTCTCCAACATCGCCAAGTCGGTCACATTAGTGCACCGCCGCGACTTCTTCCGAGCCGAGAAGATCCTGCAGGAACGCCTGTTCTCCAAGGACAATATCAAGGTTCTATGGAATACCGAAGTGGCTGAGATTACCGGCACGCCGGCCAAGCCGCCGATGCCGCAATCCGTATCCGGGGCGCGCCTGCGCGACGTCAGAACCGGCACGATCACCGAGATGGTGATCGATGGCGTCTTCGTCGCTATCGGCCATGCGCCCGCCACCGAGCTCTTCAAGGACAAGCTGAAGCTGAAGGATAATGGTTATCTCTGGACCGCGCCGGATTCGACTGCGACGAGCCTGGACGGCGTCTATGCCGCGGGCGATGTGACGGATGATACGTTCCGCCAGGCGATCACTGCCGCCGGGCTGGGGTGCATGGCTGCACTTGAAGCCGAGCGATATCTGACGGGCCACATGCCCGTCGCCGTGGCCGCGGAGTAAGATCGGCATGAGGGGTGGGGGAATGCCATTGGATTGGGACAAGCTGCGTATTTTTCACGCAGCTGCCGAGGCGGGTTCGTTCACGCATGCGGCGGATAAACTGCATCTGTCCCAATCCGCCATCAGCCGCCAGGTCAGCGCGCTGGAGCAGGATGTCGGCACCAAGCTGTTTCACCGCCATGCACGCGGCCTGATTCTGACGGAACAGGGCGAGCTGCTTTACCGCACCGCCCATGACGTGCTGCTGAAGCTCGAAACCGTGAAGATGCAGCTCACCGAGACGACCGAGACGCCATCCGGCAAGCTGCGCGTCACCACGACGGTCGGCCTCGGCCAGGGCTGGCTGACCGACAAGATCCAGGAATTCCTGCAGCTCTATCCCGATGTGCAGATCCAGCTGATCCTCGACAATGAGGAAGTGGATGTGAACATGCGTCATGCCGACTGCGCGATCCGCCTGCGCCAGCCACAGCAATCCGACCTCATCCAGCGCAAACTCTTCACCGTGCACATGCACGTCTATGCGGCCCCGTCCTACATCAATCGCCACGGCGAGCCGCAGAAGGTCGAGGATCTCGACAATCACCGCATCATCACCTTCGGCGAGCCGGCACCGAGTTACCTGCTCGATGTCAACTGGCTTGAGGTCGCCGGCCGCTCGTCCGACAACAAGCGTATTCCGCATCTGCAGATCAACAGCCAGACCTCGATCAAGCGCGCCGCCCTGCTCGGCATCGGCGTCGCCTGCCTGCCGGATTACATCGTCGGCCGCGACCCAGGCTTGATTCAGCTGGCAATCAATGCCGACGTCCCTTCCTTCGACACCTATTTCTGCTATCCCGACGAGATCAAGAACGCCGCCAAACTGAAGGCCTTCCGCGATTTTATCGTCAGCAAGGCCAGAAACTGGAACTTTTGAGCCCGGTTTTATTGATGAATTGCCGACTATGCAGAACGTGCATGACTGGCATGCACAAATGAGGGTTGCCGTTTGCCCAATAAACCACCATATCGCTTATAGCTGATGCACATGGTGGCTTTTCCTCCCAGTTCCACCGCATTAGCTGTTCCCCTCTGGAGGTTTTTGACCTTCACACTTATAAGGGCCCTGGTTTTCCAGAGGCCCTCTTTTTTTTGCCTTTCTTCCTCAGCGTAATGCCGCACCGCAAAAAATTTGTGCGGCGCATAGCAGACATGCACAAAAAAGCATTGAAACCTGCTCAAGGAAGCACCATATCCCTCTCAGCTGATGCATCTTGTGGTTTCTCTCCCAGTACCACCGCATTAGCTGTTCCCCTCTGGAGGTTTTTTGACCTTCACAATTATAAGGGCCCTGGTTTTCCGGTGGCCCTCTTTTTTTGCCCAAAATTTGCTCATTCAATAAAAATCCATCGCCTCACGCCTCCGTGATTTGCATATCGAAGCCTGACGATCGATATATCGGTCAGAGACGATTTATAGTTCGGCGAACGACGATGGACAAAGACGAAATTATCAAGGCGCTCGCCCATCCCACCCGGATGGACATTTTGAACTGGCTGAAAAGTCCCGAGGAGCATTTCCCCTCGCAGGAGCATCCTTTCGAAATGGGCGTCTGCGCCAGCCAGTTCGAGCGCTGCGGCCTGTCGCAGTCGACGGTCTCGGCCCATCTCGGGACGCTGCATCGTGCAGGCCTCGTCACCACCAAACGCGTCGGCCAGTGGATCTTTTACAAGCGCAACGAAGAAACCATTGCCGCCTTCCTCAAGCAACTGACGCAGGACCTTTAGAATGCCCCTCGCCCTCCTCGTTCTAGCCTTGAGCTCGTTTGCGATAGGCACCACCGAATTCGTCATCATGGGTCTGTTGCCGGAGGTCGCCGCCGATCTCTCAGTCAGCATCCCGCAGGCCGGGTGGCTGGTGACCGGTTACGCCCTGGCGGTCGCCATCGGCGCCCCTGTGATGGCGATTTCGACTGCGAAGCTGAGGCGCCGCACCGCCCTGATTGCGCTGATGGCCTTCTTCATCGCCGGCAACCTGCTTTGCGCTCTGGCGAGCGACTACTGGGTGCTGATGATCGCCCGTGTCGTGACAGCTCTTTGCCACGGCGCATTCTTCGGCATCGGCTCGGTGGTCGCCGCCGGCCTCGTTGCCGAAGATCGCAAGGCCCGCGCCGTCGCGCTGATGTTTACCGGCCTGACACTTGCCAATGTTCTCGGCGTGCCGCTCGGCACTGCGATCGGCCAGGCCTATGGCTGGCGCGCCACCTTCGGCGTCGTCACCGTCATCGGTATCGTCACCATATCAGGCCTGATCGCCATCCTGCCCAGGGACAAGCAGCAGGAAAACGGCAGCATCCTGCGCGAGATCGCAGCACTCAGGAGTGGCCGCCTGTGGCTGGCGCTCTCCACGACCGTCTTCTTCGCCGCCTCGATGTTCGCCCTCTTCACCTATATCGCGCCGCTGCTGCGCGACGTCACCGGCGTGTCACCGGAAGGCGTCACCTGGACGCTGTTCCTGATCGGCATCGGGCTGACCATCGGCAACCTCGTCGGCGGCAAGCTTGCCGACTGGCGGCTCGGCGCAACGCTTGCCGGCGTCTTCGCCGCGATCGCCATCACTTCGATCGCCTTCAGCTATACGAGCCGCTTCTTCATCCCGGCCGAAATCACCCTCTTCCTTTGGGCAATGGCAAGCTTTGCCGCCGTACCGGCGCTTCAGGTCGGCGTCGTCGGCTTCGGCAAGGACGCACCAAACCTCGTCTCGACGATCAACATTGGCGCCTTCAATACCGGCAATGCGCTCGGCGCCTGGGTGGGCGGCCTGGTCATCGACGCCGGCTTCGATCTCACCCGCGTTCCGCTCGCCGCGGCCTTGATGGCCCTGATCGGCCTCGGCGTGACGGCGCTCACCTATCTCTCCGCCAGGGGCCGGTCCGCCCTCGCCCCTGCCGAGTGATCCTCCCGCAAAGAAAGGACCATCATGGCCAAGCTTTTCGAACCCACGAAAGTCGGCGACATTTTAGTCAAGAACCACATCGTCATGGCGCCGCTCACCCGCAACCGCTCGCCGGGCGCAATCCCCAACGACCTCAACGTCGAATATTACCGCCAGCGCGCTACCGCTGGCCTGATCATCACCGAAGCAACCGCGATCACCCATCAGGGCCAGGGTTATGCCAACGTGCCTGGTCTCTACAGCAAAGAGGCTTTAGACGGCTGGAAGCGCGTGACCGACGCCGTTCACGCAGCCGGTGGCAAGATCGTCGTCCAGATGTGGCATGTTGGCCGTATCTCGCACACGACGCTTCAGCCGAACGACGGCAAACCGGTTTCCTCGACCAACCGCATCGCCAAGGCCAAGACCTATCTGGTCAATGCCGACGGCACCGGCAGCTTTGCCGACACCTCCGAGCCGCGCGCGCTGGAAACCGCCGAAATCCCCGGCATCATCGAGGATTACCGCAAGGCTGCCCGTGCGGCGATCGACGCCGGCTTCGACGGTGTCGAGATCCACGGCGCCAACGGCTACCTGCTCGACCAGTTCATCCGCGACGGTATCAACGACCGCACCGACCAATATGGCGGCTCGATCAAAAACCGCACCCGTCTGACCTTTGAAGTCGTCGATGCCGTGGTCAAGGAAATCGGCGCCGGCCGCACCGCGATCCGCATCTCGCCAGTGACGCCATCAGGCGAAAGCTACGATTCCAATCCGCAGGCGACCTTCAGCCATGTCGTCGAAGGACTGGCCAAATACGAGCTGGCCTATATCCAT
This sequence comes from Rhizobium sp. 10PS4, assembly GCF_032464805.1. Taxonomy (NCBI): domain Bacteria; kingdom Pseudomonadati; phylum Pseudomonadota; class Alphaproteobacteria; order Hyphomicrobiales; family Rhizobiaceae; genus Rhizobium; species Rhizobium sp. 10PS4. The sequence continues at coordinate 75,413 of NZ_JAWDIW010000002.1, read as the reverse complement.
GTCATCGAAGGGCAGACTGGCGGCGACCGCGACTACAAGCAGGGCGACAATCCCTCCTTCGATTACAAGGCGCTGTGCCAGACTTATGAAAAGGCCGGCGGCAAGGCCGACTGGATGGTCAACAATGGTTACGATCGCGCTCTGGCGATCGACGCCGTCGAAAGCGGCCGCGCCGATCTCGTCGCCTTCGGCAAGCCCTTCATCGCCAATCCCGATCTCGTCGAGCGCCTGGAACACAACCTGCCACTCAACACGCCCGACCAGTCGACCTTCTATGGTGGCACCGGCAAGGGCTATATCGACTATCCCATTCTCGAAAAGGTCGCCTGACCTTTCACACGCGAATGCGAATCCCGCCGAAAGGCGGGATTTCCATCTTCGGCGGGTTTTTGTAGGGTGCCGCCATGTTTGCTCCCTATCTTGATCGCTGGTCGCTCATAACAGACGGCGAGCCCATCATCACCCACTCCAGCCGCCTGCTGCCGGTCCTCTGGCAGGACAGGCCTGCCATGCTGAAAGTGGCGGCCGATATCGACGAACGATACGGCGCGCTTCTGATGCAGTGGTGGGAGGGGGACGGGGCAGCCTATGTGTATGCCCATGAGGGCGATGCCGTGCTGCTCGAAAGGGCGACGGGAAAACGCTCGCTGCTTGCCATGGCCATGAACGGCGAGGACGATGAGGCAAGCCGCATCCTCTGCCGCACCGCGGCCCGGCTGCATGCGCCGCGCGATAAACCGCTTCCCGATCCCATCTCCCTTACCCGCTGGTTCCGTGATCTGGAGCCGGCGGCAGGCAAGCATGGCGGCACGCTTGCCGATTGCTCGGCGATCGCAAACGTTCTCCTTGCCGATCAGTGTGATCTCACCATCCTCCATGGCGACATCCACCACGACAATATCCTCGATTTCGAGGCGCGCGGCTGGCTGGCCATCGATCCGAAGCGGCTGTACGGCGAGCGCGGCTTCGATTTCGCCAATATCTTCGCCAACGAAGAACTGCCTGTCATCACCGATCCCGCCCGTTTCCGCCGCCAGTTGGCCATCGTCTCCGCGGAGGCGAAGCTGGAGCCGAAGCGGCTGCTGCAGTGGATCGTAGCCTATTCCGGTCTTTCCGCCGCCTGGTTCCTCGGCGATCCGAATATTCAGCAGGCAGAAACGGCCCTGACGGTCGCCCGGATCGCGCTGGCCGAACTCGAGAGCTAACCCGCGTTCCGCGACAAGTGCCCGATCAGGGCGTCCGCTGTGTCACGATGCGGTCCGGGCAGGCAGCCAAGCGCCACGAGCGAAGCCCTTACCGCCTCGTCGATCGGTGTCTGCGGCTCTTTGCCGAGTTCGGCCGTAAGCTTGTCGTTCCTCATCCGCACCGGCACCTTCCAGAGATAGCGCATCTCCTTGATCTCCCGCATCACGGGTACGAAGAGTGCAGCAAGCGGCAAGAACCACCAGGGGAAGTTGCCGATCTTTGCCTTACCGCCGGCAACGCGCTTGATCGCTTCGGCCATCTGCATGCCATCAGCATCCCAGAAGCCCTCCATGTGATAGACAGCGAAGGCCGGCAGCCGATCGGCCCGCTCGATGAGCTGGGCGATGGTTTCCGCCATGTCTGGCAGGTAGGCCCATTGATGACCGACACCGCGCCGACCCGGGTTCCTGATCGTGCCGACGGGCTTGCCTGAGGTCACGAGACCAGATGAAAACCAGCTATTGGCCGTCGTGCCTGGGCCGAAGAAATCGCCCGCCCTGACAATGATAACGCCGGCGCCGGACTGTGACGCCGCCTTCAGCCGCCTCTCCATTTCGACCCGGATCGTCCCCTTCTTCGTCACCGGATGCTGCGGGCTTTCTTCCGTCGGCGCCGGCAGGGCGTCGGGACCGAAATTATAGACGTTGCCCGGCAGCACGATGCGCACGCCGACAGCGCGAGCAGCGGCGATGGTATTGTCGAGCATCGGCAGCACCAGCGTTTCCCAGTCGCGATAGCCGGGCGGATTGACGGCATGGACGATCAGGCCGACCCCTTCGGCCGCCCTCAGGACGTCGCCCGCATTCATCGCATCGCCCTGCACCCATTCGAAAGCCGGCTCGCTCCTCGACGCCTTGGCGGCGTCACGGTTCAGCGCCCGGACGCGCCAGCCGCGCGCAAGCAGCTTGCGGGCAACCGCGCCGCCAATACCGCCTGTCGCGCCGAGAATAAGGGCCGACATCTTCATTTCGCTGCTCATGACAATCATCTCCTTCGATCGGATGAGAGGATCATGCCATCAGCATGGCATAAACGAAATTGACGAAAGAAGTACATCTGTTATACAAAAATGTATGAGCATGGAGCCGAGCTGGGATTCCTACCGCAGTTTTCTTACCGTGCTTCAGCAGGGGTCGCTTTCGGCGGCCGCCCGCAAACTGGGGCTAACCCAGCCAACCATAGGCCGCCATGTCGACGGACTGGAACTGGCGATCGGCGCCGAACTTTTCACCCGCTCGCCGAACGGCCTGCTGCCGACCGACGCCGCACTGGCCTTGAAGCCCTATGCCGAAACGCTGGCAGCAACCACCGCCGCCCTTTTGCGCACCGCATCCGGCCAGCGAGAGCGTGTGGCGGGAACGGTCAGGATCAGCGCCAGCGAAGTTATCGCCGTCGAAGTGCTGCCGGGGATTCTCGGACCGCTGCAGGAGACCTATCCCGAACTTCAGATCGAGCTCTCGGCTTCCGATACGATCGAGGACCTGGTAAACCGCGAGGCCGATATCGCCGTGCGCATGGCCGAGCCGCAGCAGGCTGCACTCGTTGTGCGCCGCATCGGTGATATCCCGCTCGGCTTCCATGCCCATCGCCGCTATCTCGAACGACACGGCATGCCGCAAACCCTGGCTGACCTCGCAAACCACCGGCTCATCGGCTTCGACCGGCAGACGGCCTATGTCCGCATGGCGATGAAACGCTATGCGGTGCCCGGCATCGATTTCTCTTACCGGACCGACAGCAATCTTGCCCAGCTTTCGGCGATCCGCGCCGGCGTCGGCATCGGTCTCTGCCAGATCGGACTTGCCCGGGGGAACCCCGACCTAGTGCACGTCCTGCCCGATGCCTTCGCCATACCGCTCGGCACCTGGGTGGCGATGCATGAGAGCCTGAAGACTTCGCCGCGCTGCCGTGCCACCTTCGACGCATTGGTCAAGGGCCTGCAGGACTATCATCGATATTCGGGCAGCGCGTGACCACGAAATCGGAATCGATTTTCGGAAAGAATCATGCGCAAATTTCAAATAACGGAACGTCCTCAGCGCACTCTTTCGGACGGATGCCGCTCCAGCGAGACGGGAAATGAGAACGCACAATCCGGTTGAACTCGTGCCCTATGATCCGCAATGGCCGCAAGCATTCCGGCATATTCGCGACAAGTTGCTGGCCTTGCTGCCGCAGGTTCTCTCCATCGATCACATCGGCAGCACGTCGATACCAGGCATGATCGCCAAACCGCTTATCGATATCGACATCGTTCTTCCCGGCCTCGGGCATATCGAAGACGCCACACGCGTGCTTCTGGCCGAAGGCTATGAACCGCGCGGCAACCGCTATGACGACGAAGTCTGGGCGTTTTTATCGAGAGGTTCAGTGCCGGCGGAACGGGTCTACCTCTGCCCTGAAGGTAACGGCACGCATCGAAACAGGCTGGCTTTCCGGGATTATCTCATCGCGCATCCGCAAGCATCGGCCGATTATGCCGCGCTCAAACGCAGGCTGGCTGCCGAATACAGGATGGACGGAGACCGCTATGCTGCGCATAAGCGCGAATTCGTCGATGCGATCGTCGCGCGGGCATTGGCGGGAGATGGTTAGCTGCCGATGCCTCGCGAGGCCTCGGCCGTGCGATCCTTCCACTGGCCGTCCACCACCTCGGTTTCCGGCCGGTCGCCGCCCTCGGCATATTCCTCATGCCATTTGCCGTTCTCGTCCTGCCAACTGATCTCGGCGGAATCGCCGCCGACCTGCTGTTCGGCCGCGACGATGCGCGCAGCTTCGAGCGCCTCGGCATGGGTCGGGAATGCCTCGGAATAGACACCCCCCAGCCTGTAGGCCCAGCCGCCGTCATGCGGCACGACTTCGTAGACCACCTTGATCATGCATCCGCCTCCTCATCTTCTTGTTGCGCATTCGCACGCTTCCGGAAAAGATCCGGATCATCGCGGCCGCTTGACGAGAATTCGAGGACGCCGCGATCTGCTTTCCGGCCCCGATGACGTTCAGTATTCCATTAAACGCCGAAGACTGCAAATGGCACTCGACCGGAGCTTGCTTGAGATACGAAATCAGTGACTTAGATAGAACGCATCAATCGGGGCAGGAGCTGAGGCTTGGGGATCGCGTCACGCTTTAAAGAGGAAAAGTTTCTGGTCGCCGCACTTGTCGTTGCAGCGATCGCTTATTTCTCGGAACATGCGGTGATCGAGATGGGGCGCGGCGTCGCGCTCATTGCCGCCGCTGCCCTGGTCGGCACCATCGTGCTCGCCTCGATCCGCGTTGCCCATCATGCCGAGCTGCTCGCCGTCAAGGTCGGCGATCCCTATGGCACGATGATCTTGACGCTCTCGGCCGTCGCCGTCGAAGTCATTATCCTCGCCATCATGATGAGCAGCGAGAGCTCGCCGACGCTGGTGCGCGATACGATCTATTCGGCGCTGATGCTCGATATCAATGGCATTCTCGGCCTCGCCGCCCTGCTCGGCGGCCTCAAGCACGGCGAACAGCCCTACAACGACAATTCCGGCAAGACCTACGGCGTGATGATCCTCACCGCCATGGGCATCTCGATGATCGTGCCGGAATTCGTGCCGAGCGACAAATGGCACTATTATTCCGCCTTCACCATCGTCGCGATGATCGCGCTTTATGGCCTCTTCCTGCGCATGCAGGTTGGCCAGCACAGCTATTTCTTCAGCTACAGCTATCCGCGCTCCGAACGGAAGAAAGAAAGTCCGCATGAGCATGACCACGACGCACCGGCCGCGATCTCGATTGCCACCATTCTCGCCGGCGTCGTCATTATCGGCCTGCTCGCGGAATTCATGGCGGCCTTCATGACCGAAGGCCTGCGCGACAGCGGCGCTCCGATCGCCGTAACCGCCGTCGTCGTCGCGGCGATTTCGGCCGCCCCCGAGATTCTGACCGCGTTGAGGGCAGCACTCAGGAACCGCATGCAGGCGACGGTCAACATCGCCATGGGCGCCTCGCTGTCGACGGTCATCCTGACGGTGCCCGTCATGGAGGCGATCGCGCTCTATACCGGCCAGCCCTTCATCATGGCGATGACCCCGGTACAGACGGTGATGGTGGCGATCACGCTGATTGCCGCCGCGATCAACCTCAACGACGGCGAGACCAACGCCATCGAGGGCATGACGCATTTCATCCTCTTCGCCACCTTCGTCATGCTGACGGCGCTGGGGCTTTGAAGGCTGCGTCTCCCCCGAAAGGGGGAACGGAGAGCAGTTATCCGCACGGTAACGTCAACTTACGGAGCGGCCTGACAGCCCGCCTTTTGAGGAGAGCTTTCGACAGTCATTCCTTCGACTTTTCGAGGAAACGCTGCTTGCGGGTTTTCGGCTTGAAGCGCCGGAAGAAACCCTCGATGGCGCGGATGGATTTGGTGACGGACATGAGCCTGTCGATCTGGCTATTTGCGTTGTGGAGCCGTTCCGACAGGACTTCGGCCGCCGTCATCGCGATCTCGATCGGCGGCACCTGTGGAAACCGTCTGGCAATTGCCGCATAGGGGCTGGCATCCACACCGCCCATCATTGAGATCGTTCCCATCCGTGCAAAGAGACGCAGGAAGATCTGCTCGAACGTCCAGTCGTGCACGTCGAAGACCTTCCACTTCTCGCTCCTCTTCGCCGAAAAACCGGCAAGCAGGACCTTGCCCGGCAGTTGCAGTTCGGCGAGCCACAGCGCCACTGCAAAACCACTCGTCGCGATCTTGCCCACCGGATAGAGGTCGACGAGCATTTTCGTCAGATCAAGGTGACGGGTTTCAGCGCCTTCGAAGCGGCCCTCCTCGCTGAAGTTTTCCTCCGGAGAGACTCGAATGTTGACGACGCCCAAAAAATCGTCGCCGGCAAAGAAGCGCAGGACACCCGCCGCCTCGCGCCGGTGGACGATATTGGCGCCCATCACGCCGCTGCGGGCAAACAGCACCGCATGCCCGGCGAAGGGTTCGTCGAGCACCTTATAGACATTATTGAAGAAGACGTAGAGCGCCGTCTCCGGCAATTCGCTTCGCAGCCGTTTGAAATCGACGGCTTCGCTGTTTGCCACCAGCACGACGTGGGTATAGTGCGACAACATCGCCTTCCACGCCTCCGGCGTCGGAAAATTGAAGCCGCCATCCGGGGCGGCCATGGTCTGCGTGTCGCTGGGGATTGCTTCCATATCGGCTCACATGCACTTTCCAAGGACGATGCGCTTTGCCGTCCCACTAGCTGTTGCTGAAATAAGCGCGTGTCCGCGCCAGCCGCGCCAGCCCGCCGATCCGCTTTCCCAAATGCGAAAGGAACCCCGCGATCCGGCCCGTCATCGATGGCTGTCTGCAGAAGGAAGCCCACGGCGTATTGGCGAGATCCTCTGCATAACGCTTCGCCATCCGGCGATGCACCCACGGCACAGTCGCCTGCCACGGCTTTTTCCGGCCGGTGAAATGGATGATCGCCGGCCGGCCAACGAAAGGCAGGAGGCCCGTCTGCGTGTTCCAGCGCGGATCGAGCACCAGCCAGTCGCCGTCGAAAGTGACGTTCAGCGCATCCTGGTCGTTATTCTCGAAAAGATGCGACCGCTCCTCGAAAATCTCCCGTGTCCTGGCAAAAAGCCCCCTCGCCTGGGAGGCCGACCAGTCGAACAGCAACACGCCGGCATTGAAATACCGGCCGCCCTCGCGCATGCCGATCTTCCGCTGCCGTGCGCCGGCCTTCTCGGGAAAGGCCATGACATAATCGTCTATGGCGGCAAGCGCCTTGCCTTGCAAATCCACGGCGAAGAGGTCGTCGACCGGCGCAACCGCAAGCACATCGGCATCGAGATAAAGCAGCCGCTCAACATGATCGGGAATGTGCAGATCCATGTAGAGCCGCGCCAGCGTCGCGCCCGACCAGCGACCCCGCGCCTGCAGCGCCGTATCCGGCGTATGGTAGGGCAACACCTTGATTGCCATGCCGTGCAGCCGCGCGAAATTTCCGACCTCGGCGATCTCGTTCGGCTTGAGGTCGATGCCGAGAAGCAGGAACTCCACAGTGGAATTTGAGAGATTGCGCTTGACGGAAAGCAGGGTGCAGCAGGCGGCCGGCAGCATGTTGACATCCGAACAGACGATCACGGCACTCTGCTGCAAAATCCCGGCCTCCCGAAGCGGCGACTTAAACTGATGCCGGATATCTAGTTGGTTTGATGCCAACCCGCAACCGCAGATCACCCGCCAGACCGTCACTCTGCGTCACGTTTTGAATCGGATTTCAACGACTTGCGAGGCGAAGCGGATTCAGATGAGGAGCATATTGAATCGGAACGTGAACTTAGAGCCGCAGCGCCAATGGATGATCAACGAGCAGCCGGTCGACTGTCGCAAGCTGCAGCCCCTCGACCTTGCATTGCGCAAGCAGCAAGCGATCGAAGGGATCGCGCGCCTCCGGCTCGGGGTCAGCGGCGGTGATGACGTGCGCGATATCGATGGGCAGGATCGTCAGCCCGATCTCCCCGAGATAAAAGGGAATGGTCTCGAGGGGCAATCCGGGCTGCAATTTTCCAAGCCTGGTCTTGATGGCAATTTCCCAGAGGCTGGCGACGCTGACGAAACCGATGGCGGCACCGTCCGAAAGCACCTGCTCGACACGCGGAAAACGCTCCGCCAGTTTCTTCTGAGCAATTGCAATCACCATGTGCGTGTCAAGCAGCAGACGCATGATCACGGCAGCGGCTTGAGAAGAAAATCTTCCGGCAAAGGATCGTCGAAGTCGTCGGCGATATACATCTCCGTGCGCGTGATACCCTTGGAACGAAGATAGGCTTCGCCGGCTTCCAGGTTCAAACCGCCGCGTTTTTGATGCGGCACGAGATCGAACACCGGCCGGCCGTTGCGTGTCACGACAATGGTTTCACCTTCCTCGACCTCACGGGCGAGTTCGGTCAGGCGGTTCTTCGCATCACGGATCGAAACGGTCTTCATGAGGGTAAATGTAGCTACATGCAGCTACATCGTCAACGTCGCCGCAAACAAAAAGGCCCGCCGTCGCCAGCAGGCCTTCGATTTGTGTTTTTGAGAACCGCTTACTTGCAGGCGCCGCAGAAGCGCTGGATGCGGCGGCAAGCTTCCTCGAGCAGCTCTTCCGAAGTCGCGTAGGAGATGCGGAAGTTCGGGCCGAGGCCGAAGGCCGAACCGTGAACGACGGCGACGCCTTCCGTTTCCAGAAGCTCGGAAACGAAATCCTCGTCCGTCTCGATCACCTTGCCCGACGGAGCCGTCTTGCCGATCAGGCCGGCGCAGGACGGATAGACATAGAAGGCGCCCTCCGGAACCGGGCAGACAATGCCCTTGGCCTGGTTCAGCATCGAAACGACGAGATCGCGACGACCTTCGAAGATCTTCTTGTTCGCAGGGATGAAGTCCTGCGTGCCGTTCAGCGCTTCGACGGCCGCCCACTGGGCGATCGAGGTCGCACCCGAGGTCTGCTGACCCTGGATCATGTCCATCGCCTTGATGAGCTGGATCGGACCGGCTGCATAGCCGATACGCCAGCCGGTCATCGCATAGGCCTTGGAGACGCCGTTCATCGTCAGCGTGCGGTCGTAGAGCTTCGGCTCGACTTCCACAGGCGTGACGAACTTGAAGTCGCCATAGGTCAGGTGCTCGTACATGTCGTCGGTCAGCACCCAGACCTGCGGATACTTCATCAGCACATCGGTCAGCGCCTTCAGCTCATCCTGCGTATAGGCCGCCCCAGTCGGATTAGACGGCGAGTTGAAGATGAACCACTTGGTCTTCGGCGTGATCGCCTTTTCGAGATCGGCCGCCTGGAGCTTGAAGTTATGCTCCTGGGTGGCCGAAACGAAAACTGGCGTGCCGCCGCACAGCGCCACCATCTCAGGATAGGAAACCCAGTAAGGCGCCGGGATGACGACTTCGTCGCCGGGGTTCAGCGTCGCCATGAAGGCGTTGAAAAGGATCTGCTTGCCGCCGGTGCCGACGATCGTCTGCTCCCAGGAATAGTCGAGGCCGTTCTCGCGCTTGAACTTGGCGGCGATCGCTTTGCGCAGTTCCGGGATACCGGAAACCGGCGTGTACTTCGTCTCGCCGCGGTTGATCGCGTCGATGGCGGCCGTCTTAATATTATCGGGCGTATCGAAATCCGGCTCACCCGCGCCAAGGCCGATGACGTCACGTCCTTTTGCTTTCAGCTCGCGCGCTTTCTGGGAGACGGCGATGGTGGCTGAAGGCTTCACACGGGAAAGAGCATCGGCAAGGAAAGCCATGATAACGGTCCTAATGGTTGAAACGGGCAGAAAGCCGGGACCGGAGTTCTGCGGTTAGCTCTATGTCCAATGTATGACGGCATTTCAAGCGGAAAGGCGTCATGGTGGCATGATTCTTATTGATCGGTTCGCCGCGCCACCAGCCCGGCATGCCATCCCCTTCGGAGAGGCTTGCGTCACGCGATCGAAACGCCATGCGAAGATCTTGAGTCAATCTCTGAAGTCACCCGGATTTATCCCCTGAAATCAGTAGCATCGTCGAATTCGGCCATTGCCACGAATAAGCCGCAACAAATGCCGCGCCACGCCGCAATTCCGTCGCGAGCGCGCCGAGATCGAAGCCGCATCATCCGGCATCCGAAATTGGTTATTGAGGGTATGCCGATGTTTCTGGAAGATGAGTTTGCCATAGGGCGCATTCGTGCGCGCCGAATATCCGTTTCAGTCCTTGTTGCCGTCACCGCCTTTGCCGCCTGCATCGCCGCGATCCTAGGGCTTGCCTCTGCCGCCCGCGCTGCCGAGACGCCGCAGGCATCCGCCCAGCTCGCAGCGCTTGTCCGACCGAACGACGTCAATAGCGGCTCGCTGCTCTTTCCTTCGAAGGAGCCGGGCTTCTATGTCGAAGCGCCGCGGCTGAAAACCGATGTCGCCATCGATGTCTCCGGCCCGATCGCCAGGGTGAAGGTGACGCAGCGCTTCCAGAATCCGAGCCAGGGTTGGGTCGAAGGCACCTATGTCTTTCCGCTGCCGGACAATTCCGCCGTCGACGCGCTGAAAATGCAGATCGGCGAACGCTTCATCGAAGGCCAGATCAAGCCGCGCCAGGAAGCCCGCGAGATCTACGAGCAGGCCAAGGCCGAGGGCAAGAAGACGGCGTTGCTCGAACAGCAGCGGCCGAACATCTTCACCAACCAGGTCGCCAATATCGGTCCCGGCGAAACCATCGTCGTCCAGATCGAATACCAGCAGATCATCCACCAGTCGGGCGACGAGTTCTCGCTGCGCTTCCCGATGGTCGTCGCTCCGCGCTACAATCCGACGCCGATCGTCCAGACTGTCGAGTTCAACAACGGTGCCGGTTTCGCCACGCCGCGCGACCCGGTGGAAAACCGCGACAAGATCGAAGCCCCTGTGCTCGATCCGCGTGAGAACGCCAGGCTCAATCCGGTTTCGCTAACCGTCGACCTCAAGGCCGGTTTCCCGCTCGGCGACGTCAAATCGTCCTTCCACGCGGTCGATATCAGCCAGGATGGCGACCAGGCGAGGACAATTAGCCTGAAGGCGGACGCCGTTCCTGCCGACAAGGATTTCGAGCTCACCTGGAAGGCCGCTCCCGGAAAGATGCCGAGTGCCGGCCTCTTCCGCGAAGTGATTGATGGTAAGACCTATCTGCTCGCCTTCGTCACCCCGCCCACGACCCCGGATACGGCAACGCCGCCGGCAAAACGCGAGGTGGTCTTCGTCATCGACAATTCCGGCTCCATGTCCGGCCCGTCGATCGAGCAGGCGAGGCAGAGCCTGGCGCTTGCCATCTCCAAGCTGAACCCCGACGACCGCTTCAACGTCATCCGTTTCGACGATACGATGACTGACTATTTCAAGGGTCTCGTTGCTGCGACGCCTGACAATCGCGAAAAGGCGATCGCCTATGTCAGAGGCCTCACCGCTGACGGCGGCACGGAAATGCTGCCTGCCTTGCAGGCTGCGCTGCGCAACCAGGGACCGGTCGCAACCGGCGCGCTGCGTCAGGTCGTCTTCCTGACGGATGGCGCGATCGGCAACGAACGGCAGCTCTTCCAGGAAATCACCACAAATCGCGGCGATGCCCGTGTCTTCACCGTCGGCATCGGCTCGGCGCCGAACACCTATTTCATGACCAAGGCTGCCGAGATCGGCCGCGGCACCTTCACGGCGATCGGCTCGACCGACCAGGTGGCAAGCCGCATGGGCGAGCTTTTCGCCAAGCTGCAGAACCCAGCCATGACCGATATCGCCGCGACATTCGAAGGCATCGAAGCCGAGAATATCACGCCGAACCCGATGCCGGACCTCTACAGCGGCGAGCCCGTCGTGCTGACCGCGGAGCTGCCTGAGGCGAAGCCCGCCGGCAAGCTGCAGATCATCGGCAAGACAGGCGACCAGCCCTGGCGCGTCGAGATGGATATCGCCAATGCCGCCGACGGCAGCGGCATTTCCAAGCTCTGGGCACGCCGCAAGATCGGCGATTTCGAGGCCCGTGCCTATGAGCGTCAGGATCCGGCCGCGCTCGACAAGGATATCGAGACCGTGGCGCTCGCCCACCATCTCGTCTCCCGCGTCACCAGCCTGGTTGCCGTCGATGTCACCCCGTCGCGCCCGGCCGATCAGCCACTCGGCTCGGCCAAGCTGCCGCTCAACCTGCCGGATGGTTGGGATTTCGATAAAGTCTTCGGGGAAAACGCTGCCCCTCTTGGCGGCGCAGAACGCCATGGCTCGGCTACGCCGGCAGAAAACGCCGGACCGGAGCAGGCTGCAGCCGAAACACAGGATCTCGCCGCATCGCCTGAGATCGCAAACATGATGGCCGCAGCCCCGACCGCCAAGGCGGCCACCATGATCGCGCAGAAGAGCTCGACCGTGAACCTGCCGCAGACGGCGACGCGTGCCGACGAGCAGATCATCCGCGGGCTGACCATGCTGCTCCTGGCGCTGACGGCGGCAAGCGGTTTGGCCGTCTGGCGCCGCCGCCTCAAGCGCATTATCGCAGTTGGAGCCAAGCGAAATGGTCTCTAGGCTCTCTGCAAGCCAGAACGGGGAAGTGGCCGAATTCGAGCCGCTTCCGACCTATCTGGAACTCGCCATGGCCGCCGCCACGGCCCACGACATGCCGAAGCCTCGCCAGCGGAAGGGCTTCTTCCTCTGGCGTCTTTCCTCGATCGAAAAGGCGATCGCTTTTGCGATCGCCGGCCTTGCCTTTTATGGCTTGGCGCTGATCGGCGACGGTTTCCTGCTGAAGGCGAAAGCGGAGCTCTCCCAAATCCTGCTGAAACGCGCCTTCGCCGCGGAGCTTCAGGGGAAAGAGACAAAACCCTGGCCCTGGGCGGATTTCACCACGGAGGCCAAGGTGCGCGCCCCGCGCCTCGGCAAGGAGGCGATCGTGCTCTCCGGCGCCTCTGGCGAGGCTCTGGCCTTCGGTCCGGCCTGGCTCGCCAACACGCCGCAACCGGGCGAGGAAGGCACCTCCGTCATCGCCGCCCATCGAGACACGCATTTCCGCTGGCTGCAATATATAAGGCCCGGCGATACGATCGAGGTCACTCGCCGCGACGGCAAACTATTGACCTTCAAGGCCGGCGAGGGCCGCATCGCCCCGTGGGATGCCAACGGCATCGATCCCTCCTCCGATGGCCACCGCCTGGTGCTGACCACCTGCTGGCCCTTCAATGCAACCGAACGCGGGCCGCTGCGCTACATCCTTGAGGCAGAACTGGTCGACGACCAGGCAACGGGCTCGGTTCAGCCGCCGAACACAAAGCCGTTATTGCAGACCGAATAAGGTTGAAGCTCTCCCCTGCCCGCTCCACGTTCAGCCTGGATAGACGACGGGGATGCAAGATGAAGAGAATGTCCGCCTTCCATTTCGCCGCAGCGCTGGTCCTGCTCGGCACCGTATCGGCGGATGCAGCCGATACCATCAACACGCAGGATCTCGCCGTCCGTGTCGACAAGCTCGCCGACGGCCTCGAACATCCCTGGGCGGTCGAGGTGTTGCCCGATGGCGCCTATCTCGTCACCGAGCGGCCTGGCCGCATGCGCATCGTCCGCGACGGCAAAGTCTCCGAGCCGATCGGCGGCGTGCCCAAAGTCAGCGCCCGCGGCCAGGGCGGCCTGATGGACGTGGCGCTCGCTCCGGACTTTGCGACATCTCGCAAGCTCTATTTCACCGCCGCCATCGCCAACAGCCAGGGCTCCGGCACCGAAGCCTTCAGCGCCACGCTTTCCACTGACGAGAAGACACTCGATGCCGTGACGCCTATCTTCAGCATGCGGCGTTTCACGTCAGGCAATATCCAGTACGGCTCGCGCATCGCGATATCAGGTGACGGAACGCTGTTCATCAGCGTCGGCGATCGCGGCAACCGCGACCGCTCGCAGAACTGGCAGGACGATGCTGGCTCGATCATCCACATCAATGCCGATGGCAGTATCCCCGCCGGCAATCTCTTCAAGGACGGCGGCAAGGCGCTGCCGGAAATCTGGTCGAAAGGCCACCGCAACCCGCAGGGCATCACCTTCGACGCAAAGGATGGCAAGCTCTATACCGTCGAACACGGCGCACGCGGCGGCGACGAGATCAACCAGCCCGAGGCCGGCAAGAATTACGGCTGGCCGATCATCAGTTATGGCCGCAACTATTCAGGCTCTGAGATCGGCGAAGGGACGGCCAAGAAAGGGCTGGAACAGCCGCTGCATTATTGGGACCCGTCGATCGCGCCTGGCGCCCTCGTCGTCTATCGCGGCGCCATGTTCCCGGAATGGGACGGCAATTTCCTCGTCGCGGCGCTGAAGTTCCAGCTGCTCTCCCGCATGCAGCGTGACGAAACCGGCGCCTTCGTCGCCGAGGAGCGCCTGTTCAAAGGCGAATACGGCCGCATCCGCGACGTCGTCGTCGCCCCCGACGGCGCGCTGCTGATGGTGACGGACGAGAACAACGGCACGCTGCTCAGGATCTCGAGAGCCCAAGCCCGTAACGGCTGAGACGTCATAACGCGCCGCGCAGTTCCTTGCGGATGACGAATTTCAACCCGGACCAGATCTCGTCGACGGCGCAGACCTTGACGTCGACCAGACCGGTTGGGAGCAGAACATCCCGCAGCACGTCCTCGGTGATATCGGTCGAAACCCGTGAACTCTTCTTCGGCCAGGAGATCCAGACCATACCGTCCGGTCTCAGGGCACAAAAAAGCGCGGGCGCGATGGCCTCCAGCGCCGCACGTTCCGTCGTAAACAGATGCACATAGTCGAATGCACGTTGAGGCGTCTCGGGAAGCGTGTGGACGACCGAAGCAAAGCCGTCGAAACCATTGATGTCGCCGATCGATTCGGGAATGCCGAGAAGAGCGGCTGCCTGCCCCTGTGCGAGGCCGAGTTTCCTGACGAGCGGCGTGCCGGAATAGCCTGCTGTCCCAGCTACCGCCGCATCGCCGGCCGGCTTCCGTTCCTCGCGTCGCATGTCTTCACCTCCGTCAACCGGCACGAAGTCTTCACCCTTGCCGAAAGCAAACGCAACTGCTAACCGCTCGGGCACATCTCCTTCCCATCGAGGATGACATGACGCGCGTTCAGGCGAACCTCCTCCTATTGCTTGCAGCTGCCATGTGGGGCGGCGGCTTCGTCGCACAGTCGACGGCGATGAAGGCGATCGGCCCCTTCTGGTTCATCGGCCTACGTTTTGCCGTCGCCACCCTGGCCGTGCTGCCTTTTGTCCTTTTTGAAGCGCGCAAGGCAACGGAGAAGACCAGTGCACGCCATGCCAAGCTCTTAATCCTGACCGGCCTTGCCCTTTTCGGCGGCGCAGCCACGCAGCAGGTCGGACTGCAGACGACGACGGTGACGAATTCCAGCTTCATCACCGGCCTCTACGTTGTTTTCGTGCCGCTGATCGCCGTGTTCTTTCTGCGCCGTGCCCCGCATTGGATCATCTGGCCGGGCGCGCTGATGGCGGTCACCGGCATCTATCTCCTCTCCGGCGGCCATCTCTCGGCGCTGACACCTGGCGATCTGCTGACCGTCGTCTGTGCCGTCTTCTGGGCGATTCAGATCACCCTTGCCGGCACGACCGTTTCCGAGACCGGAAGACCGCTCGCACTCTCCGCCACGCAATTTGCCGTCACCGCAGTCTGTGCGCTGGCCGTTGCCGCAGCCGTCGAACCAGTCAGCCTTTCGGCAATACAGGCCGCGGCGCCGGAGATCCTTTATGTCGGCATCTTCTCCTCGGGCGTGGCTTTCGTGCTGCAGGTGATCGGCCAGCGCTACACGACGCCCTCGCAGGCCGCGATCTTTCTTTCTTCCGAAGCGCTCTTCGGCGCCTCGCTTGCAGCCCTGCTGCTCGGCGAAACGATGCCGGCAACAGGTTATGCAGGCTGCGCGCTCATGTTTATCGCTATGCTTGTGGTCGAACTCGTGCCGGGACTGACCCGCCGACGCCTGCCAGCTACGTGAACACGCGTCCAAATATGGGTGAGTCACCCATCGGAAAAAAAATTTATCAGATGCGGGAGACGCGTTCACGTTGCATTTTTGGGAAAATCTGCTCGGAACTTATATTGCAGACGATATAAAACGTTAATCATTCCCTATCGGCGAAGGGAATTTTGCGTTTTTGCGCAAATTGGAGATCGAGAGGAGTGTGCCCCGAACGACACGTTAGAAAACTTTTGCTTGCCAAAATCCTTTAATCGCAGCACTCTCAGCGCGTTCGGGCATTTTGCGAGCATGGGAAGTCCTTAAGTATTTGCGCGCCGGGAACGCTAATATTCCGGTCAGCCGGTTCCAAAAATGGCGGGCGAAAGTCCTGCCTGGAACAGGCCGAGGTAGAGGGGACCTTTTTCTCAAATTTCAAGAATTGCCTGCCAACACCTCCTGCAAGGAGGCAATGCTATGATGCTGCCCGTGTGGATGGCGGGCAGAGAGAAAAGGACCTGAGGCATGGCAGAGACTGGCACTGTAAAATTCTTCAATACCGACAAAGGCTTCGGCTTCATCAAGCCGGACCGGGGCGGCGCCGATATCTTCGTTCACATTTCTGCCGTTCAGGCCTCCGGCCTGGCCGGTCTGACGGAAAACCAGAAGGTAAGCTTCGACACGGAGCCGGATCGCCGCGGCAAGGGGCCGAAGGCCGTCAATCTGCAGATTGCGGGCTGAACCCTTAACAAGGCTGGAGAATTCGAGTTGAAGCCCGGCAGCAATGCCGGGTTTTGTCGTTCAGCCTTCGTTCAGCTACAGGTCTGTACGACTGTGACCATCGAGAAAGGGACCGGCGTTCGGTTCCCGGGATTAGGATTATGCTTATGAACAGGCTCGCCAAGACCCTTTTGCTGACGGCAACCGCTGCCGCACTCACGCTTTCCGCCATCGGTGAAGCGTCGGCCCGCGACCGCCACTGGCGCCATGGCAATCACGGCAACAACGATGCGTGGGTCGGCGGCGCCGTCGGCCTTGCGACCGGCTTGATCGTCGGCTCTGCCATCGCCAATGCCAATAACGGTCCGGTTTACGAAGAGCGGCGCTACATCGACCCGGCCTACGAGCCGGATTACTACGAGCCCGCTCCGGTCTATCGCGCGCCCCGCCGCGTCTATGTCGACCAGCCGCAATATTACGCGCCGGTTCGCACGGCGGTTGAGCCCTGGTCGCCGCAATGGCAGCGCTACTGCTCCTACCGTTACCGCTCCTTCGATCCGCGCAGCGGCACCTACATCGGCTATGACGGCCGCAGCCACTTCTGCACCGCCGGCTGATTTCACAACAATCCCTGCTACAAAGCGCCGCTTCTCAGCGGCGCTTTTGTTTTTGCCTCGTCAACCGGCCTTCTTTTCCCAAGGCATCGGTCCTGCCTCGGCATCCGGCTCAAAATCGGTCGAGACGCTGACGGCGCGCCATTCACGATCGGCCTCGATACGCGCCGCATCCGCTTTCTCGACATTGCGCACGGCATCGCTGCCGAGCAGCAGCCGGAACGGCGGCTCGTCGAGACCGGCAATGTGGATGACGACCGCGGCCGCTTTGGCGGGATCGCCGGGTTGGCGGCCGTTGTACGCACGCTGGAAGCGCACCGTAGCACCGACCGTCTCCGCATAGTCCTGCCGCCCTTCGGCAAGCACCGTCGAGGAGCCGGCGAAATCGGTCCTGAAGCCGCCGGGCTCGATCACCGTCACCTTGATCCCGAATGGCGCGACCTCCTTCGCCAGCACCTCGGAAAAACCCTCGACACCGAATTTCGCCGCCGAATAGGCGCCGCGCCCGGCAGGTCCGATCCGGCCGCCGACGGACGAGAACTGGATGATGTGCCCCTCTCCCTGCCCGCGCATCAGGGCGATGACTGCCTTGGTCATGATGATCGTGCCGAAGAGATTGGTCTCGATCTGGGCTCGAAAATCGGCAAGGCTGGTATCCTCGATCGAGCCGACATTGCCGTAGCCGGCATTGTTAACAAGCACGTCGATGCGCCCGAACCGCTTCACACCCGCCTCGACTGCCGCCGCTGCCGCCGCCTCGTCGGTCACGTCAAGCGCCAGCGTCAGCACCTGATCGCCATACCGCTCGGAAAGATCGGCAAGCTGGCCGGGATCGCGCGCTGTCGCCACCAGATTGTCGCCGGAGCCCAAAACCGCCTCCGCCAGCGCCCGGCCGAGACCGCGCGAACTCCCCGTTATCAACCAGACCCTGGACATCGGAAACCCTCCTTCTTTGGTTCCCTGCTCATGTATGGTCTATTGTATCCAATCGAAAGAAGGTACCCAGACGATCTATACACACCTTGAGGTAACTGACGTGAGCAGCGACATGTTCGATTTCTGCAGCAGCATGACGGACGAACAGGATGCGCGGGCCCGCGAACTGATCGAGCGGGCGGCAGCGAAATGGCCACTGCGCATCCTGCATGTGCTCTCTGATGCCGGCGCACCCCTGCGCTTCTCGCGCCTTATGGAGAGGGTCGAGGGCATCAGCCAGAAAGTGCTGACGCAGACGCTACGCACCCTCGAAGGAGATGGCCTCGTCATCCGCACACTCTATCCCGAAGTGCCGCCGCGCGTCGAATATGAGTTGACGCCGCTCGGACGCGACCTCCTCATGCAGGTCGCCGCGCTCTGGCGCTGGATCGTCGAACACCTGGACGATTTCGATGCACGCAAAGCCGTGAAGCTGACGGCCGCCCGTGCCTAAGCGGGGATGCGGATCGTTGCCCTCAGCCCGCCGAGCGGGCTGTCACTGAGCGTGACGTTGCCGCCGTGGCTGCGGGCGATGTCGCGGGCGATCGCCAGGCCGAGCCCGGTGCCTGATGCATCGAGGTTGCGCGCCGTATCCAGCCGGAAGAACGGCTTGAACACGTCCTCACGGTTCTTTTCGGGAATGCCAGGCCCGTCATCGTCGAAGATGACGGTCAGCCATTTGGCATTGTGCTTGGCCTCGATGTCGAGCCTATCGGCATAACGGCGAGCATTCGAGGCAAGGTTGGTGACGAGCCGCATGAAAGCGTTCGGCCTGACGGAGATATCGTCATCGCCTTCGATCGAATAGCTGAATTTTTTGCCGTGCAGGGCGAAATCGGATTCTAGCTTGGCAAAGATCTCACTGAGTCTCAGCTCGCCGACATCCTCTTCGACCTCGCCGCGTGCGAAGGCCATGTAGGCCTCCAGCATGGTCTGCATGTCGTTGACGTCATCGTTGAGGCCATGCAGGTCGGGATTGTCGCCGGCCAGCGCCAGCTGCAGCTTGAAGCGGGTGAGGATGGTGCGCAGATCATGGCTGACGCCGGAGAGCATCGCCGTGCGCTGCTCGATCTGCCGTTCGATTCGTTCGCGCATCAGGATGAAGGCAAGACCGGCGCGCCTGACCTCGTCGGCGCCGCGCGGATAGAAATTGTCGGGCTTCTGCCCCTTGCCGAAGCTTTCGGCCGCACGCGCTAAGGTCAGGATCGGCCGGATCTGCCCGCGCAGGAAGAGGATCGAGATGCCGATCAGCACCAGCGAGGTTCCGACCATCCAGACGATGAAGATATGCGTGTTCGAGGCATAGGTCTGGCTGCGCTTGGTCAGCACCCGCAGGATCTTGTTGTCGAGTTTGATGCGGATCTCGACGAGGTTCGAGTTGCCGACCGTGTCGATCCAGAAAGGCCGATGGATCTCGTCAGTGATCTCGTCGCTGAGGATGCCGTCGAGGATCGAGAAGAACGGCTTGACGCGCGGTGGCGGCAGGTCGCCGTCCGGCTCGATCGAGATCTGCAGGCTGAGCTGGTCGCGGGCGATGCGGATGATCTCGCTATAGTCCGAATTCTGCGGATAGGTCTCGATGATCTCGATGATCGCGGCGATGTCACGGGTGACCGCAAGCGACAGCCGCTCCGTTACCATTTGCCAGTGGCGCTCCATGAAAACGGCGGCGACAACGGATTGCAGGAGCACCATCGGAATGATGATGATCAGCAGCGAGCGCGCGTAAAGTCCGGTCGGCAGCCGCCGGCGCAGCCAGCGGACGATCGAGCGCCAGCCCGGCGCAGAAGTGCGGTCTTCCCGCCGCAAGCTTTCGATCGTCACCATCAGCGCCGGTCCCGAACCTTGAGTTTAGTCGATGCTCAGCCTGTATCCGATGCCGCGCACGGTCTGCAGCCAGACGGGATTGGCGGGATCGTCCTCGATCTTACGCCTCAGCCGGTTGATCTGCACGTCGATCGTCCGCTCGCCGACTTCGGTATCGTTGCCGATCAGTTCATGGCGGGGGATCGTGTCGCCGGCGCGCCGCGCAAAGAGCAGCATGATCTCCTGCTCGCGGTCGGTGAGCCGGATCACCTCGCTGGCTTTCTTCAGCTCCTT
Source organism: Rhizobium sp. 10PS4 (assembly GCF_032464805.1). NCBI lineage: Bacteria > Pseudomonadati > Pseudomonadota > Alphaproteobacteria > Hyphomicrobiales > Rhizobiaceae > Rhizobium > Rhizobium sp. 10PS4. Next base: position 55,326 of record NZ_JAWDIW010000002.1, on the reverse strand, counting down.
GCGGGTCAGCGAGAAAGTGTAGGGGCCGAACATCACCTGTTCGATCTTCGGTCCCTCGCCGCCGGCGTTGCGGCGCAGGATGTTGTTGATGCGCAGCACCAGTTCGCGCGGGTCGAAGGGCTTGGAAAGATAGTCGTCGGCGCCCGCCTCAAGGCCTTCGATGCGGTTGCCCGATTCTGCCAGAGCCGTCAGCATGATGATCGGGACGTTCTTGATGGCGCGAAGCCCGCGGGTAACCTCGATGCCGGATTCGCCGGGCATCATCACATCCATGATGATCAGGTCGAAATCGAGACCCGCAAGCTTGCGCTGCGCCTCAGCGCCGTCGGCGGCGACGGTGACGCGGAAGCCGTTCTCGGCGAGATAGCGATTGAGCAGCGCACGGATGCGGGAGTCGTCATCGACCACCAGCAAGTGCGCCGCATCGTCGGAAATATCTGTCTTGACCGCCATTCAATCCGCCTTCTGTCTGTCCCGCATGCCGCTGAGGAAAGCTTTTACGCCCTCCCGCACCTCCGCAGAAGCCCCTTCGAATGCCCGCTCAATGCGGCGCGATTGCGGCTCGGCAAGGGCAAGCGCCAGCTCTCGTCCCGATTTCGTCGGATAGAGCTTGCGCTGCCGCCGGTCTTCAGGACCTGCCACCTGGCGAATATAGCCTGAGTCGATCAGCTGTTTCAGCACCCTTGCAAGGCTCTGCTTGGTGATCTTCAGCGTTTCGAGAAGATCGGCTACCGTCATGCCGGGATTGCGGTTGACGAAATGTACGACGCGGTGATGCGCCCGGCCGAAGCCGCTCTTTTCGAGGATAGCGTCAGGATCGGAAACGAAGTCGCGATAGGCGAAGAAGAACAGCTCGATGATCTCGAAATCGATGATATCAGTATCTTCCATCGGCGTGGCTAGCGGCTCCGGCTTGCCTGCTTTCGGGCCGGTCTGTCGTGACACTCGGCATTTCCTTTCTTTTCCGCGCGCTGCCGGAAGCTTTCGCGAAGATATGTCAGCCTTATTGACATAAATTTGCGTCGCTATCAGCTTCCACGAACTCTGCGGGAGCCCGCACGGCCTCTCATTTCCCTGGCATTTCCCCGGAAAACAAGGCCCGTCCGGCACTCCGACGCAATACGCGATTTCCCCTTGCGTCTGTGGATAAAACGTAATGGGGATAACAATCAACAGGCATGGCGCGTGAAGCGCCGGAGGAGTCTGGGGAGATGATGCTCGATTATCTCGGTCAGGTCACTGATGCGACCGGCGCCAACATCTTCTTCATCAAGGATGGCGTCATTCACACGCCGACCCCGGGTTGCTTTCTGAACGGTATCACCCGCCAGACGTCATCAACCCGGTTTCCGAAATCGGCCCGTATCGCTTCACGCCATCGATGATCTCGAAACACGGATGAACGACCACATGAAGGAAGTCTATCCGGCGGCCGTCGCCGCCGAATAAGCCCCTCACGCAATCGGTCCGGCTACCGCATAATTCCTTAAATAGGAATCGATTTAAGGATGCAGCAGTTCAAAGTGCTACGGCGTCCTTTGCGGCTCTCGAAAAGACGTGCGGCGCTGTAGATACAGACCCATCGGGCCTTTTATCTATGCGCCCGTGCCATGACCAGTCCGGCGAGCGTCGAGAGAATGCCGCCGCCGATCAAGCCGCCGATGCCGTCGGCGATCAGGCCGGTCATAGCCGCTTCCCCACCGACCATGCTGAGCAGCATACCGCCGGCAACGCCGCCGATCGCACCCGCGATCGTACGGGCGACGACATTGATCGCCTGCTGCTTCAAAGCGGCGCTCGCGGCGTTGCCGCCGATTGCACCGGCAATCAATTGGGTGATGAGCGGAAGTAGCGCTTCCATGATTTCCTCCTCTGGCGATCTCCCCGACCGCCGATCCATGCCGAACCTTCGGCATATTAGTATATTATCATATTTCGGAGGAAAGCGTTAAGAAAAATCAACCGATGCGGGATTAAGGCAGGGAGAACCGCCCCGGAACGAGGCGGTCCGACGTCCGCCTCGCCTCGTTTCTGTCGATCACGTCACTGATAGACGTAGACGATCCGGCGTGTACCGGGATCGACCAGCACCGGCCGGTCGTTGATCCTGGTATAGCGATACTCGTAATCCGGGATCGACTGGAAGGTGACATCGGCAGGCACTTCCGCGCCGACGACGACGTCACCGCCGAGCTGCACCGTCTCACCCGGATTGGTCTCGATGTAGGTGCGGACTGTCTCCGGTGGGGTGATGGTCTCGACCGCACCGACGGGGCCGAGCAACTCGTCGCCCGGTGCCGGCTGCGGATCGGCCGGAACGACACTCGCGGTCGACTCGTAAGTCACGCTGGGAACGCCGATCTCGGCGCGGTGCTGTTCGACGATAACAGACGTGCCGCCATGATCGACCTGCAGATAATCAGCATAGACCCAGCCGCGCATGCCGTTGACGTCGACGCGGCACCAGCGGCTGCCTTCGATGCAGCCGTCGAGGACCGCGGTCGAGCCGCGGGTGGCAAGGCCGACCGAGGGATATTGCGGGCCCGGGCCGGCGCGAACGTTGAGATCATTGACCGTTGTCGCCATCATCTCCGCCTGCGCAAGACCGCCGCTCGCCAGGAGCACGGCTCCAGCCAACAGAATGTTTCTCTTCAACGTCATGTGAGCGTCTCCTTGGTTTCGATGCGCTGACAACGCGCGGGGTTCCCCGATGTTCCCCGGCACTCCGCCCAGCGAAACGCCGCTTGTCGGAGATTTCATCCAAGTACCTTGGAGAATTAAACAAAATTCGATTTTTCCGCTCTACGGCAGTGGCGAAGAGAGGCATAAACTCTTGTTTCAGTCCGTCTTTTTGCCGTGAGGCAGGCCGCAATGGCGGAAGATTCCGGCTGTCCTTGCCGTGGTTTCGGACTATACCCGAAGCAATAGAGACACGAAGCGAGGCACATATGGGCATGCTCCAGGCCGGCATCATTCCGGTGACACCCTTCCAGCAGAACTGCACGATCTTCTTCGATCCCGATACCAAGGAAGGCGTCGTCGTCGATCCCGGCGGCGACGTGCCGCTCATCCTGCAGGCGATTGCCCAGAACGGCCTGACCATCAATGAAATCTGGCTGACACACGGCCATCTCGACCATGCGGGCGGCGCCAGTGAATTGAAGGAGGCCCTCGGCGTCGACGTGGTCGGCCCGCATCAGGACGATCTGCCGCTGCTGCAACGGATCGAAACCCAGGCTGAAAAATACGGCATATCAGGATTGCGCGACGTCGTGCCCGACCGCTGGCTGAAGGACGGCGACAAGATCTCTTTCGGCGCCCATGAATTCGAAGTCTATCACACGCCCGGCCATGCCCCCGGCCACGTCATCTATTTCAACCGTGCGCAGAATTTCGCCCATCTCGGCGACGTGCTTTTCAACGGCTCGATCGGCCGCACCGACCTGCCGGGCGGCAATCATCAGCACCTTCTCGATTCGATCCGCGACAAGGTATTGCCGCTCGGCGACGACGTCGGCTTCATCTGCGGCCACGGCCCCGGCAGCCGCATCGGCGACGAGCGGCGAAGCAATCCATTCCTGCAGGAGATCAAACCTCGTGGAGGATCCGATCCTGCCACGTGAAGCCCGGAACAAATAGCTGTAAGCTCGCGCTCACATCATTCTTCTGCCGTTCGGCACCGGCTGTTCGACCGCAGCAAGCACGATCGCGCCGTTTTCGTCCTCGAATCCCAGCGTCAGCACTTCCGAGCGGAACGGCCCGATCTGGCGCGGCGGGAAATTGACGACGCCGAGCACCTGCCGGCCGATCAGGCTTTCCGTCGTATAATGCACGGTGATCTGCGCTGAGGACTTTTTGATGCCGATGTCAGGACCAAAATCGATCAGGAGTTTGAACGCCGGCTTGCGCGCCTCCGGAAAGGGGCTGGCTTCGATGATCGTGCCGACGCGGATATCGACACGCTCGAAATCGGCGTAGGTGATCTCTTCTGCCATATGGTCTCCGTCAGCCAGCCAGTTCCTCGGCTCGCTTGCGCGCCGCCGCAAGGGCTGCGTCGAACAAGGGCTGCATGCCGTCTTCGGCCATCAGCACGGCGAGCGCCGCCGCCGTCGTGCCGCCGGGAGAGGTCACATTTTCCCGCAGCCGCGAAGCGTCGTCGGGGGACTGGTGCATGAGTTCACCAGCCCCCGCGACTGTTTCCCGCGCAAGACGCATGGCGAGGTCCGCCTGCAGGCCGAGTTTACGGCCTGCCTCCGCCATACATTCGACGAGATAGAATACATAAGCCGGACCGCTGCCCGAAAGCGCCGTCACGGCATCGATATCGGCTTCCGCCGGCACCCATTCGACCGGCCCCGAGACGTGCAGAAGGGCATGGACGCGTTCGCGCTGCGGATCGCTGACCCCTGAATTCGCAAAAGCACCGGTGACGCCGCGCCCGACCATGGCTGGCGTGTTCGGCATGGCCCGCACCATGGCGGCCTTGCCGAGATGTTTCTCGAGGAAACCGAGCGTCTTGCCGGCCGCGACCGAGACGACGACCGTGTCCGGCCCGATGGCACTCTTCACCGCCGGCAGCACCGTCTCCATCACCTGCGGCTTGACTGCCAGAAACAGCACGCTTGCCTTCAAATCCGTAGGAAGCGCAGTCAGATGGGTCGCGCCAGCCTCGCTGATCGTCGAAAGCATCGCCGGCGACGGGCCCGGATCGACAACGATGACGGCCGAGCCCGGAACGCCGCTTTTCAGCCAGCCGGAGAGCATCGCCCCGCCCATGTTTCCGGCACCGATCAGAACGACGGGATGTGTCGAGGAGAAAGCCTTCGTCGGCATCTTATGCCTCGCCGACCGTTTCAAACAGCACGGCTTCCATCGCCTTCGTCGCTTCCATGCCGGACCAGACGACGAACTGGAATGCCTGGAAATAGGCCTCGCAGGTGTCAAGCGCGCTGGAAAGCAGCACCTCCACCTGGCGATTGGTAGGCTCCGCACCGCCGGCAAGCAGCAGCGATTGGCGGAAAATGACGACATCTTCCTGGCGCCAGAGGTCGAAATGACCCATCAGCACCTGCCCGTTGATCGCCGAGAGCAGCTTGACCACCTCGTTGACCCTGATGTCGGGAACTTTGATATCGAAGGCGCAGCCAAGGTGCAGCGCCTCGAATTCCTCCATCCAGGAGAAGGAGACGTGGTAGTCCGTCCAGCGGCCCTCGACCGTCATCGCGATCTCGTCCTCGCCGGACCGTTCGAACGACCAGTCATTGTTGGAGGCAACGTACTCGATCATATCGACCGGGTTCGACTGACGCTCGACTTCCAATTCCATCAGGTTCATGCAGCACCTTCTTGACCGGAACGAATGCGACCTAACTTGGTGTACGAACACAAGAAAGACACACGCAAAATACCGGAACCACCACTCGGATGATCGTTGAACCGCTGCCAGACTTAACGCAGATAACCTGCCCGGAGCTTACCACGTCGCTTCGAATCATCATTTAAAATCAGTGTATAGCGCCCCTGGTCCCCTGCCAGCCCCCTGAACCGAAAATAGGACCGACCACTGTGGAAAGGCTCTTCGAAATTCAATTCAGAAGGGAGAATAAGCGACTCTGCGAATTGGCTTTTTTGGCAGTGTCCACAGGTGGAAAACTCACCTGGTTTTTTTAAGGAAGATGCGGCGTGTGGCATGAAGGCAACGCCGCATCTGTGTCGTATCGGGACTTAAGCGCCCTCGCCGGCAAGCTTCGCCTCGAGTGCTGCGATGCGGGCGGCAAGCGCCTCGTTCTCGTCGCGTGCCTTGATCGCCATCTCGCGCACGGCCTCGAACTCCTCGCGCTTGACGATGTCCATGCTGTTCAGCCAACGCTCGGCCTGGGCGTTGAAGGCGGTTTCGATCTCCTTGCGGACGCCCTGGGCGGCACCGGCCGCATCGGTCATCAGCTTGGCGAATTCGTCCATGATGCGGTTCGTTCCGGTCGTCATGGCGTTTTTCTCCCTTCGCATGAGGTGAATTCAGCCCTTCAGGGCCTCGAGGATTGAGGTAGGGCTTCGCCATCGACGATGCAAGCGCTTTACACGGGATAAGCTTGCCGGAACCGGCCGGGAACGGGCCATCACGAACAATGGACTTGACCGTCCGGGATCGCAGCGGCATGTTCCGCGCAACTCAACAGGTGGAAAACCTTGCCGACAGCAGCCAATCTCCTTGCCATCATGCCTTTCCCGGATATCGATCCGATCGCCTTTTCGATCGGCCCGCTGGCGATTCATTGGTACGGTCTCGCCTATGTCGCCGGCATCCTGCTCGGCTGGGCCTATGCGCGTCGCATCGCCGCCAATGACAGTCTCTGGCCCGGCAACGTCTCGCCGATATCAAAGACGCAGCTCGATGATTTCATCGTCTGGGCAGCGCTTGGCGTCGTCCTCGGCGGTCGTCTCGGCTATATTTTCTTCTATGATCTCCCCGCCGTCCTGCGCACTCCCGTCCGTGCGCTCGAGATCTGGAACGGCGGCATGTCCTTCCATGGCGGTCTGACCGGCACGACGATCGCCATGATCCTCTTTGCCCGCCGTAACGCCATCCCGGTCTGGAGCCTGTTCGACATTGTCGCCGCCGTCGTTCCCTTCGGTCTGTTCTTCGGCCGCATCGCCAATTTCATCAATGGCGAGCTGTGGGGCCGGTTGACCGACGTGCCCTGGGCCGTTGTCTTCCCGACCGGCGGTCCCTTCGCCCGCCATCCGAGCCAGCTTTACGAAGCCGGTCTCGAAGGCATCGTTCTGCTCCTGGTGCTGGCCGCCTTCGTCTATGGCATGCGCGCGCTGAAAAGCCCCGGCTTCATTACAGGCGTCTTCGTCTGCGGTTATGCGCTGTCGCGCATCTTCGTCGAATTCTTCCGCGAGCCTGATGCCCAGCTCGGTTACCTCGTCGGCACGAGCTGGCTGACCATGGGCATGGTGCTCTCCTTCCCGATGATCCTGCTTGGCCTCTGGGCGATGCTGCGGGCCCGCCGCCAGGCTGCGCTGCAGCTCTGAAACGGCAGGACGCGCGACATGACCACCGCTCTAGGCGAAAAGATCAAGGCGATTATCCAGGCCAACGGCCCGATCAGCGTCACCGATTATTTCTCGCTCTGCCTCGCAGACCCCGAACACGGCTATTACCGCACCCGCGAGCCCTTCGGCCGTTCCGGTGATTTCGTCACCGCGCCGGAGGTCAGCCAGATCTTCGGCGAGATGATCGGCGTGTTCATCGTCCATGCGTGGCAGCGCCACGGCACACCGACAGACGTCCGCCTCGTCGAGATCGGCCCCGGCCGCGGCACCATGATATCAGACATGCTGCGCGTCATCTCCCGCATCGCTCCACCGCTTTTCGACGCCATGACCGTGCATCTCGTCGAAACCAGCGAGCGCCTGCGCGACATCCAGAGCCAGACGCTCGAACCCCACGGCGAGAAGATCACCTGGCACGATGGCTTCGACGAAGTACCACCCGGCTTCACGCTGATTGCCGCCAACGAACTCTTCGACGCCATCCCGATCCGCCAGTTCGTCCGCATGCCGATGGGGTTCCGTGAGCGCATGGTCGGTATCGACGCCGATGGCGAGCTGACTTTCGCCGCCGGCGTCGCCGGCCTCGATCCTACCTTGCTGCCCGAACCGGTGCAGAACGTGCCGGTCGGCACCCTCTTTGAGATCTCGCCTGCCCGCCAGGCGGTGATGATGGCGATCTGCGAGCGGCTGCGCGCCTTCGGCGGCACGGCGCTTACAATCGACTACGGCCATCTCGTCACCGGCTTCGGCGATACGCTGCAGGCCGTGCGCATGCATGAATTCGACCCGCCGCTCGCCCATCCCGGCGAAGCCGATCTGACGAGCCATGTCGACTTCCAGCAGCTCGCCGAAACGGCGCTTGCGGCCGGCCTCCATCTGAACGGCGCCCTGCATCAGGGTGATTTCCTGACCGGCCTCGGCATCATCGAGCGCGCAACCGCGCTCGGCCGCGATCGCGAACCGCAAACCCAGCAGGTCATCCAGGCGGCGGTCGAAAGGCTCGCCGGCGCCGGTGAAGGCCGGATGGGCGAACTGTTCAAGGTGATGGCGGTCTCCTATCCCCCCCTCGATCTCATGCCCTTTCGTCCGGTGGATTGACAGGGCGCACGCGGCTGGTTCAACATCGGCCCGAAACAAGAACTTGAAGCGCGCCGCATATGCGATGCGCTTGGGATAATAACAAACCCCTCGAAAACCCCGGAATCACAGATGCAGGACGCGGCCTCTCCCGCACCGATCGAAAGCGCGCTGCTGAACGAAGCAGCGGGCACCACGATCCGGCACGGTTATTTCACTCGGGCCGGCGGCGTTTCCGAAGGGCTGTATCGCGGCCTCAATGTCGGCCTCGGCTCCAGCGACGAACGCGACAAGGTCCTGGAAAACCGTCGTCGCGTCGCCGCCTGGTTCGGCCTGCCGGTTGAGCGGCTGGCAACCGTGCATCAGGTCCATTCCCCCGATGTCGTGACGATCGGCGCCGATTACGACGGCGCCCGCCCCGACGCGGATGCGATGGTAACGCGCACCCCTCGCATTGCGCTTGGCGTGCTCGCCGCCGATTGCGGACCCATCCTGTTTGCCGACCCGGACAATCGCGTCATCGGTGCTGCCCACGCCGGCTGGAAGGGCGCGCTGACGGGCGTGCTCGAAAACACCATCGCCGCCATGGAGGCACTGGGTGCGGACCGCGCTCGCATCGTCGCTTGCCTCGGCCCCTCAATCAGCCAGGCGAGCTATGAGGTCGGCCCTGAGTTCGTCGAGCGTTTCGTCGCCGAAAACCCGGAGGACGAGCGCTTTTTCGTGCCTTCCGCAACGCCCGGCCACGCCATGTTCGACCTGCCGGCGCTGACTGTCGACCGGTTGACGAAAGCCGGCGTGCGTGCGGAAAGCCTCGGCCTCTGCACCTATCCGGACAACGAGCGCTTCTTTTCCTACCGCAGGACGACACATCGCAAGGAGCCGGATTACGGCCGCCAGATTTCCGCGATATCAATCAGGGAGACTTGAGCAGAATGGCACTGCACTTCGAAAAGGCCGAATTCGCAAGCCGGCTTGCGCGCCTCACCGAGAAGATGAAGGAAGAAAAGCTCGACGCCTTGCTGCTCTTCGCCCAGGAAAGCATGTACTGGCTGACGGGCTACGACACCTTCGGCTACTGCTTCTTCCAGACGCTGGTCGTCAAGAGCGACGGCACCATGGCGCTGATCACCCGCTCGGCCGATCTTCGCCAGGCCAGGCATACCTCGATCCTCGAGGACATCCATATCTGGGTCGACCGGGTCAATGCCGACCCGACGCTCGACCTGAAGAACCTGCTGGTCGAGATGGACCTGCTCGGCGCCCGCATCGGCATCGAATATGATACGCACGGCATGACCGGCCGCGTCGCCCGGCTGCTCGACGCGCAATTGACCACCTTCGGCCAGATCGTCGACGCCTCCTACCTCGTCAGCCGCCTGCGCCTGATCAAGAGCCCGACGGAGGTCGCCTATGTCGAGCGTGCCGCCGTTCTCGCCGACGATGCGCTCGATGCCGCGATCCGGCTGACAAAACCCGGCGCCGACGAGGCCGATATCCTCGCCGCCATGCAGGGCGCGATCTTTTCCGGCGGCGGCGACTACCCCGCCAACGAGTTCATCATCGGCTCCGGCGCCGACGCCCTGCTTTGCCGCTACAAGGCCGGCCGCCGCAAGCTCGACGCCAACGACCAACTGACGCTCGAATGGGCCGGCGCCTATGCGCATTACCATGCCGCCATGATGCGCACGATCGTCATCGGCGAGCCGACGCATCGCCACCGCGAGCTATACAACGCCTGCCGCGAAACCATCGAGGCGATCGAGACCGTGCTCAAGCCCGGCCAGACCTTCGGCGATGTCTTCGACATGCATGCCAGGATCATCGACGAGCGCGGCCTGGCCCGCCACCGGCTGAATGCCTGCGGTTATTCGCTCGGCGCCCGCTTCTCGCCGTCCTGGATGGAGCATCAGATGTTCCATGTCGGCAATCCGCAGCCGATCGAGCCGAACATGTCGCTCTTCGTGCACATGATCATCGCCGATTCCGATACGGGAACGGCGATGACGCTCGGCCAGACCTATCTGACGACAGCGGATGCGCCGCGCGCGCTATCCCGTCATCCGCTCGATTTCATCGGGCTCTGACCGGTGAGAATCCGGAATTGACAGACGACCGTCCCCACCCGCATAAATTCGGGTGGGGCTGATTGCGATTGCGGGAAGGACGGACCAAGGGATGACGCGAGCTGCGATTGTGCCCACGCTCCTGTTCGTCATGGCTCTACTGATAGCCTGCAACACGACCGATGCGCTGACGCCACAGGTCGACATCGGCAATTCCTCCGGGGGCGCCCCGTCGAGCCCGGTGACGCAAAGCGAAGCCGAGCGCTTGGCAGGCACCCGCCAGCCGAGTTTCTCGGGAAACTCGCAGCAGGGCGGCTACCATCCAGCCTATGATCAGTCGCAGCGGGCCTATCGACCCGGCACCGGCGCGGCACCGACGACGATGCAGGAACAGGCAGATGCCCTGTCGAGAAGCGGCTCCTCACCGGCCGCCTCTGCCCCGATCGACGGACAATCGCTGCCCCCGCCGGCGGCCAGTGGTGAGCTTGCCGCACAGCCGGCTCCGCCGGCCGAGGCGCAACAGCCGCAGCAGACCGCCGCCCTCCCCCCCAGTTCCTCCTCCGCCCGCGGCAATACCGTGCGCTTCCTACCGATCATCGGCGCGCCGGTGCAGGCCGTGACACCGCTCTCGCGCCAGCTCGGTACCGAGGCGCGCGCGCACGGCCTTTCCATCAAAAGTTCGAACGATGCGAGCAGCGACTACATCCTCAAGGGCTACCTCTCCGCCTTCAGCGACGACGGCAAGGTCACCGTGGTCTATGTCTGGGACATTCTCGACAGCGGCGGGGGCCGCCTGCACCGCATCCAGGGACAGGAAAGCGTGCCGACGGCCGCGGCCGATCCCTGGGCGGGCGTTCCGGCTTCGGTGATGCAGCAGATCGCCTCGAAAACCATCGCGGAATTCACCTCCTGGCGGCAGGCTCAGGGCGGTTAGTCACAAACTTTTTGCAAATATGGAAGGCTGTGGCGCCTTTGCCCTTGCATTCACGGGGAAGCTGACTAAAAAGCGCGGCTATCAGCGCGTAACAGGCGGACCAAAATGAAGGTTTTCGCGGGCAATTCGAACCGGCAACTCGCCGAAGCGATCTGCAACTATCTCAACGTTCCCTTGGGGAAAGCCAGTGTTCGAAGGTTTGCCGATCAGGAAATCTTCGTGGAAATCCAGGAAAATGTGCGCGGCGAGGACGTTTTCCTTGTACAGCCCACCGCTTTTCCCGCAAACGACCACCTGATGGAACTGCTGATCATGATCGACGCTATGCGTCGTTCGTCAGCCCGCCGCATCACCGCCGTCCTTCCCTATTTCGGCTATGCCCGCCAGGACCGCCGAGCCTCCGGCCGCACGCCGATCTCCGCCAAGCTGGTCGCAAACCTCATTACCGAAGCCGGCGCCGACCGTGTCATGACGCTCGATCTCCATGCCGGGCAGATCCAGGGCTTCTTCGATATTCCGACCGACAATCTCTTCGCTATGCCCGTGCTGACGCGCGACATCAAGAGCCATTATGACCTCAGCAACGTCGTGGTCGTCTCGCCTGACGTCGGTGGTGTGGTGCGTGCCCGCGCGCTTGCCAAGCGGCTGGACTGTCTTCTGGCCATCGTCGACAAGCGTCGCGAGCGGCCGGGTGAATCCGAAGTCATGAACATCATCGGCGACATCACCGGCAAGGACTGCCTGCTGATCGACGATATCGTTGATTCCGGCGGCACGCTCTGCAACGCGGCCGACGCGATGCTGGCCAAGGGCGCATCCAGCGTCACCGCCTATATCACCCACGGCGTTCTCTCGGGCGGCGCAGTCACCCGCGTCACTTCCTCGAAGCTGCGCGAACTCGTCATCACGGATTCGATCCAGCCGACCACGGCGGTTCTCTCGGCGCACAATATCCGCATCGTAACGACGGCGCCGCTGATCGGCGAAGCCATCAGCCGAACGGCTCAGGAAGAGTCCGTCTCCAGCCTCTTCGATTAAAGAGAGCCGGCATTCGACCGGCTCTTTCAATTTCTGCATCAGATGGACTACCAAGCTATTACTGGGCATGCTCTTCGAGCCGCATGAATTGCTGGCCGTTGATAGTCGCCGAGCCGCGTTCGGTGACAACGAAAGCCCAGAATAAACCGCCGTTGCGATCGTTGGGCGCAAAAAAGCCGGCACAAGGCCGGCTTTTTCATTTCTGATCCTAATTTGATAATGCTCAAGGCTGCTGCGGCGGCGCAGGTACCGCGTCCTGATCCTGATCCGGTTCCTGCTCCTGGTCTGGCTCCTGATCCAGACTATCCGGCCCCTTGACCACCTGCCCGTTGACGGCGATCGCGCCGTCGCGGCTGACGCTGATGTCCCAGCGCGAGCGGCCATCTGCATCGGTCTTGGCGAAACCCTTCACCATCATGATGCCGAAGGAGACCTGGTTGAGATCGGGATCCGTCTTGGCAAGCTCCTGAACCGCGGCAATCGTCTTGTCGAGATCACGGGCAAGGATCGTCGCCTCCATCGAATAGTCCTTCTGGGTATCGACGCGTCCCTCGATCTTGCCGGTCATGTCGAGGTCATAGACATCGGACTTGGCGCTGACCTTCGGAAACTCGATGGCGAGCCGGCCATCGCGGAAGAGCTTCTTCGCCATCTCCTCGCCGCTCGTCTCCGGCGCCTCGGCGCTGCTGAAATCCACCGCCATGAAGGCGTCGCCGAAGGTGGCGAAATCCAGATTCGGCATGGCGAGTTGCAGCTCGAAGCTGGTCGGCATGAAAGGCGAATAGCTTGGCGGCATCAGCGGGCTGTCGAGTCTGATGTCCTGCGCATTCATGCCGAAGCCGAAACGCATGGCATCGCTCGGCCCATCGATGGCCAGGTTGTAACCAAACGCCTTGACGCCGCCATTGCCCATCTGGCTGCTGACGGTCAGATTGTTGACCCCGATTGTTTCGCTGAAAGAGGCAAGAATCGGGAAGGCTTGCTTGAGCATTCCCTTTATCTTGTCGCTATTCTCCGGGCTCAGTTCCTTCTCCTCGAGATGGTCGAGAACGAAAAGGACGATCTCGCGGATTTGCTTGGCCGGCAGGCCGTTCACCTTGGCATCGAAATCGATCGAATCGGCACGGATTTCAACGGGCGGCATTTGCAGGCCGGAAACCTGCTCCACGAAAGTGGACATCGAGCCGCTGCCCGCAAAATCGATACGCCCGTTGCCGCCTGCGCTGTCCGTCGAACTCAGCTTTTGGTCGATCGCGGCGATACTGGCATGGACTTCCTCGGTGTCGGACTTGCTGGTGACCTTGATGTCCTTGCCGGTGAAGGTGCCGGAGCGCAGATAGCTGATCGCCGGATCGAAGACGCCGGTGTAGACAAGCGAAGCGATGGAGTAGGAAAAGTCCGTCGGCTTCTGGTCGGGGCCTCTGAAATGGCCGGAAACGTTGAGGTTGTTGTCACCCTCGATGTTCCAGAGCCCGCTGTCGAGCGGCGTGGCGAACATCGAGAACGGCGTCAGCCCGTTGATCGCGAATGTCGCCGGATCGGCCTTGGCAAGCAGCTTCGCCAGATCGTAAATGATCTCATATCGCGCCCCCGCCGGATTGACGGTGATCAGGCCGCTCTTCGCCAGATCCTCGGGAAGCAGCTTCGTCAGCGTGTCCTTGACCGCATTGGCGCCATCCTGATTGATCTCGACACCCTGGGCCGTGGTGACAAGGCAAAGTGCCAGCAAGCTCGTTGCCGTGACAAGTTTGAGACGCATAGTCCGATTTCTCCTCAGCCGCTTTTTTGAATGCGGGCCATCCAAAGATGCGAAGCGCGCGGATGTCAACCTCAGCTGCGGCAGAGAAGGGCAATTTGCCGCTCACGCGGCCGCGGATTTCTTCACGACCGGCGCAAGAACCGTTTCGTGCTGTACGGCCGGCACCTCGCCGTTGACGATCGCCTCGATGCCCCGAGCGCGGTCCCGGCTTACCGAAGAGGAAGCCCTGCACTTGCAGACAGCCTTCCCGTCGCAGGAAGTCGATATGGTCTTCGTTTTCGACGCCTTCAGCAAGCACCGGTATGTCGAGGCTTGCTGCAAGAATTAGCGTCGAACGCACGATTGTCGCAGACTGCTTGTTGGTGACGACGCCGTCGACGAAGGCGCGGTCGATCTTGATCTTGTCGAACGGGAAGCTGTGCAGTGTCGACAGTGACGAATAACCCGTGCCGTAATCGTCCATCGCCACCTTTACGCCGAGCGCTTTCAGCCGGCGGATGGCCTGAAGCGCATGTTGATGATCGGCGATGATGCCGGATTCGGTGATTTCGATCTCGAGTCGCGCCGCCGGCAGGCCGGTCTCAAGCAGGATCTGATGCACGATCTGCGGTAGGCGGTTGTCGCCGAGCTGCTGCGGCGCGACGTTGACGGCGATGCGTAACGGGTTCTTCCAGGTCGCCGCTTCCGCGCAAGCGGCCCGCAGCACCCATTCACCAAGCTCAATGATAAAGCCGGTCTTCTCCGCGATCGGAATGAATTCGACGAGTGAGATGTAGCCGCGCACAGGATGTCTCCAGCGCAGGAGCACTTCCAGGCCAATGATGTCGCGCGTCACCGTGTCATTCTGCTGCTGGTAGAACAGCTCGAATTCGCCGCGTGCCAATCCCTCCCGCATCTCGCTCGCCAGCGCGTTGCGTTCGCGCGCTGCCTGGTCCATCGAGGGCTCGTAGAAGCATATGCTGTTGGTCGCTGTCGATTTTGCCCGATACATGGCCGTATCGGCCTGTGACAGCAGGTCGTCCAAAGTGTTCGCCTGTCCGGAATAGGTGGAGATACCGATACTGGAGCCGACGGTCAGCGCATGGCCGTTCCATTCGATCGGCCGGGCGATCTCGTCGAGCATGCGTTGCGCCAGTCCCTTGGCGTCCGAACGGACGAAATAATCGCACATGACCGCCACGAACTCGTCGCCGCCGACCCGCGCCACGAACCGGCCGTTCTGCATGATCCTGGACAGCCGTTCGGCGACGGCGCGCAGCACGGCATCGCCGGCGGCGTGGCCGTGAACGTCGTTGATTTCCTTGAAACGGTCGAGGTCGAAGGAGAGCACGGCGATATTGGCCGTCATGTCCTTCGGCTTGTTGACCAGCGCCGACAGATGCTCGTTGAAGGCGGCGCGATTGGCAAGATTGGTCAGCGGGTCATGCAGCGACAGATGGCGATAACGCTCGACGGCTGCCTGGGTCGACTGCATGTCGATGATATAGGTGGAGGCGCCCAGCGCCAGGATGATGATCATGACGGCGCTGACGAGACCGGTCATGATGCCGTCAGAGATGATCTCGGTGGGTGCCGCAACAGTGGCATCCGGCAGGATCGTCAGCCCCGCCATCCCGGTGAAATGCGTGAGCACGATCGCAAGGATCAGCGAAAGGGCAGCCCCGTGGCGGCAGAAACGCGTGATCGGCCGGCAGACGCGATTGGTGGCGACTGCGCCGAACAAGCCGGCCAAGACCAGCGAGGTGACGACATAGGAGGTCTGCCATTCGAGACGACCCTCGATCTCGTAACCGGCGATCCCGACATAGTGCATGACCGCGATGCCGAGGCCGACGATCACGCCGCCTGCCTCGATAAGCGCGCTCTTCTGCGCAATTGACGCGATGGCAAAGCCGATCATCGTCGTCGCGACGGCGGCAAACAGCGACAGCAGCGTCAGCGTCGGCCCATAGCCGTTCGCCACCGGCGTCTGGTAACCGAGCATGGCGATGAAATGCGTCGTCCAGATGGTCGAGCCGCCAACGAAACCGGAGAGAAACAGCCAGTTGGTTTTCTGCAGCCCCTGCGATCGGCGCACCCGGGTGAAGAGGCGCATCGACAGCATCGATCCGAGCACACAGATAACGGTGGCGAAGATCAGATGCGGAAGGCTGTGTTCGACTGTGATGCAGGAAAGGACGCGCAACGTGAGAGGCAACCGGCAAATTGAGACGGCCCTGCTTATATTGGCGGGTAAACGCAGGATTTATTAATCGCCGCCGATTTCGTTTTCGATGGTGAAACCTTGGCGAAAGCGTGTATATGGGCAAAAAACAACTCAAATCCGCAACTTGCGTTTCCGATCGACTTATAATATAGGCCACCGGTCCGTGTAGACACCCTTGGAGGCAACGCGGATGAGGTCGGGTCATCCCGCCTCCGGTTCGTCGGAACAAGGCTTTTGCCCGCCGCCGAACTCTCCAAATAACCTCGAAAGGAATAGCCATGAGCCAGGAAACTTACGAGCTCAAGGCCGAGGCGCGCGAACGGGTTGGTAAGGGGTCCGCCCGTGAACTTCGCCGCAACGGTTTGATTCCCGCTGTCATCTATGGTGACAAGCAGGCCCCCATTTCCATCGCTCTCAACACCAATGAGGTGACGAAGCGCATTCACGCCGGTGGTTTCATGACCACCGTGGCGACGATCGAAGTCGACGGCAAGAAGCACAAGGTTCTGCCGAAGGACTACCAGCTCGATCCGGTCCGTGACTTCACCATGCATGTCGATTTCCTGCGCGTCTCCGGCAACACCCAAGTGACCGTCGAAATCCCCGTGCACTTCATCAACGAAGAGAAGTCACCGGGCCTCAAGGTTGGCGGCGTTCTGAACATCGTTCGCCATGAAGTCGAAGTTCACTGCCCGGCCGATGCGATCCCCGAGTTCTTCAACATCGACCTCAGCGGCAAGAAGATCGGCGACAGCATCCATATCGCGGAAGTCACCCTGCCGAAGGGTGTCACCCCGGTCATCGACCGCGACTTCACGATCGCGACGATCATCGCTCCGGCTGCCGGCATCGATGAGAGCGCCGCGGAAGGCGAAGCCGAAGCCTGATCGCTTCGACCAATTTGTAAAGCATATGGCCCGCTTTCCCCTGGAAAGCGGGCTTTTCATTGCCCGGAAACACCCGTTTCAGCAACATTTAACAAATTCGTGAAAGCATGCTCCGTCAGCTGCGAAGAAGCCCGCCTCAACGCGCGACAGCAAATACGGCCGGCCCGGGGAGTAGACGGAACCATGAACAATTCCGTTGAGAACAGATTTTTTGCGATAGTTTGCGGAGCGCTGCTTGTTTTTGTCGCTCCCCTCTTTGTTCTCTTCCTTTTTCTTTCCTCGGAACGGGCCGACAAGGAAATACGCGACCATATCTCCGTTCTTCTTGTCGCCAATGCCCAGGCGCTGGCCAAACCCCTGTGGGACCTTGACGAGGACAGCGTCACCCAGATCAGCGCGACGGTCGTTTCCCAGGGCGCCATCGTCAAGGTCGAAGTGCGTGACCAGTCGGGCCAGCTCGACGTCAGCCAGTCCACCATTCCGCGCTCCTTCGACGGCAAGCTGGTGCAGGTGTCGCGCGCCATCATCTATAACAACGTCGACGGTCCGAAGAACCTCGGCAGCATCAGCGTCTATTATCCTGCGCTCGGCCTGTTTTCCGGCCTGAAGCAGGAAGAGGTCGTCTTCATCTCGATCTTCATCTTCGCGGTGCTGACCGTTTTCGGCACGGCGCTGATCGGCAACCGCTTCTTCGTCATCCAGCCGCTGATGCGGCTGACCGCGGCAATCGAGGCCACCCGCCAGTTGGGCTCCCGCCATCATGTCGACTGGCAGTCGAACGACGAGATGGGACGGCTTGCCCATAGCTTCAACGAGATGCAGACCAAGCTCGAAAGCGAGGAAAAGGAGCTGAAGTTCGCACACCGCCGCGCCACCGACATCTACAATCTGACGCCCGCCATGCTCTTCTCGCTCGACGAGGAAGACCGCATCACCGCCGTCAGCGATTATTGGCTGCTTGCCACAGGTTATAACCGCGCCGCCGTCATCGGCCGCAACTTCGCCAATCTCGTCACCCCCGCGACCCGCAACAAATTCGTCAAGCGCCGCCAAGCCGAAAGCGGCATGACCGTCACCGTCAAGTTCGTTTGCCTGGATGGCCGCACCATGGACGTCCTCATCATGGAATCGGAGGCGGGAGCTGGCGCTCAGGACCGCCTCTCGCTATCGGTCATGACCGATGTGACCGAACTCAAGGCGTCCGAGGACCGCAATCACCGCCAGGCAATCACCGATCACCTGACCGGGCTTCTCAATCGCCAGGGCTTCGAAGCCGTCCTCGACAACAAGATCGCCGCCGCCGATGCCGCCGGCCAGGAACTCGCCTGTCTCTTCGTCGATCTCGACCGTTTCAAGTGGATCAACGACAATATGGGCCATGCCGCCGGTGACATGGCGCTGGTCGAGCTAGTCGAGCGCCTGAAGACCCATCTTGCCCCCTCCGACGAGGCGGCCCGTCTCGGCGGCGACGAATTTGCCATCCTGCTGCCGGCCAAGGACGCCGAAAGCCGCGCCAAGGTGATGTGCGAGCAGATTGCCTCGATCTTCGAAACGCCATTCGCCCCCGACATGCATCTGAGCGCTTCCGTCGGCATCGCCATCTATCCGCATCATGCTGCAACCGCGGCCGAGCTGCTGCAAAAATCCGACATGGCGATGTATGCCAAGAAACGCGACGGCAAGAACGGCGCGCAGCTCTTCGACAATGCCATGCTCGACCGCGCTCGCAGCCGCGCCGAAATCGAGGCCAATATCGAAGCCGGCCTGGTCGACAACTGGTTCGAAGCCTTCCTGCAGCCGATCGTCACCCTGAACGGCCGCGGCATTGCCGGTTTCGAGGCGCTGATGCGCCTCAACCATCCGCAGAAGGGCATGATGCCGCCGGCCGAGATCATCAGCGTCGCCGAGGAAACGGCAAAGATCGTCCGCGTCGGCAACGTCATCATGGAAAAGGCGATCGCCAACCTCGCGAAGATTTCCCGCATATCAGGCATGCAGGATACCTATCTCGCCATCAACTTCTCGCCGCTGCAGTTCGAGCCGGCGCTGCCGGCCCGTCTTGCCGCCGTCATCGGCCGCCACGGCATCCGCCCCGAGCGCATCGTCGTCGAGATCACCGAAGCCGTGCTGATGCACGACAACCCGCAGATCCGCTTGATCGTCACGGAGCTTCGTCGTTTCGGCTGCCGCATCGCGCTTGACGATTTCGGCACGGGCTATTCGTCGCTGAGCTACCTCAACCGTTTCCCCGTCGACATCATCAAGATCGACCAGTCCTTCACTCGCGCGATCAACGACGGCGACGACGACGTGCGTCAGAAGAGCCGGATGCTGATCGAAGGCATCACCACGCTTTCCCACAAGATGAACTGCACCGTTATTGCCGAGGGCATCGAGACCGAAGAGGAATGCCGCACGCTCCACCAGATGGGGCTTGACTACGGCCAGGGCTATCTCTTCCATCGTCCGCAGCACGCCGCCACGCTGATCGACGAACTGACGGCCTCGCAATCGGCCGTCGCACGTGCCTCGTGAACGAAGAACCAAGGAGATGATACGGATGAAAAAGCTCCTGCTTCTCGCATGCCTGGCGCTGCCCTGCACCGCCCATGCGCAAACGGTGACGTTCACGACCGAGGACTATGCCCCCTTCAACTACCGCGAAGGCAAGGAGATCAAGGGCGCGACCGTCGAGCAGGTCGAAAAGGTGATGGCCGCGATCGGCGTCGACTACACGATCGAGATCATGCCCTGGGCGCGTGCTTTCAGCCTCGCCCGCACGGCGCCGATGACTTGTGTCTTTGCGACCGCCCACAACGGCGCACGCGACCCGTTGTTCAAGTGGGTCGAGCCGCTGCTCATCGACCGCAACATCCTGATCACCCGCAAGGGCTCGGGCGTCACCGCCGGCAATCTGGACGAGGCGAAGAAATATACGGTCGGCACGCAGCGCGAGGATTATACCGAGACGATCCTGAAGGAGAAGGGTTTCACCAAGCTCGATGTCGCCAGCGACTTCAATGCGACGCTGCGCAAACTGCTTGGCGGGCGCATCGACATGATGCCGATCTCCGAACTCTATTTCGAAAAACTGAAGGCCGACCAGCCGGTGGAATTGGTGACCGTGCTCTCCGCCCAGCCAATGGGCATCGCCTGCGAGAAGAACTTTCCGGACGATCTGCTCGCCAGGATGCAGGCTGCTCTCGATAAGCTGATCGCCGATGGCGACCAGAAGCAGATCTTCCTGAAATACGGCATGAACCTGTCGGAATGACTCCGGAGACAGCTGCCCTTTCCGCTTGACTTTGCTTTCATTTCGCGGTGGTGAACGGCGGGAAGTTCTAAAGCGCGTCGCGATCTTTCAGATTTGCTCCTCGCGCTTTAGGTCTTTGTTTTTACGCATGTGATTGTCGCAAAACCGCTGCACACTTTGCGCGACATGCTTTAGCGAGGAAAGACAGGCCATGCTGATCATCGCGGGTCTCGGCAATCCCGGCAGCAAATACGCCGGCAACCGCCACAATATCGGCTTCATGGCCGTCGACGCCATCCATCGGCGCCACGGCTTTTCGCCCTGGTCGAAGAAGTTCAGGGCCGAGATCGCCGAGGGCGAGGTCGGCGGCGAGAAAGTGCTGCTGATGAAGCCGCAGACCTTCATGAACCTTTCCGGCGAGTCCGTCGGCGAAGCGATGCGTTTCTACAAGCTCCAGCCGGCCGATCTCGTGGCCATCTACGACGAACTCGACCTTCCCCAGGGCAAGGCGCGGCTGAAGACCGGCGGCGGCCACAACGGCCACAACGGCATCAGGTCGCTCGACGCCCATTGCGGCAGGGAATACCGGCGGCTACGCCTCGGTATCGGCCATCCCGGCATCAAGGAAATGGTGCAGAACCATGTGCTCGGCGATTTCGCCAAGGCCGACAAGGCCTGGCTGGAGCCGCTTCTCGACACGCTCGCCGACAATGCCGACATGCTGGTGCGAAACGAAGATTCGCAGCTGATGAACAAGATTGCGCTGGCGCTCGGCGGAAAGGCCGAGGAGGAGAAACCGGCGAAAGAAAAGAAGGATGTCGAGAAGAAGCCGGCCGGCCAGTCGCATATCTATCAGGCCCGCAACCACAATCAGCCGAAGTTGCCGGCCACCGGCCCGATGGCCGACATGCTGAAAAAGATGTTCGGCAAAAAGGGCGATTGAGACCGATGCCGGATCAAGGCGTCATCATCCGCCCGGCTGCCCGCGGCGATCTCGCCGGTCTCATGACGCTTTACCGTCACCTGAACCCCGCCGATCCGGTTCTTGACGACGCCATTGCCGAAGAACGCTTTTCCGCCATCCTGGCCCAGCCCGGCATGACCATATTCATTGGTCTTGCGGGTGAGGTCGCCGTCGCCACCGTCACAAGCATCGTCCTGCCGAACCTGACACGGAACGGCGCGCCCTATGCGCTCATCGAAAACGTCGTCACCCATGCCGATCATCGCAAGCGCGGTTATGACCCGCGCCGTCATCGGCCACGCGCTTGCCGAGGCCTGGAACGCCGGATGCTACAAGGTGATGCTGCTTACCGGCTCCAAGAATCCGGCAACGTTGCGCTTCTATGAGAATTGCGGTTTCGTGCAGGAAAAGACCGGCTATCAGATCCGCCGGCCATGACTCCATCGGGGCGGCCCTCGGAAAGCGCCTATTCCTCCGGTTCGGTGGTGAACATCAGCGGAAAGCCCATGCCCTTGGCAAGGTCGATACCCTCCTTGGCCTTGGTCTCGGCGATATCCCTGGCGCAGACCACGACCACGCAGGAACCGAGCTTGTGCGCCGTCATCATCACCCGGTAACCCGTCTCCTCGCTCATGCGGAAGACGGCCTTCAGGATCATGATGACGAGTTCGCGTGGGGTATAATCGTCATTGACGAGGATGACCTTGTAGAGCTTCGGCTTGTCCAGCTTGGGCTTCACCTTGGTTTTCGGTTTCAGGGCAATGTCATTGTCACTCATCGGAAAAATCCACCCGTTGATGACATGGAAAAGGCGGAGAAAACGTCCACCACCAATATATTGCACCGTAAGCACGGCAGTTCAATGACGGAGTGTTATTCCGCGGAGAGCAGGAGGCAATTCTGACTGGCTATTTCCAGGATTGCGGCAGCCTTCTTGTCGAATGTCACGAATGTTTCGCCGCCAAGCCTGCGACCTTCGAAGACGATGATGCCATCGGCGAAGTCCCCGCCAGCATCGAGAAAGGATAATCCGGCTTCGACGGCAACTCTGTCGTAGACAACCTTCCTGTCCGATATCAGCAGCCGGATGGCCGCTGATATCTCTGAAGCGCTCTTGCGATAGACCCGGCTGGCGACCCAGACGAATTCGCAAAACGTCAGATTGGAAATGAACAGGCGTTCGGCCTCGCGCATGAACGTCCTTGCACGCTCAGTTTGCTTCGGATCGTCATGCACGGCCGAACGTACGAGCACATTCGTATCAACGATCATTGTCGACGCCGACCTCGCCTGCCCAGCCCGCCTTTATGGCCTCATCGATCTCTTCGAGCGTCGCATGTATATTCTCCTTGTTCTCCAGACTCCCGAAGAAGCTTTCCACCGAGCCCGCGACCGACCGCCTCTCAACAGCAATGACCTCGAGTTTGCCGCCAGGCAGGAGATCGACATCGATCCTGTCGCCAGGCCTGACCCCGAGATGCTGAAGCACCTCCTTTTTCAGGGTCACCTGCCCCTTTGCCGTCACAGTCAGAGTTGCCATGCTTATGGTATCCTTCGCTCCAAAAGTAAGGCTAAACCGCCTTACCTTCAAGCCGAGCGCCTCAGCTTTTTCGATTCATGTTGCGAACCCTTGACCCAGGGCGGCCATTCCCGCATAGGCAGGGCAAAGTTACCAATAGATATGGATCAAGCCATGGGCTTCAAATGCGGTATCGTCGGGCTGCCGAATGTCGGCAAATCGACCCTCTTCAACGCGCTCACCAAGACGGCGGCGGCACAGGCGGCGAACTACCCCTTCTGCACCATCGAGCCGAACACCGGCGAAGTCGCCGTTCCCGATCCGCGCATGCGCAAGCTTGCCGACGTCGCCAAATCGAAAGAACTGATCCCGACCCGCATCTCCTTCGTCGATATCGCCGGCCTGGTGCGCGGCGCCTCGAAGGGCGAAGGCCTCGGCAACCAGTTCCTCGCCAATATCCGCGAGGTCGACGCCATCGTCCATGTGCTCCGCTGCTTCGAAGACAGCGACATCACTCATGTCGAGGGCCGCATCAACCCGGTCGCCGATGCCGAGACGATCGAGACCGAGCTGATGCTTGCCGACCTCGAAAGCTTGGAGCGCCGCACCGAGCAGACGCGCAAGCGCGCCACCGGCAAGGACAAGGATTCGGTGGCGATGCTGCCGATCATGGAAGCGTCGCTGAAGCTGCTCAACGAAGGCAAGCCGGTGCGCACGCTGCTGTCGACGCTCGATGCGGAAGAGATCGTCATCCTCAAGAGCCTCAATCTTCTGACCTCGCATCCGGTGCTCTACGTCTGCAACGTCGCCGAAGGCGATGCCTCGACCGGCAACGAATTCACCGAGGTCGTCGCCGTCATGGCGAAGGAACAGGGTGCCGAAACCGTCGTCATCTCGGCGGCGATCGAAGCGGAAGTCGCCCAGCTTCCAGAAGAGGAAGCGAAGGAATTCCTCTCTGCCCTCGACCTTGACGAGGCGGGCCTCGACCGGCTGATCCGCGCCGGCTACAAGCTGCTCCACCTCATCACCTATTTTACCGTCGGCCCGAAGGAAACGCGCGCCTGGACGATCGAGCGCGGCACCAAGGCGCCACAGGCCGCAGGCGTCATCCATTCGGATTTCGAGCGCGGCTTCATCCGCGCCAACACCATCGCCTATGACGACTACATCAAATATAACGGCGAAGTCGGCGCCAAGGATGCCGGCAAGGCGCGCGACGAAGGCAAGGAATACGTCGTCCAAGACGGCGACGTCATCCACTTCCGCTTTAATACTTGATCAAATCGCTGCCGCCCTAACCAGGCGGCAGCCTGTTCGCGATTGCCGGAGGGAGTGCCCTAAGCAACAGCCGGCGCAGCGGCATCCAGCCCGTTCCGATAATGAGAACGATCGCGCCGACGACGATCAGCGTCGTGTAGATGTAGGTGTCGACAGTCGCACTTCCGTGCCGGAAGACGCTGAAGATCGCAACGCCGAGCGACAACAGCCCCGAAGTGACGAAGGCGCGGCGGTCGATGACGAGGCCGATCAGCATCAGCGCCGCCACCGTCGCCACGACCACAGGCGTCCGGGCCGACATGTTCGCCAAGTCGAAGATACGGCCGCCTTCCTCGAACGACAGCAGGGAAACGGTGCTGTAGAGCATCGCCGGCGCCGCGCCGAGATGCAGCCAGAAAGCGATATCCGAGCGCGTCGTCCGGCGCAGCCGGTCGCCGAGGTCGAAATAGAGCGCCGTCGCGAAGAGGCCGAGCGCGCAGACGAGCGAGACCGCAGCCAGCACGGCAAGATGGTCGGCGAAAAACGTCGGATTACCGCTTACCCATTGCACCAAACGCAAAAGCAGGGTGAGCACGAAGGCAAGCGTCGACATGATGGAGAGCGCCAGCGCCAAGGGCACGCGATAGCGGGCATAGTAAACGCCGAGGATGATCGGGAAGCCGGCAACGAGCTGTGTCACCTCCGCTCCGAAGGATCCGGAGGTCTGTGCCCACGGCGGGAAGAAGCCGGACATCAGCGGCCATGTCCAGCAGAACAGCGCGATCGTCAGGCTGACGGCCGGCAAAGCAAGCCGCTGACGCCGCACCAGGATTTCCGAAAGCACGATGATGGCAGCCGGCACGGCGTAAAGCGGCGCAAGGCCCCAGAGGCCGACGAGCGCGACGATAACGCCGATGGTGATCAGCACGTCGTGGAAGCCTCGCACGAAACGCGGCGTCTCCGTATCCGACCAGGCCTGCTCCTCGGCCACCATTCCAGGCGCCCCAGCGACGGCCACGCCCCGCTCAATGAGGAACGGCAAAAGCCGCCCGCCCGCCTCCGGCGAAATCAGCTCCTGGCGCACGGCCTCGTCGAGTATCGACCTTAGTTCAGTCATGCCGGTTTATCTCCCCGGAATCATTGAGCCCGCGCGGATGCTATTGTAAGCATTGTGCGCTGCATATGGCGGGAGGAGTGAATGTCGGCAGAAAAGCTTTCCTTCGAGGATTTCCAGCCCGGCCGCTGCTTCGCGCTTGGCCCGAAGCCGGTGACCACCGAGGAAATCATTGAGTTTGCAAGCGAATTCGACCCGCAACCGATGCATCTCGATGAGGCTGCCGGCCGCGCCAGCATTCTCGGCGGCCTTGCCGCCTCCGGTTGGCATACCTCTTCGATGTTCATGCGCATGATGGCCGACAGTTATGTGCTGCATTCGCTCTGCGAGGGTGCGCCGGGCGTCGATCTGATGGAATGGCGAAAGCCGGTGCTTGCCGGCGACACGCTGTCCGGCCATTCGACCGTGCTCGAAGCCCGGCCGATGCGCTCGCGCCCCGGAATGGGCATTGTCAAGTTTCGCCACGAGGTGAAAAACCAGCGCGGCGAACTCGTCTGCGTCTCGGAGAATTCGGTCATGTTCGGCATGCGCGTCCGGCCCGCGGATATCGGCATAAACCCGGAGACGTCAGCATGAGGATGTCCGAGCTTTACGCGGTTGGCGAGAAGGCCGAGATCGGCAGCTATACTTTTACCGAGGAAAACATCATCCGTTTCGCGACACGCTACGATCCGCAGCGTTTCCACCTCGACAAAGAAGCCGCCAAAGGCACCCTCTTCGGCGATCTCTGCGCCTCGGGCTGGCACACCACCGCAGGCTGGATGCGAACCTTCCTCGCCTTTTGGGAAAGACAGAGCGCCGCACTCGCGCAAAACGGCCTGACGTCGCCGAACCTCGGCCCCTCACCCGGTTTCCAGAAACTGCAATGGCTGCGGCCGGTCTTCGCAGGCGACGTCGTGACCTATTCCGTCGCCTTCCTCTCCAGCCGCGCACTCGCGTCGCGGCCGGGATGGCACCTCAACACCATCCTCTGCGAGGGCGTCAATCAAAACGGAGATGCCGTTATCCGCTTCGAAAGCAGCGTCCTCGAATTCGACTGACACAGCCGGAATGGCACCCGGTCAGTGACCGGAGAATTCGACCAGTGTGTGCACGACGACGCCGAGCTCTTCCAGCTTCCTGCGACCGCCAAGATCCGGCAGGTCGATGACGAAACAGGCACCGACGACTTCCGCACCAATCTGGCGCAATAGCCTCGTCGCGCCGACCGCGGTGCCGCCGGTGGCGATCAGGTCGTCGACCAGGATCACCTTCTCGCCGGGTTGGACAGCATCGCGATGCATCTCCATCTCGTCGACGCCATATTCCAGGCTGTAGGCGATGCGCACGGTCTCGTGCGGCAGCTTGCCCTTCTTGCGGATCGGTACGAAGCCTGAGGAAAGCTGGTGCGCCACCGCGCCGCCGAGGATGAAGCCGCGCGCCTCCATGCCGGCGATCTTGTCGATCTTCGTGCCGGCATAGGGCTGCACGAGTTCGTCGACCGCCCGGCGGAAAGCCCGAGGGTTGCCGAGCAGCGTGGTGATGTCGCGGAAGATGATGCCGGGCTTGGGATAGTCAGGAATGGAGCGGATGCTGGCTGCGAGCTCCGAAGTCGTATTATTCATGGAAAATCCATATCTGCGAACGCATGAAACTGGCCGCACCCTACCAATTACGAGGGGCGGAACCAACAAAAAAGGCGGCCCGTAGGCCGCCTTTCGAAATCCGGCGGGGAACCGCTTAATGTTCCTTATTGGCGTAGATCGAGCGCTTCGTCAGGTAGATCAGCACCGTGAAAATCGCCAGGAAGATCATGACCATGAAGCCCGTGCGTTTGCGCTCCTCAAGATGCGGCTCCGCCGCCCACATCAGGAAGGCGGTGACATCCTTCGAATACTGGTCGACCGTCGCCGGCGCGCCGTCGTCATAGGTCACCTGGCCGTCAGAGAGCGGCTTTGGCATGGCAAGGACGGCGGCAGCATTGAAATAAGGGTTATAATGTCCCCCCTGCGGCACCTGGAAACCGGCCGGCGGCTCTTCATAGCCGGTCAGCAGTGCGTGGATATAGTCCGGGCCGCTTTCCTGATATTGCGTAAAAATGTCGAAAACGAACTGCGGAAAGCCGCGCTCGACTGAGCGGGCCTTGGCAATCAGCGAAAAATCGGGCGGAGCCGCGCCATTGTTGGAAGCAGCCGCGGCTTCAGCATTGGGGAAAGGCGACGGGAAGTAATCGGAAGGAACCGCCTTGCGGGTAAACATCTCGCCACTGGCGTCGGGACCATCCTGGACCTCGTAGTTCGCGGCGAAGGCCTTCACCTGCGCCTCGGAATAGCCGAGCTCGTCGAGCGTGCGGAAAGGCACGAGCTTCATCGAATGACAGGCTGCACAGACTTCCGTGTAGACCTTGAGGCCGCGCTGGAGCTGGCCCTTGTCGTAATGGCCGAACGGACCGGCGAAAGACCATTCCTCCTCCTTCGGATGCTTCAGCGGATAGTGAGGCGTTTCGCTTTCCTCGTGATGGGCCGGAGCTGCACCGTTGGCGGGCGTCGCCTCCTGAGCCAGCACGGCACTGCCGAAACTGGCGGCGAATGCGAACGAAAGAATGCTTGTAACAAGCGTTTTCATATTTCTATTCCCTTCCGTCGCTCGCTATGCCTTGACCACTACGGTCTTGTTGCGCTTTTCGAGCACCGCTTCGGTAATCGAGTTCGGGATGCGGCGCGGTGTTTCCACCAAGCCGAGAACCGGCATCGCGACCAGGAAGAAAGCGAAGTAGAGGAGCGTGCAGATCTGCGAGATCGTGGTGAACAGGCCCTCCGCCGGCTGCGAGCCAAGCCAGCCGAGGATGATCGCGTTGATCACGAACAACCAGTAGAACAGCTTGTACCAGGGACGGTAGACGGCGGAACGGACCTTTGAGGTATCGAGCCAGGGCAGGAAGAACAGTACGATAATCGCGCCGAACATCACCAGCACGCCGCCGAGCTTGGAATCGATCGGGCCGACGTTGAAGGTGATCGAGCGCAGCATCGCATAGAACGGCAGGAAGTACCATTCCGGAACGATGTGGGCCGGCGTCTTCAACGGATCGGCCGGGATGTAGTTGTCGGCATGACCGAGGAAGTTCGGCAGGTAGAAGACGAAATAGGCATAGACCAGCAGGAAGATCGATACGCCAAGCGCATCCTTCATCGTCGCATAAGGCGTGAAACGCACCGTATCCGTCTTCGTTTTGACCTCGACGCCCGTTGGGTTCGTCTGGCCGGTGACGTGCAGCGCCCAGATATGCAGGACGACGACGCCGGCGATCATGAAGGGGAGCAGGTAATGCAGCGAAAAGAAGCGGTTCAGCGTCGGCTGTTCGACGGCAAAGCCGCCGAGTAGGAACTGCTGCAACCATTCGCCAATCAGGGGAAAGGCCGAGAAGAAGCCGGTGATGACGGTGGCGCCCCAGAAGGACATCTGGCCCCACGGCAGAACGTAACCCATGAAGCCGGTCGCCATCATCAGGAGATAAATGACCACGCCGAGAATCCAGAGAATTTCGCGCGGCGCCTTGTAGGAGCCGTAGTAGAGGCCGCGGGCAATATGCAGGTAGACCGCGACGAAGAAGAAAGACGCGCCATTGGCATGCATATAGCGCAGCAGCCAGCCATGATTGACGTCGCGCATGATCTTTTCAACGGAGTTGAAGGCAATCGTCGTCTCGGCGGCATAGTGCATGGCGAGAACCACACCCGTCAATATCTGCAGGATCAGCATGACGGAGAGCATTGCGCCAAAAGTATAGGCATAGTTCAGGTTACGCGGAACCGGATAGGCGACGAAACTATCATAGACCATGCGCGGCAGTGGAAGGCGCGCATCGACCCATTTCTCGAGGCCGGTTGATGGCTCGTAGCTGGAATGGCCACTCATATATCAGTCTCCCCTCAACCGATCTTGATTTTGGTATCGGACACAAATGAAAAGGTCGGAATCGGCAGGTTCTCGGGCGCAGGACCTTTGCGAACGCGGCCGGCCGTGTCGTAGACCGAGCCATGGCAGGGACAGAACCAACCATTGTATTCGCCGGCCTGGCCGAGCGGTACGCAGCCGAGATGCGTGCAGGTGCCGATCATGACGATCCAGTTTTCCTTGTCCTTGCCGCCCGAACGGTCAACACCCGTTGCCTGAGCGTCGGCGGGAAGGTTTGCATTGCGCGCGATCGGGTCCTTGAGATCCGACAGCGGAACATCGGCTGCGGCCGTTACTTCTTCCGGGGTGCGATTGCGGATGAAGATCGGCTTGCCGCGCCATTTGACCGTCAGCGACATGCCGGGTTCCAGGCTGGCAACGTCGACTTCGATTGAGGCGAGAGCGAGCGTCGAAGCGTCAGGACGCATCTGATCGATGAACGGCCAAGCGACCGCGACGGCGCCGACGGCGCCCGCCATACCAGTGGTGAGATAAAGGAAATCACGGCGAGTGGGTTCGCCCGTGCCCTCGCTTGTCGTTTCGTGTTCGCTCACGGCTAACATCCTCTGCGCAATTTTCGCGGAATTCCGCCCTACCCCTCTACCGGCGAATCTCTCTAGACACAATTCGGCCATAGATTCCCCAGCAATCCGGCGCGTTCTATGCTTGATCGCAAATTATGTCCAGCCTTGGCAAGGGGATGAGGGCACAATGTCGCGGGAAATTTGGGATGAATTTTTTAAGGCAAACACGCGCTTGCCATTATGTTGCATTGCAACAAAAATGCCCTCGTGATAGGCGCAGTCCGAGCCATGCAAGTGAGCCGGAACGGAGCGGATGAGAGACACGATTTTTTGCGTATTCAGCGTTCTCACGACGCTCGTTCTCGCCATTATCTCCCTGCGATACATCACCGATTTCTATTTGCTGTCCTTCTTTTACAGCTTCCAGGTTCATCTGGCGGCAGCCGGCGCGGTTGCCTCGGTTGCTGCCCTTCTCGTCAAGCGGCACTGGTATGGCCTGCTGACCCTCTCGGTATCGGTGGTTCTTGCAGTCCATGGCATCGTGATGATGCGCGAGTTCGTCGAACCATCAGTTGAAGAGAGCCGCCCGGCCCTGTTCAGGCTGATGTCCTTCAATATCGAGAACGATAATTTCGCAAACGGCCCTGACATCGCCGACATGGTCATCGCCTCAGGCGCCGATGTCGTCAACATCCTGGAGGGCGAGCCGCTGCTGTCGGAACTGCCGCGGTTGTTGAAGACCTATCCCTATTATATCGGCTGCGGTGTCGGCATGGAGCAATGCGATACGCTGGTGCTGTCGAAGCGTCCGCTGATCGAACCCCGCATCCGCAATCTCGGCCTGCTCTGGCGCAACCGGCTGACGATCTCGACGATCGATTTCGAAGGCCAGAAGGTCAATTTCCTCGCCGCGCACCTGACCAAACCTTATTACGACGAGTTCCACGGTCTGGAGATCTGGGATCTCGCGGAGGTCATCCCTACCCTTTCGGGACCGCTCGTTCTGGCCGGTGATTTCAATACATCGATTCTCGCGCCCGACGTGCAGTATCTCATGCGCACTCAAGGCTTGGGCACGGCATCGCTGGAGCCCGCGACATGGCCGATCCGCGCCGGCGCCTTCGGTATTCCGATCGATCATATCTTTGCCCGCGCGCCGCTGCGGCTGAAATCGGTCCGCCGCATCGAAAACGGCTTCGGATCAAATCATTTTGGCCTCATGGCGGAATTCGTCGTCGACCCTTGAGCCCACGTCATCATCCGCAGCAAGGAAGCCGCCGGACTGGCGCGCCCAAAGTTCGGCATAGAGCCCGCCGTGGCGAAGCAGTGCATCATGGCTGCCTTCCTCGATGATCCGTCCGAGATCGACGACGATCAGCCGATCGAGCGCGGCGATCGTCGACAGCCGATGGGCGATCGCAAGCACCGTCTTGCCTTCCATGATCCGGTGGAGATTGGACTGGATCGCTTCTTCCACCTCCGAATCGAGCGCCGACGTCGCTTCGTCGAGAACGAGGATCGGCGCGTCCTTCAGCATGACGCGGGCAATGGCGATACGCTGCCGCTGCCCGCCGGACAGTTTGA
This sequence comes from Rhizobium sp. 10PS4, assembly GCF_032464805.1. Taxonomy (NCBI): domain Bacteria; kingdom Pseudomonadati; phylum Pseudomonadota; class Alphaproteobacteria; order Hyphomicrobiales; family Rhizobiaceae; genus Rhizobium; species Rhizobium sp. 10PS4. The sequence goes on along the minus strand of NZ_JAWDIW010000002.1, from coordinate 24,155 downwards.
CGCCGCGTTCGCCGACATGCGCATCGAAACCTCTGCGGCCCTGCTGATCCTGCAGGCGTTCGATGAAGTCGATGGCTTCGGCGCGCCTGGCCGCCTCGACCAGCCCCTCCTCGCCGGCATCCGGCCGCCCGAACAGGATATTGTCGCGCACCGAACGATGCAGCAGCGAGGTGTCCTGGCTGACGACGCCGATCTGCATCCTGAGGGATTCCTGCGTCACGGCTGATATATCCTGGCCGTCGATGAGAATGCGGCCGTCCTGAATGTCGTAGAGGCGCAGCAGCAGGTTCATCAGCGTCGATTTCCCCGCGCCCGAACGGCCGACGATCCCGACCTTCTCGCCGGGCCGGATGGTCATGGAAAAATTCTCGACCACCGTCTCGTGGCCCTTGCCGTAGCGGAAGGAAACATTGTCGAAGCGGATGCCGGGCTGCCGGATCACCAGCGTCTTCGCATCGGCCCGATCGACGAGCCCCAGAGGCTGGGAGATCAACTCTGCGGCGTTCTGGATGGTGCCGAGGTTGCGCATGATGCCGTTGAATTGCGTCATCAACCGTCCGAGCAGGAAATTCAGCCTGAGCACCAGCGCCAGCGAAAACGCCACCGCACCCGAGCTGATGAGGCCGCGCAGCCAGAGATCGACGCTCAACCCCGCCATCGTCACGATCATCAGGCCGGAAAGCAGTGCCATCGAGGCCCTGACGCCGGTGATGAACCGCGTGAAGCGCAGCACCGTATCCTGATAGATATCGAAGCCTTGCCGCATGTAGCGGTCGGCCTCCTCGTCGCGTGCAAACAGCTTCAGCGTCTGCATGTTGCTGTAGGAATCGACCATCCTGCCGTTCAGCATCGATCCGGCTTCCGCCGTTTCGCGAGAATGATGGCGGATCCGCGGGACGAAGTGGCGGGCAAGCAGGCTGAAGGCGCCAAGCCAGAACAGCACGACAGCGGCAAGGGAAAAGTCCAGCCGGGCGACGAGCACGAGCGTCGTTACGGCATAGATGCCGACGAACCAGACGCTTTCCATCAGCGAGGTGACGAGATCGCCGGTGGCCTGCCCGGCCGACCAGACCTTTGTGACGATGCGTCCGGAAAAATCGCTCTGGAAAAACGACAATGACTGCCTGGAGACGTGGAGATAGGATTGCCAGCGTGCGAGATTGTAGAAGCCCGGCGTGATCACCTGCTGGTCGACCAGCGCGATCAGGAAGGCGATGACGAAGCGCACCAGCCCGATGAGGGCGAGCATGCCGAACAGCTCGCCGCCATGGGCAGCGAGAAGGCCGCTCCAGCCGGCGCCCGGTGTGATGCTACCGAGGATATCGACGAGCCGCCCGACGAACCAGAAGAGCGCAGCCTCGATCGCCGCCGACGCACCGCCGAGAACGAGCATGGCAACGAACGGCATCCTCGCCTGACCGATATAAAACCAGATGAATCCGAGCGTCGAGCGCGGCGGCTGGAGATTGGCGCGTGGGCGGAACGGATCGATCCAGGTTTCGAACCGGCGGAGGATGGGCTTCAGCAACATAGAAGCGATATAGGCGGAATAGCCGGACCGGCAAAGAGAATGAAAAGCGGACAGAGTGTTATATTTTGGTAATTATCGGTAACATCGGCGGCATACCCATTGAATGCCCCCGAACCGGTCACAATCTGACGTTACGATCGCGCTTTACCGGAGATACTCCCATGGAAACGAAAGTGCTCGATGCGCATATTCCGCTTCCGCTTGCAGAAAGGCTGGATGCTCTGGCATTCGCCCTGGGGTTGCCACGCGACGAGATCGTCGCTGAGGCCATTACCGCCTGGCTGGACCAGGAAGAGCAGCGTCGTCTCGTCGCACTGCGCACGATCGCAGCCGCCAACACCATGATCGTCGTCGAACATCACCGCGTGATCGATTGGGCCGACAGTCTTTGAACGGATAAGAGGCAAACGCCAGTCAGGCCTTCAGCAACCGTCCGGCAAGCTTATAGCCATCCTAAGAAAAAGAGGCCCTCCCCGCTTTCGCAGGGAGGGCCTCATTTCATCTTATTCCGCCGCCACTTCCGCTTCGTCGGCGTGATCGGAGAGGAAGCCGCCGGACTGGCGGTTCCAGAGGTCGGCATAGATACCGCCTGCTTCGATCAGTTCGCTGTGCGAGCCGGCCTCGATGATCCGGCCCTTGTCGAGCACGATCAGCCGATCCATCTCCGTCAGCGTCGACAGCCGGTGGGCGATTGCGATCACCGTCTTGCCCTCCATCAAGGCGAAGAGGTTTTCCTGGATCGCCGCCTCGACTTCCGAATCGAGCGCCGAGGTCGCCTCGTCGAGCACCAGGATCGGCGCGTCCTTCAGGAAGACGCGGGCGATCGCGACACGCTGCCGCTGGCCGCCTGACAGTTTGACGCCGCGTTCGCCGACCTGCGCGTCGAGCCCCGCGCGGCCCTGCATGTCGACGAGGCCTTCGATGAACTCCCAGGCGTTGGCGCGTTTGGCGGCCTCGATCACCTCGTCATCCGTTGCTTCGGGACGACCATAGGCGATGTTGTCGCGGATCGAGCGATGCAACAGCGAGGTGTCCTGCGTCACCACGCCGATCAGCGAACGCAGGCTTTCCTGCGAGACACCGGCGATATCCTGCCCGTCGATGGTGATGCGGCCGGCCTCCAGATCGTAAAAGCGCAGCAGCAGGTTCATCAGCGTCGTCTTGCCGGCACCGGAACGGCCGACCAGACCGACCTTCTCGCCTGCCTTGATGTCGAGCGACAGGTTGTCGATGACGCCCTTGCTCTTGCCGTAGTGGAAGCGGATGCGGTCGTAGTGGATCGCGCCCTTCTTCGCCATCAGGGTGGGTGCGCCCGGCTTGTCGACGATGTCGTGCTGTTTGCTCATCATCTCCATGCCGTCATAGACCGTGCCGATATTCTCGAACAGCGCCGAGACTTCCCACATGATCCATTGCGACATGCCGTTGACGCGCATGGCAAGACCGATAGCGATGGCGATGGCGCCGATCGAGATCGCCCCGTTCAGCCAGAACCAGATCGACAGGCCCGAGATGACGAAGAGCGCAACGCAGTTGTTCACGTAGACGAAGATGTGGAAGAGCGTCACCTTGCGCATCTGCTTGTGCACGGTCTGCAGGAACTCGTCCATGCCCTCCTTGGCATAGACCTCCTCGCGGCCCGCATGCGAAAACAGCTTGACCGTCGCGATATTCGTATAGCTATCGACCACGCGGCCCGTCATCATCGAACGCGCATCCGCCTGCGCCGCCGCGATCTTGCGAAGCCGCGGCACGAAATAGGCGACGATGCTGATATAGACCGCGAGCCAGACTAGGATCGGGATCATCAGCCGCCAGTCCGCCGCCGCAATCACGATGATCATCGTCAGGAAGTAGGTGACGACATAGACGAAGACGTCGAGGATTTTCATCACCGTTTCACGTACGGCAAGCGAGGTCTGCATCACCTTGGTGGCGACACGCCCGGCAAACTCGTTGGCAAAGAACGACATGCTGTGGCGCAGCAGGAAGCGGTGCATCTGCCAGCGTGCGATCATCGGATAATTGCCGAGCATCATCTGATGCATGATGAGCGAATCGAGCCCGGCTACCGCAGGCAGGCCGATCAGCACAAGCGCCGCCATCCAGAAAAGCTTGTGGCCTTCTCTCTCCAGGAATGTGGCGCGGTCGGCATTGGTCAGCCAGTCGACGATGTCGCCGAGGAACTGGAAGAGCGCCACTTCGCCGATGGCGATCAGCGCCGTCAGCACGGCCATCAGGCCGAGCCAGGGCGCAGCCGGCTTGCTGTAATGCCAGCAAAAGGCAAAGAGACCTTTCGGCGGAGCGACAGGGTCCTCGCTTGGAAAGGGATTGAGTCGCTGCTCGAACCAGCCAAACATGAAATTGCTCCGAAACGTCAGCGTTCCGGCTCCCGGCTTCGCGCCATCCCAGCGCCATGCAAGCACATATGGGAACCGAACGTTCAAGGGGCGAGGCTGAGACAGCCGCACAATGGATCAAAAAAGGAAATTCAGGGAAGAAACCCGCCCTATCGGCGGAAAATCGCACTGCTTGGCATCATGGCCGGGAGGCGCACATACAGCAAAATATTCATTCTGGCGCTCCTTGCTGGCGATTGAAGATATGCACCGATAACGCGAAAACGAGGAATTTTCCAGCCCTGTTGTGCCAAAAATTTCATCTCGTCGGGTCAAAACGCGCCCTGTTGCGCCGAAATCACAGTTGCATTAGGCCTTGAGCGGCGAAAGCGGGAAAACGGCGCATCATGACTTCACTCAGACTGGCACTCTATCAGCCGGATATAGCAGGCAATACCGGCACCATCCTGCGTCTTGCCGCCTGCCTTGGCTTCGCGGTCGATCTGATCGAGCCCGCCGGCTTCGACATCTCCGACCGCAACCTGAAACGGGCCGGCATGGACTATATCGCCGCCGCCGCCCTCACCCGCCATGTCAACTGGGACCGCTTCGAGGCCTGGCGTCTGAGCACCGGCCGCCGCCTGATCCTCGCCTCGACCAAGGCGGCGGATCGCTATACCGATCTTGCCTTCCGCCCGGACGACATCCTGCTCTTCGGTCGCGAAAGCGCTGGCGTGCCGGATCAGGTGCATGAAGCAGCCGATGCGCGCGTCCTGATCCCGATGGTCGAAGGCCAGCGCTCGATCAACGTCGCCGTCTCGGCCGCGATGATCGTCGGCGAGGCGATGCGCCAAACCGTCTGGGCTTGAGAGACATCAGACTGGCGGAGCATAGGCGGGCGCAATCGCAAATCAGCTTGGCATTGTCGGAAAATGACATTGCCAAGCCGTCAAACCGGTTTATATTTATTAGCCGAACAATAAAAACTGCTCCACGACCTCTAAGATTCCAACGGCTTGGGAAGATTTATTTAGAAAACCACGATCTTAGGACGTGAAAGAAGAATAAAACAACAAAATGGACTCCACGATTATCATGATCAATCTGTTCGGTGCCGTGGCTTTGCTGCTGTTCGGCCTCGCGCAGGTGAAGGATGGCGTGACCAGGGCCTTTGGCGCCCGCCTGAGAACAGGTCTGGCGACCGGCACACGCGGCAGCCTTCGTTCTTTCCTGTCAGGCCTCGGCGCAACCATCGCGCTGCAGAGCTCCACGGCAACGGCACTGATGACGGCCTCCTTCGTCGAGCGTGACCTGATCAAGCCGCGCATGGCGCAGATCGTCCTGCTCGGCGCCAATGTCGGTACCGCGATCACCGCCTGGATCGTGGCAACGGGCATCGAATGGCTCTCTCCTCTCCTGATTCTTGCCGGCATCGTGCTTTGCCGCGGCCGTTCAAGCACCAGCCAGGGTGGCGGCACAGCGCTGATCGGCATCGGCCTGATGCTGCTGTCGCTGCACCTGCTTGGCCTTGCGACGGAACCGATGCGCGCCTCTCCCGCCCTTGCCGCTTTCATCGGCCTGCTGGACGGCGCCCTGCCCGTGGCGATGATCGTCTCGGCAACACTTGCCTTCGCATCCTCGTCGAGCCTTGCGGTGGTGGTGCTCATCCTGTCACTCGCCTCGGCCGGCGTGATTTCCGCCGAACTCGTCATCGTGCTCGTCCTCGGCGCCAATCTCGGCGGCGCTATACCACCTGTCGTCGCGACATTGTCCGGCCCGGCTTCGGCGCGGCGCGTCACCCTCGGCAATCTCGCCGTCCGCGCGCTCGGCTGCCTCATCGCTCTACCGCTGGCTGGATATGGCGCGGAACTCATCCAGATGCTGCCCTTCGGTCCCGCCAAGCTGCCGGTCGACGCGCATCTTGCCTTCAACCTTCTGCTGGCAGCGGTTGCCTGGCCATTCTCCCGGCCGCTCGCCGCCCTGATGACCCGGCTGGTGCCGGATCAAGCCGAGCCTGAGAGCGCCCCGAAATATTTAGATGCGCAGGAGCTTTCGACGCCGGTCGTTGCCCTTGCCAGCGCCACGCGCGAAGTGCTCGGCGTCGGGGATCTCATCGAGCGCATGCTGATCCGGGTCTCCGAAGGCTTCGAGCAGGGGGAGGCATCTAAGCTTGCCGAGATTCCGGCTCTCGAAGAGCGCGTCGACCGGCTGCAGCAGGCGGTGAAGGTCTATCTTTCGAAGCTCGGCCGCGAGGGACTCAGCGACGAAAACGCCCGCCGCTCGATCGTCGTCATCGATTACGCGATCAATCTCGAACATATGGGCGACATCATCGAGAAGGGCCTGGCGGAGCAGGTGGCGAAGAAAATCTCTCTCGGTTTGAAATTTTCCGAGGACGGTCATCAGGAACTGCGCAAGCTGTTCGATCTGACGATCGACAATCTGCGCGTCGCCCAGACGATCTTCGTCACCCGCGATTTCAATCTGGCGCGCCAGATGATGGAGGTAAAGGTCGAGGTGCGCCGGATGGAGAAACAATCGGCCGAGCGCCACCTCGAACGCCTGCGTGACGGCCGCGCCGACAGCCTGCAGACGAGTTCGCTGCATCTCGACATGCTGCGCGACCTGAAGCGCCTCAACGCTCACATCGTCTCCGTGGCGCATCCGATCATGGATGAAAACGGCCTGCTGATCGAAAGCCGCGTACGGGCGACTGCGAAGTGACGGTCAGTCGGCCGAAGGCAGGCGGCGCATGGTGAATTCGATCTGGTCGCCGTCGAGCTGGCGCCAGCTTTCCACCTCGGTCCAGTAAGCGGCTTTCGGATATTCGTCGAACCATTCGCGCGCCTTGGCGCGTGCGTCCATGAGGCCGAGGCAATATGTCTCACGCACGAAATGGTCTTTCTTGCTCGGGGGATTTTCCGCCCGATGTCTTGCTATCCTGCGCTTCAGGCCGTCGAAGGACGGAGGCCCTGGAACTTTCTTCATCAAACCTACCTCCTCGGAAAAGGTAGTATCGAAATTCTTGATTTGCGAGTCGAATCTTGGAAGTGCTCGGCGGTGCTTGCCTCGGCTTGGCGAGATGCAACACCAACTGCTAATCATGGCGTGCAATCAAGAATGAGCGAGTCGCCTCCGAAGGAGATGTCGACCGTCGGAGGCGTAAATGGAAAGACCGGAACTGCCGATCGGCTTGCCTGACGATATTGAAGAGAAGAAGGCTGCTGCCCGCAATTGGTTCGAGGGATTGCGCGATACGATCTGCGCCTCCTTCGAAGCCATCGAGGATGAGTTGGAAGGGCCGCTGTCCGACCAGGAGCCCGGCCGCTTCGTCGCCAAGGACTGGTCACGCGAAAACGGCGCTGGCGGCGGTGGCCGGATGTCGATGATGGAAGGCCGCGTCTTCGAAAAGGTCGGCGTCCATACCTCCACTGTCTACGGCGAATTCGCCCCGGATTTCCGCGCCCAGATACCCGGCGCCAAGGATGATCCGCGTTTCTGGGCCTCCGGCATCTCGCTGATTGCCCATCCTGTCAACCCCAACGTTCCGGCGGTGCACATGAATACCCGCATGGTCGTCACCACCAGCCGCTGGTTCGGCGGCGGGGCCGACTTGACGCCGGTGTTGTCGCGCCGCCGCACGCAGGAGGACGAGGACAGTCAGCTCTTCCACAAGGCCATGGAGATCGCCTGCCGCAATCACGCCGTCGCCGATTATGATGCCTATAAGGCCTGGTGCGACGAATATTTCTTCCTGAAGCACCGCAACGAGGCTCGTGGCATCGGCGGCATCTTCTACGACTGGCTGCATTCAAGCGAGGAAGTTGGCGGCTGGGACGCCGATTTCGCCTTCACCCGTGATGTCGGCCGGGCCTTCGCCATGGTTTATCCGAAAATCGTCCGCTCCAACTTCGATAAATTGTGGACAGAGGCCGATCGCGACGAACAATTGATCCGCCGAGGCCGCTACGTCGAATTTAATCTGCTGTATGATCGCGGCACAATCTTCGGCTTGAAGACCGGCGGCAACGTTGAATCCATTCTCTCATCGCTGCCCCCCGTCGTCCGCTGGCCATGAAACTGTGATATCTCATCGATAAATTCGAGGTGATAGACCTTCACGAAAACTCAGTGCGTCCTAACTTTATATGTATGTGCGTAACAATCGGAGGAGGATTGTCATGACGATACAAGGTGGCTCGCCTGCGTCCACGGATGTCCAGGAAACATCCCGCACGATCGACACGCCTGAGTTTCTGACGCGCATCGCCGAGAAACTGCGGGCCAAGAGCGGCTCGGATCTGCCGCTGTCCTGCTTCATCGAGCAGGTCAAGCTACAACTGGCCGGCGGAAAGACGCCGGAACAGCTGCAGAATGAAGCGGCCGCCGCCAACAGCAACATGCCCGGCCACCTCTTGGATACCTACAAAGCCTGGGCGATGCCCGACTGACACGGCCTTTACCGGCCGGCATGTCGATGCCGGTCGGAACCTTCCCTCCCCCCGCACATTCATAAATCGCGTAAGATCGCGATCGTCGTTGTGTTTCGAACAGAGGAGAAGACCATGCGACTTTTCGAATGCGGCACTCTCGTTCCGGGCTGCGCCTGGCATACACGGGCAGATAGCGACGCCGAGGTGGTCCGCCGTGCCGTCGAGCACCTGAAAAATGCTCACGGCGAAACCACGATCCGCGAGAACATGGTGGATAATATCAAGGCTCGCATTCGCGACGAGGTGAACGCAGCCTGATTATTGCACGCGTTCCTGCAGCCGGGCGAGCAGCGCCGCCCGGTCGGCAACGAAATTTTCCTCCACCCATTGGCTTTCCAGACCGGCAAGCAGTTCGCCGACGCGCGGGCCGGAGGCGATTCCTGCCGAAATCACGTCGCCGCCGTTCAGCGGAAATTGTGGCTTCTTCCAGTGCATTGCCCTGTCCAGCAGCTTGATAAGCCGCGCCGACCGCGCCATTTCGTCGAAATCACCTTCAGCCTTGCCGCGCGCAACCGCAAGCGCCAGCTTCAGCCGCGTCGTGATGCCGTCGGCACCGTTGCGGTAAAGCAGCCGTTCGAAGGCGGCCGACGACATGTCGTCATTAACAGGCGCTGCCGTTGACCAGGCCTTGAGAGTGGCCGCTTCCGCATTCGAGAGCTTGAGCCGGGCTGCGAGCGCCTCCATGCGCGCCGCATCGGGCGGCACGATCGCCGCAAGGCGCAGCAACGGATCGGGCGTCCAGCGGAGCGCCTTTTCGGTGGCGATCAGCGAAGGGATCGCATCGATCCCCCATCGTTCCGATTCCGGCAGGATTTCCGTCAGCACCGCCACCTGCCGCATCCAGAGCAGCGCCCGGCCAGGATCGGCAGCACCTAGCAACTTTCGCAGTTCAGACCAGACGCGTTCTGCCGAAAGCGTCGTCAGTTTCGAACGCGCGACGGAACACGCCTTCAGCCCCTCGGCGTCCGGCCGCCCGGAACCGTAATAGGCAAAGAAGCGAAAGAAACGCAGGATGCGCAGATGGTCCTCGGCGATGCGCCTTGCAGGATCGCCGATAAAGCGGATGTTGCGCGTCTCGATATCGGCAAGCCCGCCGACGAGGTCAACGATCTCGCCCTCGGCATCGGCATAAAGCGCGTTGATCGTCAGATCCCGCCGCTCGGCATCTGCCGTCCAGTCGGTGCTGAAGGCAACCTTGGCATGGCGTCCGTCGGTCTCGACGTCGGTGCGAAGGGTCGTCACCTCGAAGGGCTTGCCGTCGATGACCAGCGTCACCGTGCCGTGCTCCAGGCCGGTTGGGACCGCTTTGATGCCGGCCGCCGCCGCGCGCTCCATCACAGCCTCCGGTCTAAGTGTGGTGGCTATGTCGACATCATTGACCGGCAGGCCCATCAGGCTGTTGCGCACCGCACCGCCGACCACTCGCCCTTCCCCGCCATCGGCGTTGAGAAGTGCCAAGATCCGGCCGAGGGCCGGGTCGCGAAACCATGCTTGGTCGGCGATGCCGGTCATGCATAAAGCCTTTCGTAAAGCGTGCGGACGATGCCGGCGGTGATGCCCCAGATCATTCTGCTTTCATAGGGCACGCGATAGAAATGCCGGTCGATGCCGTCGATGACACGTTTGTCGCGGGTGTGATTGGCAGGATCCATCAGGAAGGAAAGCGGCACCTCGAACACGTCGTCCACCTCGGTCGGGTTCAGCGTCAGCGCAAAGCCCGGCGAGACGACGCCGAGCACCGGCGTAATGCGGAAGCCCGTCGAGGCAAGGTAATTCGGCAGCCGCCCGACGGTTTCGACGAAGGAGCCGGCCAGGCCGATCTCCTCTTCCGTTTCTCGGATCGCCGCCATTTCGGGCGAAATATCGGCGGGATCGATCGAGCCGCCGGGAAAGGCGATCTGCCCGGAATGTTTGCGCAGCGTCGCCGTGCGCTTGGTGAAGATCACATGCGCTTCCTCGCCGTCGTCGACGACGGGCACGAGCACGGCGGCGTCGCGCAGCTCGAAGGTCTCGACCTCGGCGACGATATCGGGATTGAGGATGTGGTCCCCGTGATCGCGCCAGGCATGATCGACCGGCCCACCATTCTGGTTGAGCGCGCGGCGGCGGAATTCGGCTGCGGAAAACAGCGGATAACGTTGGGTAATCGCATCATTCATCGGGAAAGCGCATCCAGTTCATCGGCCGGCATCATCGCAAAGACTTCTCCGGCGGAGCGGACAGCGAACATCGCCTGTCCCTCGACCTCGAGCGGCTCGCCGAGCGCCACCAGTTCATACATCACCGCACGCGACACCAGCGCCTCCAGCCGCCCGCGCACATGCAGATAGGGTTTCAATTCGGCATTCTCGCCCGCAATGGCAAAGCGCAGTCGATGCTCTCCTCCCGCCTCCACGACATCGCCGACATTGGTGCGGAAGGTCAGTACCTGTTGGCCTTGCCGCTCCGTCACGCTCATCTCCACGGCGATGAAAGGCGCGTCGACGACCCTAATACCGACCTTTTCCACAGGAGTTACGAGATAGGTCTTCTGGTCGTCGTCTTTTCTTAAAACCGTCGAGAACAGCCGCACCAGCGCCGGTCGGCCAATCGGCGTGCCCATGTAGAACCAGGTACCGTCCGCCCGGATTTCCATGTCGATATCGCCGCAGAAAGGCGGATTCCACCGCTCGACCGGCGGTAATCCTCGTTTTTTGCCGGCATTTTCCTGAGACGCGCGCGAAATCAGTGCGGCAAGTCCCGCCGCATCCGCCTGTCCGCTGATTTCCTCGGCTGCCATTCTTCCGTCCCGGTTTGTCCTTAACGAAGTAAAGTCACGAGATAGTCATTCGCAACGAACTTGTCAGCCCGTCACATCTCCATAACTCTATCGGGCATGAGGCACATGTATAAGTCCGCCGATTCGCTGCCGAATGATTTCAGCCGTTGGAGATACGCATGGGTATGATGAAGACCGAAGCCAGCCTCGATGAAAAGGCGATCGTCGCCGCCGCCGAAAAGGCGCTCTCCGATATCGCCGCCATCCGCGGTGAAGTCTCGAAAGTAATCTTCGGCCAGGAAAGCGTCGTCGAGAACACCATTCTCGCCGTGCTGTCAGGCGGCCATGCCCTGCTCGTCGGCGTTCCCGGCCTTGCCAAGACCAGACTGGTGACGACGCTCGGCGAGGTGCTCGGCCTTGCCGCCAACCGCATCCAGTTCACACCTGATCTGATGCCCTCGGATATTCTCGGCTCCGAGGTGATGGACCAGGACGACAGTGGACGCCGCTCCTTCCGTTTCGTCAAGGGCCCGGTCTTCGCCCAGCTCCTGATGGCCGACGAGATCAACCGTGCCTCGCCGCGTACCCAGTCGGCCCTCCTGCAATCCATGCAGGAATACCATATCACGATCGCCGGCCAGCGTTATGACCTGCCGGCGCCCTTCCATGTGCTTGCCACCCAGAACCCGCTCGAGCAGGAAGGCACCTATCCCCTGCCCGAAGCCCAGCTCGACCGCTTCCTGCTGCAGGTCGACGTCAATTACCCTGAACTCGCCGCTGAGCGCCAGATCCTGCTTGAGACGACGGGCCTGGGCGAAACCCGGCCGGAAGCCATCATCGATGCACAGAGGCTGCTCGAGATCCAGACCCTGGTGCGCCAGATGCCGGTGAGCGACACGGTCGTCGATGCCATCCTGGCGCTGGTGCGTTCCGCCCGTCCAGGACAGGGCAATGCCTCGACCGACAAGAATGTCGCCTGGGGCCCCGGCCCGCGCGCCGGCCAGGCGATGATGCTCTGCGCGCGTGCCCGCGCGCTCTACGAAGGCCGTCTCGCCCCGTCTCTGGACGATATCTTCGCGCTCGCCGAACCCATTCTTCAGCACCGCATGGCGCTGACTTTCGCCGCCCGCGCCGAAGGCATGTCGGTGCGTGATGTCATCGCCGGACTGGTCAAGCAGGCAAAGGGATAAGGAAGCCGGACGCGTGGCATCTATCGGACAGATCGTCAATCCGACACCCGGCAGCGATGCCCTTTCCCGCGCCAGGCAGCGGGCCGCCCTGGTGCCGGACTGCCTGGTGGAAGCCAAGCGGATCGCCAACACGGTGATCGCCGGCTGGCATGGCCGCCGCAAGCGCGGCATCGGCGAGAATTTCTGGCAGTTCCGTCCCTATGCCGAGGGCGAGAGCCTGTCGCGCATCGATTGGCGCCGCTCCGCCCGCGACGACCATACCTATGTGCGCGAGCGCGAATGGGAGGCAGCGCACACGATCTGGCTCTGGTGCGACATGTCGCCCTCGATGATGTACAAGTCGAGCTATGGCAGCGTCTCCAAGGAAAGCCGCGCGCTGGTCATCATGCTGGCGCTTGCCGAAATCCTCGCCCGCTCCGGCGAGCGCATCGGCTGCCCCGGCATCATGGAGCCCGCCTCCTCCCGTAACGCCGCCGAACGCCTCGCAGCCGCTCTCACGCACACGCCGCTGACCGGCGGCCTGCCGGAAACGGCGATGATCCGCGGCTGGAGCGACCTCGTCCTTATCGGCGATTTCCTCGACGATGCGCCGGCTATCATGGAACGGCTCGGCCCGCTTGCCCGCCGCGGCCTACGCGGCCACGTGGTCGAGATATCAGATCCCGCCGAGGAGATATTCCCCTATAGCGGCCGCACCGAATTCACCGATCCGGAGAGCGGCGCCAAGCTTATCTCCGGCCGCGCCGAACATATCCGCGAGGCCTATCGCACCGCCTATCTCGCCCGCCGGGACAGCCTCGGCCAGTCGCTGCGCCATCTCGGCTGGACCTTCGCGAGCCACCGCACCGATCACCTTGCGTCGGAGGCGCTGGTCGCGGTGCACATGTACCTGTCCGGCATGCCGGCCAAGGCTACGCATGGAGGGCAGCTATGAACGCCCTTCCCTTCGCTTTCGCCTATCCCGCCATTCTGGGCGCGCTCCTTGCCTTGCCCGTCATCTGGTGGCTGCTGCGGCTGACGCCGCCACGTCCGAAGACCGAAGTCTTTCCGCCGCTGAAAATTCTAGCCTCGGTGCTGAAGCGCGAGGAGACGCCGGCGCAAAGCCCGTGGTGGCTGACGCTGCTGCGCATGCTGCTTGCTGCCGCCATCATCCTTGCGATCGCCGATCCGGTTTTCAATCCGCGCACCAGTTCACTCGCATCAGGTGGCCCACTCGTCCTCTTCGTCGACAATAGCTGGGCCGCCGCAACCGACTGGGAGCGCCGCATCCAGACCGCCGACGCGTTGATAGACGACGCCGAATCCGCCGGCACGCCTGTGTCGATCGCCTTTACCGCCGACCCGACCAACGACGCCGTGCCCGGCACCGCCGCTGCCGCCCGCGACAAGCTGCGCGCCGCCGAGCCACGACCGCTTGTGCCGGACCGCGAACGCGCCTTCCAGGCGCTGCGCGCCGCGCTGAACGGCATCAAGCCCGGTACCCTCGCCTTCTTGACCGACGGCGCCGCCGCCAAGCCCGACGACGCCACGGTGCGCAGGCTCGCCGAACTCCAACCCGCCGACCTGCGCCTGATCGAGGGCGATGCCGCGCGGACAGTCGCGATCACGGCGGCCAACAATGCGGCGGATGCCATGACCGTCAAGGTCACGCGGCTCAACAGTGCGCAGGCCGCATCGGTCGCGCTGAACGCCGTCGATACCCAGGGGCGCTCGATCGCCAATGGCAGGGCGGACTTCCGCCCCGGCCAGAGCGTCGCGACGAGTTCGATCACCGCCCCCTTCGAGATGCGCAACGATTTCGCGCGCGTCAGCGTCGACAATGGCGCGACGGCAGGCGCCGTCCACCTTCTCGACGACGCATTCAAGCGCCGCCGCGTCGTCTTGCTGTCAGGTGAAGGAGGGGACGAGTTCCAGCCATTGCTCTCACCGCTCTATTATATCCAGCGGGCGCTGCAACCCTATGCGGATCTGATCCAACCTGCCGATTCCGATCTTTCGGTCGCGATACCAAAACTTCTCGCCAGCAATCCCTCGATCATTATCATGGCCGATATCGGCCGGCTGCCGGAGGAGACCTACGAGCCTTTGACGCGCTGGATATCGAATGGCGGCATGCTCCTGCGTTTTGCCGGCCCGCGCATGGCGGCAGCCCCTGCGGACGATCCGCTGATCCCTGTCATCCTGCGTCAGGGAGAACGGGCGCTGGGCGGCACCTTGTCTTGGAGCGAGCCGCAGTCGCTGGCCGAATTTCCGAATATTGGGCCTTTCGCCGGCATAGCGCGTCCCGCCGATGTCGTCGTCAAGCGGCAGGTGCTTGCCGAACCGACGCCCGATCTTGCCGAACGCACCTGGGCAAGCCTGGCTGACGGCACGCCGCTCGTCACGATGAAGCAGCTCGCCTCCGGCCAGATCGTCCTGTTTCACGTCACCGCGGAAGCAACCTGGTCCGATCTGCCGATCTCAGGCACTTTCGTCGACATGCTGCGCCACCTCCTGCAGATATCGCGCTCGGGCGGCGTGACATCGGAGGCGCGCGGCAATGCGCGTGTCTCCGAAACTCTGCCGCCATTCCGCATGCTGACGGCCAAGGGCACGCTCGTCTCCGAGACGGGATCGGCGCGGCCGCTCATTCCACAGGCCGGAGTCGAACCGACGGCAAATTTCGACAACCCTCCGGGGCTCTACGGTTCGGAGGATGGTTTCACTTCGCTCAACGTACTGCCGGAGAACGCCGAACTGACGCCGCTCGACACAACAGGGACCAATGCCGTGCGCGAAGGCCTGATCGGCGGCGAAAGCTGGTCGGCAAAACCCGCGCTCTTTCTCGCAGCCTTCCTGTTGCTCTTGGCCGATAGCCTGATCGTCCTCTTCATGAATGGCGCGTTCTCGCGATTGCGCCCGACTGTCCGCACCGCCGCGATGATCGCGGTCGCCGTCGGCGCCGGCTTCCTCATGCAACCAGGCACGCTTCACGCCGACGACTCCAAGCCCGGCGACGACATCATCCTGCAGAGGCTTGACAACACCCATCTCGCCTATGTCGTCACCGGCGAACAGGATGTGGACAATATTTCCGAGCGTGGCCTCGAGGGCCTGACCCAGTTCCTGACCTTTCGCACGACGCTGGAGCCGGCGCCGCCCGTCGGCATCGACCTCACCAAAGACGAGCTCTCCTTCTATCCGATCATCTACTGGCCGGTTTCGGCAACGGCGCCCATGCCATCGTCGGCGGCAGTTAGCCGTATCGATGCCTATATGCGCAATGGGGGCACCGTGCTCTTCGATACGCGCGATCAGATCAGCGCATTGGACAATGGCGGCAATGTCAGCGCCAACGGTGAGAGGCTGCAGGCAATCCTCGCCAATCTGGACATTCCGGCGCTGGAGCCCGTACCGTCCGATCACGTGCTGACGAAATCCTTCTATCTCCTGTCGAGCTTTCCCGGTCGTTATGCCGGCAGCCCTCTCTGGATTGAGGCCCGGCAAGGCGGTCAGGGGCCGAGCGAAAAATCGGCGGCGACGGCCGACGGCGTTTCGCCGATCCTGATCACCGGCAATGATTTCGCCGGCGCCTGGGCGATCGACGAGAACGGCGTACCGATACTGCCGACCGTGCCGTCGGATGAATCGCAGCGCGAATATGCCTACCGTTCCGGCGTCAACATCATGATGTACATGCTGACCGGCAACTACAAGACCGATCAGGTCCATGTTCCCGACCTCCTCGAACGGTTAGGACAATGAGATGACATTCGACTTTTCGCCCTTCCTGCCCTGGTCGGTTCTGGCTGCATTGGCTGTCGTCAGCGCGATCATCGCCGTCCTCGCGATCTGGCGCGGCATTCGCGGCGCCTGGATCAGAACGCTGGCAGCACTCGCCATGCTGACCGCGCTTGCCAATCCTGTGCTGCTGCAGGAAGATCGGGATCAGTTGTCGACGATCGTTCCCGTTCTTGTCGATCGAAGCCAGAGCCAGCAGACGCCCGATCGCGTCAAGATGACCGACGATGCGCTTGCGGCCTTGAAGGGACAGCTCGCCCGTTTCCCCCAGATAGAGCCCCGCTTCGTCGATGTCGAAGGCGACGTTAATTCCGACGTGCCGTCCACGCGCTTGTTCGACGCGCTGTCGGCCAACATTGCCGATGTCCCGCCCGCCCGTATCGGCGGCGCCATCATGCTGACCGACGGTGAAGTCCATGATGTTCCGGGCGCCAATCAGGCGCTCGGCTTCGACGCGCCGATTCATGGCCTCGTCACCGGCAAGGCCAACGAATTCGATCGCCGCATCGAAGTCATCAAGGGACCGCGCTTTGGCATCGTCAACGAAGAACAGCAGGTGATCTTGCGCGTCTTCGACGACGGCCCAAGCCCCGGCGGCACGGCCGATGTCACGGTAAAGCTGAATGGTGACGAGATCGCCACCCTGCAGGCGACACCCGGGCAGGATACACCGTTTTCCTTCAAGGTGCCGGGCGGGGGCAGCAATGTGCTGGAATTCTCCGTCGCGGCACTTCCCGGCGAAGTCACCACCGCCAACAACCGCGCCGTCCACGTGATCGACGGCATCCGCCAGAATCTCCGCGTCCTGCTCGTCTCCGGCGAGCCGCATGCCGGCGAGCGCGCCTGGCGCAACCTGCTGAAATCCGATGCCTCGGTCGATCTCGTCCATTTCACCATCCTGCGTCCACCGGAAAAGCAGGATGGCACGCCGATCAACGAGCTGTCGCTGATCGCCTTCCCGACCCGCGAGCTCTTCGTCGACAAGATCAAGGATTTCGACCTGATCATCTTCGATCGCTACCAGCACCGCGGCGTGCTGCCGCTGCTCTATTACGATTACATCGCGCAATATGTCGACAATGGCGGCGCGCTGCTGATTGCCGCCGGTCCCGAGCATGCCGGCCCAGATTCGATTGCGCTGACGCCGCTTTCCACGGTCCTGCCGGCGACGCCCACCGGAGAGATGATCGAGAAGGCCTTTTATCCCCGCCTTTCCGAGGAAGGCCGCAAACACCCCGTCACGCGCGGTCTGGACGGTTCGGGCGAGGACCCGCCGCATTGGGGCCGCTGGTTCCGCAGCGTCGATGTCGACCGGCCGCAGGGCGAGACGATCATGCTCGGTGCCGACAATCATCCGCTGCTGGTGCTGAACCGTGCCGGCCAAGGCCGCGTCGCCATGCTGCTTTCCGATCAGGGCTGGCTCTGGGCGCGCGGCTTCGAAGGCGGCGGTCCGAACGTTTCGCTCTATCGCCGTATCGCCCATTGGCTGATGAAGGAGCCGGCGCTCGAGGAAGAAGCGCTGACGGCGCGCGCCTCCGGCCGGACCCTTGAAGTCACCCGCCAGACGATCGGCGACAATCCCGGCAATGCCACCGTGCGTTATCCCTCCGGCAAGACCGAAACCCTGCCGCTCACTCAGTCCGAACCAGGCCTCTATAAGGCCGAGAAGAGGATGGACGAAATCGGCCTCTTCGAAATCCGCAACGGCAGGCTGTCGACGCTTGTCCATATCGGCGCTGTCGACGCACCGGAATTCAAGGCGATGATCTCGACGACCGATGTACTGCAGCCGGTCGCCGACAGAAGCAAGGGTCTCGTCACCCGCGTCTCCAATGCTAATGGCGCGATCTCGGTGCCGCCGATCCTACCGGTGCGCGGCCAGGTCCGAGTCTCCGACAACGATCGCATGATGATCCGCATGACCAACGAGACGGTCTTGAAGGGCATCAACACGCTGCCGCTCTTTGCCGGGTTCGCCGGCGTCGGCATCCTGCTGCTCGCCTTCGGCGCCATGTGGTGGCGCGAAGGGCGCTAATCTCATGCCGGAAATCGAGATCACCGCCTCGCCCTCGCCGGAGGAATTGGCGGTGATTCCCGATGCGCTCTCAGCCTTCAACACCAGCGATGTTGGCCCTCGGATCGCCGCCCGCTCGCCGTCCTCATCCGCGATACCGACGGCAAGGTGACCGGAAGGCCGCACGCACAGCTTCCTCCGGAAAAGCCTGTAGCGGGCTGTTGCAAGATCATTCGCGCCAGGCGATCGTGCCCTTCAGCCGCGCGTGTACGCCCTCGGCGATCGGAACGACGAGTACACGGCCGGGATCGACCGGGCCTGGAAAAGACAGCGCGTTATAGGCAGCCTTCTCGAAGCCGAGCGGGCCGTAATAGGGTGGATCGCCGACGAGGATGACGGCTTCCGAGCCTTTGCGTCTTGCCGCCTCCACCGCAATCCGCACCAGTTCCCGGCCGATGCCCTTGTTCTTGTGGGAGGGGCGGACGGCGAGCGGACCGAGCAGATGGCCCTTCACCGTGCCGGCCAGCACCGGCGTCATCCGCACGGAGGCGATCGTCTCACCATTATCGGTGCAGATGAAGGAAAGCGACAGATCATGAGGCCCCTGCTCACGGATGCGCGCGGCAGCGCGGGTGAAGCGGCCGGGACCGAAGGCTTCTTCGTTGATGTGTTCGATGGCGGCGTCATGAGACGCGTCTTCAGTGAGGTAGACGAGATCGTGCTTGTACATGATGACAGAAACCGGATGGACAAATTGATGGGTCTCGAACACGCCTTGGGCGTTCGGGAGCATCAGCGTCGTCGCGGGTTTCTGGAAATGAACATCAGGGCAGGGGTCCGAAAATCGTGAAAAGCCCGATAGCAGGAAAAATTTCCGTCGTCCAACGCAAAATGCACGACCACAGCGCCGCGCATCCTTTCGAGAGTTACAAAGGACGCTGCAACACTGCATTATGCGGTGCCCGAACGATGTGACGCACTGTTCAATCTTTGCCGCCTGTAAAGCCCTGCCATCTGCGATATCTTCCGTTCCAACACGCAATCAAGGGAATGAAGATCATGGGAATGTTGATGGACGGCGTCTGGCACGACGCCTGGTACGACACGAAGGAGAGCAAGGGCCATTTCAAGCGGCAGCCCTCGCAGTTCCGCAACTGGGTGACACCGGACGGCGGGGCCGGCCCTTCCGGCAGCGGCGGCTTCAAGGCCGAGGCCGGGCGTTACCATCTCTATGTCTCGCTCGCCTGCCCCTGGGCGCACCGCACGCTGATCTTCCGCAAGCTGAAGAAGCTCGAAGAGCTGATCTCGGTTTCCGTCGTCGATCCACTGATGCTCGAGAACGGCTGGGAGTTCAAGGTCGGCGACGGCGCCACCGGCGACCACCTCTTCGGCGCGTCCGCGCTTTGGCAGGTCTATGTCAAGGCTGATCCGCACTATTCCGGCCGCGTCACCGTTCCTGTGCTCTGGGACAAGAAGACCGGCACGATCGTCAACAACGAATCCGGCGAGATCATTCGCATGTTCAACGGCGCCTTCGACGGGCTGACCGGCTCGACAGCCGATTTCTATCCCGAGGACCTTCGCGCCGAAATCGATGCGCTGAACACCACCGTCTACGACACCGTCAACAACGGCGTCTACAAGGCAGGCTTTGCCACCACCCAGGAAGCCTATGCCGAAAACGTCGTCACGCTGTTCGAAACACTCGACATACTCGACGAACGCCTCGGCAAGGGCCGCTACCTCTTCGGCAACCGTCAGACCGAGGCCGACTGGCGCCTGTTCACCACGCTGGTGCGCTTCGATGCCGTCTATGTCTGCCATTTCAAGTGCAACATCCGCCGCATCGCCGACTACCGCAACCTGCCTGACTATCTTCGCGACCTCTACCAGACGGCGGGCGTTGCCGAGACGGTGAACCTCAACCACATCAAGCAGCACTATTACCGTAGCCACAAGACGATCAATCCGACCGGCATCGTTCCCGTCGGCCCGGCGCTCGATCTCGACAGTCCGCACGGCCGTGCCACAGCGCCGCGCGTCTTTTCAGACGCGCATCGGACGCTGTAACAATTTGAACGGCTGAATAATTTTATCCTTAAATCGATTCCGATTTAAGGAATCATGTAGCGGACTTGCCGGGGCATGAACTTACCAGCGATGGTCGGGCTCCTGCTCGCCCCGAAGCTCGGCAAGACGGCGATGGGTGGCATCGGTCGTGCCCTCGGGCAGGCTGTCGAGGGAGAAGAAGCCGCTGTCGGAGATCTCCCAGTCCGGCGGCCGCGGCGCGGTCTGCTCGACTGTCGCCCGGTAGAACACGACATGGTCACGCTTTGTGGTCGTGGTGTTGAAATAGACCTGAACCAACTCCGGTTTGCCGATGATCCTGAGGTTGCCCTCCTCGCGCAGCTCCTTGACCAGCGCTTCTTCGGCCGTCTCGTTGCGCTCCAGTCCGCCGCCGGGCATATGCCAGCCGCCGATATAGCTGTGGCGCACCAGGAAAATACGACCGTCCGCATCGAAGCAGGCGGCCCTGACACCCACGGTCATGCCGCGGGCAAAGGAGAAATAGACATGCAGGAGGCGCAACGCCAGCCTGATGTGAGGGGGCCGCTTCTCTTTATCCACCATCGTTCCGTTTCGGCTCTTCATCGCGCCGGATGTGTTTGATTTGTCAATAAGCTGGTCTATGTCTCGTAGAATGTTCAAGCTCGCGCATATTTCCGACGTCCACCTCGGGCCGTTGCCCAGTCTTTCCATTCAAGAGCTGTTTTCAAAACGCATAACAGGCTTTGTGAACTGGCATCGAAATCGACGCAAGCACCTTTTCGGCAGCACGCTGGATCTGCTGCTCGACGACATCCGCGCCCATCAGGCCGATCACCTGGCCGTCACCGGGGACCTCGTCAATCTGGCGAGCGGCATCGAGATCCGCTCGGCCGCCGCCTGGCTGCGCGCGCTCGGCGATCCTGCAGACACGTCGGTCGTTCCCGGCAATCACGATGCCTATGTACCCGGCTCCTACGAGAAGTCGATGCGCGCCTGGTACGATTATGTCCGCGGCGATCTCGCTCCACCGCAATGGCAGGACGACCGCCATATCTTTCCTTATCTGCGCGTTCGCGGCAAAGTCGCGATTGTCGGCTGTTCGACGGCAGTCGCCACCCCTCCCTTCGCCGCCTCTGGCTTTTTCGGCGCGCGACAGGCCCGCGATACTGTCAACATACTGCGTGCGGCTGGCGAAGCCGGCCTCTTCCGCGTCGTCATGATCCATCACCCGCCGATCCGCGGCGCCACGGCCTTCTATAAACGGATGATCGGCATCCGCCGCTTCGCCGCCGTGATTTCGACGGGCGGCGCCGAACTCGTGCTGCACGGACATACGCACCTGAACACGCTAAATTGGCTGCGCGGCCAGATGCAGCCGGTGCCAGTTGTCGGTATCGCCTCTGCCTCGCAGGGACCGGGCAGCATCAAGCCGCCCGCAGCCTACAACCTCTTCTCCATCGATGGCTCTCCCGGTGCCTGGGAGCTCAGCGGCGAGCGCTTCAGCCTCAACAGGGCTGGCGACGCGGTGATGCCGGAAAGCGCCGATATTTTCGCGTCTTAGCTCCAGTTCCGGACTCTTTTTGTGCAGCACTTGAATCGATCTGCGAGGACGTCCTGCCGCCGCCGCAACATTTGCCGCAGAGGTTGCTTACCCTCTTGGTATTTTTAGTGGTAAGCGTACAATCCGAGCAACTGCATTGCCTGAGAACGGAGCGCGCCGATGACTTTTTCTTTCCGCCACCTGTCCAGACTTTCGCTCGCCGCCGGCTTTGCCTTCGGCATCGCCGCGGCCGCTTTCGCGGCCGGCGACAGCAACGATGACACCAATCCGCCGCCGAAGACCCAGACGACCAAGACCTGCACCGGCGGCAAGGTCTGGGACAAGGCCAAGAAGGAATGTGTCACCCCGAAGAAGAGCAGCTTCAACGACCACGATCTCTATCAGTTCGCCCGCGAGTTTGCCTATGCCGGCCAGTATGACAACGCCATCACCGTGCTCAATCTCGCTCGCAACCAGAACGACCCGCGCGTCCTGAACTATCTCGGCTACGCCAACCGCAAGGCCGGCCGCATGGAACTCGGCATGTCCTACTACCGCAAGGCGCTGCAGGCGGATGAGAATTATATCCTCGCCCGCTCCTATATGGGCATGGCGCTGGTGGAACAGGGAGACATCCAGGGTGCTCGCGTCCAGCTTGTCGAAATCCGTGATCGCGGCGGCGAAGGCACCTGGGCCTATCGCTCCCTGCTGCAAAGCTTGAACGGCTACAAGACATATTGACGCAAGCTTTGCAGGCCACAATACGAAAATCCCTTGGGAAAGAGGGATGAAGATGACCGGATGCTTGCGAAGTGCAGGAGACTTGTTTCATAAAGCGCATGCATCGACGGCGTCGATAAAGTCGGTTTCGCGCCCGACGGCGAACCCTTCGTCCGCGAAACCATTGTGAATGCTTCTTGGATAGACAATGCGTCAGCCCGCAACGACCATCGATCTCCGGCGTGATCTCGTCGGCCTCCTGCCCCGCCTTCGCCGCTTCGCGATCACGCTCGCGGGCGAGGTTGCCGTGGCCGATGAACTCGTTCAGGCCGTCTGTCAGCGCGCCGTCTCCAAAGGTCATCAATGGAGCGGCGAAGGCCGGCTGGAAAGCTGGATCTACACGCTTGCCCGCCAGCAATGGACCGACGACAACCGCAAGCGCAAGCCGAAGGCTTCCGTCCGCGGCAACGTCACCGATATTCGCGAGGCCGCGCGCGATCGCTCGGCCGCGGTCGATCCCGACACCATCCATCACATGATTTCCGATATGCCGGATGGCGTTTCCAGCATGTTCCTGCTGGTCGACGTCGAAGGCCACAGCTACCAGCAGGCAGCCGACATCATGGGCATTCCGGTGGCAAACGTCGTCTCGCAGCTCGCGACCGCGAGGCTGCATTTCGCCGGGCTTGCCGGCACCCACCCGATCCACAGGTTTTGAATTTGCTCGATCTTAGGAAATTGCCGCTCGAAGCCCAGCTCACCGCTCTTCTCGACGGCGAAGTCTCGCCCGAACAGCGGCAAGAACTGGAGCAGCGTCTGGCAAGCGACGAGAATGCACGCCGACTGCATGAGAAGCTGCGTCACGGGGCTGATTTCGGCCGCCGCCGCCTCGACGATATCCTGAAGGAGCCTGTACCGCTCGCCCTCGTCCGCTCGATCAAGAGCACGCAGCCGCCGAAAACGCCGATCGCCCAGCGCGCCACGCGCCCGCAAGTGAAACTGGCGCCGAGCGGCCCGCAGGCACTGGCCGCCGCGCTCATCCTCTTTGTCGTCGGTTGCGGTATCGGCTATTTCGTCGGCACCGCGCCGGATGCCGACGAGATTGCCAGCACGGCTACCACCAATGCGGCACCGGCCAATACCAGCGACTGGCTGGGCGACGTCACCGCCTTTCAACGCCTGCTAATCCGCCAGCCCCGTCATCTCGTCGAAGTGCCCGCCTCGCAGGCCGAGGAAATCTCCAGCTGGCTGACGACGGCGATCGGCGTGCCCTTCCGCGTGCCGGATCTGAGCGCCGAAGCCTGGACCTTCCAGGGCGCACGCGTCATCCTTGGCGATAGCCGCCCTGTCGGACAGCTCGTCTATTCTAATTCCGATGGCGACATCATCTCCATTTGCTTCCGCAAGGACGCACAGCCGCCGGAGACCGACGACTTCAAGGAAACGATCAAGGACGAGATCGGCCTCGTGACCTGGCACAATGCCGGCACCTCCTATGTGCTTGCCGGCCCCTCCGCCGAAGCAACCCTCGGCCAGCTCGCCATGGAGATCGCCACGGCGATTTGACATATTTTATCGACGTACTTTTCAACGGTGGTGCGCCAGCCGAACGAAAGCGGGAGGGTGGAAAATCGATCATCGGCACCAACCTCGACCCGTCCTTCAGGCCCCGCTGGTGTCGCATTATTGGTGAGACGGTAAGGCTTGCTCCCTCTTCTCCCCTCGGGGAGAAGGTGCCCGA